>NZ_JAWRXJ010000001.1:0-792769 GCF_046535095.1 Pseudomonas sp. SIMBA_041
AGGAGTTTTCCGTTTCGACTGCGCCGGAAGTGGGGCGAATTATAGACATCCAGAATCTGCCGTCAAGCAATGATTTGGCTTATCCATCAATAACTTGCCGAACGGTGCAAAACCACCCGATTCCTCTCTATATAGAAGGGGAAACTGCTCCCTTCTATATAGAGGAAGCCCTCAGAGCACCCCAGCCTCTTTGAAAGCAGCCACGGCATCAGCCCCGAGACCCAACACTCGCTGCAGAACCTCCTCCGTATGCTCCCCCAGCAATGGAGGAGCATTGCGGTATTCCACCGGGGTCTCGGACAGACGAATAGGGCTCGCCACCTGCGGCACCATCCCTGCCAACGCATGGGGCATTTCAATCGCCAACCCACGCGCCTTGACCTGAGGATCCGCAAACATCTGCGCCAGGTCATTGATCGGGCCGCAGGGCACCCCAGCCTGCTCGAGCTGTAAGACCCATTCAGCAGTGGTCTTAAAGACTGTCGCTTGGCGGATCAGCGGAATCAACACAGCCCTGTTCGCCACTCGCAGCTTATTAGTCGCAAAGCGTGGGTCATCCGCCCACTGCGGTTGCCCGGCCACTTCAGCAAACTTGCGGAACTGACCATCGTTCCCAACGGTAAGGATGAAGTCGCCGTCCGCCGTAGGAAAATCCTGATAAGGCACGATGTTCGGGTGCGCGTTACCCAAGCGCTTGGGCGCATTGCCCGTCGTCAGGTAGTTCATCGCCTGGTTAGCCAGACAGGCGACCTGAACATCCAGCAACGCCATGTCGATGTGCTGACCGCCGCCGTCGTGATCCCGATGCGCAAGTGCTGCCAGAATCGCCACCGTCGAATAGAGCCCGGTCAAAATGTCTGTCAGCGCCACACCGACCTTCACCGGGCCGGCGCCCTCATCCCCTTCCGGCCGCCCCGTGAGGCTCATCAGGCCGCCAAGCCCCTGGATCATGAAGTCATAACCGGCACGCTTGGCGTAAGGACCGGTCTGACCAAACCCGGTAATCGAGCAATAGATCAGATTCGGATTGATGGCTTTAAGCGACGCATAGTCCAGCCCATAAGCCGCCAACCCACCGACCTTGAAGTTCTCGATCAGGATGTCCGATTTGGCGGCCAAATCACGCACCAACTTCTGACCTTCCGGACGCGTGAAGTCGATGGTGACCGATTGCTTGTTACGATTGGCCGACAAGTAATAGGCGGCCTCGCTGGTGTTCTCGCCATAGGCGTCTTTTAGAAAAGGAGGCCCCCAAGCGCGCGTGTCATCGCCATTGCCCGGGCGCTCGACCTTGATCACCTCAGCGCCAAGGTCAGCCAGGATCTGCCCGGACCAAGGCCCAGCCAGTACCCGCGATAAATCCAGTACCCGCAGATGCGAAAGCGCGCCCATGGACGTTCTCCTATTAATAGAACGCCTGGATGCCGGTTTGCGCGCGACCGAGAATCAGTGCGTGGACGTCATGCGTACCTTCATAGGTATTCACCACTTCCAGGTTGACCAGATGGCGCGCGACACCGAACTCATCGGAGATGCCGTTGCCGCCCAGCATGTCGCGCGCCATACGAGCGATGTCCAGGGACTTGCCGCAGGAGTTGCGCTTCATCATCGAAGTGATCTCGACCGCCGCAGTGCCTTCGTCCTTCATACGCCCCAGACGCAGGCAGCCTTGCAGCGCCATGGTGATTTCGGTCTGCATGTCAGCGAGTTTCTTCTGGATCAACTGAGTGGCAGCCAATGGACGACCGAATTGCTGACGATCCAGGGTGTATTGGCGAGCGGTGTGCCAGCAGAACTCGGCAGCCCCCAGCGCGCCCCAGGAAATGCCATAGCGTGCGGAGTTGAGGCAGGTAAACGGCCCCTTCAAACCGCGGACGTCCGGGAAGATGTTCTCTTCAGGAACAAACACGTTGTCCATGACGATTTCGCCAGTGATGGACGCGCGCAAGCCAACCTTGCCGTGAATCGCCGGAGTGCTCAGGCCTTTCCAGCCCTTCTCCAGAACAAAACCACGGATGTCGCCGGCGTCATCCTTGGCCCAGACCACGAACACATCAGCGATCGGGCTGTTGGTGATCCACATCTTGCTGCCGGTCAGGCTGTATCCGCCTTCCACTTTGCGTGCACGAGTAATCATCGCGCCCGGGTCGGAGCCGTGGTTAGGCTCGGTCAGACCGAAGCAGCCAATCCATTCACCGGTAGCCAGTTTCGGCAGGTACTTCTGCTTCTGGGCTTCAGTGCCGAATTCATTGATCGGCACCATCACCAGCGAGGACTGCACGCTCATCATCGAGCGATAGCCGGAATCGACTCGCTCGACTTCACGAGCGATCAGACCGTAGCTGACATAATTGAGGCCGCTGCCGCCGTACTGCTCAGGGATGGTCGCGCCCAACAGGCCGACTTCGCCCATTTCACGGAAGATCGCCGGATCAGTCTTCTCATGACGGAAAGCTTCGAGAACGCGCGGTGCGAGTTTCTGCTGAGCGAATTGCTCGGCAGTGTCGCGAATCATGCGTTCTTCTTCAGTGAGCTGTTGATCCAGCAGCAGAGGATCGATCCAGTTGAAGCTAGCTTTACCGCCCATGAGTGTGTCCTCTCGAATCGGGTCAAATTGCGTGGACTGATCCTAGGCCGGGTTCGGCGTTACGGCAAACGAGGATTTTGCATAATGTTGTGCTAATTTCTCACTCCGTAACATCGAAAAATAGCCTTTATGCGATGGATTAGTGAGGTTGACGTACATGCGCAGGAAAATCCCCAGCACAACGGCCCTGATCAGTTTTGAAGCGGCTGCACGCCACGAAAGCTTCACCAAGGCTGCCCAGGAACTTTCGCTGACCCAGGGTGCCATTTGCCGACAGATTGCCAGCCTGGAGGAATTCCTTGGCGTCGAACTGTTCCGACGCTCGCGGCGTGGTGTGAAGCTGACAGAAGCCGGACTTTCCTACAGCCGTCGCGTCGCCACGCAACTCGATGCGGTGGAGCGGGACACGTTGTCGGTGATGGGGCAACAGGGCGCCAACGTGATCGAACTGGCAGTGGTTCCGACCTTTGGCACCCAGTGGCTGCTGCCACGACTCAAGGACTTCCAGCAGAAGCATCCGGAAGTGACGGTTAACCTTACAAACCGTACCCGGCCCTTTCTGTTTGCCGACACTGACTTCGACGCAGCGATCTACTTCGGTGACGCCGACTGGTCCGGTACCGAATCCCACAGGTTGATGGGCGAAAATCCGATGCCAGTGTGCAGCCCTGCCCTATTGGGCAAGAAGACAAATCTGACATCCGCTGAGATCGCCGAACTCCCCCTTCTGCAGCAGACCACCCGCCCTTATGCATGGCGTCAGTGGTTCAACTCGCAGCACCTCAATATCCCACGGGACATGACAGGACCGCGCTACGAGCTATTCTCCATGCTTGCCCAAGCGGCCATGCATGACATGGGCATCGCGCTGATTCCACCGTTCCTGATTCAGCGTGAATTGGCCGAGAAGCGCCTGGTGATTGCCAACCCGCAGGCACTGTCGAGCATCAAGGCTTATTACCTGATGATTCCCGAGCGAAAGGTGGAATCGGCGTCCTTAAAGGCATTTCGCGACTGGCTGCTCAATCAGGCGAACAGCTACAACCTAGAGGGTTAAAGGGTTCAGCCAATTAACTGACCCCGTAGTCAGCATAATAAAAGCCCTACAGATATAACTATATGTCGCATATACACAGACTGTGTGGACAAGCAGCACAAACGTCCCACAAGCGCCTGATGACGTGGCTTTGCGCCGCTATCGGCAGGCAATGACGCCTCATTCACAGTAAAGATATGTAATTTGTCAATTTTCAACAAAGTCCCTTACAAGTCACGGCCTGCAAGGGCTTGAGCCAGTTAGTTGCGACATTCGGTCACGGGGTGACTTGTAGTTAATTTTCCGTCACCCGTCATAATCCCTTGAAGGGCACAAAGTTCGCCTGCAAAATGCCGCGCCCCGCCCTGATTCGGCGGGATCGTGCTGATCGGCCGCCCCAGCCGCACCATCCGAAGTGCCTGGGTTTACTCAATAAGATCACGCAGGAGATTTGACGTGCACATTGGTGTTCCTCTCGAAACCCAGACGGGTGAAACACGGGTTGCTGCAACCCCGGAAACCATCAAGAAGCTGATCGGCCAGGGTCATAAAGTCACTGTGCAAAGCGGCGCCGGCATTAATGCCAGCGTTGTCGACAGTGCTTATGAAGCGGCAGGCGCAACGATTGGCAGCGCCAACGATGCGTTTGGTGCCGAGCTGATTCTCAAGGTGGTCGCTCCCAGCGACAGCGAACTGGCGCAGATTAAAAGCGGCACCGTTGTCGTGGGCATGCTCAATCCGTTCAGCAATGAAACCATCGCCAAGCTGGCCGACCGCGGCATCACCGCCTTCGCCCTGGAGGCCGCGCCACGCACCTCCCGTGCGCAGAGCCTGGATGTGCTGTCCTCGCAAGCGAACATCGCCGGCTATAAAGCCGTGTTGTTGGCCGCTCATCACTATCCGCGCTTCATGCCGATGCTGATGACCGCTGCGGGCACCGTGAAAGCGGCGCGCGTGCTGATTCTCGGCGCGGGCGTGGCCGGCTTGCAGGCGATTGCGACTGCCAAGCGTCTGGGCGCGGTGATCGAGGCCTCGGACGTACGTCCGGCGGTGAAGGAACAAATCGAATCCCTGGGTGCGAAGTTCGTCGACGTGCCGTACGAAACCGATGAAGAGCGCGAATGCGCCGTCGGTGTCGGCGGTTACGCGCGGCCAATGCCCGCCAGCTGGATGCAACGTCAGGCCCTGGCCGTGCATGAACGCGCCAAGCAGGCTGACATCGTCATCACCACCGCACTGATTCCCGGCCGCAAGGCCCCGACGCTGTTGAGCGCGGAAACCGTGGCGCAGATGAAGCCGGGCTCAGTGGTCATCGACCTCGCGGCGGCTCAGGGCGGCAACTGCCCACTGACCGTGGCGGATCAGGTCGTAGTCGAGAATGGCGTGACCATTTGCGGCCCGACCAATCTGGCCGGTGCAGTGGCGGCAGACGCTTCGGCGCTGTATGCACGCAACCTGCTGGACTTCCTGAAGCTGGTCTTCAACAAAGACGGCCAGTTCGAAGTGAACCTCGAAGACGATATCGTCGCCGCGTGCCTGATGTGCCGCGACGGCCAAGTCATCCGCAAAAACGCCTAAGCAGGGATTCAGACGATGGAAGAGCTTATCTCCCCCGGTATCTACAACCTGATCATCTTCGTGCTGGCGATTTATGTCGGTTATCACGTGGTCTGGAACGTTACACCTGCACTGCACACGCCATTGATGGCCGTGACCAACGCCATCTCGGCCATCGTTATCGTCGGCGCCATGCTGGCGGCGGCGCTGACCGTCACGCCCCTGGGCAAAACCATGGGGACCCTCGCGGTGGCCCTGGCGGCGGTGAACGTGTTTGGTGGCTTCCTGGTAACCCGCAGGATGCTTGAGATGTTCAAGAAAAAAGCCCCGAAAGTCGTAAAAGAAGAGGCGCCCAAGTAATGAGCATGAACCTTGTCACGACGCTCTACTTGATCGCGTCGATCTGCTTCATCCAGGCCCTTAAAGGCCTGTCGCACCCAACCACGTCCCGGCGCGGCAATGTGTACGGCATGCTCGGCATGGCGTTGGCGATCCTCACCACCGTTGGCCTCATCTACAAGCTGGGCGCCGAGCTGGCCACTGCCGGTATCGGTTACGTCATCGTCGGCCTGCTGGTCGGCGGCACCGCCGGCTCGATCATGGCCAAGCGCGTCGAGATGACCAAGATGCCGGAACTGGTCGCCTTCATGCATAGCATGATTGGTATGGCCGCCGTGTTCATCGCCATTGCTGCGGTTGTTGAGCCGCAGTCCCTGGGCATCGTCAAGCAACTGGGCGACGCGATTCCGGCGGGTAACCGTCTGGAGCTGTTCCTCGGCGCAGCCATCGGTGCAATCACCTTCTCCGGTTCGGTGATCGCTTTCGGCAAGCTGTCGGGCAAGTACAAGTTCCGCCTGTTCCAGGGCGCACCGGTACAGTTCGGCGGCCAGCACAAGCTGAACCTGCTGTTGGGCCTGGCAACGCTGGGCCTCGGCGTGACCTTCATGCTGACGGGCAATCTGAGTGCCTTCGCCTTGATGCTGGCCCTGGCCTTCGTGCTTGGCGTGCTGATCATCATCCCGATTGGCGGCGCGGACATGCCGGTCGTCGTGTCGATGCTCAACAGCTACTCCGGCTGGGCGGCGGCGGGTATCGGCTTCTCGCTGAACAACTCGATGCTGATCATCGCCGGTTCGCTGGTGGGCTCCA
Source organism: Pseudomonas sp. SIMBA_041 (assembly GCF_046535095.1). Lineage (NCBI taxonomy): Bacteria > Pseudomonadati > Pseudomonadota > Gammaproteobacteria > Pseudomonadales > Pseudomonadaceae > Pseudomonas > Pseudomonas sp. SIMBA_041. Next base: position 6,330 of record NZ_JAWRXJ010000001.1, read on the forward strand.
GCGGTGCGATCCTCTCGTACATCATGTGCAAGGCGATGAACCGTTCCTTCTTTAATGTGCTGCTTGGCGGCTTCGGCAACACAGCCGATGCGGGTCCGGCCGGCGCCAAGGAAGCCCGCCCGGTGAAATCCGGCTCGGCTGACGACGCGACGTTCCTGCTGACCAACGCCGACACCGTGATCATCGTTCCTGGCTACGGCCTGGCGGTGGCACGGGCGCAACACGCGCTGAAAGAACTGACCGAGAAGCTGACCCATCGCGGCGTGACCGTGAAGTACGCGATCCACCCGGTTGCCGGTCGGATGCCTGGCCACATGAACGTATTGCTGGCCGAGGCCGAAGTGCCTTACGACCAGGTGTTCGAGATGGAAGACATCAACTCCGAGTTCGGTCAGGCCGACGTGGTGCTGGTGTTGGGCGCCAACGACGTGGTCAACCCGGCCGCGAAGAACGATCCGAAATCGCCGATTGCCGGCATGCCGATTCTGGAAGCGTTCAAGGCCAAGACCATCATCGTCAACAAGCGCTCGATGGCCAGCGGCTATGCCGGTCTGGACAACGAACTGTTTTACCTGGACAAGACCATGATGGTTTTTGGCGACGCCAAGAAAGTCATCGAAGACATGGTCAAAGCCGTCGAGTAACCCTCATCGGCACACAGAACGCCCCGACTCGTCGGGGCGTTTTTGTTTGCGCAAATCGTCCAACAAAACTACGCTTTTGTTACCGATCCGGTAATGGTGTTTTGCTCAAAAGGCCCGAAATAGACGCCTCGTTTGCGACCTTGGTAGCGGGACAGGAGTCGGTGTAATTCACTAGACTGCGCATCCTGCTTCCCGTTGCCCGAGATAACAATCCATGTACCGTGACCGTATTCGCCTGCCTTCCTTGTTGGATAAAGTGATGAGCGCCGCCGACGCCGCTGCTCTGATTGAAGACGGCATGACCGTCGGCATGAGTGGCTTCACCCGCGCCGGCGAAGCTAAAGCCGTCCCCCAGGCATTGGCCGAGCGCGCCAAGGTCTCGCCGCTGAAAATCACCCTGATGACCGGCGCCAGCCTGGGCAACGACCTCGATAAACAGCTCACCGAAGCCGGCGTACTGTCGCGACGCATGCCGTTCCAGGTCGACAGCACCCTGCGCAAGGCTATTAATGCGGGCGAGGTGATGTTCATCGACCAGCACCTCTCGGAAACCGTGGAGCAACTGCGCAACCAGCAACTCAAGCTGCCGGACATCGCGGTGATTGAAGCGGTGGCAATCACCGAGCACGGCCATATCGTGCCGACCACGTCGGTTGGCAACTCAGCCAGCTTCGCGATTTTCGCCAAACACGTGATCGTCGAGATCAACATGGCGCACAACCCGAATCTCGAAGGCCTGCACGACATCTATATCCCGACTTATCGCCCGACCCGCACGCCGATTCCGCTGGTGAAAGTTGATGACCGTATTGGCAGCACCGCCATCCCGATCCCGCCGGAGAAAATCGTCGCGATCGTGATCACCAATCAGCCGGACTCGCCGTCCACCGTATTGCCACCCGACGCCGATACCCAAGCCATCGCGGACCACCTGATCAACTTCTTCAAGCAAGAGGTGGCCGCCGGGCGCATGACCACCAAGCTCGGCCCGCTGCAGGCCGGCATCGGCACCATTGCCAACTCGGTGATGTGCGGCCTGATTGATTCGCCGTTCGAAGACCTGACCATGTACTCCGAGGTGCTGCAGGATTCGACCTTCGACCTGATCGACGCCGGCAAACTGAGCTTCGCATCCGGCAGCTCGATTACCTTGTCGAGTCGTCGCAACGCTGACGTGTTTGGCAACCTCGAGCGCTACAAGGACAAACTGGTCCTGCGCCCACAGGAAATCTCCAACCACCCTGAAGTCGTGCGCCGACTGGGTATCATCGGCGTCAACACGGCGCTGGAGTTCGACCTGTACGGCAACGTCAACTCCACCCACGTCTGCGGCACACGGATGATGAACGGCATTGGCGGCTCGGGCGACTTCGCGCGCAATGCGCATTTGTCCGTCTTCGTCACCAAATCGATCGCCAAGGGCGGCGCGATCTCCAGTGTCGTGCCGATGGTCAGCCACGTTGACCACACGGAACATGACGTCGACATCCTCGTTACCGAGATCGGCCTCGCCGACTTGCGTGGGCTGGCACCCCGGGAACGGGCGCGAGTCATCATCGACAACTGCGTGCACCCGGACTATCGCCAGGCCCTGGACGACTACTTCACCGCCGCTTGCGCGATTGGCGGGCATACGCCACATATCCTGCGTGATGCACTGAGCTGGCACATCAACCTGGAAGAAACCGGGCGCATGCTCAGGGCGTAATTGGTACAGATGGCGGCTGACGCAAACACAATTTCGTCAGCCTGCCGTTGCCAACGAAAAATCTGTTTAAAACTGTACTGCTGTACTGGTCATTTCCTACCGTAAATACCTACCTTTTCAGACCAAACGAGCAAAAATGCACAATATCGGTGCAGACAGGTACAGTTGCCTCAATTTCGACCAGTACACCCACTATTAACAGTTAACTGGTCCCTCACAATACAGGTGAACTGTATCTACAGAGACTAGGCAAACGAGAGGATCATGGGCACCAGTTAAACCACTACCTAATCCCGCCACAAGCGGAAGGATGTCAATCATGGAACGTACACTCAGTTCCGACCTGTTCTTCGAAGACACTGCTGCAAAAACCCAGGCTTCCATGCCTCTGCGCGTTATCGCCAACCTGATGCTGTGGCAGCGCCGCATCTCCAGCCGCCACCAACTGGCTCGCCTGGATTCGCGTCTGCTGGCTGACGCCGGGATTAGCGAAGCACAACGCTACGAAGAGCTGAGCAAGCCGTTCTGGCGCTAACTTAGCGTCGCTGGCCCTGACCCATCGGGTCCACTGCCAGCATCCCAGATTGAAAAAACAAAGCCCGTCGTGGGAAACCACGACGGGCTTTGTCGTTTTGGGTCCGTGAAATCCGAAAAACAAAGAGAGCTCTATAAAACCAGTACAGTTTGTTAAAAACTAACACTGTACAAGTACAATTTCAGCGCGGTGTGCCTGTTTCGCAAGAACAGAGGGGATCACCATGGAATCTCATTTCCAAGCACAAGGATCGCGCCATGAATAACTTACAAGATGTTTCCGCTCTTGCGCCGCAATCGAAACCTCGTGTCACCACACTTCAACATGCGTGGACAGCGCTCTCCCGTTGCCTGGAACGGGCCAGAACCCGGCGCTTGTTGGGGCGACTCGACGCGCAGCAATTGTCTGACCTGGGCATCAGCCACGCCGACCGCCTCAACGAACTGGATAAACCGTTCTGGCGCTAATGTTCTGCCAGTACAGACGGGGCTGTTTGAATGGATAAAAGCGCCTAATATTCGATCAGAACGTGGCGAGCGCTGTAGGACAGACGTCTGATCCCGCAGATACCTCGCCACCTCTCAATCGGTTTTACAAAGGAGTTACACCATGTCCCGTCTTCGCTTTCTCAGTGTCGCAGCCCTGCTTGCCGTGGCTGCCAATGCTCACGCCTCCAGCTTTATCGTGACCACTGACTCTGTCGTCAGAGCGTTAAAGGCCACATCCGATGCAACCACCGACGTCGTTTCATCTTCGTTCAAGGACAACAAGATTGTGCGTGAAGCTCGCGATGATGCCGCCAGCTTCGTCGCCAGCGAAGGCGCCATCCGTGGCGTAAAACTGGAAAGTGCACTCGATTACATTCGCCACCAGTCGCCACAGCTGAACGCATCCGATGCACAACTGGCACAAGCCATCCTGACCATCTAAGCGACACTCCTGACGCGGGACACGCCCAACGTGTCCCTATGTTTCGGCGCTGGCTCTAGCCCGGGTGTTGCGCTAGCCTTGGGACTCGCTTTCAGCTAACGAGTCTCATGCATTTTCATTCAAGGTTGCTGTTCACACCCCTATTGCTTGTGGCCTGCTGGTCGGGCTTGGCACACGCTTTCGATGCCTTCAATCTTTCTACACAAGGCACTGTCGCCAGTGGTTATGGCTCCAGTCTGGTGACCTCCGCGCCCTTCGACCGTAAACTGCTGCTCGCCGCGCACGATGATGCCGCGGCCTTCATCGCCAGTGACGGCCAATTGCGCGGAGCACAGCTGGAATCGGCCCTGATTTACCTGCGCCATTCCCGGCCAAAACTTCATGCAAGCGACCTTGAACTGGCACAAGCAATTCTCGTCCAATAGTTATCCTTGTTTCTCCGGAGTTGTTCCATGCGTAACCCGCTGATTGCCGCCACCCTTGGCCTGCTGTTGTTGGCTGACGTGGCCCAGGCCCATACCCTGGTTGCCACCAGTAACATGCTCATTCGTGCCACTCAGCGCACGCTTGATTTCACCTCGGACACCACCACCTCCATCCGTGACTCGAAGATCATTCGCGAAGCCCACGATGACGCCGCCAGTTTCGTCGCCAGCGATGGCGATATCCGCGGCGCGCACCTAGAAGCGGCCTTCAATACCCTACGCATTCGCGTGCCGGAAGCCCGGGATGCCAGTGACCAGGTACTCGCCGAAGCCATCCTCGCACTGTGAGGCCGTCAGCCGCCTGGCTGCTGGCCGGGGTCATGATGCTAATCGGCAGCACGGCCCACGCCAGCCTGCAATTACAGCTCAAGACTGAAGGCCTCAGCCCCGCACAACAGCAAGCCAGCCAGGCATTGCTCGATGAAGCCATGCAGGCGCTGCCGCCACGGTTCATCGAGCAACTGGACCGGCGTATCGATGTCGGCTGGACCGACGACATGCCGAGCAACGCCTACGGCCAGGCGACGCTGGTGTCCGAACTCGACTTGAATCGCAACCTGCTCGCCAGCCTCACCGACGGCAGCGCCGCGACCCGCAAAACCAATCGCCCCCACGGCACCGTCCGCCGCGAAATGCTCGCCACGGTGCTGCACGAACTGACTCACATCTATGACCGTTCGCGCCTTTGGCCAGATGCCGAGCGCAAACTGATTCAACACTGCACCCGACGTAGCAACAGCGCCGGACTGGTGGGAATTCCCGATCAGTGCCGTGGCCAGAATGATCGGCGCTTCACCCTCAGCGACGATCCGCGCCTGCTCGACCTCGCTGGCTGGCAACAATACGTCGGCCGTCGCGGTGAACGTGAACAGCACAACCGGCAGATAGCGCGCAGCCCGGACATTTACGAAACGGACAGCCCCAAAGAGTTCGTTGCGGTCAACATGGAGTATTTCCTCCTCGACCCGAGCTACGCCTGCCGTCGTCCGGCGCTGTACCGCTACTACCAGGAACACTTCGGCTGGGCGCCGGCGGCGAAAGACACCTGCGCCAAAACCTTCGCCTTCCTCAACGCCGGCAATGACTTTGCCAAAACACCCCTCGGGCAGGTTGATCCGGAACGGGTCTATGCCGTCGACTACTTGCTGGCCGAAGCCAATCAGAACTGGGTCAGTCGCTGGGGTCACAGCATGTTGCGGCTGGTGATCTGTGCGCCGGGACGACCACGAGGCCCCGACTGCCGTCTCGATCTGGACCAGCATCTGGTCTTGTCCTACCGCGCCTTCGTTGGTGATGTGCAGCTCTCGAGTTGGGACGGACTGGTCGGCAAATACCCGTCGCGCCTGTTTGTCCTGCCGCTCGCCCAGGTTATCGACGAGTACACCAAGACCGAACTGCGCAGCCTGGCTTCGGTGCCGCTGAACCTGTCGCGCAACGAGATCGAAGATGTGGTGGAACGTGCCGCCGAGATGCACTGGAGTTACGACGGCAACTACTTCTTCCTCTCCAACAATTGCGCGGTGGAAGAGCTGAAACTACTGCGAGGCGGCACCAACAACCCAAAATTGGTCGGGCTCGATAACATCATGCCCAACGGCTTGCTGGCGGTGCTGAAGGGCCGGGGGCTGGCCGACACCAGCGTGCTGGACGATCCACGCGAAGCGCTACGACTGGGCTATCGCTTCGACTCCTTCCGTGACCGCTATCAAGCCATGTTCGACGTCCTGAAAAAGCGCTTGCCGATCAAGCAGGACAAAGTCGAGGACTGGCTGGCATTGAAAGCGGTCGAGCGCCGGCAATGGTTCGAGCAGGCGGACCTGCGCACCAGCGCGGCATTGCTGTTGCTGGAACAAGCTGCCTTCCGCCAACAATTGCTGCTGGCCCAGGACGAAGTGAAGCAACGCTACCTCGGCGCGCGAAATCTGGAAAACGGCGGCATGGACAAGGCCAATGCGACCTTGCAACAGCTCCTCGCCAATAGCGGCTACCTCAGTCGCCCGGCTGAACTGCTTGGCAGCGGCGGTTACGGGTTGCCCCAACCGAGTGAATGGCAACGCCTGGAATCGGAAAGCAGCCTGCGCCAAAAGCAATTACTGACGCTGACGGGCGATCTGGACAAGGAAGTGCGCGCACTGCTCGAACCGGATCGTGCAGCGGAAATGGCCGCCAATGAAGCCAACCTGAAGCAGGTTGGCGAACATCTACGCAAGCTGCACAAAGCAGCCGGCGGGTTGGAACTGCCATAAGAAAAAGGGCTTCGTGGAAAATCCGCGAAGCCCTTTTTTTGCACGTTAGATCAAAGCACCCCTTCCAGAACTTCGTACACAATCCCGGTGCCAACGGCGATCAGCACAATGTCGCCCCCTGCCCGGCGCCATTCGTACCCCGGGTAATACGGCAGGCGACCCAGCGCTCGATTGTCCAGACGCTCACCGTAATAGCCGTGAGGCAATGGCCGGCCGCGCTCCAGATGAATGCCTGGAGGTGGCGGCGCACCGCGCACGAAATACTCGTGGTGTTCGTGGATCGTCTGACGCACCGGACCGAAGTCGCGCGGCGGTGGGCCACCGCGATGGTTGTCCTGATGATCGCGGTGATCATCACCATGATTGTCGCCATGGTTATCGTACTGACCCTGTTGCGGGCCGCCGTGGTCGTGATTGTCGCGCTGATCGGCGTTCGCGTGCAGCAACGGGGTCGCGCTCAGCATCAGCACACCCAGGCTGGCAATCAGACGTTTCGGCATTTTCATCGGGTCTTTCCTCACGGCACCTACAGCAAAAAGGGCTTCAGAACGTAGTCCTGAAGCCCTCGGTCTTGCTGTTTAGTCTGTGCCGCGTGGCGCTAATTCCTCTGTATCAGGAACTTTACCTTCAGCTGACGCGAGCCTTACGCACGCCTTCTGCCAGCGCCGCGCAAAGGCTCAACACGCCATCAATCGCCTGATCAGGCGTTGAAGCATTGGCGATGTGATCGATTAAAGCCGAGCCCACCACAACACCGTCCGCCAGACGCGCAATGGACGCGGCTTGCTCTGGAGTCCGAATGCCGAAACCGATGCTGATCGGCAAATCAGTGTGGCGACGCAGACGGGCAACCGCCTCTTCAACGTGTTCCAGCGTCGCCGCGCCCGCGCCGGTCACCCCCGCCACCGACACGTAGTAAACAAAGCCGGAGCTGCCGTTCAGAACGGTCGGCAGGCGCACGTCATCGGTGGTCGGCGTGGTCAGACGAATGAAGTCCAGGCCCGCAGCCTGAGCCGGGTCGCACAACTCGCCGTTATGTTCCGGCGGCAAGTCGACCACGATCAGACCATCAACGCCGGCCTCTTTGGCGTCGGCAATGAAACGCGGCACGCCATACATGTGGATCGGGTTGAAGTAACCCATTAACACCAGCGGCGTCTCGGTATTGCCTTCACGGAACTCGCGAACCATTTGCAGGGTTTTCGCCAGGTTCTGCTTGGCGCCCAAGGCGCGGATGTTGGCCAGCTGAATCGCCGGGCCATCGGCCATCGGATCGGTGAAGGGCATGCCCAACTCGATCACATCGGCGCCCGCCGCGGGTAAGCCTTTAAGGATCGCCAGGGAAGTGTCATAGCTCGGGTCGCCGGCGGTGACGAAGGTCACGAGGGCGGCGCGGTTCTGTTCCTTGAGTTCGGCAAAGCGCGTTTGCAGGCGGCTCATCAGTGTTTCTCCTGCGTCGATTGTTCCATATGGTGCATCACGGTTTGCATGTCTTTGTCGCCACGGCCGGACAGGTTGACCACCATCAGGTGATCTTTCGGCAGGGTCGGTGCGCGTTTGAACACTTCGGCCAGGGCGTGGGCGCTTTCCAGTGCAGGAATGATCCCTTCCAGGCGGCAGCATTTGTGGAACGCATCGAGGGCTTCGTCGTCGGTCACCGAGGTGTACTGAACGCGGCCGATGTCATGCAACCACGCATGTTCCGGGCCGATACCCGGGTAGTCGAGGCCGGCGGAAATCGAGTGGGCGTCGATGATCTGGCCATCGTCGTCCTGCAACAGGAAAGTACGGTTGCCGTGCAGCACGCCCGGTACGCCGCCATTCAGGCTGGCCGCATGCTTGCCGGTTTCGATGCCGTAACCGGCGGCTTCAACACCAATGATCTCGACGCTCTTGTCGTCAAGGAACGGGTGAAACAGGCCCATGGCGTTGGAACCGCCGCCGATGCACGCCACCAGGCTGTCCGGCAGACGGCCTTCCTGGGCTTGCAGCTGTTCACGGGTTTCCTTGCCGATCACGGCCTGGAAGTCGCGAACCATCGCCGGATAAGGGTGCGGACCGGCCACGGTGCCGATCAGGTAGAAGGTGTTGTCGACGTTGGTCACCCAGTCACGCAGGGCTTCGTTCATCGCGTCTTTCAACGTACCGGTGCCGGATACTACCGGGATCACTTCGGCGCCCAACAGCTTCATGCGAAACACGTTGGCTTGCTGACGTTCGATGTCAGTGGTGCCCATGTAGATCACGCAATCGAGGCCAAAACGCGCGGCCACGGTGGCAGTGGCCACGCCGTGCATGCCTGCGCCAGTTTCAGCGATGATGCGTTTCTTGCCCATGCGCCGCGCCAGCAGGATCTGGCCGATGCAGTTGTTGATCTTGTGCGCGCCAGTGTGGTTCAGCTCTTCGCGCTTGAGGTAAATCTTCGCGCCGCCGCAGAACTCGGTCAGGCGTTCGGCATAGTAAAGAGGGCTTGGACGTCCGACATAATCACGCTGGAAGTAGGCCAATTCTTCTTTGAATGCCGGATCTTCCTTGGCCGCTTCGTATTCGCGGGCCAGGTCAAGGACCAACGGCATCAGGGTTTCGGCGACGTAGCGGCCACCGAACGCGCCAAACAGGCCGTTGGCGTCGGGGCCGGTGCGCAGATTAGTCTGGGTCATGGGTCGCTCCAGTGAATGCGTGAGATGACAATGGACTTAACTCTACCCCTGACGCCCCGACCTGAAAACCGATAAGATCGCCGCAACCTGTCAGGAAAACTCACAGATCACATGAGCCACGACCTTCCCCCGCTGAACGCCCTTCGCGCCTTTGAAGCCACTGCTCGTCTGAACAGCGTCAGTCAGGCCGCCGAACAGCTGCACGTCACCCATGGCGCGGTCAGCCGCCAGCTCAAGGTGCTCGAAGAACACCTCGGGGTCAGCCTGTTCGTCAAGGACGGTCGCGGCCTTAAACTCACAGATGCCGGCATTCGATTGCGCGACGCAAGCGGCGAAGCGTTCGAGCGGTTACGCACGGTGTGCGCGGAGCTGACGCGAAGCACCGCCGATGCGCCCTTCGTGCTCGGCTGCTCGGGAAGTTTGCTCGCACGCTGGTTTATTCCACGCCTGGGACGGCTGAATGCAGACCTGCCAGATCTGCGCCTGCACCTGTCCGCCGGCGAAGGCGATCTCGATCCACGTCGGCCGGGGCTTGATGCATTGCTGGTGTTTGCGGAGCCGCCATGGCCCGCGGACATGCAGGTCTATGAATTGACCAGTGAGCGGATCGGCCCGGTCATGAGCCCGCGATTCGCCGGCTACGAAAGGTTGCAAGGCGCGCCGGCCACAGCGCTGCTGAACGAACCGTTGCTTCACACCACCTCACGACCCCAAGCGTGGCCGAGTTGGGCGCAGCAAAGCGGCCTCGACGCCAAGGCGTTGAAGTACGGTCAGGGATTTGAGCATTTGTATTACTTGCTGGAAGCCGCTGTGGCCGGACTTGGAGTGGCGATTGCGCCGGAGCCACTGGTGGCCGAGGACGTGAAGGCCGGTCGCCTGGTTGCGCCATGGGGCTTCAGTGAAACCCCGGCGCAACTGGCATTGTGGCTACCCAAGCGCGCCGCGGACGGGCGGGCTCGGCAACTGGCGCAGTGGCTCAAGAACGAACTGCACCGAGCGGATTAATCCCCGCGTTTGCACAGCAGGTAGGCCGCTAGAAGACCCAACGCACCCACGGCAACACCGGCCGTCGTCCAAGGGTGTTCCTGGGCGTAGTCCCGAGTGGCGATCCCGGTTTCACGGGTTTTGACTTTGACGTCTTCGTACGCATCGCTGAGCAGATGACGGGAATGTTTCAGCGCGCTTTCGGCGTTGGCTTTCAGGGTTTTGAGGGTTCTACGCGACTCGTCCGACGCATCGTCCTTCAGGCTTTCCAACGATTTCAGCAGACTCTCGATTTCGGCTTCCATGCTTTGCAATGAGGCTTTACGTAATGAAGTGTTGGCCATGGTGGCTCTCCTGCATTGATTGAGTGGCGTGTGTTGGTTGGGACTTCAGGGGTTGGAGAAAGTGCAGTAAATCTGCACGTCCCTTTCAGATTGGCCGACGCCAGTAAGACGAAAAATCACTGCTAGGCTGTAATTCACACCCTGAGGAGAACGCCATGACTGACCATCACACCTACAAAAAAGTCGAACTGGTCGGCTCGTCCACCAGCAGCATTGAAGACGCCATCAATAACGCACTGGCCGAAGCCAGCAAAAGCCTCAAGTACATGGAATGGTTTGAAGTGACCGAAACCCGCGGGCACATCAAAGACGGCAAGGCGGCGCACTTTCAGGTGACGCTCAAAGTCGGGTTCCGGATTGCCAGCAGCTGAGTTTGAGCTAGTCTTCTGAACTTGCGCGCTGGCCGAGTGCCATAGGGAATGGCAAAGCGCTACATGTGTGTATCCGGCGAATCGCTGGATGCCCCTATTGATCCGACCAGGGAATGCGACCGATGAAGAAATTTATGTTGGCAGTTGGTTTGTTGAGCCTTGCGGGTACTGCGTTTGCGGGCGGCAAATCGTGCGAAGAGCTGAAAGCCGAAATCGCTGCGAAGCTGGATGCCAAGGGCGTTGCCGGTTACTCGCTGGAAATCGTCGATAAAGGTGCCGCTGCCGGCGGGAAAATTGTCGGCAAATGCGAAGCGGGCACCAAGGTCATCGTCTACAAGAAGTAACCTGATTGCGCTTTAAATGAAAAAGCCGACGCACTGCGTCGGCTTTTTTATGGGCGCTTTAATCTCAGCCCTTCATGACCTGTGCCAGCAGTTCATAGGAGTGGACACGGTCGGCGTGCTCATACAGATCGCAGGTAAAAATCAGCTCGTCGGCTTGGGTCTGCTCAACCAGCACATCCAGCTTGGCGCGGATTTTCTGCGGGCTGCCCACCATGGCCAATCCGAGGAAATCACTGACCGCTTCGCGCTCATGCGGCAACCACAACCCGTCCATGGTTTTCACCGGCGGACGTTGCACCAGACTCTGTCCACGCATCAACGCGAGAATCCGCTGATAAACCGACGTCGCCAGGTAATCGGCCTGCTCATCGGTATCCGCCGCCACCAGTGGCACGCCGAGCATCACGTAGGGTTTATCCAATACCGCTGAAGGCTTGAAGTGATTGCGGTAGACGCGAATCGCCTCATGCATGAAACGCGGTGCGAAATGGGAGGCGAAGGCGTAGGGCAACCCGCGCTCGCCGGCCAGTTGTGCACTGAACAGACTGGAGCCCAGCAGCCAGACCGGGACATTGGTGCCGGTGCCGGGCATGGCGATGATCCGCTGGTCCGGGGTGCGCGGGCCGAGGTAACGCATCAGTTCGGCCACGTCTTCCGGGAAATCGTCGGCGCTGCCGGAACGTTCGCGGCGCAGCGCGCGGGCAGTCATTTGATCGGAACCGGGCGCGCGGCCCAGGCCCAGGTCAATACGCCCCGGATACAGACTTTCCAGAGTGCCGAACTGCTCGGCGATCACCAACGGCGCGTGGTTAGGCAGCATTACGCCACCCGAACCGACCCGAATGGTCGACGTGCCACCCGCCAGATAACCCAGCAACACCGACGTCGCCGAGCTGGCGATGCCGTCCATGTTGTGGTGTTCGGCGACCCAGAAGCGGTTGTAGCCGAATTTTTCGACGTGTTGCGCCAGGTCCAGGGAGTTGCGCAGCGACTGGGCCGCGCTGCCGTTTTCACGCACGGGCACCAGATCAAGGGTCGAGAACTTGATGTCGGACAGTCGTTTCATAAACCTGCTACTCCAATTGAGGTCGCAGGTTTTTTCTCGTAAACGAAAACCTGCCGAATCCATAAGCGTGTTTCATCAATAAGGGCATATACCCGAGTTTCAATAGCCAAGGCAAAAAAACCTACGTAAACGGTAGGAATTAACCCGATCGGGTGAACTTTGCACCGCCGACTATCCTCAGAACCCTTAGCAACCGAAAACCACGAAGGCGCGACGCTCGTGCCGGGAACTTGAGGAGGCAGATATGGCTATTACGAAGAAAGCATCGGCTCATTGGGAAGGTGACCTGAAAACCGGCATCGGCTCGATCTCCACTGAAACCGGCGTGCTCAGAGAAGCGCCTTACGGCTTCAAGGCGCGCTTCGAAGGCGGCAAGGGCACCAATCCGGAAGAGTTGATCGGTGCCGCACACGCGGGCTGTTTCTCGATGGCGTTTTCAATGATTCTGGGCGATGCCGGTCTCAAGGCTGACAGCATCGACACCAACGCCGAAGTCACCCTGGATCAGGTGGACGGCGGTTTTGCGATCACCGCCGTGAAGTTGATCCTCAAGGCGAAAATCCCTGGGGCGACTCAGGCGCAATTTGAGGAACTGAGCAATAAAGCCAAAGAAGGCTGCCCGGTTTCCAAAGTGTTGAATGCGAAAATCAGTCTGGATGCGACGCTGCTCAGCTGAGCCGCAGTCTCGGATAAAAGATCGCAGCCTCAAGCAGGTTGCGGTCTTTTTTTGCGCTCGGACAAAACCTGACCCGCGAAAATGTGGTCGAATAAATGACAGCAGTGAAAGCGCATTACCCTGCGCACTGCTTCAAAGGAGCTTCAACCATGAAACGTTTTGCCTTGACGGTTATCTGTTGCGCACTGGCTACATCGGCCTTTGCAGCGCCGAAATCGTGTGAAGAACTCAAGAACGAGATCGAAATCAAGATTCAGGCAAACGCCGTGCCCTCCTACACGCTGGAAATTGTCTCGAAGGAAGAAGCCGAGAAGCACGACATTGCGATGATTGTCGGCACGTGTGACAACGGTACCAAAGCCATCATCTATCAAAAAAATGACCGCTGATTCGCCTCACATGAGGCAATAGGACTCACTGTCTTCAGCGACGATCTCGCGCTTGGCGTTGTACAACCGGGCACCAGGCGTAAACACGATCGACTGGCCGACCAGCACATAACGCTGACCGGCTTCGAAATGATCGTACTTGATGGTCAGGTAGCACAGCCGTTCCGTTGGACCGTCCATGACCCCCAACCCGCCACCACCGGGGATTTCAAAGTCGAATCGAACGAGCAAGACGTGGCTGCCGGGCGTAACCTGGAAAAAACGCCCGTCGTTCAACCGCTGTTTATCCAGTCGCTCGGCCATCAACAACTTGTCGTTCGGGAATGGCGTAGAAAAGTCGACCCAGGCCATCTGCGGATTAACCGCCGGCAATGGGCTCTGACAGCCAGCAACCACACTGGTGGCGAGCAACAGCATCAACCTGCGCATGATGAATGTCCCACTGATTCGGACATTCAGCATAACGCTGATCAGGTGTGTTGGCAGCCTGCCGGTGTGCCTTGGCCAATCACTTTTCGCTGTTGGTTATAGAGTTTTGCCCACGGCCGAAAACCGATGTTCCCCGCTTGCAGCTGATAGCGTTCACCAGCGTTGAAGTCGCTGAATTTCACATTCAGCTGGCAGTCACGCCACAACGGCTCGGCGTCAGGACCGATGTTGGTCGGCTGAACCGCGAACTGGTAGCGCACCGTCAGCTCATGACTACCGGGCTGCACCTGGAAATAGCGCTTGTCGTCGGAGGCTTTGTCATCGACTTCCACTGCTTGCAGTGCCGTGTCTTGCTGTTTTGATTCCAGGTCAATCCACGCTTGCGCCGGATCGTGGTGAGGGAATCCGAATCCAGCACAGCCCGTCAGCAACAACAGGCCCCCCGTCAGCATCAACTTGTGCATAGCGCAGCTCCAGTCAGGCGGGATAGTCTTGCGGGCAGACTTTCCAGGGATGATTTTATTTTGATCAGGCCGTTTCCAAGCCTTGGGTTACTTGATCGCGTTTTGCGCGTTTTGTTTCCGGGTGTGTTGCTTTTGTTGCTCAACGGTTGTGCCAGCGTCAGCTATTACGGCCAATTGGCCAGTGGCCAGCTGCAATTGCTGCGGGCCCGTGAGCCGGTTGCCGAGGTGATTGCCGATCCATCCCGCGATCAGAAACTTCGTGCGCACCTGGCCCAATCGCAAAAAGCCCGGACATTCGCCAGTGAGCATCTGCACCTGCCGGACAATCAAAGCTATCGCCTGTACGCCGATATAGGCCGTCCATTCGTGGTCTGGAATGTCTTCGTCACCCCGGAATTTTCCCTGAAGCCGCAAAACCATTGCTTCCCGATCGCCGGCTGCGTCGCCTATCGCGGCTACTACAGCCAGAGCGCCGCCCGAGGCGAGGCCGCCGTGCAGCGCCTGCAAGGTATGGACGTTTCGATTGGGGGTGTCGAGGCGTACTCGACGCTTGGCTGGTTCAACGATCCGATCATCAGCTCAATGATGGGCTGGGGCGACGAGCGGCTGGCGACCCTGATTTTCCATGAGCTGGCGCATCAACGTGTTTATGTGAAGGATGACACCGAGTTCAACGAGTCTTTCGCCAGCTTTGTCGAGCAGGAAGGCACGCGCCAATGGCGCGCATCCCGAGGCCTGCCAGCGGACAACGGCGCCCAGGTGCGGCGCCGGGATCAATTCACCCGATTGGTGCTGGAGACTCGCACGCGCCTTGAAACGCTTTACGCCCTGCCCTTGCCTGTGGATCAGATGCGCCAACGCAAGGCCGCTGAGTTCGAGCGACTGCGCAGCGAATACCGGCAGTTACGTGACAGCCAATGGGCGGGGGACAGACGCTATGACGCCTGGGTTAATGCGCCGATGAACAATGCCCGGCTGGTGCCGTTTGGGTTGTATGACCAATGGGTGCCGGGGTTTGCGGCGTTGTTTCGGCACGAGGGTGGAGATTGGGTGAGGTTCTATGCGGCGGTCGAGAAGCTAGGGGTGTTGCCGGTTGGGGAGCGGAAGGCGGCGTTGAAGGCGTTGGCAGAATCTGGAGCTTTTGCTGGCTGAGCGGCCTCATCGCGAGCTTGCTCGCGATGGCGATCCAACTAGCGCTGCAAAAACGCCCGATGCATCTCATCCAGCGTTTCAAAGTGATAAGTCGGTGCTTCTGCACTCAACTCTTCGTGGCTACCAAACCCATACCCCACAGCCGCCGAGTCCAGCCCATTACTGCGCGCACCGATCAGGTCATGCTTACGATCGCCAATCATCAGGGTATTGGCAGGATCCAGCCCCTCTTCAGCCATCAAATGCGCAATTAACTCGACCTTATTCGTCCGCGTGCCATCCAGCTCACTGCCGTAGATCACCTTGAAGTGCTTCGCGAAATCAAAGTGCCGGGCGATTTCCCGGGCAAAGACCCATGGCTTGGACGTCGCGATGTATAACTGACGCCCTTGCCCACCCAAGGTTTCCAGCAGCGGGGTGACGCCGTCGAACACGCGGTTCTCGTAGAGGCCGGTGACCTTGAAACGTTCGCGATAAAAACTCACCGCCTCCCAGGCCTTGGGCTCATCGAAGTCGTAAAACTGCATGAACGCCTGCAACAACGGCGGGCCGATGAAGTGTTCCAGCTTGGTCAGGTCAGGCTCATCGATGCCCAGTTTGCTCAGGGCAAACTGGATCGAACGTGTGATGCCCTCGCGCGGGTCGGTCAGGGTGCCATCGAGGTCGAATAAAACGGTTGGGTAATGCATGAATAATCCTGGGCAATAGCGGGGCGGAGTCAGAGCTGGTCGTAACCTTCAGCCAGATGCAAATCCTTGAGCTTCGCGTAATTCGCCGCGCTGTAGGTAAAAAAGGCTTTTTCCTTGTCGGTCAGCGGGCGGATCTGTTTCACCGGGCTGCCCACATACAGGAAGCCGCTATCCAGACGTTTGCCCGGTGGCACCAGGCTGCCAGCGCCGATGATCACGTCATCCTCGACCACTGCACCGTCCATGACGATGCTGCCCATGCCGATCAGCACCCGGCTGCCCACGCTGCACCCGTGCAGCATGACTTTATGCGCGATGGTCACATCGTCGCCGATCAGCAACGGAAAACCATCGGGATTGAACGGGCCGGCATGGGTGATGTGCAGCACGCAGCCGTCCTGAACACTGGTACGCGCGCCGATGCGGATGCGGTGCATGTCGCCGCGGATCACTGTCAGCGGCCAGACAGAGCTGTCTTCGCCGATTTCAACGTCGCCGATTACCACCGCCGATCCGTCGACAAAAGCGCCTTTGCCCAGCAGCGGCGTGTGGTTCTGGTACTTGCGAAGGTTCACGATAGGGTTTCTCTCTGTTGCTGATAGCTGCGGTGAGCGTCGATTGTAATTAAGATGGCCGCATGTTTCTTCCAGCCAAGGTGCCAACCGTGAGCGTGAACAACCCTCTTTTGCAGTCCTACGACCTGCCGCCGTTCTCGGCGATCCGTGCCGAACACGTGCAACCGGCCATTGAACAGATCCTGGCTGACAACCGCGCCGCCATTATCGAGATCCTCAAGACCCAGGGCAAACAACCGACCTGGGCCGGCCTGGTGCTGGCGATGGACGAGCTCAATGATCGCCTGGGCGCCGCCTGGAGCCCGGTCAGCCATTTGAATGCCGTGTGCAACAGCGCCGAATTGCGTGAAGCCTACGAATCCTGCCTCCCGGCCTTGAGCGCCTACTCCACCGAGCTGGGCCAGAACCGCGAACTGTTCGAAGCCTTTGAAGCCCTGGCCAACAGCCCGGAAGCCGCCGGTTTCGATGTGGCGCAGAAAACTATCCTGGAACACTCCCTGCGCGACTTCCGTCTGTCGGGTATAGATCTGCCGGAAGCCGAGCAGAAACGCTACGCCGAAGTGCAGAGCAAGCTCTCGGAACTGGGCAGCCGTTTCTCCAACCAACTGCTCGACGCCACTCAGGCATGGACCAAACACGTCACCGATGAAGCCACCCTCGCCGGCCTGACCGATTCGTCCAAGGCGCAAATGGCCGCCGCCGCAAAGGCCAAGGGCCTGGAAGGCTTTCTGATCACCCTGGAATTCCCGAGCTACTACGCGGTGATGACCTACGCCCAAGACCGTGCCCTGCGCGAAGAAGTCTACGCCGCCTACTGCACCCGTGCGTCGGACCAGGGCCCGAATGCCGGTCAGAACGACAACGGCCCGGTCATGGAAGAAATCCTCGACCTGCGTCAGGAACTGGCCAGACTGCTCGGCTTCGCCAGCTTCTCCGAACTGAGCCTGGCCACCAAAATGGCTGAGTCCAGCGATCAGGTGCTCAGCTTCCTGCGCGACCTGGCCAAGCGCAGCAAGCCATTCGCCGCGCAGGACCTGGAACAACTCAAAGCCTACGCCGCCGAACAAGGCTGCCCGGACCTGCAAAGCTGGGACAGCGGTTTCTACGGTGAAAAACTGCGCGAGCAGCGTTACAGCGTTGCCCAGGAAGCGCTTCGCGCCTACTTCCCGATCGACAAAGTGTTGGGCGGCCTGTTTGCCATCGTGCAGCGTCTGTACGGCATCGAGATTGCCGAACAGAAAGGCTTCGACACCTGGCACCCGGACGTTCGCCTGTTCGAAATCAAGGAAAACGGCCAGCACGTCGGCCGCTTCTTCTTCGACCTCTATGCCCGCGCCAACAAGCGCGGCGGTGCATGGATGGACGGCGCCCGTGACCGTCGCCGCACCGCTGAAGGCGTGTTGCAAAACCCGGTGGCCAACCTGGTGTGCAACTTCACCCCGGCCGACAGCGGCAAGCCTGCGCTGCTGACCCACGATGAAGTCACCACCTTGTTCCACGAATTCGGTCACGGCCTGCATCACCTGCTGACCCGCGTCGAACACGCCGGCGTTTCCGGCATCAACGGCGTGGCCTGGGATGCGGTCGAGCTGCCGAGCCAGTTCATGGAAAACTGGTGCTGGGAGCCGGAAGGCCTGGCGCTGATCTCCGGTCACTACGAAACCGGCGAGCCCCTGCCTCAAGACCTGCTGCAGAAAATGCTCGCGGCGAAAAACTTCCAGTCCGGCCTGATGATGGTGCGTCAGCTGGAGTTCTCGCTGTTCGACTTCGAACTGCACGCCACCCATGGCGATGGTCGCAGCGTGGCTCAGGTGCTCGAAGGGGTGCGTGACGAGGTGTCGGTCATGCGTCCACCGGCCTACAACCGTTTCCCGAATAGCTTTGCGCACATCTTCGCTGGTGGTTACGCGGCGGGTTACTACAGTTACAAATGGGCGGAAGTACTGTCGGCGGATGCGTTCTCGAAGTTCGAAGAAGAAGGCGTACTCAATGCCGAGACCGGTCGAGCGTTCCGCGAAGCCATCCTGGCCCGCGGTGGTTCCCAGGAGCCGATGGTGCTGTTCGTCGACTTCCGTGGCCGTGCGCCTTCGATTGACGCACTCTTGCGCCACAGCGGCCTGAGTGAGGACGCGGCAGCATGAGTGAGGGACCTGTGATTACCAAAAAACGCTTTATCGCCGGGGCGGTCTGCCCGGCATGCAGCGAGCCGGACAAACTGATGATGTGGAACGAAGACGAGGTCCCGCACCGCGAGTGCGTGGCCTGCGGTTATTCCGACACGTTGAATGAACAAGGTCTGTCCGTACCCAAGGAATTGGGCACGCGGGTCAATACGTCGGCGCTGAAAGTGCCGGACGCCAAGGTTCAGGCCGTGCAGTTTTTCCCGAACCCCAAGCTAAAGAAAAAGCCGGACGAGCAACACTGAGTCAGCACCACCTTCCCCTCGTTCAAGGGCGGAAGGTGGTATTTATCTACCGCACCTGCACCGCGCTTCCTGCTTAGGCTGAATCCTTCAGTCGCCATTCAAGTAGGACGCCATGCCTGATACCAACCCCTTTTTGCAATACTGGGACCTCCCGCCGTGGTCAGCCATCCGAGCTGAACATCTGGTGCCGGCCATCGAAACAATCATTGCTGACAACCGCCGGATCATTGCTGAAATAACGGCCAGCCAATCCGCTCTCCCGACTTGGGATGATCTGGTGCTGGCCATTGATGACCTCGATGCGCGCCTGGATGAAGCCATGGGTATCATCGAAACGCTCATGTCGGTCAAACACGACGACAACACATGGGGCGCTGCGAGTCTGCGGTGTGGCGAAGCCCTGGCGCATTACAAAACAGAGAAGATGGGTCATCGCGCGCTTTGGCGAGCCTACCGGGATCTCGCGCAAAGTCCTGCCGCCCAGAATTACGATGACGCGCGCAAAGCGGTCCTGAGCAAAATTCTGCGCGAGTTTCACTTGTCAGGGATCGAGTTGTCCGTCGAACAACACCAGAAGCTGAAGCAACTGAACGTCGAAATCGGCCTGCTCGAACGTTTGTTCTTGAGCAATTTGCAAAGCGCCAGTGCGGCCTGGTGCAAGCAGATCGACGACGTCACGCAGCTCAAAGGCTTAACCCAGGCCACTCAGGATCGCCTTGCGCTCAATGCCCGGCATGCAGGGCAGTCCGGCTGGCTGATCCACCTGGACCAGGACACCTATCATCGAATCATGACGTATGCCGAAAATCGTGCACTTCGCGAAGAGTATTTTGTCGCCTACTCCACTCGAGCTTCCGATCAAGGTCCTGACGCCGGGCAATTCGATAATGAACCAGTGCTTGAGCGCCTATTGTCCCTTCGTCACCAGAAAGCCCGGTTGCTCGGGTATGAAAACTTTGCGCATCTGAACCTCGCAACAGAGATGGCGGAGTCCACGACGCAAGTCAGCGCGTTCCTGCGTCGACAGGTGACACAGGTGATACCTGCGCTTGCGCAGGACACACAGGCGCTCAAAGCATTTGCGCTGGAGCGCGGCATCAGTGAAGTCCGCGCCTGGGACCACGAATTTCTGGCCGAACAGTTCCGCCAGCAAAATATCGGTGGTGACTTGAAAAACCTGCGTGCTTATTTTCCGCTGGACGGCACATTGCGGCGGCTCTGCCTGTTCTGTGAACGCATGTTTGCCATCCAGATCGTCGAGCAGACAACGTTCAGTCATTGGCATGACAGCGTGCGCCTCTTCGAAGTCAGCGAGCATGGGCAGGTGATCGGGTACATCTACCTTGATCCTTTCCACCGAGAGGAGGCTGCGGACTATCCCTGGACCGCCACCCGCCGCAATCGACGGATAAACGCCGAGGGTCGACTGACGCGGCCAATCGCTGTGCTCCATGGAAACTTCACACCTGGCGTCAACAAGCAGCCCTGCCTGCTCGCGCACCAGGATCTGAGGGTACTTTTCCATGAGTTCGGTCATTGCTTGCAACACGTTCTGACCCGTTCGCCTCACCACAGCCTTTCCGGCATTTCCCAACTGGGGCGTGATAGCGCGGAGTTTACCGGTCAATTGTTCGAGCTTTGGTGCCTGTCAGGCGAATTTCTGCTGTGGCTGGCGGCTCATTATCAAACCGGTGAGCGCTTGAGCGAGGAGCGAATCAACAAAGCGCTGGCCGCTGTTCAAACACAGACCAGCCGGCAAACAGCCAGCCTGTTGATGGGCGCCTTGCTCGACTTCGAATTGCACCACTGCCGGGGTGATGGCCGTAGCATTCAGCAAGTGTTCGAGGATGTTCAACGCGAGATTACCGACCTGCAACTGCCGTCGTACAGCCGGTTCGCCAATGGGTTCGATTACATGGTGACCGGTTACGCAGCCTCGGTTTACGCCTACCAGTGGTCGGGCGTCCTGGCGACCGAGGCGTTCAAACGGTTTCAACTGGATTGGGTCTTTAACCCGCAAACAGGCAAGGCTTTTCGTGAAGTATTTTTTTCACCGGGCGACTCACGCTCGCTGCTGACCGCCCTGAAAGAGTTCCTTGGAGGGTCAGTCACCGACGACGTTTTTGCGGTGTTGCCAGAGGCCATTGCCCGCTAAACACACGGTTACTCAATATGGGCCGACTTGAACCAACTCTTCATCGAACACATGGCGAACGGGCTGGTGCTGCAATCGCCATTGGCCAACGCGGTGCGAAGCTTGTCGACATCGGCCTGCATCATATAACGCACGCCATCCTTGAAATGAGTACTGTCGCCAAAGCCGCCCTCAGTCATCTCGTTCAGGGCGTCTTCCTTGCTCCAGCCCTGGATCACGACCCGGTACATGGCCGCCATCAACCCCGTACGATCGGAACCGTGCTTGCAATGCATCAACACAGGACCGTGGGACTCGGCCGCCTGAATGGCACGAAGGGCCTTGAGTACATCTGCGTCATCCACGTGATTGGTGCGGTAGGGCAACTGGACCTGGGTGATCCCTGGTGTCGACAGCCAGCTTTTATCCGACTCGGGCAGGAAATTGACGACGGTTCCTACCTTCAGCTTTTCCAGCAAAGGAACGGCTCCACGGTCAGGCAATGCGCTGCGATAGAGCGTCGGGGACATTCGAAAGAGGTTGTATCGCACCTCGACCGATTGAGCCCACTCAGCCGGGCGGGGTGAAGCGCTGTCATCCGCATGGGCCAGGGTCAGGTTGAAAAGTGCAGCCATTGAAAGCAAAAACGTCGCAGGCAAGAGGCGCAGTCGGGACATGCTCGGACAACCCTGTTGAATAAGTACTGCATAGCTTCTGCTGTGAGCAGTCAAAGGCCTGTGAGCCATCCGTCAAAGAATCGTGAATTGAACAGCGGCCCCCGTTTCTTCTTGTTGCCTATAAATTCCACTCATAAAAAAACGACACGGATAAGTTCCGTGTCGTTTTAGAAGTCATCCCTGGACCCGTGGCTTTTCAATAGTTATTGATTGCACTGGTCAAACTGCAATCAAGGATTAATAATCTTTGCATACGCCTTCGCCAACGCAATCAAAACAACTTTGTCTTGCGCGTCGATTGCACCATCCCCGTTGACATCAGCTGTGTTGGTCATGGTGAAGGTGACGCCTCCATCATTCGACACGGCCTCGCGGGTGCTGGAGTCCAACAGAGAATAGGTGAGCGCCTGGTTTTCAGGGTCATAACCTTCTTCCTTTAACGCAAACTGCATGGAAACCCTAACTTCTTTTGGACTAACGATAGAAGGCGCCTGTAGTTGTAAAAACACACCGCGCTGATTGTAGCCAGACATTTATTAAATCCTTTTAATAGTGAGCACACGACAACTTCGTGTGAAACGAAGAATACTGACAACAGAGAATAAAGTGCCACGCACTTTATGTTTCTCATAATGACGAGGCGCGAAAGTTGTCAGGTGCCGAACGGCACTGGTCGATGGCGCCAAGGCCGTATACTGTATGCACATACAGCTAAAGGATCTTGTCGATGGCTACCCCTTTGCCACCTCGCGGTCGCGGCACCGCCACCAACCCGCACAACCGCTTCGCGCCGAATCGTTCGGTGGTCGAGGATGACGGCTGGTATCAGGAAGCGCCGGTCACCCAAGGCACCGAGGTGCGCATCGAAACGGCGAAAACCATCATTACCCGCAATAACTCGCCGGACTTGCCCTTCGATCGCTCGATCAATCCCTATCGCGGTTGCGAACATGGCTGCATCTATTGCTATGCGCGTCCAAGTCACGCCTATTGGGACATGTCGCCGGGGCTGGATTTCGAAACCAAACTGATCGCCAAGACCAACGCCGCAGAGGTGCTGGAAGAACAGCTGAGCAAACGCGGCTATCAATGTGCGCCGATCAACCTGGGTTCCAACACCGATCCATATCAGCCCATCGAGCGCGAGCACAAAATCACCCGTAATACCCTCGAAGTGCTGCTGCGTTACCGTCATCCGGTGACGATCATCACCAAAGGCTCGCTGATTCTTCGTGACCTGGACCTGCTGGCCGAACTCGCCAGCCAGCGACTGGTCGCGGTGATGATCAGCCTCACCACGCTGGACGATGAACTCAAACGCATCCTCGAACCGCGCGCCGCCGCACCCAAGGCCCGGTTACGGGCGATCCGCGTGATGCGTGAAGCGGGTATTCCGGTTGGTGTGTTGTGCTCGCCGATGATTCCGATGATCAACGACAGCGAACTCGAGAGCCTGCTGACCGAGGCCCATGCTGCCGGTGCGCAGAGTGCGGCCTATATGATGTTGCGCCTGCCACTGGAAGTTGCGCCGCTGTTTGAAGAATGGCTGGCGGCCCACTATCCGCAGCGTGCCGCCCATGTGTTGAGCCTGATCCGCCAGAGCCGTGGCGGGGAACTCTATGACAGCCGATTTGGCTCCCGGATGCGCGGTGAAGGACCATTCGCCGACCTGCTCGCGCAACGGTTTGCCAAAACCATCAAACGCCTGGGGCTCAATCGCCGGGAAGGTTTCGATCTGGATTGTGAAGCCTTCTGTCCGCCGGGTCGCCAGATGTCATTGATTTGAGGACAATTGACCTATGGTTGAGTAGTGGGAAACGAACAGCCCACTCAGGCCGGTCACATTTTTTGTGACCTGGAACACACGTTCTAGAGCGCTTGATTCAGTTTGAGTTAAGTTTCGACCGCTACCTTGTTCATCGAGTGACTGACGGGTCGGATTTTGCGACCTGAATGTTTTTTAAACAGCCACTGGCTTCACACCGGACAAACGGGACACTTCCCTGGCTCCGCCTATGAGGATGAATTCATGAGTGACAAGGATAAACAGCCGTTGGCTGCGTCGGCTTCAGCCCAACCCCAGGCGGAAACCGCCGATGCAGCGCTGCAGCACATCGTTGACGGCTTTTTGCATTTCCATCACGAGGTCTTTCCACAGCAGGAAGAGCTCTTCAAAAAACTCGCCACGGCCCAAAGCCCCCGGGCGATGTTCATCGCCTGCGCCGACTCGCGCATCGTTCCTGAACTGATCACACAAAGCGCCCCCGGCGATCTGTTCGTGACCCGTAACGTCGGCAACGTTGTGCCACCTTACGGGCAAATGAACGGCGGTGTTTCCACCGCCATCGAGTACGCGGTTCTCGCCCTCGGTGTGCAACACATCATCATTTGCGGGCACTCCGACTGCGGCGCGATGCGCGCGGTACTCAATCCGCAGAGCCTGGAAAAGATGCCGACGGTCAAAGCCTGGTTGCGTCATGCCGAAGTGGCAAAAACCATGGTCCAGGAAAATTGTCATTGCGCTGATGAAAACGAAAGCATGCACATCCTCACCGAAGAGAATGTGATCGCTCAGCTACAGCATTTACGCACGCATCCATCGGTGGCCTCGCGCATGGCCAACGGTCAGCTGTTTATCCATGGTTGGGTCTACAGCATCGAAACCAGCGAAATCAAAGCTTACGACGCGGACCAGGGGTGTTTCCTGCCGCTCGATGGCAGCCATCCGATTCCGGTGGCAACGCCCAAAGCGCGTTTCTAACACCTCCTAAATCCCCGTGTGGTTGAGTCGAGGCTGCTGATTTAGCAGCCCGGCTTCGCCATGCCTGAAAAATGTCGGGAGCTTCACTATGCGTGCTGCGCAACTGAAAGCTGTTTTGCCTCGGGAGCTGCTGGCCTCGGTGGTTGTGTTTCTGGTCGCCCTGCCCCTATGCATGGGCATCGCCATCGCTTCAGGATTACCGCCCGCCAAGGGCTTGATCACCGGGATCATCGGCGGCCTGGTCGTGGGCTGGCTGGCCGGCTCTCCGCTGCAAGTCAGCGGCCCGGCGGCGGGCTTGGCGGTTCTGGTGTTTGAACTGGTTCGCCAGCACGGCGTCGCCATGCTCGGCCCCATTCTGCTTTTGGCGGGGTTCCTGCAATTGGTGGCCGGGCGCCTGAGGCTCGGCTGCTGGTTTCGGGTCACGGCGCCAGCGGTGGTATACGGCATGCTCGCCGGGATTGGCGTGCTGATTGTGCTGTCGCAGGTGCACGTCATGCTCGACGGGGTGCCCAAGCCTTCCGGGCTGGATAACCTGGCGGCCTTTCCAGCCGCGGTGATGCAAGCCCTGCCGTCGCTCGGCTGGCAAGCCGGGTTGCTCGGGCTGTCGACGATGGCGGTGATGTGGTTGTGGGAAAAATTCCGGCCTCATTCGTTGCGCTTCGTTCCAGGTGCGCTGCTGGGCGTAGGGATGGCGACGGTCGCCAGCCTGATGCTCGCGCTGCAGGTCAAACGCGTGGACGTCCCCGCCAACCTGGCCGAGGCCATCGATTGGCTGAAACCCGCCGACTTGCTCAATCTGGCGGACCCGACGTTGTTGGTCGCCGCGTTCGCCGTAGCGTTTATCGCCAGCGCCGAAACCCTGCTGTCGGCCGCTGCGGTAGACCGCATGCACAGCGGCCAACGATCCGATTTCGACCGGGAATTGTCGGCGCAAGGCGTGGGTAACATGCTCTGCGGTTTATTGGGTGCATTGCCGATGACGGGCGTGATCGTGCGCAGTTCGGCCAACGTGCAGGCCGGTGCTACCACGCGACTGTCGGCGATCTTCCACGGTTTGTGGCTGCTGGCGTTCGTGTTGTTGCTGTCGAGCGTGCTGCAGAGCATTCCGGTAGCGAGCCTGGCGGGTGTGCTGGTTTACACCGGCTTCAAACTGGTCGATCTCAAGGCCTTTCGAGGCTTGGGCCGTTATGGTCGGATGCCGATGTTCACCTACGCGGCGACTGCGCTGGCAATCATCTTTACTGACTTGCTCACGGGTGTGTTGATTGGCTTCGGCCTGACGCTGGCGAAACTGGCGTGGAAGGCTTCACGGTTGAAAATCAGCCTGATCGACCTGCCGGCGGATGGAGAAATGGAGTTGCGGCTGACTGGCGCCGCGACCTTTCTCAAGGTGCCAGCCTTGACCCAGGTGCTGGGCACCATTCCCGCCGGTGCGACGGTGCATGTGCCGCTCAATAACCTGAGCTACATCGATCACTCGTGCCTGGAGTTGCTGGAGGAATGGGGGCGGGCGAATGCAGCCAAGGGTTCGACGCTGCTGATTGAAGCGCGAGGGTTGAAGCGCAGGTTGGAGGGGCGGTTGCGCACTACATCCGGCGTAGGTGCTGCCGGATAAATAACCCTGTGGGAGCAAGCTTGCTCGCGATGGGGCCAGATCATCCAACATGAATGTTGACTGACCCAACGCAATCGCGAGCAAGCTCGCTCCCACAGGTTTTGTGTTGAATCAAACCGCCGGCTGATCCAGCTCCAGGCCTACGCCCAAGCGGCGCGACATGCACGGCCAGCGTTTCCACGCGGCACCGGTATCCGGGCTGCTGAGTTTCTCGCGGTACGCTTCCACCGATTCCAAGGCAAAGCTCTGGTCGTCGAGCATCTCGTCCAGGGCGTGATGCACCACTTCGTCCAGTTGGTTGGCAAACGCCTCACCGATCAATTGGTGGGCAATCAGGTTGGCGACAGTCATGTCCAAGGGGATCAATGGCTGGCCCAGATACTTGATGTACAGGTCGTTGACCTCTTCGACAAAACGGTGTGCCAGATAGGCTTCATCCAGCAGGCTGTCGAGCCCGACGTGACCGTTCATGATGTCCGGCGGCTGAAGGAAGTACTGTTCGGCAATGTTCAGCACCGGCTTGATCTGTGACTCGATACCGGCTTCCCTGGCCACTTCATTGGCTGCTTCCAGCAGATCAGGTACTTCGTCGATGTAAGCGGCGACAAAACGTGTCAGTACGCCATTGGCGTCCGCCTCAGGCAATTGGATGGCAGGATGCAGATGAGGCAGTTTGCTTTCCAGCTGACGCGTCAGCAGGCCGGTCTCGGCTTCATGTGTTTGGGCTTTTTGGATCTGCTCGCGCAATGCGGCGGTGTTCATGAAAACTCCAGGAAACAAAGGCAATGAAATAGGGAAGACATAACTTAGCTGCCTTATGAAAAATGCTAAGACGCATTTGTCATAATTGTTTCATCCTTGAGACGCCTCCGTTATATCGATTTGCCACCACTCGTCTGCATCCTTCTCCATTCGTGACCTTGAACGCAAGTCCCAGCTGTTTCAGATCATTTACGCCATCACATTGCGAGGTCGCAGTCGCTGTCTATACTCGGGTTGGAAATGGAGTTAGCTGATGACGCCCGACTGCACACGCAGCAAGGCCCGGCGATTCAAGTTCGTAGTCTGAAAAAGCCGCTCCCTTGCCGCAGGTGAAAGCCGGCGGGATAACAAGAACGATAAGGGGAACCCGCAATGATGCGACATCCACACGTCTGGATGGGCCTCCTGTTGTGGTCGATTTTCAGTCAGGCGCAAGCCGCCTGGACTGTGAATATGGCGCCGGGAGCGACTGAAATCAGTCACGCAGTATTTGACCTGCACATGACCATTTTCTGGATCTGTGTAGTGATCGGCATCATCGTCTTCGGCGCCATGTTCTGGTCGATGATGGTCCACCGCCGCTCGACCGGGCAGGTGGCCGCAAAATTTCATGAAAGCACCACCGTCGAAATTCTATGGACCATCGTGCCCTTCCTGATCCTGGTGGCCATGGCGGTTCCAGCGACGGCCACCCTGATCAAGATGTATGACGCCAGTGAGCCGGATATCGACATCCAGATCACCGGCTATCAGTGGAAGTGGCATTACAAGTACCTGGGCCAGGACGTTGAGTTTTTCAGCAACCTGACCACCCCCGCCGACCAGATCCACAACAAGGAAACCAAGGGCGAGCACTACTTGCTCGAGGTCGACAAGCCGCTGGTGTTGCCGATCGGCGCGAAGGTGCGCTTCCTGGTGACCTCCGCCGACGTCATCCACTCCTGGTGGGTCCCGGCCTTCGCGGTCAAGCGCGATGCGATCCCGGGGTTCGTCAACGAAGCCTGGACCCGTATCGACAAGCCCGGCATCTACCGCGGCCAATGCGCCGAGTTGTGCGGCAAGGACCACGGCTTCATGCCGATTGTGGTCGAGGTCAAGGAAAAGGCCGATTACGAAAAATGGCTCGCTGACCGCAAGGCTGAAGCCCTGCAACTCAAAGAGCTGACCAGCAAGGAATGGACCCTCGACGAGCTCAAGGAGCGCGGCGACAAGATCTATCACACCACCTGCGTCGCCTGTCACCAGGCCGAAGGTCAGGGCCTGCCGCCGATGTTCCCGGCGCTCAAGGGCTCGAAAATCGCCACCGGACCGAAAGAGGGCCACCTGAGCCTGGTGTTCCACGGTAAACCCGGCACCGCCATGGCGGCGTTCGGCAAGCAGCTCTCGGAAGTCGATATCGCGGCGGTCGTGACCTACGAACGTAACGCCTGGGGCAACAACAAAGGCGACATGGTCACTCCTAAAGAAGTGTTGGAGCTGAAACAGGCGGAAAGCAAATGACCCGGTCTATTGCGCGTGTAAGGAACTGGTCGGGGCAGCGCGCCCCGGCCTGCCCAGCCCATCTGTTTGCAGGAGACAGGCCATGAGCGCTGTTATCGATGACCACGGTCACGCCGACCACGCCCACGGCCCCGCCAAAGGCCTGATGCGTTGGGTGCTGACCACCAATCACAAAGACATTGGCACGTTGTACCTGTGGTTTGCGTTCACCATGTTCCTGCTGGGCGGCTCGTTCGCGATGGTGATTCGCGCCGAACTGTTCCAGCCGGGACTGCAAATCGTCGAGCCGGCGTTCTTCAACCAGATGACCACCATGCACGGCCTGGTGATGGTCTTCGGTGCGGTGATGCCGGCCTTCGTCGGCCTCGCCAACTGGATGATCCCGTTGATGATCGGCGCGCCGGACATGGCCCTGCCACGGATGAACAACTTCAGCTTCTGGCTGCTGCCCGCGGCGTTCATCCTGTTGGTGTCGACCCTGTTTACCCCCGGTGGCGGTCCGAACTTCGGCTGGACGTTCTACGCCCCGCTGTCCACGACCTACGCACCGGAAAGCGTGACGTTCTTCATCTTCGCCATCCACTTGATGGGGATCAGTTCGATCATGGGCGCGATCAACGTGATCGCGACCATCCTCAACCTGCGCGCCCCCGGCATGACGCTGATGAAAATGCCGCTGTTCGTCTGGACCTGGCTGATCACCGCGTTCCTGCTGATTGCGGTGATGCCGGTACTGGCCGGGTGCGTGACGATGATGCTGATGGACATCCACTTCGGCACCAGTTTCTTCAGTGCCGCCGGTGGCGGTGATCCGGTGTTGTTCCAGCACGTGTTCTGGTTCTTCGGTCACCCCGAGGTGTACATCATGATCCTGCCGGCCTTCGGTGCCGTCAGTTCGATCATCCCGACCTTCTCGCGCAAACCGCTGTTCGGCTACACCTCGATGGTCTATGCGACGGCGAGCATCGCGTTCCTGTCGTTCATCGTCTGGGCGCACCACATGTTTGTGGTCGGCATTCCGCTGGTGGGCGAGTTGTTCTTCATGTACGCCACGCTGCTGATCGCGGTGCCGACCGGGGTGAAGGTGTTCAACTGGGCCAGCACCATGTGGCAAGGCTCGCTGACCTTCGAGACGCCGATGCTGTTTGCGGTGGCGTTCGTGATCCTGTTCTCCATTGGTGGATTCTCCGGGTTGATGCTGGCCATCGCCCCGGCGGACTTCCAGTACCAGGACACCTACTTCGTGGTCGCGCATTTCCACTACGTACTGGTGCCCGGGGCGATCTTCGGGATTTTCGCCTCGGCCTATTACTGGATGCCGAAGTGGACCGGCCACATGTACGACGAAACCCTCGGCAAGCTGCATTTCTGGCTCTCGTTCATCGGCATGAACATGGCGTTCTTCCCGATGCACTTCGTGGGGCTGGCGGGCATGCCGCGACGGATTCCTGATTACAACCTGCAATTTGCCGACTTCAACATGGTCTCCTCGATTGGCGCGTTCATGTTCGGTGCGACGCAGATCTTCTTCCTGTTCATCGTGATCAAGACCATTCGCGGCGGCCCGCCAGCACCGGCCAAACCGTGGGATGGCGCGGAAGGCCTGGAGTGGAGTATTCCGTCACCGGCGCCGTATCACACCTTCACCACGCCGCCGGAAGTCAAATGAATACCCTGCCCCTTGTAGGCGTGAGCCTGCTCGCGATTCAGGCGACGCGGTGTGCCAGATACGCCGCTATCGCGAGCCAGCTCGCTCCCACAGGGTTCGGTGTTGAGGGCTTACACCATGGCTGACTCGATTTCGATGAAAAAGCTGGTCACCCGCCTGTTGCTGGTGGTGGTGGCGATGTTTGTCTTCGGGTTTGCCCTGGTGCCGATCTACGACGTGATGTGCAAGGCGTTCGGCATTAACGGCAAGACGGCCGGGCAGTACGAGGGCGAGCAAACGGTCGACACTTCGCGCCAAGTGCGCGTGCAGTTCCTGTCGACCAACACCGCTGACATGCCCTGGGATTTCTATCCAAAGAGTGAAGAGCTGACGGCCCATCCGGGGGCGGTGAACGAGATGATTTTCATCGCGCACAACCCGACCGACAAGCCGATGAGCGCCCAGGCCGTGCCGAGCATCGCGCCCAGCACCGCGGCGGCGTACTTCCACAAGACCGAATGTTTTTGTTTTACCCAGCAAGTGCTGCAGCCCGGTCAACGGATCGAGATGCCGGTACGTTTCATCGTTGACCGTGACATGCCCAAGGATGTGAAGCACCTGACGCTGTCTTACACGCTGTTCGATATCACCGCACGCCATCCACCCGTGGCGGTTGCCGCCAGTACCGGTGGCTAGGCGCTAATGCGTGCCCGATAAGGAGAACAATAAATGGCAACTCATGAACACTATTACGTACCGGCCCAGAGCAAATGGCCGATCATCGCCACGCTCGGCATGCTCACCACCGTGTTCGGCCTGGCCACCTGGTTCAACGATCTGAAAGCCGCACGGCCGGAATCCCACGGCCCGCTGATCTTTTTCGTCGGCGGCCTGTTGCTGGCGTACATGCTGTTCGGCTGGTTCGGCACGGTGATCAAGGAGAGTCGCGGCGGCTTGTACAGCGCGCAGATGGACCGTTCCTTCCGCTGGGGCATGAGCTGGTTCATCTTCTCGGAAGTGATGTTCTTCATCGCTTTCTTCGGTGCGCTGTTCTATGTACGGCACATCTCAGGCCCCGCACTCGGGGGCGAAGGCCCGAAAGGCATCGCCCACATGCTCTGGCCGAACTTTCAGTTCACCTGGCCGCTGCTGCACACCCCGGACCCGAAACTCTTTCCTCCGCCCAAGGAAGTCATCAGCCCGTGGGGCCTGCCGCTGCTCAATACTATCTTGCTGGTGAGCTCCAGCGTGACCGTGACCATCGCCCACCACGCCTTGAAAAAGGGTCATCGGGGCGCACTGAAAATCTGGCTGGCGATCACCGTGTTGCTGGGCTGTGGTTTCCTCGGGTTCCAGGCTGAAGAGTACATGCATGCCTACCACGAACTGGGCCTGACCCTGGGTTCGGGCATCTACGGTGCGACGTTCTTCATGCTCACCGGTTTCCACGGCGCCCACGTGACCATCGGCACCATCATCCTGTTCGTGATGCTGATGCGGATCATGCGCGGACACTTCGATAACGAGCACCAGTTCGGTTTCGAGGCGGCGAGCTGGTATTGGCACTTCGTGGACGTGGTGTGGATCGGGTTGTTCGTTTTCGTCTACGTGCTCTGAGCCATTACCAAGGCGCCGTAGAGACCAACTGGCCGCTATAGAAACCCCAGGCGATCAAGCCGACGGTGGTGGCGGCCAGCGCAACACGGACACTCAAGGCAATGACGAGGCGGTTTGAGCTGCTGTCGTCCTTGACCAGAAAAAACAGGCCGCTGAACAGGCTGACAACCGTGGCAATCAGCATCAGGACGATGGCTGCTTTGAGCATGGTGAGACTCCGGGGGAAAGGCGATGCACTTGAGTATAGCTATCGCGACTCACGACTTTTTGGCCACGCCATGAAGCGCTTCCGGCCGGGCATCGTGCCGACACTGGTGGTCGCCCTGTTGCTGCCGCTGCTGGTGTCGCTCGGGTTCTGGCAACTGAGCCGGGGCGCGGAGAAAAGCGCGCTGCTGCAAAGCTATGCCGAGCGCCGTGCCGCCGAACCGATGGCCAGCACCGAACTGCAACTCACCGAAGACCTGGCCTTCCGCCGCGTTCATCTGCATGGCCAGTTCGACGCCGCGCACAGCCTGTTGCTGGACAACCGCCAGCGCGACGGCAAGGTCGGCGTGGAGCTGCTGCAACCGTTTCAGGACCAGGCGACCCGGCTCTGGTTGCTGGTCAATCGCGGCTGGTTGCCTTGGCCGGACCGGCGCACACCGCCGCAGTTCACCACGCCCAAAGAGGCCTTGAGTCTCGATGCCTGGGTCTACGTTTCCCCCGGCGCGACCTTTCAGCTGCACGCCGATCCGAGCGCCACCACCTGGCCTGAATTAGTCACCGCCGTCGAGCCGCCGAAGCTCTGGACGGCGCTGGGCCGTGAAGGGTTTGCCTACGAATTACGCGCAGAAACGGGTCCCGCGACGTACCAGGCCGATTGGCCAGTCGTCGCCATGGGCCCGGAAAAACACATCGCTTATGCCGTGCAGTGGTTCGCCATGTCGCTTGCTCTGTTCGGCCTCTATCTCTACCTCGGTTGGCACAACGCAAAGGAGAAACACCATGGGAGCGGCCATGAATCCACCCAGCATGTCTGAAGCGAAAACGCCGGCGAGTCGACGCAAGGGTCGCTTGCAGTTGCTGTTGATTCTGCTCGGGGTCATCGGTCCGATGATCCTTGCCACCGGCATGTACAAACTGCAGTTCTGGGTGCCAGACGGGCGCAGCTATCACGGCGAATTGATCGGCAACGGTCAGACCCGCGCCGACCTCGGTGTGCAGGCCCAGGAGGATCGCTGGCAAATGCTGGTGACTGCGCCGAAGGATTGCTCGGTGGATTGCCAGCAACTGGTGTACCTGGCGCGGCAGATTCAGATCGGCCTTGGCCGCGATGCGTCCCGCGCCAGCCATGCACTGGCCGCCGCACAGCCGCTGACGGCGGATTACGACGCCAAGCTGACTCGCGAATACCCGCAACTGCAACGCTACCCCATGGACCTCACCACCTTCAGCAAGGCGACCGGAGACAAAACCGCACCGCAGCTGTGGATCATCGACCCCCACGGCAACCTGGTGCTGCGCTATGACCCGACGGTGAAGGGTAAGGACCTGCTCAACGACCTGCGTCATCTGCTGAAACTGTCGAACATCGGATAAGGGCATCGTCATGGCCAAACCTGGATTTCGCCTCGCGCTGTTTGCCTCCTTGCTGGCACTGATTGTGGTGTTGCTCGGCGCCTACACCCGCCTGACCCACGCAGGCCTCGGCTGCCCGGACTGGCCGGGTTGCTACGGCTTTATCAGCGTGCCGAAAAGCGAAGCCCAACTGGCCCATGCCGAACTGCATTTTCCCGATACACCGGTGGTGGCCCACAAGGGCTGGAACGAGATGATCCACCGTTACTTTGCCGGCACGCTGGGGATGCTGATCGCGGTGTTGGCCGGTCGCGCCTGGGTGCATCGTCGTCATCCGGGGCAACCGGTGAAGTTGCCGCTGTTTCTGCTGGCCGTGGTGTTCGCCCAAGCCGCGTTCGGCATGTGGACGGTGACGCTCAAGCTCTGGCCGCAGGTGGTGACCGGGCATTTGCTCGGCGGCTTTGCCACGCTGAGTCTGCTGTTTCTACTGACGTTGAGGTTGTCCGGCGTACTGCCGGCGCTGACAGTGCCACGACGTTTGCAGTACTGGGCAACGGCCGGGTTACTGCTGGTGATCCTGCAAATCGCCCTCGGCGGCTGGGTCAGTTCCAACTATGCCGCCGTGGCCTGCATCGATTTCCCGACCTGCCATGGGCAGTGGATTCCACCGGCCGATTTCGCCAATGGCTTCCATCTGACTCAGCACATCGGCCCGAATTATCTCGGCGGGCAACTGGACAGCGACGCGCGCACGGCGATTCATCTGACGCACCGCATCGGCGCGCTGTTGGTCACGCTAGTCCTGCTCGGGCTCGCCTGGCAGCTGAAAGTCGTCGGCATGACACGCCTCGCGGGGCTGGTGCTGGTCGCCCTCGCCACACAAATCACCCTCGGTATCAGCAACGTGCTGTTCCATCTGCCGCTGCCCGTGGCCGTCGCCCACAACGCCGGCGGCGCGGCCCTGTTGCTGACGATGGTGCTGGTCAATTATCACGCGCGAACCCGTCTGGTTCGGGTCAAGCAGCAATCCCCCGCGCGCTGGCGGTTCAGCCCGCGTAAACATTCGGCCGGGCCCATAACAATAAAAGGAGAGATGCCATGGCGACTCTGATCGGCGAACGTCACAGTCAGGCAATCTGGCGCGACTATCTGGAGCTGACCAAGCCGAAAGTGGTGGTGCTGATGCTCATCACCTCGCTGGTCGGCATGTTCCTCGCGACCCGCGCCGGGGTGCCGTGGACGGTGCTGGTGTTCGGCAACCTGGGGATCGCCCTGTGTGCCGGCGGTGCGGCGGCGGTCAACCATGTGGTGGACCGGCGCATCGACGCGGTGATGGCCCGCACGCACAAACGTCCCTTGGCCGAAGGCCGGGTGTCTCCGGCGGCGGCGCTGACGTTTGCCTTGGTATTGGCCGTGCTGGGCCAAGCCGTGCTGCTCACGTTCACCAATGCGCTGACGGCGTGGCTGACCCTGGCTTCGCTGTTGGGCTATGCGGTGGTCTACACCGGTTTCCTGAAACGCGCGACACCGCAGAACATCGTCATCGGCGGCCTGGCAGGGGCGGCCCCGCCACTGCTGGGCTGGACCGCTGCGACCGGTCACGTCAGCGCCGAACCCCTGCTGCTGGTGCTGATCATCTTCGCCTGGACCCCGCCACACTTCTGGGCCCTGGCGATCCATCGCAAAGAGGAATACGCCAAGGCCGACATTCCGATGCTGCCGGTGACCCACGGTGAGCACTACACCAAGGTTCACATCCTGCTTTACACCTTCGCGTTGCTGGCCGTCAGCCTGATGCCCTACGTGATCCACATGAGCGGCATGCTCTACCTGATTTGCGCGCTGGGGCTGGGCGCAAGGTTTCTGCAATGGGCCGTGGTGCTGTACCGTGGCACTCGGCCGCACGCGGCGATCAACACGTTCAAGTACTCTATTTATTACTTGTTCCTGCTGTTTATCGCGCTGCTCGTAGACCACTACTTACTGTTGAACCTATGACTCGAACCCAGAAAACCGTCTTCATTCTCGTCGCCCTGATCGCACTGGTCCTGGGCCTGACCATCAACAAAGTGCTGTCCGGCAAAGGCCAGGGCGACCCGACGGCGCTGATCGATGCCGGCATTATCTTGCTGCCGCAAAGCCGCAACCTGCCGGACGTGAAGATGACCGATCAGGACGGTAACCCGGTGACGGTCAATCAGCTGAAAGACAAGTGGAGCCTGCTGTTCTTCGGCTACACCTTCTGTCCGGACATCTGCCCGACCACCCTCGCCCAGTTGCGTCAGATCAAGAGCGAGTTGCCACCGGAAGCAGCGGCCAAGCTGCAGGTCATTCTGGTCAGCGTCGACCCGAACCGTGATACCCCGGCTCAGCTCAAGCAGTACCTGGGCTACTTCGACCCGCAGTTCAAAGGCCTGACCGCCTCGTCGGTGGATGACATTCAGAAGCTGGCCAATGCGGTGAGCATTCCGTTTATTCCGGCCGACACCAGCAAGCCCAATTACACGGTGGATCACAGCGGCAATCTGGCGGTGATCGGGCCGGACGGCACGCAGCGCGGGTTTATTCGGGCACCGTTGAACAACGTGAAATTGGTGGCGCAGTTGCCGGTAATGCTGAACCGTAAGTGACACTGAAAAACCTGTGGGAGCGGGCTTGCCCGCGATGGCGGTGCATCAGCCAACCTTGATGTTGAATGACAAGGACTCATCGCGGGCAAGCCCACTCCCACAGGGGACGGTGTTTCGGACATAAAAAATGGGGCGCATTCAATGCGCCCCATTTTTGTTAAAGCTTCAGATCAGAACGCTGGCAATACCGCGCCTTTGTACTTCTCAAGAATGAAGGCTTTGACTTCCGGGCTGTGCAGCGCAGCAACCAGTTTCTTCATTGCCTCGCTGTCCTTGTCGTCCGGACGAGCCACCAGGATGTTCACGTACGGCGAGTCGCTGCCTTCGATGACCAGCGCGTCCTTGGACGGATCGAGCTTGGCTTCCAGCGCGTAGTTGGTGTTGATCAGCGCCAGGTCGACCTGGGTCAGCACGCGCGGGATGGTCGCGGCTTCCAGTTCACGGAATTTCAAGTCCTTGGAGTTCTCGGTGATGTCCTTCACGGTCGACAGGATGTTGTTCGAATCCTTCAACTTGATCAGGCCAGCCTTCGCCAGCAGCAACAGCGCACGGCCGCCGTTGGTGGCGTCGTTCGGGATCACCACGTTGGCGCCGCCCGGCAATTCGGTCAGTGCCTTGTACTTGCTGGAGTAAGCGCCCAGCGGTTCCAGGTGCACACCGGCAACGGCGACCAGGTTGGTGCCCTTGGCCTTGTTGAACTCATCGAGGTATGGCTGGTGCTGGAAGAAGTTGGCGTCCAGACGTTTTTCCGCCACTTGCACGTTCGGCTGAATGTAGTCGGTGAAGACTTTGACCTTCAGGTCCACGCCTTCTTTGGCCAGGGCCGGTTTCACGAACTCAAGGATTTCTGCGTGCGGAACCGGGGTCGCCGCGACCGTCAGGGTGTCGGCGTGGGCGGAAAAGGCTGCAACGGCAGCGAACGCGACGAGTAGTTTCTTCATTCAGCTAACTCCATATGAGGCACCCGTTTGGCGCCTGCCAGCGAATGGCCGGCTCATGACTTATTTACGAGAACTGTTTATTTTCTGGAAAAATGCACAACCAATTTGTCGCCAACGGTTTGCAGCACCTGGACCAGCACTAGCAGCAACACCACCGTCACCACCATGACGTCGGTCTGGAAACGCTGGTAGCCGAAGCGGATCGCCAGGTCACCCAGACCACCTGCGCCGACCACACCGGCCATGGCCGTGTAGGACACCAGTGTAATCGCCGTCACCGTAATCGCTGCGAAGATGCCCGGACGGGCTTCTGGCAGCAAGGCATTGGTGATGATCTGACGCGTCGTCGCACCCATCGCCTGAGTCGCTTCGATGATGCCGCGATCCACTTCACGCAACGCGGTTTCCACCAGGCGGGCGAAGAACGGCGTAGCGCCTACCACCAACGGCGGAATCGCACCAGCGACACCCAGCGACGTACCGGTGATCAGCACGGTGAACGGAATCATCACGATCAACAGAATGATGAAGGGCAGCGAACGCAGAATGTTCACCACCAGCGACAGCATCGCGTAGACGCCTTTGGCTTCCAGCAACTGACGCGGGCTGCACAGGAACAGCAGCACGCCCAGCGGCAAGCCGAGCAACACGGTGAACAACAACGAACCACCGAGCATCAGCAAGGTATCGCCGGTGGCCAGCCAGATTTCGAACCAGTCGATATTGGCAAAGAAAGCAGTCAGGGCTTCCATTAGCGCAGCACCTCCATGTGGACGTCAGCCGCGGTGAAACGGGCAAATGCCGCGTCCATGTCGCCACCGGTGACGGCCAGGGTGAGTTGCCCGTAAGGGACGTCTTTGATGCGGTCGATACGACCGGCCAGGATGCTGTAGTCCACACCGGTTTCCCGGGCGACGGTACCCAGCAACGGCGCGTAGGTCGCTTCGCCCTGGAAGGTCAGACGCACGATGCGGCCCGGCACGTGAGCAAAGTCATCGCGCTGTTCGCTTTCGTCGATCTGCTCGTCTTCCTGCACGAAGCGCTTGGTGGTTGGGTGCTTGGGATGCAGGAACACCTCGGCCACCGAACCTTGCTCGACGATTACACCGGCGTCCATGACTGCGACCTGGTCGCAAACGCGGCGGATCACGTCCATCTCGTGGGTGATCAGGACGATGGTCAGCTTCAGCTCGCGGTTGATCTCGGCCAGCAATTGCA
Source organism: Pseudomonas sp. SIMBA_041 (assembly GCF_046535095.1). NCBI lineage: Bacteria > Pseudomonadati > Pseudomonadota > Gammaproteobacteria > Pseudomonadales > Pseudomonadaceae > Pseudomonas > Pseudomonas sp. SIMBA_041. The sequence continues at coordinate 44,506 of NZ_JAWRXJ010000001.1, forward strand.
GGACCGACGCCGTGGTCTGCGGGTCGAGGGCGCTGGTGGCTTCGTCGCACAACAGGATTTTCGGCTTGGTCGCCAGGGCGCGGGCAATGCCGACGCGCTGCTTCTGGCCACCGGACAACTGCGCCGGGTACTTTTTGGCGTGCTCGGACAACCCGACCCGCGCCAGCAACTCGGCCACGCGCAGATCGATCTCGCTGCGCGACAGCTCGCCGGCCAGGGTCAGCGGCAACGCGACGTTGTCAGCCACAGTCTTGGACGCCAGCAGGTTGAAGTGCTGGAAGATCATCCCGACTTGCTGACGGAAGCGCCGCAGGCTATTGGCGTCCAGCGCGGTGACTTCTTCGCCGTCGACGAAGATCTTGCCGCCACTGGAATTCTCCAGGCGATTGATCAGACGCAGCAGGGTACTTTTTCCCGCGCCGGAATGGCCGATCAGGCCGAAGACCTGACCGTTCTCAATCGTCAGACTGGTCGGATGCAGGGCGGGAATATCCTTACCGGCGACGCGGTAGGTTTTATGGACGTTTTGAAACTCGATCACGTAGCGAACCTTGTGGGGCGCGTTAGAAAAGGATCAGCGGTTAGCCGGGCGCGCATTTTAGCCTGTCCGTATAGAGGTTATTAGCATTTATTCCGCATTCAACCTTCGATTTGGCAATAACGCGATCAAAGGTCATAAAAAAGGAACGGCTAAAAACCGCATCAGTCACTAATAAGGCAACTCGAAAACGCCCCCGGTGCCGTGCCTGGGGTATGCACAAGAATCCTGGCTACGGCGGGAATCGCAACGAGGAGTTTAGCCTGATGAGTAACAAGAAGCCTGCCCCCGGCAAAAGCGCTCTGGCCGGTACCGATACCCTGGACCGCGGCAACACCAATACCAAGCTCGACAGCCTGGAGAAATTTCGCTCCGACGCCACCGAACAGGCCCTGCGCACCAATCAGGGCGTAAAGGTTTCGGACAATCAGAACACCCTGAAAGTCGGCGCCCGCGGGCCTTCGCTGCTGGAAGACTTCATCATGCGTGAGAAAATCACGCACTTTGACCATGAGCGCATCCCGGAACGCATCGTCCATGCCCGCGGCACCGGCGCGCACGGCTACTTCCAGACGTACGAAAACCACTCCGTGCTGACCAAGGCCGGTTTCCTGCAGGATCCGGGCAAGAAGACGCCCGTGTTCACGCGCTTTTCCACGGTACAAGGCCCACGCGGGTCAGGCGATACCGTGCGGGACGTACGAGGTTTCGCCGTGAAGTTCTTCACCGACGAAGGCAACTTCGATCTGGTGGGCAACAACATGCCGGTGTTCTTCATTCAAGACGCCATCAAATTTCCGGACTTCGTGCATGCGGTCAAACCGGAGCCACATAACGAGATTCCTACCGGCGGCTCGGCTCACGACACCTTCTGGGACTTCGTCTCTTTGGTACCGGAATCGGCGCACATGGTGATCTGGGCCATGTCCGACCGGGCCATCCCGAAAAGCTTGCGCAGCATGCAAGGCTTCGGTGTGCATACGTTTCGGCTGATCAACGCCGAAGGCAAATCGCGCTTCGTCAAATTCCACTGGCGCCCTACTGCCGGCACGTGTTCGCTGGTGTGGGATGAGGCGCAAAAGCTGGCCGGCAAAGACACCGACTTCCACCGTCGCGATCTCTGGGAAGCCATCGAGATGGGCGACTACCCGGAGTGGGAACTGGGCGTGCAGGTCATCGAAGAGGAAAACGAACACAGTTTCGACTTCGACATCCTCGACCCTACCAAGCTGATTCCCGAGGAAACCGTCCCCATCACCCCGCTGGGCAAAATGGTGCTTAACCGTAACCCGGACAACTTCTTCGCCGAAACCGAGCAGGTTGCGTTCTGCCCGGGCCATATCGTGCCGGGGATCGACTTCTCCAACGATCCGTTGCTGCAAGGTCGGCTGTTTTCCTATACCGATACGCAGATCAGCCGACTCGGCGGGCCGAACTTTCATGAAATTCCGATCAACCGGCCGGTAGCACCGTTCCATAACGGTCAGCGCGATGCGATGCACCGCACCACCATCGACAAGGGGCGGGCATCCTACGAGCCGAATTCCATTGACGGCGGCTGGCCGAAAGAAACACCGCCCGCCGCGCAGGACGGCGGTTTCGAGAGTTATCCGGAGCGCATTGATGCCAACAAGATCCGGCAGCGCAGCGAATCGTTCAGCGACCACTTCTCCCAGGCACGACTGTTCTTCCACAGCATGAGCAAGCACGAGCAGGAACACATCATCTCGGCGTACAGCTTCGAACTCGGCAAAGTTGAGCGTGAGGCCATTCGCGCGCGTGAGGTGAACGAGATCCTAGCCAATATCGATCTGGAACTGGCCAAACGCGTGGCCGCCAACCTGGGCTTGCCAGCGCCGAAAGCCGGGACGGTAGAGGTGCCAAAAATATCCCTGGAGCGCTCACCAGCCCTGAGTCAGGCGAATTTGCTGCCGGGCAATATAAAAACCCGCAAAGTGGCGATTCTTGCGGCCAACGGTGTCGATGGTGCAGCGATTGATGTGATGAAGAAGGCGCTGCAGGCCGAAGGTGCGCACGCCAAATTGCTGGGGCCTACCTCCGCACCGGTAAAAACCGCCGATGGCAAAATGTTGCCGGTGGATGCGTCGATGGAAGGTTTGCCTTCGGTGGCGTTTGATGCGGTGTTTGTGCCCGGTGGTGCGGCGTCGATCAAGGCGTTGAGCGGTGATGGTGTGGCGTTGCATTACCTGCTGGAGGCGTACAAGCACTTGAAGGCGATTGCGCTGCATGGCGAAGCGAAGCAATTGCTGGATGTATTGAAACTGCAGGTTGATGCGGGGTTGATCGTTGGGGCGGATGCGAAGTTGATCAAGCCGTTTTTTGCAGCGATCGGGCAGCATCGGGTTTGGGATCGGGAACCTAAGGCCAAGGCGATTCCGGCTTGAGGATTTGTATCAGTAGTTAGGACGCTATCGCGAGCAGGCTCACTCCTACAGGGTTTTGTGACCCATGTAGGAGTGAGCCTGCTCGCGATGTTTTTAGGGTTTACGCGGACTCAGGACCATCTGCGCCGGAATGTTGCGCAGGATCTGCTTTTCCAGCTTCAGATCGAAATCCGGATCGAGCTTCTTCACCCGCTTGGTCAGCAACGTGGCCAGCCAAGGGTAATCGTCGGTGCGTGGCGCCTGAATGCTCACGTCGCACTGATAATTCACTACATCAGCGGCGATGGCATCCAGTTGACGGCGAAGTTTCGCCATATCGTTGAGATTCAACGCGACCGTGGTGCTTTCAGCGGTGGGATCAATCACCTTCGCCTGGGGTTTGGCTTCGGCGGCTTTCAGATCGGCTTCCGCTTTATCCAGCTCGGCTTTGCGGGCCGTGACGATGGCGTTATTGACCCCACCGGTCAGCGCCGGCGCTTTGGGCATCAGGACCCGGGCGCGGCTCAGCGCGGTGGCGGCGGCGTTCACATCACCTTTCTGCAGCACGATCTGGCTACGGCGCAGGTAGGCCTCGGCCAGTTGCCGTTGGTACTGCTCAAGGGATTGATCGTTAGGGGACTGGGCCTGCAAGGCAGCCAGTTGATCCTCGGCGGTGGCCAGCTCATTGCTGGCGAGGCTTTGTTCCAGCTGTGCGATGGCCGTAGCTCGAGCGTCCGTGGCCTCGGTGGCCGGCGGCGGCGTGCTTTGGCAGGCGCCCAGCAGCAAGGAAAATGCGACAAGGAGCAGATAACGTGAGGCGAACGGCTTCATTCCTGCGACTCTCTATTTGCGCAAAAAACGAGCAAGTCTACACCCCTCGACGGGGCAGGACAAAACTCAGCAGAAACAGTGCGGCCGCCGTCACAACAATCGAGGGGCCCGCCGGTGTGTCCTTGAACCACGACAGTGCCAGCCCGCCACAGACCGCGAGCATGCCCAGCAGGCTCGCGCCCAGTGCCATCTGCTCCGGTGACCGGGCGTGACGTTGTGCCGCAGCCGCAGGGATGATCAACAGCGAGGTAATCAGCAAAACGCCGACGATTTTCATCGCCACCGCGATCACCACGGCGATCAGCAGCATCAGCGCCAGGCGCAACGACGCCACCGGCAACCCTTCGACCTTGGCCAACTCTTCATGGACGGTGATGGCCAGCAACGGCCGCCACAACGTCACTAACAGCGCCAGTACCGCCGCGCTGCCGCCGAGGATCCAGGCCAGATCGGTCGGACTGATCGCCAGCAAGTCGCCGAACAGATACGCCATCAGGTCGATCCGCACTTCGTGCATGAAGCTTAGTACCACCAGGCCCAGAGAGAGCGTGCTCGGTGCGAGAATTCCCAAAAGGGTGTCAGACGCCAGCGGCTGGCGTTGTTGCAAGGTCACCAGCAGCACCGCCAACAGCAAGCAGCCCACGGTCACCGCCACGGTCGGGCTAACGTCCAACAAGAACCCCAGCGCTACGCCGAGCAACGCCGCGTGAGACAAGGTGTCGCCGAAATAAGCCATGCGTCGCCAGACCACGAACGATCCCAGCGGGCCCGCCACCAGCGCCAAAGCCAAACCTGCAAGCAGGGCGTAGAGCAGAAAATCAGCCATGCTTGCAGCTATCTCCGTGAACGTGGGGTTGAGCCGCCGTGACGACCGAGCCATGCAAGTCATGGGCGTGATCGTGGTGGTGGTGATAAATCGCCAGGCTTTGGGCGTTCTTGCCGAACAGCTCGACGAAGGCCGGATCGCCGCTGACTTGCTCAGGATGGCCGGAGCAGCAAACGTGGCGATTGAGACAAACCACCTGGTCGGTGGTGCTCATCACCAGGTGCAGATCGTGGGAAACCATCAGCACGCCGCAGCCGTGACGGTCGCGCAGTCGTGTAATCAGGCTATAGAGCTCGGCCTGGCCGGCGACGTCGACGCCTTGCACCGGCTCGTCGAGCACCAACAGTTCCGGCTCGCGCAGCAGTGCCCGTGCCAGCAGCACCCGCTGCATTTCACCACCGGAAACGCTTTGCACCGGGCTGTCGATCACCTGCTCGGCGCCGACTTCCTTGAGCGCAGACAACGCCATGGCACGGTCCACGCCCGGCACCAGCCGCAAGAAGCGCAGCACCGAGAGCGGCAGCGTCGGGTCGACGTGAAGTTTTTGCGGCATGTAACCCACACGCAGCTTCGGCTTGCGCCAAACCGTGCCGCTGTCCGGTTTCAACAGGCCGAGCACCGCGCGCACCAGTGTGGTCTTGCCGGCGCCATTCGGGCCGATCAGGGTGACGATCTGCCCCGGCTCGACGCTCAGTTCGATGTTATCCAGCACGGATTGCCCGGCAAACGTGACGGCAACCTGCTCGAGGCGGATCAGCGCGTTGCTCATCAAGCCCCCTGGCAGCCCGAGCAGAGACCGACCACTTCAACGGTCTGGCCTTCGACGATAAATCCAACCTCCTTGGCGCTGCCAACGATGGCGTCGCTGATGGATTTCTGTTCGAGCTCAATGGCGGCGTGGCATTCGCGGCAAATCAGGAACTGCCCTTGATGGGCATGGCCTGGATGATTGCAGCCGACGAAGGCGTTCAGGGAGGAGATGCGGTGCACGAGGCCGTTTTCCAGGAGAAAATCCAGCGCGCGGTACACGGTGGGCGGCGCGGCACGACGGCCATCCTGCTCACTGAGCACCGCGAGAATGTCGTAGGCACCCAGCGGTTTGTGGCTTTGCCACACCAGTTCCAGCACCCGCCGGCGCAACGCAGTCAGGCGCAGACCCTGACGTGCGCACAGGACATCGGCCTCAGACAGAGCGCTATGCACGCAATGAGAGTGGTCGTGGGGACGGCTGGCAATCGGTGTTTTAGGCATGAGCGGCGACGAGTTTTGTGAGAGACGTTATTATGTTACCCGTTCTCGCCTCTTCGAGTGGTCATCGTGTCCCGACTTTTTTCTATCTTTGTCGCATTTGTCGCCAGTTTTCTGCTGATCGGTTCGGCACACGCCGAGGTCAAAGTCCTCACCAGCATCAAGCCCCTGCAGTTGATTGCCGCTGCGGTGCAGGACGGCGTGGCGATTCCGGAAGTGTTGCTGCCGCCGGGCGCTTCGCCCCATAACTATGCCTTGCGCCCTTCCGACGTACGGAAGGTGCAATCGGTCGATCTGTTGTACTGGATCGGGCCGGACATGGAAGGTTTCCTGCCGCGCGTGCTGAATGGTCGGACGCTGCCGAGCGTTGCGGTGCAGGATTTGCCGGGGCTGACATTGCGTCGCTTCGCCGAAGACAGTCACTCCCACGCGGAAGAAGCCGATGAGCATGACCACGATCACCGTCCTGGCAGCCTGGACGCGCATTTGTGGTTGTCACCGGTCAATGCCCGGGTGATCGCCGCCAAGATGGCCGCCGACCTCAGTGCGGCGGATCCAGCCAACGCGGCGCGTTATCAGAGCAACCTCAAGGCGTTCGACGAGCGGTTGGATGCCTTGGACCTGCGCCTGAAGGCACGGCTCGCCGGGATCGCGGGCAAGCCGTATTTCGTGTTCCATGAAGCGTTCGACTATTTTGAAGACGCTTATGGCTTGAAGCACACAGGCGTATTCAGCGTTGCGGCCGAAGTCCAGCCGGGTGCCCAACACGTCGCAACGATGCGCACGCGGTTGCAGGAAGTTGGCAAGACCTGCGTATTCAGCGAACCGCCGTTGCGTCCGCGCCTGGCAGAGACGCTGGTCGCGGGTTTGCCGGTGAAACTGGCGGAACTGGATGCGTTGGGTGGGTACACGCCAGCGACTGCTCAGGGGTATGAGCAGGTGCTGGAGAAGCTGGGGAATGATTTGGCGGGGTGTCTGGAGTCGTTGTAACCAACACAGAACCTCTGTGGCGAGGGGGCTTGCCCCCTGGTCACAATTTAAAGGGCAAACGGCAGCGGTGTGCTGACCTTCTGCCGCTGTGCCAACCGCAGCTGAAATTCCATCGGGTCGTGAATTAACACGTCCTGCCCGGCGAACGATTCCGCCGCGATCAACCGCGATAACCAGAACCGCACACACGCCACGCGCAGCATCGTCGGCCACAGCTCGGCTTCAGCCGCCGTGAACGGACGCAACGCCGCATAAGCCCCCAGCAATGCCCGCGCCCGCGGCCCATCGATCAAACCGTCATCGTCCGAACACCAGTCGTTCAAGGCAATCGCCACGTCGTAGAGCATCGGCCCCGAGCATGCGTTGTAGAAGTCGATCAACCCGGTCAGGTGGGTGCCTTCGAACATCGCGTTATCGCGGAACAGGTCGGCGTGGATATTGGCCCGCGGCAGCGCCAGGATTTTTGCCTTCTGCTCGGCGATTTCATCCAGCGCCCGTTTCAGCAGATCGCTTTGTTCGGCGTTCAGGTGCGAAAGAAACTGCGTGCCCTCCTCCAGCATCCAGTCCAGACCACGATCGGTTTTGCGCTTGATCATGTTGGCCTGGGTCGCCAGATGCAGGTGTGCAAGCAACTCTCCGACCTGCGCGCAGTGCTGCGCATTGGCCTGCTTGATGTGCTTGCCGGCCAATCGCGGTTGCAACAGGGCAGGCTTGCCGGCCAGTTCGCGCAGGGCCACGCCGTCGGTGGTGCGCAGCGCGTAAGGCACCGGCAAATCGGCCTCGTGCAGAACGTCGAGCAGTTCAATGAAGAACGGCATTTCACCGACCGGACCGCGCTCGACCAAGGTCAGGACGAATTCGCCCTGCTCCAGGCTGATGAAAAAATTGGTGTTTTCGCTACCGGCAGCAATCCCCTGGAAATCGAGCAGGCGGCCGAGGCCATAAGGGGCGAGAAAAGCTTCCAGCTCGGGCCGAGCCAGGGGGGTGAACACAGACATGTTTAAACTGCCAGTACGGGCGCCGCTTGTGAGCCGACGCCGATTGAAATTAAGAAACTACTTCCAGGTGAAAATTTCCCACGCCGGAATCAGCATATCCGGCTGATCCGAGCGGATGTAGTTTGCCTCTGTACCATCGGCGCGTACGAGGAAATACGGCTTGCCGCCTTTGGGCGTGACTTTGATGGCATACAGAAAACCATTTTGACGGTACTCCTGAATGACCTTGTCCCCTTCCATGCGGATCGTCACTTGCGGTTCCTGTTTCGAAACATCGTCCGCCGCCATGGCGGCCAATGGAACAGTTGCAAACAAGCCAGCCAGCAACAGGCGATTTAGTGTGCGCATGATAACCTTGTCCCTTTGTCGTCAACGGTCCCGCTATTCTAGCGCCGGACCCGCCGAAAAGGTTGATCCTGCTCATGAGCCAAGCCCCCCTCGTCCTGGTGGACGGTTCTTCTTACCTGTACCGCGCCTTTCACGCCCTGCCGCCGCTGACCACTTCCAAAGGTTTGCCGACCGGTGCGGTCAAAGGTGTGCTGAATATGCTCAAGAGTCTGCGCAAGCAGTACCCGGACAGTCCGTTTGCCGTGGTGTTCGACGCCAAAGGCGGGACGTTCCGCGACGAGATGTTCGCCGAGTACAAGGCCAACCGCCCAAGCATGCCCGACGACATGCGCGTGCAAATCGAGCCGCTGCACCAGAGCGTGATCGCTTTGGGCTTCCCGCTGCTGTGCGTCGAAGGCGTCGAGGCCGATGACGTGATCGGCACCCTGGCCCGCAGCAGCGCGGCGGCGGATCGCCCGGTAATCATCTCCACCGGCGACAAGGACATGGCGCAACTGGTCGACGGCCACATTACCTTGGTCAATACCATGACCGGTAGCAGCATGGACGTGGAGGGCGTGAAGGAGAAATTCGGGGTCGCTCCCGAGCAGATCATCGATTATCTGGCCCTCATGGGCGACTCTTCCGACAACATCCCGGGCGTTCCGGGTATTGGCCCGAAGACCGCTTCGGGCCTGCTGGTGGGCGTGAATGGCGGCCTGACCGAGTTGTATGCACAGCTCGACATCGTCCCGACCCTGCCGATTCGCGGCGCGAAAACCCTGCCAGCCAAGCTTGAAGAGCACAGGGAGATGGCTTTCCTCTCCTATCAACTGGCGACCATCAAGATCGACGTGCCGCTGGACATCGGCCTCGATGACCTGCAAATGGGCAAACCGGACCACGACAAGCTCGCCGAGTTGTACACCCTGCTGGAGTTCAAGAGCTGGTTCGAAGACAACCAGCGCGACGCCAAGCGTTCCGGGCAGGAAGTCAGCGCACCGGTGGTTGAAGAAGTCGCCGCCGCGACCGAACTCAACTACACGACGATCCTCACCCAGGCTGATTTCGACCTGTGGCTGAAGAAACTCAACGACGCCAAGCTGATCGCCTTCGACACCGAAACCACCGGCATTGATGCGCAGCAGGCGCAATTGGTCGGCCTGTCTTTCGCTGTACAAGCCAACGAAGCGGCCTACATCCCGCTGACCCATTCCTACATGGGCGTGCCGGATCAGCTGGACCGTGACACCGTCCTTCGTGCGCTGAAGCCGATTCTGGAAGACCCGAACAAGCTCAAGGTTGGCCAGCACGCCAAGTTCGACATGAATATCCTGGCCAACTGCGCCATCGGCGGTGACCAGAGCTGCGGCATCACCGTGCAGGGCATCGCTTTCGACACCATGCTCGAATCCTACGTGCTGGATTCCACGGCAACCCGTCACGACATGGACAGCCTGGCGCTCAAGTACCTGAATCACACCACCACCAGCTTCCAGGACATCGCCGGCAAGGGCGCCAAGCAGCTGACTTTTGACCAGATCTCTCTGGAACTGGCCGGGCCTTACGCCGCCGAAGACGCCGACGTGACCCTGCGCCTGCACCAAACCCTGCAGGAAAAACTCAATGCCATCCCGAGCCTGAGCAAAGTCCTGAGCGAAATCGAAATGCCGCTGGTACCGGTGCTGGCGCGGATCGAGCGCCAGGGTGCGCTGGTCGACGCCAACCTGCTGGGCATTCAGAGCGTGGAACTGGGCGAGAAGATGGTCGCGCTCGAGCGTGAGGCGTTCGCCATCGCTGGCGAAGAATTCAACCTCGGCTCACCCAAGCAATTGGGCGTGATCCTGTACGAAAAACTCGGACTGCCGGTGCTCAGCAAAACGGCCAAGGGCCAGGCCTCCACCGCCGAAGCCGTGCTGGCGGAACTGGCCGAGCAGGATTTCCCGCTGCCTAAAGTGCTGATGCAGTACCGCTCGATGAGCAAGCTGAAAAGCACCTACACCGATCGCCTGCCAGAACAGATCAACCCGCGCACCGGACGGATTCACACCTCCTACCATCAGGCTGTCGCGGCGACCGGGCGTTTGTCGTCCAGTGATCCGAACCTGCAGAACATTCCGATCCGCACCGCCGAAGGCCGGCGCATTCGTCAGGCGTTTGTTGCCCCCACAGGCTACAAATTGCTGGCGGCGGACTACTCGCAGATCGAACTGCGGATCATGGCCCACCTGGCCAAGGACGAAGGTTTGCTGCATGCGTTCCGCAATGATCTGGACGTGCACAAGGCCACCGCCGCTGAAGTTTTCGGCGTGGAACTGGCCGACGTCACCACCGATCAGCGCCGCAGCGCCAAGGCGATCAACTTCGGCTTGATCTACGGCATGAGCGCGTTTGGCCTGGCCAAGCAGATCGGCGTGGATCGCAAACAGTCTCAGGCCTACATCGACCGTTATTTCGCCCGCTATCCGGGCGTGCTGCAATACATGGAGCGCACGCGCGCCCAGGCGGCCGAGCAAGGTTTCGTTGAAACGATCTTCGGTCGTCGCTTGTACCTGCCGGAAATCAACGCGAAAAACCCGGCCCTGCGCAAAGGTGCCGAGCGCACGGCGATTAACGCCCCGATGCAAGGCACGGCGGCGGACATCATCAAGAAAGCCATGGTGGCGGTGGATAACTGGCTGACCTCGTCAGGTCTCGACGCCAAAGTCATCCTGCAGGTGCACGATGAATTGGTGCTTGAGGTGCGTGAGGATCTGGTCGATCAGGTTCGCGAAGAAATTCGTATCCACATGAGTGATGCGGCGAAGCTGGACGTACCGCTTCTGGTGGAGGTTGGGGTCGGGAATAACTGGGATGAGGCTCACTGAGCCGTCTGAACAGTCGTTTTCTGCTGCGGCATAGTGCCGCGGCAGAAAATCAGGGAGCAGCATTATGTCGAAAAATGCTTGGGCTTATTTCCAATGGATTTGGAACTTCCTCGGAACTAATCCCGTCAACCGCCACTCAGAGTTACTGAATGGCTGGTGAAGCCCTTCGATGCTCCTATGTTGTGTTAAGTGTTGGCAGATATCTGGACCCCGCCCTAGCGGTCCGGAACTTGGACCCCGGAACTTCCCCCTCCCCATAGAAGTCCGGGGTTTTTTTTGCCTGCGATTTGCCTCAACGCCTTACTCGGCGGCCTCGGAACCCTTGTCCGCCAGCTCCATCCAGCCCGCCAGTACAGTGTAGGCATCTTCCAGACCCAGGCGTTTTGGCGCCGAGAACAACTGGATACTGACCGCATCCCCCCAGCCCTTGCGGATATCGGCCTGAACCTTCAGCAGGACGTTTTTCGCTGCGCCGTACGTCAGCTTGTCGGCTTTGGTCAGCAAAATATGCATCGGCATACCGGCGGCGACGGCCCAATCGAGCATCAGCAGGTCGAAGTCGGTCATTGGATGACGGATGTCCATCATCAAGATCAGACCTTTCAAACTCTCGCGACCGCCCAGGTACGCTTCCAGGTGACGCTGCCAGTGCAGCTTCAACGGAATGGGTACTTTTGCGTAACCGTACCCCGGAAGGTCGACCAGACGACGATCATCGTCTAGCTTGAAGAAGTTCAAGAGCTGCGTGCGCCCCGGAGTTTTCGAGGTTCGCGCAAGACTGGCGTGCGTCAGGGTGTTCAGCGCACTGGACTTGCCGGCGTTGGAACGGCCCGCGAAGGCCACTTCAAAGCCTTCATCGTCCGGGCATTGGTCGACTTTGGCAGCGCTGAGCATGAAGGTGGACTGTTGGCACAGGCCGAGGATGGGATTCTTGAGTTGCATGGGATTTCCGATGTGGGCGGCGCCGGGAATGGACGCGGCAAGCGGTGTCGTTTCCGTTTCAGTGACGCCAGTATATAATGCCGCAGATTTTGTGTGCGCTTTGTCCCAGCGTAGGATGAAGTTCACGAGAGCGATTGACCTTGATTGCGCATTAGAACGCAGAACGCTCTCAACCCTGAAAAGGTCGTTTTATGACGAAATGGCTGCTAGCTGCCGGTGTCTTGATACCGCTTTACAGCGCTCAGGCTACACAGGATCCGGAAGCTGTGTACAACCGTGTTTGTGGTGCCTGTCATTCCGGCCAACTACCCATGGCGCCTCAAAAGGGCGATCAGGAAGCTTGGACGCCGAGGTTGGCGAAAGGTATGGAGACGCTGGTGCAACACGTGACCCAGGGTTTCAAGGCGATGCCGCCGCGTGGTTTGTGCATGGACTGCAGTGCCGAGGATTACCAGGCCATCATCCACTGGATGAGCGAGTGATCCCGGTCCATAACTCTTTAACCCTTAGCCGTAGTTGGATTAGCTGATGAACAAATTGATCGTGAGTCTGCTGTTGACCGTGGGGATCTCCGGCATTGCCCATGCTGCAGGTGATGCGACTGCTGGTCAGGCGAAAGCCGCAGTATGTGGCGCCTGTCATGGCCCGGATGGCAACAGCATGGCGCCTAACTTTCCGAAGCTGGCGGGTCAGGGTGAACGCTACCTGACCAAGCAATTGCACGACATCAAGTCGGGCAAGCGCACCGTTCTGGAAATGACCGGCCTGCTGACCAACCTGAGTGACCAGGACCTGGCTGATATCGCAGCCTACTTCGCCAAGCAGAATGGCAGTGTGGGCGCCGCCGACCCTAAAATCGTGGCTCGCGGTGAGGCACTGTTCCGTGGCGGCGACCTGGCCAAAGGCTTGCCAGCCTGCACCGGTTGCCACTCGCCAAATGGCGCAGGCAACGTTGCTGCCGGCTTCCCTCACCTGGGCGGCCAGCACGCTCAATATGTCGCCAAGCAGCTGACCGATTTCCGCAAGGAAGAAGGCGGACGCACCAACGATGGCGATGCCAAAACCATGCAAACCATCGCCAAACGACTGAGCGACGAAGATATCGCCGCCGTGTCCAGCTACATTCAAGGCCTGCACTAAGGCCGGTTGATCGAGCGTTGCGAGCGATGAACATCTCCTGCAACGTTAACGCTCGATTAATCCGTCGCAGCAAGTATAAAAAGGGTGGCTTTGGCCGCCCTTTTTTGTGGCCGCTGCCGTTACACTACAGAACTCAAGCCCGCCAGGACCTGTCTGAAAACAGGTCGCGCGAGGCGACCCAAATTGTCCAGGAGTAAAGCATGCGTAATCTGATCATCAGCGCCGCACTCGTCGCTGCCAGCCTGTTCGGCATGACTGCCCAAGCCGCCGAAGCACCCGCCGCCCCTTATGTCGAACTGACCAATCCGGTTCCGGTTGCCGTGCCTGGCAAGATCGAAGTCGTGGAGCTGTTCTGGTATGGCTGCCCGCATTGCTACGCTTTTGAGCCCGTGATCAATCCTTGGGTCGAGAAGCTGCCTTCCGACGTCAACTTCGTGCGCATTCCGGCCATGTTCGGCGGCCCTTGGGACGCACACGGCCAGATGTTCCTGACCCTGGAAGCCATGGGCGTCGAGCACAAGGTTCACGCCGCCGTTTTCGAAGCGATCCAGAAAGAACACAAGAAACTGGTCACTCCAGAAGAAATGGCCGAGTTCCTGGCCACTAAGGGCGTCGATAAAGACAAGTTCCTGGCCACCTTCAACTCCTTCGCCATCAAGGGCAAAATCGTCCAGGCCAAAGAGCTGGCCAAGAAGTATGAAATTTCTGGCGTACCAACCATGATCGTCAACGGTAAATACCGTTTTGACGTGGGTTCTGCCGGCGGTGCCGATAAAGCGCTGGAATTGGCCGACAAACTCGTCAACAAAGAGCGAGCGGCTAACAAGGCTGCCGCCAACTAAGCGAAGCACTGCCATGCGCCGCTGGGGAACTGAACGCGTTGTTGGCCTGCATGATCCACGGGTCAACGAACATCACCTGGAGTCCACGGGCCTGCCCGCAGACAGTCGTCTGCGCTTGCTCAGTTTTAATATTCAGGTCGGCATCAGTACCGAGCGGTATCGGCACTACCTGACCCGGGGCTGGCAACATTTGTTGCCGCACACCGGGCGTGCCGACAATCTGCAAAAAATCGGCAACCTGCTGGGCGACTTCGACCTGGTCGCCCTGCAAGAAGCCGATGGCGGCAGCCTGCGCTCAGGCTACGTCAATCAAGTCGAGCACCTGGCGCAGCTCGGTGCCTTCCCCTACTGGTATCAACAACTCAACCGCAACCTCGGACGACTCGGCCAGCACAGCAATGGTGTGCTCAGCCGCTTGCGCCCGTGGGCGATTGAAGACCACCCGCTGCCGGGGCCCAAGGGTCGCGGGGCCATTCTGGTGCGCTTTGGCGAAGGTCCGGAGGCGCTGGTGGTGGTCATGATGCATCTGGCGCTCGGCGCTCGCGTGCGCAGCCTGCAACTGGCCTACATCCGCGAATTGATCGGCGGCTATAAACACCAGGTGCTGATGGGCGACATGAACACCCATGCCAGTGACCTGCTGCAAAACTCCCCGTTGCGTGATCTCGGCCTGCTCGCGCCGCAACTGGAAGCGACCTTTCCCAGCTGGCGCCCGCAACGCTGCCTTGACCACATTCTGCTAAGCCCGACACTGACCCTCGAAAAGGTCGAAGTGCTGGCACAGCCCATTTCCGATCACCTGCCGGTCGCGGTAGAGATTCGTCTGCCGGGTTCGCTCACGGCTGATGCATTGCCCGCGTTGAGTCCTGCCCTTCGCGGATCCCATGAATGAGCGACGAAACACAGCGCTGGAAAGAGAAATACCTCAAAAGCATCGAACAACAGGAAAAGCTTGAGCGTCGCTGGGATGCTCGGCTCGACCTGCTGCGCCGTGGGCTGGTGCGCAGCACGCTGGCGGCGGAGGGCACTGACCGCGCTGTCGACCAATGCATGAAAGAGATGCGCGAAGTCGTGCGCACCGATGACATGGACGCCGGCTTGGCCGCCCTGCTGCCGCGACTCGAAAAAGCCGTGCTCGATTCCGAGCAGCGCCGGGAAACCCGAGTCAACCAGACCAGCGCCGCACTGACCGCGCTGGTCGCGCAACTGCAATCGCTGCCGCTGCCCCGGGAAGTCAGCCGACCGCTCAAGAGCTTCGCCAAAAAGCTCGATGGACGAGTCAGTCAGGCCCGCGAGATGCCACTTCTGCTCAGCGAACTGAGTGGCCTGCAAGGCAAAGCCTTGAGGCAATTGGAGAACCCCGCCGAACCTGACCGGCCCGGTTTTCTGCAGAGATTGTTCGGTAGCCACGAAGCGGATGAAGAAGTGCCGCAAGTCGTCGCTCCTGCCGTTCACGCACCGGCTGTGCAGGCTGAAGAGCGGGTTGTCGAGATGGCGCACGCCGGTGACGCCGATGATGCAGATGAGGAGGACCTGCCGCCAGTCGCACCGCCAGCGGTGCACAGCGTCCACCCCACGGTGACTACCCCGGAGCCTCAAGAGACTCCCGCACCGGAGCCCGCTGCGGAGGTGGTCGCGTTTGTCCCGCCTGTTCTTCAGCCCGACATCGCGCCCGCGCCTGAATCGCCAACACCCTCGAACAGTGAACGACTGGAAGAGCCCGCCCTTCCCCTTCCAGCGCCAGCCATTCAGGTTCAACCAGCCATCAATCCCGATGAACTGACCCGGGCATTGACGACTGACGATCCGGAACAAACCGAACACGAGGACATCTTCTACGCCTTGCCCGATTCACCGGAGCCGTCCTATAGCTCCGTCGCCAGGCACATCGAAGACACCCTGCTGGGACTGCTCGACGACCTGACGCTGCCGGAACGCTACCGTCCGCAAGCCGAAGCGATGCGCGACCGCCTTCAACATGGCCTGAATTGGTACGAACTGATCCCGATCCTCGACGATCTGGCAACGTT
The DNA here is from genome assembly GCF_046535095.1 of Pseudomonas sp. SIMBA_041. NCBI lineage: Bacteria > Pseudomonadati > Pseudomonadota > Gammaproteobacteria > Pseudomonadales > Pseudomonadaceae > Pseudomonas > Pseudomonas sp. SIMBA_041. The sequence continues at coordinate 60,469 of NZ_JAWRXJ010000001.1, forward strand.
GATGCTGGCGATCAACGACAGCGGCCAGCACGAATTCGAAGTCTATTTACAACAACTCAACGAACGCCTGGAGTCTTTCCAGAGTAATTTGCAGGCGGCCAGCGAAGGGCACGCCGACAACCGTTCTGCGGCGCGCCAGATGGACACGCAGATCCGCGAACAAGTCGACGGCTTGCACAGCAGCATGCAGGAAGCGGCAGACCTGGACGACCTGAAGCGGGTCCTGGAAAACCATCTTGAAGGCCTGCTCGGCACCATGGATCGCCACCAGAAGCAGCGCGACGAGCGCGAACAGGAAGTGGCGACGCGGCTGCACAGCCTGGCTGAACGGGTGGCGCACATGGAGCAAGAAGCGCAAGGCTATCGTGAGCACCTAGAAGAGCAACGCCAAAAAGCCCTGATTGATCCGCTCACCGGCCTGCCCAATCGCGCCGCCTGGAGCGAACGCCTGGATCACGAAATCGGTCAGTGGCAACAGCACGGCAATACCCTGTTGCTGGCCATGCTGGATCTCGATCACTTCAAAAGCATCAACGACAACTACGGCCACCTGGCAGGCGACAAGGTGCTGAAGATCATCGCCAACGTGTTGCGCAAGCGCCTGCGCGGGACGGATTTCATCGCACGATTTGGCGGTGAGGAATTTGTACTCCTGATGCCCGGTACAGCGCCGGCAGTCGGTGCAAAGCTGCTGGAAACTTTGCGCGCCGCGATCGAAGCCTGCCCTTTCCACTTCAAAGGTGAGCGGGTCACCATCACTATTTCCATGGGCCTGACGACGCTCAAGCCTGGCGAACATAGCGATGTGGCGCTGAAAAGAGCTGATCAAGCACTGTATCGCGCCAAAAACGCCGGACGTAATCGGGTGGAGACTGGCTGACGTCCAATTGTTCCATTTTGTTTAAAACCGGGCTTTTGCCGTCGGCACGCAAGGCAGTACGTTACACTGTTGCATTACTGTCTTGTGTGTACGTCTACTGCCATGAAATATCTCGCTCTCATTGTGTCGCTGTTGCTGTTGGCCGCTTGTTCCAGCGGCCCGCGTATCGACACCAGCCACCCTTCGGCCAACTACGACAGCCGCATCCAGTTCGTGGTGGTGCATTACACCAATGCCTCGCTGGAGCGCTCGCTTCAACTGCTGACCCACGGCGAAGTCAGCAGTCACTACCTGATCGGCGACGACAAGGGCGCCACTATCTATAAGCTGATGGACGAGAATTTTCGCGCCTGGCACGCGGGCGAAAGCGAATGGCAAGGCCGGACCTGGCTAAACTCCAGCTCCATCGGTATCGAGATCGTCAACCCGGGCTTCAAAGACACCCCCACCGGGCGCCTCTGGTATCCCTACAGCGAAGACCAGATCAACTCGTTGATCGTCCTGCTCAAGGACATCAGCAAGCGTTACAACATCAATCCCCACGCCATCATCGGCCATAGCGATATCGCGCCGCTGCGCAAACTCGATCCCGGTCCGCTGTTCCCCTGGAAACGCCTGGCTGCCGAAGGCCTGGGTGTCTGGCCCAACGAGCAGGCCGTGGCGCGCCAGCAAGCCCAGTTCGCGATACAACTGCCAAGCATCAGCTGGTTCCAGGGGCAACTGGCCAGGCTGGGTTATGCCACACCACAAACCGGTGAACTGGACGTAGCGACGCGTCATGTGTTGGCGGCTTTTCAGATGCATTTCCGCCCTTCCCGCTTCGACGGCACGCCTGACGCCGAATCCGCTGCGATCCTGCAGGTCCTGAATCAGACAAAATAATGGCGCCCGTCCGAAGGTAAGAGCTTTTTCCCAATCAGCAGCTATAACTCATTGGTAATTCTTCGGATATCAATAATGGCTGCCGCACGAGAGACACTCCGTAGCTGGTTTTATCGCCCCTGGTTTCTGGCGATACTGGCTGCTGCCCTCAGCGCAACTATCTTGATGGCCGGCAGCCTGTTTGTGGCGATGCATCAGGTTGAACAGAATGAAAGCGAAGAAATGAATGCTCAGGGTGAGCGCTTCCTTGCCCGCCTGGAGCAATTGTTCGGGCAACTGCGCGAAAGCCTCGATGACCTGGAAGCCCAGCCGCTTCGAGGCTGCGATGCAGAGATGATCGCCACTTTGCAACAGGTCAGCTTCAACTACCGCTTCGTCTACGAAGCGGCCTACATTGATTCATCCCGCCTGTGCTCCAACCGTCCTCGCCAGGAAGGGCTTTCGCTGCTGCGCCCTCCCGACATCCGCGGCCCCACCTACAGCTACTGGCTGAACACCACCACCGAACCCGATGAAAACCGTGCCGCGCTGATGCTCGGCAGAGGCAACTTTCGGGTGGCGACGTCTCGCGGGCATTTGACGGACATGGTCGACCTGACGCCCGGAAGCAGCCTGCTGGTGGTGCTGGACCACGGCACTCGCGCCATTCCCGTATTGGGTGCTGCCCAAGTCTGGCCACCGACGGAATCCTGGGCTCCCAAAAGCCGCGACGCATTGCAAGTCACGCAAACCCGCCTGATTTACCGCATGCCGACCAACAACCCTGAATACCAATTGGTATTGATCACACCACGCACAGGCATCCACGTGCCGGCGGTGTGGTGGTGGCTCCTTCCCGCCAGCCTGGTACTCGGGATCATTGTCGGCTTCCTGGTGTTTCTGCTGGTGCGCCAGCGTCAGTCGCTGGATGCCGAATTGCATGGCGCCATACGCCGGGGTGAGCTGCAGGTGTTGTATCAACCGATCTTCGATCTCGACAGCCGCAACTGCGTCGGTGCCGAGGCGTTGCTGCGCTGGCGAAGGCCTGATGGCACGCTGACCAGCCCGGACCTGTTTATTCCAATGGCGGAAAATACCGGCCAGATCCGCCAGATGACCGATTTCGTCCTGCAGCGCCTGCTCGAACAATTGGGACAACTGCTGCGCGCCAACCCGCAACTGTACATCTCGGTCAACCTGGCAGCGTGTGATGTGATGGTGCCCCGAATCGGCCAGGTGATGGCCCGCCTGCTGACGTTGCACCGTGTCGCGGCCAAGCAGATCGCCTTCGAGGTGACCGAACGGGGATTGATCGATGTGGTGGTGGCCAGGGAAAACCTGCAAGCGTTGCGCGATGTCGGGCATCAAGTGCTGATCGATGACTTTGGCACCGGCTATTGCAGCCTCGCCTACCTGCAAACCCTGCCCGTGGACTGCCTGAAGATCGACAAGGCATTCATCGACGCACTGGGTCATGACGCCGCCAGCAGTGGCGTGGCACCGCACATCATCCACATGGCGCAAGCGCTGCAACTCAAAGTGATTGCCGAGGGCATCGAGCATGAAGCGCAGGCGGCGTTTCTAAGCAGCGAAGGCGTGAAATTCGGTCAAGGCTGGTTGTTCGCTCATGCCTTGAGCTCCGTGCAGTTCATCGAACTGATTACCCGCGGCCGGCGAATGAAAGGCCGGCGCCTGGATGACGAGGCGTGAAAGCGCCTTACACCGCCAGCGCCATGTAGAACTGCGTACCCTGCCCCGGCCGCGAATAGACGCCCATGCGCCCACCATGCAGTTGCACGATTTCCTTGCACAGCGCCAGGCCAAGCCCGGCGCCGCCCTTCTTGCGGCCGACCTGGACAAAAGGCTCGAAAATTCGCCCTTGCTGGCCATAGGCAATGCCTTCGCCGTTATCCTCGACACTGATAATCACCCGCTCGCCATGGCGCCGGGCCTGCAATCGGATCAGGCCTTCCCGTGCGGTATGGCGCAAAGCGTTGTCGATCAGGTTGTCGAGCACCCGGTCCAGCTGCGGTTGGTCGGCCTGCAATCGGGGTAACGGCCCTTGCACCTCTATGCGCAATTCGATGCCCTGCTCAGTCGCCGCCTCGGCAAAGCGGGCATGGGCCTGCGCCAACAGTTCCTCGATGGAGCATGGGGCCAGGGTCAGTTTCTGCAAGCCGTTCTGGTAGCGAGAGAAGTTCAGCAGGTCGTTGATCAACTGCATCAGGCGCTGCATTTCTTCATTGACCGTATCCAGCAGGTCGGCTTCGCGAGAGTCCTGTGGAAATTTCGCCCGCTCACGGAACAGACCGAACGCCATGTGCATGCCGGTCACCGGCGTTCGCAATTCATGGGACGCGCGCAGGACAAACTCGCTGCGCACCCGTTCGAACGCCCGCTGTTCAGTCACGTCATGCAACACCATGACCGCGCCGAGAATGTGCCCTTGGGTATGGCTGACCGGCGTCAGGCTGTAAGTCAGCAACCTCGATTCACCATCGACCTCGATACTCAGGTCTTCCGGCGCACGCTCCAGCGTGCCGCCGCGCAGCACCAGTTGCAGCTGTTCATCCAGCTCGGGACGTTCAAGGGCCGCGCCCAGCCCTTGGCCAAGGCGATCGGTGTCCCAACCCAACTGGCGCTGAGCCACCGGATTGAGGTGCTCGAGATGACCGTCGCGATCGATCATCAACAAGCCGTCATCGATGCTGTCGAGCACGGCTTGCAGACGTTGCTGACCGGCGAGCAATTCATCAATGTTGGTGGCCTGATGCTCACGCAATGCCTCAGCCATGATCCCGAAGCGCTTGGTCAGCAGGTTCAATTCCACAGCAGACGACACCGGCAGGGTCACCTCGAAATTGCCCTGGCCAATATGATCGGCGGCCTGCGCCAAGGCTTCGATCGGTTCGCCAAAGCGCCGGGCAATCGCGTGTGCCGTCACGAACCCGATGATCAACACCGCCAATCCCACCAGACCCAGCAAGCCCGCCACCAGTAACGCGCGCTCCCGGGACTGGCGTTCGGTGCTGTTGATGTCATCCAGCGCCCGCTTGTGCTCTGCGAGAAGACCGTTGCGCAAGGTGTTGAATTTTTCCGTGAGGGCTTCGCTGCCACTCAGAACCTTGGTGGGCTCAGTGGCCTGGCCGTAGGCCTGAACAAACTCCAGATAATCAACCTTGGCCTGTTTGAACCCGTATTGACCGCCATTGCCGTTTTGCTCAAGGGCAATGCCCTCATCGAGCAACTGCAAGTAGTGTTGCCTGGACGCCTCGAACCCGGCTGGATCCGGTTTTTCGTTGACCATGATCATCAGTTGATCGCCCAGGGTCTGGCGTAGTTTCAATCCCAGATCGAGCGTGACGAAGTTGTTGCGAACGAGCGCTTCCTGGGACCCGGCCATCTGCATCACGCTGACCAGTCCGAGCAAGAGCCCGAGCAGTGCCACGGTGATCAGTGCAGAAATACTCAGAAACAGCCGAGTACGCAGCTTCATCGCCAATTTCATCGGTGGCAGCTCACAAGTTGTATTGCTTGCGTTTGCGGTACAGGGTCGAGGCATCAATGCCCAGGGTCTTGGCCGCTTGATCCAGTGTATCCGCCGTGGCGAGGACTGCACCGATGTGAGCTTTCTCAAGTTCGTCCAGACTCAACGCCGCGCCAATGCGCGGCGCATTATTGACCGGGGTTTCGGCCATGCCCAAATGGCTGATTTCGACCCGTTCTTGTGGACAAATAATGCTCGCCCGCTCCACCACGTTACGCAGTTCGCGAATATTGCCGGGCCAGCGATAACCTAGCAGTGCCTCGCGGGCCTCATCGCTGAAGGCTCGGGCCGGGCGCGCATACTCCTTGACGAAGCGAGCGAGGAAACGGTCGGCCAGGTTCAGGATGTCTTCACGGCGCTCGCGCAGCGGCGGCAGGTGCAACGTGATGACGTTCAGGCGATAGAGCAAGTCTTCGCGGAAGCGGCCGTCGCGCACCATGTCTTCAAGGTTCAGGTTAGTTGCCGCCAGAATGCGCACATCGGCGCGGCGGGTCACCGGGTCCCCTACCCGCTCGTATTCCTTGTCTTGAATGAATCGCAGCAACTTGGGTTGCAAAGTCAGCGGAAAATCGCCGATCTCGTCGAGAAACAGCGTGCCGCCGTCGGCCTGGTTGACCCGCCCCAATGTACTTTCGCTGGCACCGGTAAAGGCCCCACGGCTGTGACCGAACAGTTCGCTTTCCATGAGTTCGGCGGTCAGGGACGGGCAGTTGATCGTGACGCAGGACTTCTTCTGACGCTTGCTCCAGCCGTGAATCGCCTGGGACAGCTCACCTTTACCGGTGCCGGACTCACCCAGGATAAGGATGTTGGCATCGGTCCCGGCCACCTGGCGGGCGGTTTCGAGCACGACTTTCATCGCCGGGCTGTGGGAGTCCAGGCCATCCTTGGGTTTACGCACTTCACCTTCAAGGGCTTCCAGGCGGGCGGACAGTTGCCGCACTTCCAGTTGCTTGGCGGTGGCCAGACGCAATTGATCAGGGCTGCAGGGTTTGACCAGGTAATCGGCGGCGCCCGCCTGAATCGCATCGACCGCCGTGTCCACGGCCGAGTGCGCGGTGACGATCACCACACGCATCCACGGCGCCTGAATACGCATCTGAGCCAGCACATCCAGGCCATTGTCCTCACCCAGGCGCAGATCCAGAAAGCACAGGTCGAACACCTGACGCTGCAACAAGGCATCAGCCTGAGCGGCGCTGTTCGCGGTTGAGACGCTATAGCCCTCGTCTTCGAGGCAATAGCGGAAGGTTCGCAGGATAGCGGACTCATCGTCTACCAACAGAATGCGGCCTTGATGCACCGTGGCTGATTCCATGTTCCTGCGCTCCTTTAATGATTGATCTTGGTTAGTCCCGGATAAATCGGGCAAGTTGCATGGTCGATTCTGATCCATTCCAGCACCGGCAGGGTAGCTATCTAAGGCCTGTCTGACTAATTCGCTGATTTTCATGGCTTTTTATCAAAACACCGCATTTTTGGCGGTTACCCGCCTCCCTTTCTGACATCTGCGCCCGTCGCGCAATTCAAAAATATTCAAAGTGCCTGCGAATCTATCGTGCATTTCGCACGACCCTGGAGGGGTCATCGTGCAGGATGCGTCGCAAACGATTTTCATAAACTTGTTAACTTGTTGATTTTATTCAGTTTTATTCGCGCAAAAAAGCTGGCATGCAGGCTGCAATGGTCTGAGTAATCAGGGCATTTATCTCTATGCCCACCAACAAGATCACCACCAAAGTGGGAGGAGCTTCAGGATGAATCGCTACCGTGCCGCCCAACTGCGAATCTCGCCACTGCATATCCAGCAAGGCTTATTTGCTGTTCTGGCCTTGCTGATCACGCTGATCGCCGGCCAACAGTTCATGCGTTGGGAGCAGAGCCAGCAGCCAGAGGCACCGCACGTTTCGATTCAACCTGCAGCCCAAACCCACTTCAGCGCCGCCAGCAGCAGTCAGGCCGACCTCACCCCCATGCGGATGATGGACGTCGACCAGGCGCAGCCACTGGACGAGATGCCTCGTCAGGAGCGCTGGGTGTTTTAGGTAATCGAACTTGGCGTGCGGTCTGCGCCGGGACAAGCACCAAAAGCGACACCTCTAAATAATGAAGCGTAAGGAGAATCACCATGTTGAGCTGGGCAATCACCTTCTTGATCATTGCCATCATCGCTGCAGTACTGGGCTTCGGTGGTATCGCGGGCACCGCCACGGGTATCGCCAAGATTCTCTTTGTCGTGTTCCTGGTGATGTTTATTGCTTCCTTCTTCTTTGGCCGTCGCGGTCGAGGCTGAACATGAGCGTTTTGTACAAGACACTGGCAGCCGCCCTGCTTTTGGGCGGTAGTGCCATGGCAATGGCGGCCAATGACGGCCAAATGCGGGCCAACGGGTTACTCACCACCGACCCGCAGTACCGTGAAACATGGCAAGGCGTGGTGAAGAAGGAAGAACGCCTGCCGGAATGGGTGATGAACCTGTCTGGCGATGCCGAACAAATGAATGCTGTTGAGGAAGATGGCCACAAGTATCTGGTTGGGCCGCTGTGTGAATCACAGCCCACCTGCCTGAAGGAACGCTTGATCGTGGCTTTCAGTTTCGACAAGGAAGATGCCTACGCCATGCTGGTCGAAGTGCCCGCAGGACTGCCGGCCGACAAGTCGCCCACGCGACATGCCAGTTACCGATTCCTCGGCAAACCGGACCAGGGCATGCAGGACCTGTTGATGGAACAGCTGAAAAAAGATCCGAACTGGTACTGAATTTGTCATATGAAAGAAGCACCCTGCTTCTCTCTACTGCGCTACCCGAGGAAGGTAGACGCATGACCATGGGGCCGGGACGTTCTGACTGTTGCAGGGTCGGAGTGACCTACGGGTACAGGGAGTACCTGCGCAAGGGCCGGGTCAGGCAAAAGCTGCGACGCAAATTCGCCGGGTCATCGGGACTCGACGAATTTGCGGAGAGCTTCATTCGCAAAAAAGCAGCGATCCAGAGCGCATCGCTCATTTATCTTTATGCCATTTCCGCTACAAACCCCGCAAAAACATTTCGCGGTATTTCTTCGCGACCGTATATCGAGAAATCTGTCTGCAAATGACTGCGATTTTTTACAGCTAAACGTAAGTTTTTCCTGAAGTTTTAACCCTGAATCCCCCGCTCAAAAAACAACCAACCTCCTCTGAGATGGCCGGTTCACGGCACTTATGGCTGCCGAAATGGCGTATTCGAACCGGTTGGGACGCCAGTTTCATTTGAAAAAGCTCATGCCGATTCGGCATAGGGTAGGCGTTTACGGCATTAGACGTCGCTTCCTTGCATCGGAATAGTTGCGCCTTTTTTCGCCTGCCAGAGAGCCACTAACAAGCGCTCCGGGGCTCCTTATACGGGGGCAGATGCACGCACTTTTCGCCACAAGCGAACCAGTGAATGCGTCTGCCTGAGTCAAACGCAAGTAAGGGTAATGATATGAAGAAGGCAAAGCTTAGCCTCGCCTGGCAGATCCTCATCGGTCTGGTATTGGGGATTGCAATCGGTGCGCTGCTCAACCATTTCAGTGCCGAAAAAGCCTGGTGGATCAGCAACGTCCTGCAACCAGCAGGCGATATCTTTATCCGTCTGATCAAGATGATCGTGATCCCGATCGTGATCTCTTCGCTGGTCGTCGGCATCGCTGGCGTCGGTGACGCCAAGAAACTCGGGCGCATCGGCCTGAAGACCATCATCTACTTCGAGATCGTCACCACCATCGCCATTCTGGTCGGTCTGGTGTTGGCCAACGTGGTCCATCCAGGCACCGGCATCGACATGAGCACCCTGGGTACCGTGGATATTTCCAAGTACCAGGCCACTGCCGCCGAGGTTCAGCATGAACACGCGTTCATCGAAACCATCCTCAACCTGATCCCGTCGAACATCTTCGCGGCCATGGCCCGCGGCGAGATGCTGCCGATCATTTTCTTCTCCGTGTTGTTCGGCCTCGGTTTGTCGAGCCTGCAATCGGACCTGCGCGAGCCGCTGGTGAAGATGTTCCAGGGCGTCTCGGAAAGCATGTTCAAAGTCACCCACATGATCATGAACTACGCCCCGATCGGCGTATTCGCACTGATCGCGGTGACCGTGGCCAACTTCGGCTTCGCTTCCCTGCTGCCGCTGGCCAAACTGGTCGTGCTGGTGTACTTCGCCATCGCGTTCTTCGCCTTCGTGGTGCTGGGCCTGATCGCCCGCCTGTTCGGCTTCTCGGTGATCAAGCTGATGCGCATCTTCAAGGATGAGCTGGTACTGGCCTACTCCACTGCCAGCTCCGAAACCGTGCTGCCGCGCGTGATCGAGAAGATGGAAGCCTACGGCGCGCCGAAAGCCATTTGCAGCTTCGTGGTGCCGACCGGGTACTCGTTCAACCTCGACGGTTCGACCCTGTACCAGAGCATCGCGGCAATCTTCATTGCCCAGCTGTACGGCATCGACCTGTCGATCAGCCAGCAATTGCTGCTGGTGCTGACCCTGATGGTCACCTCCAAAGGCATCGCCGGCGTACCGGGCGTGTCCTTCGTGGTGCTGCTGGCCACGTTGGGCAGCGTCGGTATTCCGTTGGAAGGCCTGGCATTCATCGCCGGTGTCGACCGCATCATGGACATGGCCCGTACCGCATTGAACGTGATCGGTAACGCGCTGGCCGTGCTGGTCATCTCGCGCTGGGAAGGCATGTACGACGACGCCAAGGGTCAGCGCTACTGGAACTCCCTGCCGCACTGGCGCAGCAAGGAAAAACTCCCGGCTGGCGAGGTTTCCAAGAACTGACGCAAAACCTTGCAGGAGTGAGCCTGCTCGCGATAGCGGTGTATCAAACAACAGAGATGTTGGATGTGCCGCCCCATCGCGAGCAGGCTCACTTCTACAAAGGTCCGGTGTAAGCCGAACAAACAAACCCCGGAGAAATCCGGGGTTTGTCGTTTCTGGCTACCCCGCTATCATTCGCCGCATATTCCGGGGGATTTGACTGATGCTTAATGGCCTGTGGCTTGGCTTCTTCATCGTGGCGGCCGTTTCGGCGCTGGCGCAATGGCTGATCGGTGGCAACGCCGGGATCTTCGCGGCGATGGTGGAGAGTATTTTCGCCATGGCCAAACTGTCGGTCGAAGTCATGGTCCTGCTGTTCGGCACCCTGACCTTGTGGCTGGGCTTTCTGCGCATCGCCGAGAAAGCCGGAATCGTCGAATGGCTGGCCAAAGCCCTGGGCCCACTGTTCCTGCGCCTGATGCCGGAAGTGCCGCCTGGTCACCCGGCCCTGGGCCTGATCACCCTGAACTTCGCCGCCAACGGCCTGGGCCTGGACAACGCCGCCACACCGATCGGCCTCAAGGCGATGAAAGCCCTGCAGGAGCTCAACCCCAGCGCCACCGTGGCCAGCAACGCGCAGATCCTGTTCCTGGTGCTCAACGCCTCCTCCCTGACCCTGCTGCCGGTGACGATTTTCATGTACCGCGCCCAGCAAGGCGCGCCGGACCCGACGCTGGTGTTCCTGCCAATTCTGCTCGCCACCAGTTGCTCGACTGTCGTCGGCTTCCTGTCGGTCGCATTCATGCAGCGCCTGCGCATCTGGGACCCGGTGGTGCTGGCGTACCTGATTCCCGGTGCCCTCGCCCTCGGTGGCTTCATGGCGCTGCTGGCGACGCTCTCAGCCACCGCGCTGGCCGGCCTGTCATCGATCCTCGGCAACCTGACGCTGTTCGGGCTGATCATGCTGTTTCTGATCATCGGCGCACTGCGCAAAGTAAAGGTCTACGAAGCGTTCGTCGAAGGCGCCAAAGAAGGCTTCGACGTGGCCAAGAACCTGCTGCCGTACCTGGTGGCGATGCTCTGTGCGGTGGGTGTGCTGCGGGCGTCCGGCGCGCTGGACTTTGGTCTGGACGGAATTCGGCACCTGGTGGAGTGGGCCGGTTGGGACACGCGCTTCGTCGACGCATTGCCGACGGCGATGGTCAAACCGTTCTCCGGCAGCGCCGCGCGGGCGATGCTGATCGAAACCATGAAAACCTCCGGGGTAGACAGCTTCCCGGCGCTGGTGGCGGCCACGGTTCAGGGCAGCACCGAGACCACGTTCTATGTGTTGGCGGTGTACTTTGGTGCGGTGGGTATCCAGCGCGCGCGGCATGCGGTGGGGTGTGCGTTGCTGGCAGAACTGGCCGGCGTACTGGGCGCCATCGGGGTGTGCTACTGGTTCTTCGGCTGACCGATATCCCCCTGTAGAAGTGAGCCTGCTCGCGATAGTGATGTAACAGTCGGTATTTATTGCGACTGATACACCGCTATCGCGAGCAGGCTCACTCCTACATTGGGTTTGTATTGGCCTTAAGGTCTCGCGGGCAGCTCGACCTTCTGCCCTTGCTCAACCGCCCAGTTCACCACCTGCACCGTCAATTGGTCGCTCGCCTGGCCAAACCCCGCAACCACTGCGGGCACGTTCACATCGCTCAGTGGCTGGCGCACTTCGAAGCGGCGGCTGGCGAGGATGCGCTGGTCATAACCGCGCACCAGCAAGGCATCCAGGCTTACGACAACAGTGGCGGTCGTGCCCTGATACTCAGTCTGAAACGCCTGCAAATGCCCGCCCAGCTCAAGGTCCGCCTGGAAAATGCTGTCGTCGGTGCTCAACAGCGGCACCCGGCCGTCACGCTGAAAGCCATCCAGCAGACGATTGCGCAGCAGTACCGGCGCCGGATCGCTCCAACGTGAGCCCTTGTAGCTGCTGATCACATCGCCTTGGGGGATTACCGCGATGTTCGGGCCGTCCAGTGCGTTGCTGGCCTGGAGTTTGGTCAGGCGCAGCGACCAGCGTTGCGGCGTGCCATGACCGGCCGACGCGGAGCTCTGGGCCGACGGCAATCGATAAACATCGAACGGCTCGGGCTTGGGCAGGATCGAGCACGAACTGATCAGCGTGAAGCCGGCGAGGAGGGCGATACGAGTCAGCTTCATGGCGTGAATTCCTTGCTCTTGTCACTGCCCAGCAGGTAACCGCTGGGGTTTTCCTCGAGGCGTTGAGAGATGGCGCGCAACGAGGTCAGGGTTTCACGCAGCTCGCGCACCGCCGGGGCCAGGCCATTGAGGCCCTGCATGCCGCTGTTGAGCGAATCCTGATTGGTGGCGAGCAACTTGTTGATCGTCGCGGTGCTCTGCTGCAGCGATTTCATTGCCTGCTCGGCGCTGCCCAACGCGTCCTTGCCATGGTCATTGAGCAGGCCGTTGGCATTGCGCATCAACGCCGTGGTCTGTTCCAGCATGTTGTTGGCCTGCTTGCCCACCGACGCCAGTTGCTGCATCGCCTGACGGATATCGCCGCGCTGATCGGCAATCGCCCCGGTGGTTTGCTCCAGGTGCTCCAACGTGTTGCTGATGCGCTCGACGTTTTCCGTGGAGAACAACAGGTTGGCATTCTGCATCAGCGTGTTCACCCCGGACATCAGGTCGTTGCTGTCATTGAGCAGGCGCGCGATGGGCGAGGGCGAGGCGACGATGGTCGGCAGGTTGCCGTCCTTGCCCTTGAGCGCCGGGCTCTGCGGAGTGCCGCCGCTGAGCTGGATGATCGAAGTCCCGGTGACGCCGGTCAGTGCCAGTTTGGCCTGGGTGTCTTCCTTGACCGGAGTGTCACCACCCAGACGAATCCGCGCCAACACCCGGCGCGGGTCTTTAGGGTCCAGGCGCAATGTCACCACGTCGCCGACCTTGATCCCGCTGTACTGCACCGAACTGCCTTTGGACAGGCCGCTGACCGCCTCATTGAAGACCACTTCGTAATCCTTGAACTCGGTGTCGACGCTGGACTTGGCCAGCCACAAGCCGAAGAGCAGGGCGCCTGCCACCACAATTACGGTGAACAGGCCGATCAATACATGATGGGCTCGGGTTTCCATGTCAGACCTCGTTCAACTGTTGAGCGGCCGTCAACGCCGCGCGGCCGCGAGGGCCATGGAAGTATTCGTGAATCCACGCGTCATCGGTTTCCGAGACCTTGTCGATGGCGTCCGCCACCAGCACTTTCTTCTGCGCCAGCACCGCCACCCGGTCGGTGATGGTGTAGAGCGTGTCGAGGTCGTGGGTTACCAGAAACACACTCAGGCCCAGCGCATCGCGCAGGGTCAGGATCAATTGATCGAATGCCGCCGCGCCAATCGGGTCGAGGCCGGCCGTGGGTTCGTCGAGAAACAGGATGTCCGGGTCCAGCGCCAGCGCACGGGCCAGCGCCGCCCGCTTGATCATGCCGCCGGACAGCGAAGCGGGGTACTTGTCGGCAGCCGACAGCGGCAGCCCGGCCAGCGCCAGTTTGACCGCCGCCAGGTGCTCGGCGTCTTCACGGCTCAGGCCGGCGTGTTCGATCAAGGGCAGGGCAACGTTTTCGGTCACGGTCAGCGAAGAGAACAGGGCACCTTGCTGGAACAGCACACCAAAACGCCGTTCAACCTTCGAGCGCTCCAGCTCGGACAAGGTCGCCAGGTTTTTACCGAACACCTTCACGTCCCCATCGTTAGGCCGACGCAGGCCGACAATGCTGCGAAGCAGCACCGATTTGCCGCTGCCGGAACCGCCGACCACGGCGAGAATTTCACCTTTGTACAAATCGAGGTCGAGGTTTTCGTGCACGCTTTGACTGCCAAAGCGATTGCATAGCCCGCGGACTTCGATCACCGCCTCGGAAGGCGCTCGGGGTAAACGACTCACCAGCCCATCTCCATGAAAAACAGAGCGGCCACCGCGTCGAGCACGATCACCACAAAAATCGACTGGACCACGCTGGACGTAGTGTGCGCTCCGACCGACTCGGCGCTGCCGCTGACTTTGAACCCTTCAAGACAGCCAATCGAGGCGATCAAAAACGCGAAAATAGGTGCTTTGACGATCCCCACCAGAAAATGCTGAACACCGATGTCCGATTGCAGCAGCGAGAGGAACATCGCTGGCGAAATATCCAGCGACACCGCACAGACCACGCCGCCGCCAATGATCCCCGAGAGCATCGCCAGAAAGGTCAGCATCGGTAAGGCGACCAGCAATGCCAAGACACGCGGCACTACCAGCAACTCCATCGGGTCGAGGCCCAGGGTGCGGATGGCGTCGATTTCTTCGTTGGCCTTCATCGAGCCGATCTGCGCGGTGAACGCACTGGCGGTGCGCCCGGCCATCAGAATCGCCGTCAACAGCACCGCGAATTCGCGCAGGAAGGAAAAGGCCACCAGGTCCACGGTGAACACCGTGGCGCCGAAACGGGCTAACACCGTCGCCCCGAGAAACGCCACCACTGCGCCCACCAAAAAGGTCAGCAGGGCGACGATGGGCGCGGCGTCGAGACCGGTTTGTTCGATGTGCGCGACCATGGGCGTGATGCGCCAACGCTTGGGCTGAAACAGGCTGCGGGCGATGGTTTCGATAATCAGTCCGACGAAACCCAACAGTTGCAGGGTGTCCTGCCAGACCGCGTCCACGGCACGGCCAATGCGGGTCAGCAATTGAATACTGACGCTGATTTCCGGTTCCTTGATGGGCACACAGAAATCGGTCATTGAGCGGTAGATGGTCTGCAGCAGGGCGCGATCGGCGGTGGACAGGGTGCAATCGGGGTGTTCGGCGGACCGGCCGAGGCGCTCGGTCCCCAGCAGCTCGACCAGAAGCGAGGCACCGGCGGTGTCGAGGGCACCGAGACTGTTGAGATCGATGTGGGTGTTGTCGTCGTACTGGCCGCGAAGCTTTTCGCACAAGGTCTTGAGATCGGCGTAATGGGCAAGCGTCCAGTCACCCGTAACCCGCAGTTGAGCAGGGGAGTGAGAGTCGTCCAATTGGGCATTACCGGCCATTGTGCTGCTGGTCATAAGCTCCGTGCTTGTTCGGTTAATTACACAGAGCTACGTAATAGCATGAACCGAGCTACTTTTCTTTGGTCGGTGTGCTGTCCGTGACGATGAAGCGCAGCACGCCGATAACCTGGCCATCTTCGGTCAACACCCGGACCTGCCATTTGCCCGCCGGGTTACCCGGGAAGTTCTGTTTGTGGGTCCAGGCGCGGTAGCCTTCCTTGCGTCCACCATGGATATCCAGCGGGATGCGGTCGACCTCTTTACCGTTGAACTGCCACACGTGATAGATGCGCTCATCCAGACCGCGCGGGGCGTTGATCGCGGTGTAGGCATACAGCCCGCCACCACGAATTTGCTCGGCAGTCACTTCATCCAGGCTTTCGCCGGGGGTGCGGTCCTGCATTTGCGTGCTGATTGCCACGTCGGTCATCCACAGGGTCGCCGGCGGCACCCACGAACGCAGCACCCAACCGAGGGCGCCGATGCCCAGGGTGATACTGAGGATCGCCAAAGCGTTGCGCACGGTGCGGATCGGGAAGATCGACGCCAGGCTCGGGAACGACAGCAGCACGGCGATCCCCAGCGCCAGTTTGAAACTCTGGGACGTGGTGAGGTGCATGATGACGGGCAGGGCGGTCAGCAACGCCGCGAACAGCGTCAGGGTATGCAGCGCCAGGAACGCCCAGCGCCGGGGCGCCAGCCATTTGTAGTAGAGCGGGTCGATGATGGAAATCAGCGCGGCGATGCTCAACAGCCCGGTGAAGAATAATTGGCCGCTGTTCCAGGTGGTGGTGATGAAAAAGAACGGCAGGACGAAGAACAGGCTTTCCTGGTGGATCATCTGCGTGGCGTAACGCAGCAGCGGCTGGGGAATCTCGCGTTTGAAGATTTTGGTGAACAGCTGGGTGAGGCTGTTTTCCAGCATCAGCCAGACCCAACTGAGCACCATGATGATGGTGATCCAGGTCGCCAGGCCTTGTTGGCGATCCACCAGGATGAAGCTGCCGACACCGGAGATGAAACCACCGAGCGCGATGACCCCAGGATAGCGCTTCATCAATTCCAGGATGCGCTGGACGTATTGGGTCAGGATCGGCATTCGGCGGTTCACATTCGTCGTAGGAAATATCCTCGACAGGTTACCCGCCGGCGGGCGACGTGGCGAGGCCCGCGGTCGACCCGGAGCCCTTGTAGCAGCTGCCGAACGCAGCCTTCGGCAGCGGCTACACGGTGGGCGGTGTCCTTCTGTACAAGCGCCAGCCCAATAAGCCGAACACCAGCAGCCCCAACACCCCGGCAATTACCCACATCAACTGGTCATCACCCATCAGCGGCTTCTCGATCCGCAAATACCCGGGCTGCAGCAGCAACTCACGCAACGCCTTGTTCGCTTCCTCCAGCGTCACCCCTTGCAGTTCCCTCGCCGGATCAGCGAAGCGCCCGTCCTCATAGTCGCCAAGGGCACTCCAGTAATAATCCGCCAGCGCGCTATTGCCTTGCACGGCCCAGGCCTGACGGGCGATGGCCGCCTGCTTGAGACGGTTGAAGGTGTCGGCGTCGAGACCGTCCTTGAGCAACTGCGCCTTCAACGCCTCAAGGACCCGTTCAGCCTGAGGCACATCATCGCGCTCAAGGTCGGCGTTCAGGCTCATAAAGCCCACACCGCCGAACAACTCGCGTTCCGCCGAAGGCCCGTAGGACAAGCTATGGACCAGACGCATCTGGCGATACAGCGCCCAGTCCAGATAGTCCTTGAGCAGGTCGAACGTCTCGTCGTGCTCATCCTCAAGCACCGGCTCCGGCACCAGCCAGTGCAACTTGGCACCATCGCCGACGAAACCACTGCTCAGCGTGCGTTCATGGGCGGCACTGGAACGAATTTCCGGCAGGGGCAAGTGCTCGCTCGGGTCGACTGCCACCAGCTCCCCCCAGGCCCGTTCCAGATAGGCCGGCAGCAACCGGTCGAGGTCGCCGACCATGATCAGCGTCATGTTGTTAGGCGCGTACCAGAGCTTGCGCACCTTCTCCAGTTGTTCACGGGTCAGGTGATCGACTTCAGCGCGCTGTGGGCATTTGAGGCCCAGTTCCACCGCCAATTGATTACTGGCTGTATGGCCAAGGTCCTGGCGATCCAGCCAACGTTGCAGGTGAGTGTAATGACCGCCGTCTTCGCGCTCGACCACTTGCTTGGCGGCGTTGATGGCGTTGTCGTCGATGCGGGTCTGGGTCAGCAGCGCCAGCAACAGGTCGAGGACCTTGCGCTGGTTTTTCGCCGGGGCTTCGATGACGAACGTGGTGTCGGCGTTGCTGGTGTAAGCGTTCCACTCACCCCCCAGCGCCTGCATGCGCTCCTCCAGCCCCCCTTCGCCGGTGGCGTCGATACCGCTGAACAACAAGTGTTCGAGCAGATGGGGCAGTTCTTTGTCGGCGCAATTGAAATCATCCAGGCCTACGCCGACCACCAGGCGAATCGCCACATGCCCGCGGTCAGCGCCCGGTTTGAGCAGCAATTGCAGGCCATTGGGCAGCGTATAGCCCTCGACCTGAAAACGATCCAGGGCAAACGAAGGAAGTGAACCCAGCAACAAACAGGCGAACAACAGACAACGCATAACAGGTTTCCATACGGCTGATTGGAGATCCGTGTCGCTTTCCGGCAGCCATCGCGAGCAGGCTCGCTCCCACAGTTTCACCGAAGCTCCAGTGTGGGAGCGAGCCTGCTCGCGATGCTTTTAAGCCGGAACCCATGTAACTGACTGATCACACTGCCAGACGTTCAAGGCGAATGCGTGATGTCCGCGAAATCGTCGACCGACAATGCCCCCGTGTCGGACGTTTCCAGCACCACATACGCGCTGCTGCAAAACAGCGAATTCAAACGTTTCATGTCGGCAATCAGCTCCAGGTGCAGCGAACTGGTCTCGATACTTTGCACAATCTTACGTTGCAAGCGGCTGACATGGGCATGGGCCAGACGCCTTTCCTGTGCGCGAAAACGACGTTTTTCGCGCAACAACTGACGGGCACTTTCCTTATCGGAGCTCAGGAATACGGACAACCCCAGTCGCAGATTGGAGATTAGCTGGCTGTGCAGCCCGGCCAATTCCTCCAGGCCCACCTCGGAAAAAGACCGGCGCTGCGAGGTTTTCTGCTGCTGAACCTTGCGCAACATACGTTCGATCAGGTCGCTGGCGAGTTTCAGGTTGATCGCCAATTCAATGATTTCAGCCCAGCGCCGGCTGTCCTGGTCGCTGAGGTCTTCACGGGGCATTTGCGCCAGGTAGAGTTTGATTGCGCTGTAGAGCGCTTCGACATCATCGGTCAGGCGGCGCATTTCCTGGGTCACGGCGGTTTGCTTGCCGCGCAGCACATCGAGCATCGCTTCGAGCATGTTGTCGATCAGATCGCCCATGCGCAGGGTTTCCCGCGCCGCATTGGCCAGCGCCAGGCTCGGCGTGTCCAGCGCGGTCGGGTCGAGGTGCCGGGGTTTGGCCATTCCGTTGACGACCGGCCGCTCTGGCAACAGCCAGGTGCATAGCCTGGCCATCCCTGCGACAGTCGGCGTCAGAATCAAGCAGCGGACGGTGTTGTAGAGCAGGTGGAAGCCGATGACCGTTTCCTGAGGACTGAAGTCCAGGCCATCGAGCCAGTGCACCAATGGGTTAAGCACCGGAATGATCAACACCAGGCCAATCAGTTTGTACAACAAGCTGCCCAAGGCCACTTGGCGCC
Source organism: Pseudomonas sp. SIMBA_041 (assembly GCF_046535095.1). Taxonomy (NCBI): domain Bacteria; kingdom Pseudomonadati; phylum Pseudomonadota; class Gammaproteobacteria; order Pseudomonadales; family Pseudomonadaceae; genus Pseudomonas; species Pseudomonas sp. SIMBA_041. The sequence goes on from NZ_JAWRXJ010000001.1 coordinate 79,335, forward strand.
CGGCGGAGTTCTGCATGCTGGTGCTGAGAAACGCGAGAACACCGCTGCCGATATTGGCGCCGATCACCAGACCGATGGCCACCGGCAAACTGATGACCTTGGCCCCGGCCAGCGTCGCCGTCAGCAGCACCGCGGCCAGGCTCGAGTAGGAGATCATCGCGAACAATGCGCCGACGAGGGCGTCGACCAGAATGTCGCCGGTCAACGAGGCAAAGATCACCTTCACCCCTTTGGCGTGGGTGATCGGCGCAGCCGCTTCGACGATCAATTGCAGCGCCAGAATGATCAATCCAAGGCCTATGGCCACGCGGCCCATCTGCCCGAGCCGGGTCTGTTTGCGCGACAGGAAGAAAATCACCCCGACAAAAATCAGCAGCGGCGACAGCCAGGAAAGGTCCAGGGTCAGCACCCGCGCCATCAGTGCTGTACCGACGTCGGCCCCCAGCATGGTCACCAGCGCAGGGGTCAACGCCATCAGGCCTTGCCCGACAAACGAAGTGACAAGCATGGCGGTGGCGTTACTGCTCTGCACCATCGCCGTCACCACGATCCCGGCGATAAACGCCAGCCAGCGCTTGGACATGTTCTGGCCGATCACATGGCGCAGGTTGGTGCCGTAAACCCGCAGGATGCCGGTTCGGACGATGTGCGTGCCCCAGATCAACAAGGCCACAGCCGATAACAAATTGAGCAGGGTGAGCATAAAGGCCCCCTGTGATGGTCGCGCCCCAGAGGGGCAAATTGACGGTACCGCGCGTTCTTCTACGTTCTGTACTTAAGCTGTAGTTGGCTAACGGTCTGGGCGCCAGCATTGCACAGCTAAAGACGTGAATGAAACAAAACTGTCATGAAAATAGTGTCACCCTTGTGGGGGCGAGCCTGCTCGCGATGGCGGTATTGCATTCATCCCAATGTGGGCTGACCTCCGCTCAGGGGGGCTCAGTCACTGAAATGATCCTCACCCAGTCCTACGTCGATCAGATACTTGGCTGTTTCGGTGTTTCGCTTATCGCAGCGGGCATAGCATTTGATATGAAGGATCAAGCTGTACTTGTGCGGGATCAACAGGATTACACCGTCCAGTTGATCGAAGAGTTTGGCCTGAAGTCGATTTTTTCCTCTTTTGTTTCTATTTTTAGCCAATCGTTAACTTCAACAGGTTCTGGAGTCCATCCGACTTGCTTGAACTTTTGTTGTAATTCATCAAGGAGTAATACCGCTTGCTCAAATGGCAAGGTTTCAAGCATCGGCGACGTAGTCAGGGTAATCGCTTTGAAATCGGACCACCCAATCGCGCCAAACCTGGTAGCTGGCAACGTGAATCCATGCTGCTTGTCATCAAAGGTGATAATGACTGGGGTGCTAATCCAGGTTGAGCTCGGGTGAGGTGGCTCACTGGGATAAATGGCAGTTTTACGCAATACAGGAAACGTCGAACCCCTCACGACGCTTTCGTATAGCTTACCGATGTGATTAACCAAAAATCCATTGGGTAGTGAAAAGACGTCAGGCAAAAAAACAACATGAAAAACGCTACACCCTCCAGCATGTAACGCGCCTCTTACAGCGATTGCTCATGTCCCGCTTCGATCCCGGCCCACACTAATATCGATCAGATATTTAGCCGCCACCGAATCACGCGTACCACAGCTTCCATAACACTTGATCAATAGCAGCAGACTGTATTTTCCCGGTACATACAAATCGATGCCCACTGGCTGATCGAAGAGCTTCACCTGCAATCGCTCACGCTCTGCAGCAGAGTCGACACTGAACCAGTCGTTATTTTCCAAAGGCTCAAGCATCCACCCTCCGGACTTGAGGGTGTTTTGTACATCCACCAATCGATCCACAGCGGCCGTGAATGGCATCGTTTCCAACATGGGTGATGTGGTTACAGTCGATACTTTCTGCCCTCCATAAGTAACGGCACCAAACACCGTCGGAGGAAGTTTGAATCCATAAGCTGGATCATCAAACTCAATGACAGTCGGGCTGCTGATCCACGTGGAACCAGGTCTACGAGGATCTTTCGCGTTATTAGGGTCACCTGGATAGATAGCCGTTTTTTCTTCGACAGGGAAAGTTGAGTCTTTAATGACCTGTTCGTAGGGCTTTCCGATATGGACGGATAAGGTTTTGGTGCTCAAACGGGCATACACCAGGCTTCCCGACACCAGAAGAATGAAAACAATAAAAATCAACCAGCGCTGCTTTGATTCAGTCACTGGTGCACTCCATTTCCACTTGCGATGTCGGTTATAGAGCGTTGCAGCTGTCTTTTAGTCGCGGGATTATTTAGCAAGGCATTGAACTGTGCTGCGGCCCGAAGCACGAATGTCATCCTTTGATCCTTGTCCGCCAGATTTGCCAACGGGTTGCTGCTGAAAGTGACGCTTCGACTGTCGGGAGCTTTGCACTGACTGGCCAAGGTGAGCTGTATCCCCTCTGGAACGCCGGAAAGCAGACCAGTAACGACGGAAACGATGTCAGAGGCATGCGTACCACGGATGAGCGAGGCGAAGTGCACATCGTCATACATCGCCGGTTGCAGAATATTGATCTGCTCGTGCGCAGCCATGTAGTTAACGCTGTCGGCGATGTTTCCCGCTTCGATTGCTTCAAAGGTATCAAAAATTTCTTTATGGGCAACGCCGAAACGGACGCTATCACCGATGGACCACATCACGTCTTTTGCGATTTCTATCCGACTTCTCAGGCATTTCTCCATTTCCTTATACCCCCGAACCATGAAAAACCGATGGAGAGGATAAACATCCAGAAATAGCGCAGTGTTTCCCAACGCCAACATTTCGTACACATAGTCGAGTTGTTGTTGAACCAACGACCGAGAATTGTCGCCGAGCGTGATGTCCGTCGTGGGTACCGGATTCTCTGACCTAGCTTTGTCTACTTCAGACTGAATATCAGGATCAGTTCGGCTTAGCTTGAACCCAAGCCCTTCAAATAAGGTTTCTGATGGGGCCTGACGCAATCTTTGGTGGGCTTTCTTTTCTGCGGCAATACCTTTTTGCAACTTGGCCGCGTGCAACAACCCACACCCCACCTGCTTCGACGCAAACGCCGCCAACCCCGCCCATTGAAACCGGTTATCCGCCAGCCACAACTGCGCATATGCGGCGTTGATCCTGCGGTTACGTGATTGTGGGTCGGCGATCAGTACGCCACCCGGAGCGACCCATTCTTCGGCTTCTTTCTGAAACCGGCGCCACAGGCAGTTGCAGGTCAGCAACGGCACTTCGACGCGGGTCTTGGGGTTGGGACCGCCTGTGGTGGTTTCGCGCTTGCAGGCAGGCAGTTCGCAGGTGCTGTTCCAGAGTTTTTTCATGTCCAGGTCGTCTGGGGCGATGCATTGTCCGGTCAATTGATTCTTCCTTGAGGCTTAGACGGTCCAGCGGACGACGGCGAGATCGGGTTTTAGCGTGGCGACACTTTGGGTCATGCCCAAGGCGTTGGTCTGGCCTTTGACGATGCGGCCTTCGGCGGTTTCGATTTCGTAGCCTCGTTCGGCTATCGGTTCGCCATTGCCAGCGCTGACGGCTTTGAATTCCACGACGGGCTGGCCAATGATCGGGAGGGGCGGAATGAACGGCGCCGGGGTATGGGTGCTGCCGATGATTACGTTGCCGGAGCCGCCGACTATTACGCCGCCGTGGCTCGTGGTGCCATCGAGGGTCATGGCGTTCAGGCCGTTGATGAACACCGTGGAGGAGAAGCCGCCGCTGAGTGCCTGGCCGCAGGTGCAGGTGTCGCTGACTCTCGCAGCGGCGAGGCCATTAAAAAACACATCGGGGGAGCCGCTGGCGATGGGGTTGGTGCCATGGCCCGGAATCGGGCAAGTGGTCGGGTCCGTGACGCGTGCAGCCGGTTTTCCAGACATATGCACTCCTTGTCATTGTCGTTTGAGGCGAGTGCGGGACGCTAACCACCAAGGGGCTGTGCGTCAACCTTGGAGTGCGACCGTATCAAGCACCACGCGCGATGGCTGTAGGAAAATGCTTAAATGTTCGAGCGCGGGGAGCCCTGTTTAAAAACACTCCGAGTTACTTCTCAGAGGCTACAACGCCTTGCGTCGTTGCCTACGGTTACTACAGAATCCGCCGGCTTGTGCGCCTTGAACCAGGCCCCTATCGTTTCCCGGTCGCTGAAAACAGTGATCGGGTTTGGTAGCCCGGAGTTCTGGCGCATAGCCACTTTCTGCGGACGCTTTCTCAGTTCGCAGCTTTATGGTGGCCATGCGCAGGGTCCCTTCGGGGGCGCCGGTTCCAGTACTCCGGTCTACCAACCTGTGTATGGCCACCACCTTCGTTTGGTAGCGAGTGTGAGGGCTCCACGTAACCAGTACTGGAGTTCTATTTATGTTCAAGGTAACGCCCAACCCACCGGACAGCGATCCGGTCCCCCACGACTTCCCGCCGCGCAAACCCAGCACCATCTTCCTTATAGACCCCAAGATTGATAACGAAACCCTGCTAGCGCATGCCTGCGAATCGTTGGCGTCAGCCAGCGTCATGGCGAGTGATCTCGCCGGGTTTCTGGGGGGCCCGCAACGCCATACGTTGCTGGGGATTCAGCAGGTCATCATGCTAGGAGAATTGGCGGTGAATCGAGTGCTGGATAACCTCGATCCGCCCGCTACCCACTAGTCCCTGAACCCTGCACAAAAAAATGTGGGAGCGAGCTTGCTCGCGATGGGGCCTTCACATTCAACAGTGCTGTTGACTGAAAGACCGCTATCGCGAGCAAGCTCGCTCCCACAGGGTATTGCGCTGACGTTTGGGTTATTGGCCCGGAATGTCCTTGCGCAGTTTCACCGGATCTTGCTGTTTCTTCTTTTTCGCGATGGCAGTGCGCATCTTGATGTTGATCGCTTCAACCGCCAGCGAGAACGCCATGGCGAAGTAGACGTAGCCTTTTGGCACGTGTACGTCCAGGGATTCGGCAATCAGCACGGTACCGACGATCAGCAGGAACGACAGCGCCAGCATCTTCAGCGACGGGTGCTTGTCGATGAACTCGCTGATGGTGCCGGACGCCCACATCATCACCAGCACAGCCACGACGATCGCGGCGACCATGACCGGAACATGGGAGACCATGCCGACGGCGGTGATCACCGAATCCAGCGAGAACACGATGTCAATGATCGCGATCTGGATGATGGTGTAGAGGAAGTTGCCGCCCTTGCCGCTCGGCTCTTCGTTGGTTTCGTCTTCACCTTCCAGCGCGTGGTACATCTCTTGCGAGCTCTTCCACAGCAGGAACAGACCACCGAAGAACAGGATCAGGTCTCGCCCGGAAATACCCTGGCCGAACACCTCGAACAGGTCGGCCGTGAGGCGCATGACCCAGGTGATCGACAGCAGCAACAGGATCCGCGTGATCATGGCCAGGGCCAGACCGAAAATCCGGGTGCGCGCCTGCATGTGCTTGGGCATGCGGCTGACCAGGATCGAAATCATGATGATGTTATCGATACCCAGGACGATTTCCAGGGCGGTCAGTGTAAAGAAGGCAACCCAGATTTCAGGGTTGGTCAGCCATTCCATGTGTATTCCTTTGAGCGAGTGTTAAACCACGAAAGGCCCGGGCTTCAAACCGCGAAGACCGGACCCGTCGTGATGAGTCTTTGGTTATAGAGTGCTGAACAGCGGAAAAATCCCCATCAGCAACGCTGCAACCAGTATGCACATGCACACCAGCACGGCCCATTTCAGGGTAAAGCGCTGATGGTCACCGAATTCGATACCGGCCAGGGCCACCAACAAATAGGTCGATGGTACCAGCGGGCTCAGCAAGTGGACGGGCTGACCGACGATCGAGGCACGTGCCATTTCCACTGCGGTTATACCGTAATGACTGGCGGCTTCGGCAAGCACTGGTAACACGCCGTAATAAAATGCGTCGTTCGACATGAAAAACGTAAACGGCATGCTCACCAGCGCAGTGATCACGGCCAGGTACGGCCCGAGGAAATCCGGGATGACCCCCAGCAGGCTTTTGGACATCGCGTCGACCATGCCGGTGCCGGACAGGATACCGGTGAAGATACCCGCCGCGAAGATCAGACCGACCACCGACAACACGCTACCGGCGTGAGCCGCAACGCGGTCCTTCTGCATTTGCAGGCAAGGATAGTTGACGATCATCGCGATACTGAACGCCACCATGAACAGCACCGGCAGCGGCAACAGGCCGGCGATCAGGGTGCACATCAGCGCGAGGGTCAGCAAACCGTTGAACCAGATCAGTTTCGGACGACGGGCGTCCGGGAACTGCGAAACGCTGATTTCACTGTGGTCGATTTCATCGCCGGCCAGGTGCAATTCACCCAGGCGCGCACGCTCGCGCTTACCGTAGAAGTAGGCAATCGCCAGGATCGCCACCACGCCCGCCAGCATTGCCGGAATCATCGGCACGAAAATGTCCGACGGGTCGACATGCAGGGCGCTGGCCGCACGAGCGGTCGGGCCACCCCATGGGGTCATGTTCATCACGCCACCGGCGAGGATGATCAGGCCGGCCATGATCCGCGGGCTCATGCCGATGCGGCTGTAGAGCGGCAGCATGGCGGCCACGCAGATCATATAAGTGGTCGCGCCGTCCCCATCGAGGGAAACGACGAGCGCCAGTACGGCGGTGCCGACCGAAACTTTCAGCGGGTCGCCCTTGACCAGTTTGAGGATCTTGCGCACGGCCGGGTCAAACAGGCCGGAGTCGATCATCAGGGCGAAATACAGAATGGCGAACATCAGCATCACGCCGGTCGGCGCAAGCTTGGTGATGCCTTCGAGCATCATCGGACCGATCTTCGGCGCAAAACCGCCGAACAGGGCAAAGACGATCGGGATGATGATCAAGGCGATCAGCGCGGACAGGCGCTTGGTCATGATCAGGAACATGAACGTGATGACCATGGCAAAGCCAAGGAAAGTCAGCATGGGAATACTCCAGGCGTAGCGCGGCGAGGGGAAATGGGCGAACCGGTTGGGTCAGCGCAGAACGGGAAGCACGAGGCGTACGGGCGGAGTGACAGCGAAGCGGCGGGTAGCAAAGGACATCAGGATCACCATTGTTGTTGTTAAATGGGCCGTGCGAGCGATAAAACACTCATTGGCCAACCGGTCTGTTGCCGGCAGTGGGGGCGATCCTAATCGGGGAAGCTTTCAGCCAGCTTTCGCCGGTAAAAGCATTGCGCGGATGGGCGACCGGTCGTCGGACCGGTTTATCCAGATGGACCGAGTTGCGGCCTGCGCGAGCAGGCTCGCTCCCACCATAGATCTGTGGCCACTGAGGCCCCACGGTGGGAGCGAGTCTGCTCGCGAAGGGGTCAGCACATAGGCAACAGGAGCAAACAGGATGACCAACATTCACACCGGCGGCTGCCACTGCGGACATCTGCGCTATCAATTCAACGGGCCGTTGCACGACATCGCCCACTGTCATTGTTCGATTTGCCGACGGGTCAGCGGCGGGATCGTCACCACCTGGATCACCGTGCCCGCGTCAGCCTTTCAATGGCTGAAAGGAACACCCGCGCAGTACCTGTCTTCTTCAACCGGCGTGCGCAATTTCTGCCCGAACTGTGGGGCGCAACTGACGTTCATGAACCCTCTCAGCCCCGAGAGCATCGACGTCACCGTCGCCACCTTCGACCATCCAGAGCTGGCACCGGCCGAGCGGCATATATGGACCGACAGCCGCTTGCCCTGGCTGCACCTGGACGAACACTTGCCCGGCGAAGCAGAAGAAACGATCTGATCAAAAAATAGACAGGTCCAGGGCCCGGATCGCGCCCATCCAGATCGCGTGCTCGGTGTGATCGAGCAAGTCATTACCGGTGTCCGGGTGCAGGAACACCACCAACCCGTTGCGGTTGAGCGCCAGCCACGGCAGCACGTCACCAATGAGTTCGGGCCCGAACGCCAGTTGGCAGCTCCAGTCCGGGTGCGGGCCGACCGGGCGTTCGTGTACGCGGCCCATTTTTAGCGAGAACAACTGCGCCGCCTGTTCGCACAGTGTCCGAGCCTGATTGATGGTGCTGGCGTCGAAATACACATGGGCGTGATAACCCTTGATCTGCTGCATCTGAATCCCTCTGAAACCCGGTCGAACCCTCACCGCTTCCTACAGGTCACACGCCATATACGCAGGAAACAAGGAACTTCAGCAATGAAAAATGCCGAAACCCCGGTGGTAAAAGTGGTGCTTTATGGTGCCATGAGTAGCCTGGGCAGTGCGCTGATGGCTGAAATGCTGCGGCGCCAACATGAAGTGATCGCCATTCTGGACGACCTGACGGCGTTGGCGCCACGCCCGGGCCTGCGCACAAAAACCGGCGACCTGTTTGAAGCCGAGCGCGTTAAACAAAGCGTGGCGGGGTGCTCAGCCGTGATCTGTTTACTGGATGCGCCAGGATTGCCGTTCAACAGCGAATACGTCGAAAAAACCATCGTGCCGGGTCCGGTCGAGCAAGTGCTTGCCGTGGATGCGTTGATCGATGGCATGCAGGCAGCAGGCATTACGCGGCTGTTTCTGGTAGGTGATTTTGAATTGCTGGACGATCCGGAAATAGAAGATCGATTGCAACGCCACGCCGCCGAAGAAATCCGCGAAGCGCTGCAAAACAGTGCTTTGCGCTGGACGCTGGTCAATGCACCGCGCGGTGTGTCCGGTCTGACGATCGAGCACTTCAGCCATATCAGCGACAGCCTCGAACCGGGCTTGGCAGAACCCCTTCAACGGTTGAACCGCGTGGCCGTAGGGATTGCCGATGAACTGCATCTGAGTCTGCACGTTGGCGAGCACGTGAACTTCATCGCGGCTGACACTAAACAGCAATAGAGGGCAATGGCAGGCCATTAAGCGATTGCGCGCTACTGGCCTGTTCCTCCATCAACCAGTCCACAAACTGTTGAATCAACGCTCCACGCCGTTTTCGCTGGGGCAGGACCACGTAATAACCCAGCCTGGAAATTACCGTCTCGGCAATCGGCCGACACAACAAATCCTGCGCCAGCAAGTTATCCACAAGGTGCCGCCAGCCAATCGCTACGCCTTGTCCGCCAATCGCCGCTTGAATCAATAGCGTGTAATTGTCGAAGCGCAACTGCCCCGGTGCGGGTGCCGACGTTATCCCCAACTCGCGAAACACACCGCTCCAGTCGAACCAGTTACTGCTGTTTTCACCCCTTAAATGAAGCAGCGGAAACTCCAGCAACGACTGTGCAGACAAGGGCAGGGAACGATCCTTGAGCAACAGCGGGCTGCACACTGGAAACACTTCTTCGCTGAACAGCCAATGGCTTTCACCCTGCTTGAAGCGTCCGTCGCCAAACAACACCGCCACATCAATATCGGTGCGCAGCATGTTGTGGCTGCGTTCACTGGTGACCAGGCTGACGTCCACCTGTGGATTGGCTTTGTGAAAACGGTGCAGACGCGGCATCAGCCAGTAAGCGGCGAATGCGAAATCGGTCGCGACTTGCAGCACCTCATGTTGCTGCTGTGCGCTGATCGCGCTCAATCCCGCGTCGATATTCTGCAAACCGAGCTGAACTTGCTCAAAAAGAATAGTCCCGGCTTCTGTCAATTCAATGCCGCGATAAATGCGGTCAAACAACCGCGTCGCGAGTTGCTCCTCCAATCGCTTGATCTGCTGACTGACCGCCGGCTGCGTAGTGCCAAGCTCCACCGCCGCCGCGGTAAAGCTGCGATGACGGGCGGCTGCTTCAAAGGCACGAAGCAAGTCGAGCGACAAATCACCAAGGGCGTCATACATAAGCTGGGCTAATCCTAGTCATTGCCTGGCATGGGCTTTACCGCAAAGTGCATGGGTAACATGCTCGATCGCAGCACTCTCGCATAAATATTCACTATGGAATGCCGCGATCACATGAAGCGCAAGAACATTCTTTTCATCATGGCCGATCAAATGGCCGCGCCAATGTTGCCGTTCTACGGTCCTTCGCCGATCAAACTGCCGAATCTGAGCCGCCTCGCCGCCGAAGGTGTGGTGTTCGACGCTGCTTATTGCAACAGCCCCCTATGCGCGCCGTCGCGCTTTACCCTGGTCAGCGGTCAATTGCCGAGCAAGATCGGCGCTTACGATAACGCGGCCGATTTCCCCGCTGACGTACCGACCTACGCCCACTACCTGCGTCGCCTCGGCTACCGCACTGCGCTGTCCGGCAAGATGCACTTTTGCGGCCCGGACCAACTCCATGGCTACGAAGAACGCCTGACCAGCGACATCTACCCGGCCGACTACGGCTGGGCCGTGAATTGGGATGAGCCGGATGTGCGTCCGACCTGGTATCACAACATGTCGTCGGTGCTGCAAGCCGGGCCGTGCGTGCGCACCAATCAGCTGGATTTCGACGAGGAGGTGGTGTTCAAGGCCCAGCAATACTTGTTCGATCACATCCGCGAGGACGGCGACCAGCCGTTTTGCCTGACCGTTTCGATGACTCACCCGCACGATCCGTACACGATCCCCAAGGCTTTCTGGGACATGTACGACGATGCCGACATTCCGTTGCCTGAAACCCCGGCGCAGACCGCACTCGATCCGCACTCCCAGCGCTTATTGAAGGTCTATGACCTGTGGGATAAACCGCTGCCTGTGGATAAGATTCGCGATGCCCGCCGTGCCTACTTCGGTGCATGCAGCTATATCGACAGCAACGTCGGCAAACTCCTGCAAACACTTGAGGAAACCGGTCTGATTGACGACACCATCATCGTATTTTCCGGCGACCATGGCGACATGCTCGGCGAGCGCGGACTCTGGTACAAAATGCACTGGTACGAAATGGCCGCCCGTGTGCCCCTGTTGATAAGTGCGCCGGGGCAGTTCGGGGCTGGGCGGGTCAGCGCCGCCGTGTCCACCGCCGACCTTTTGCCGACCTTCGTGGAACTGGCCGGTGGCTCGCTGGAGCCAGGTTTGCCACTGGACGGTCGCTCGCTGGTTTCGCACCTGCAAGGGCAGGGCGGTCATGACGAAGTGTTCGGCGAATACATGGCCGAAGGCACTATCAGCCCGTTGATGATGATCCGTCGCGGCGCTTACAAATTCATCTACAGCGAAGATGATCCCTGCCTACTCTTCGACGTACACAACGACCCGCGAGAACTGGAAGAACTCAGTCAATCGCCGCAACATCTTCAGCTTTTCGAAGAATTTCTAGCCGAAGCACGCGCCAAATGGAACATTCCGGAGATTCACCAACAAGTGCTCGCCAGCCAGCGGCGCCGTCGTTTCGTTGCCGAGGCGTTGACCATCGGCAAGCTGAAGAGCTGGGATCACCAGCCGCTGGTGGACGCCAGTCAGCAGTACATGCGCAACCATATCGACCTCGATGATCTGGAGCGCAAAGCACGTTATCCACAACCCTGCCAAAACCAATAATGTTAAGGGGAAGTCCATGCAAAAGTTATCCACAGCACTGACGGTCGGGCTTTTGGCTCTGGGCAGCGCATCGGCCTTTGCCGATCAAAGCTGCGAGACGGTGAAAATGGCCGACCCTGGCTGGAGCGACATCGCCGCGACCAACGCCATCACCGGGTTTCTGCTGGACGGCATGGGCTACAAGGCCAAGGTCGACACCCTCGCGGTGCCGATTACCTTCGGCGGGTTGAAGGATGGCCAGGTCGACGTGTTCCTGGGTAACTGGATGCCGGCGCAGCAGGGCTTCTACGACAAGTTCGTGGCCACCGGCGATGTCACACAGTTGGCGAAGAACCTCGATGGCACCGAGTTCACCCTCGCCGTTCCCGATTATGTTTGGGACGCGGGTGTGCATAACTTTGCCGACCTGAACAAATTTGCCGACAAGTTCGACAAGAAGATCTACGGCATTGGCTCGGGCGCACCAGCGAACATCTCGTTGCAGGAAATCATCAAGAAAAACGATTTCGACATGGGCCAATGGAAACTGATCGAGTCCAGCGAGCAGGCGATGTTGGCCGAAGTGTCTCGCGCGGTGAAGAAACAGAAATTCGTGACCTTCCTCGGCTGGACCCCGCACCCGATGAATGTGCAACTCAAAATGCATTACCTGAAGGGTGGTGAGAAGTACTTCGGTGACACCGGCAGCGTGCACACCCTAACCCGCAAGGGCTACGCCGAAGCCTGCCCGAACGTGGGCAAACTGCTGACCAACCTGAGCTTCACCCAGGACATGGAGAACAGCATCATGGCCGAGGTGGTGAACAAGAAAGTCAGCAATGCGGACGCGGCCAAGGCGTGGATCAAGGCCAATCCGGCGGTGCTGGACAAGTGGCTGGAGGGCGTGAAGACAGCGGATGGCAAGGACGCGTTGCCGGCAGTGAAAGCCAAACTCTAAACCCATGTGGGAGCGAGCCTGCTCGCGAAGCGCCCGTCAGATCCGACAATTATGTCGACTGACACTCCGCATTCGCGAGCAGGCTCGCTCCCACAAAGGGAACATTAGGCTTGCGTCCTGCTACCCTTGCGCCAAAACCCCACCCGAGAGGACCCATGGCCTTCCCCAGCCGTCACTCACTCTTTCCCTTCCTCAGTTGGTTGCCCCGGCAAACCCGCGCCAGCGTCGGGCGCGACCTGATCGTCGGCCTCAGCGGGGCGATTCTCGCGTTGCCGCAGTCCATTGCCTACGCACTGATCGCCGGTCTCCCACCGGAATACGGTTTGTACGCCGCGATCATCCCGGTGTTGATCGCGTGCCTGTGGGGTTCGTCGTGGCATTTGATCTGCGGTCCTACAGCGGCGATCTCCATTGTCCTGTTCGCCAGCGTCAGTCCGCTGGCCGTCCCCGCGTCACAGGACTACATCACGCTGATCCTGCTGCTGACACTCCTGGCCGGTATTTTCCAATGGCTGCTCGGCATGCTGCGGTTCGGTGCCCTGGTGAATTTTGTCTCGCATTCGGTGGTGCTGGGTTTCACCCTCGGTGCGGCGGTGGTGATTGCCATCGGGCAGTTGCCGAACTTGCTGGGGCTGGATTTGCCCAGCCAGGCCACGGCGCTGGACAGCTTCCTGACGCTGTTCAAACACCTCGGTGCTTTGGATAAACCGTCGTTGGTACTGGGACTGGCGACGGTCGTCGTCGGCGCAGTGTTGAAGATGATGCTGCCTCGCTGGCCGACCTTGTTGATCACGCTGGTCCTCGGCGGGCTGCTGGTGTGGCTGTGGCCATCGATGTTCGGCCATGTGAAGTTGGTCAGCGCCTTTGTCGGGCGCTTGCCGCCGTTCAGCCCGGTGCCGCTGGATCTGGACTTGATCCTGCGCCTGCTGCCAAGCGCGGTGGCGGTGGGCATGCTGGGATTGGTGACCAGCCTGTCGATTGCCCGCTCGTTGTCGGCCCGCTCGCAGCAATTGCTCGACGCCAATCAGGAAGTCCGCGCCCAAGGCCTGTCGAACATCGTCGGCGCGCTTTTTTCCGGCTCGCTGTCAGCCGGATCCTTCACACGTTCGGGTTTGAGTTATGAAGCCGGTGCCTGCTCACCAATGGCCGGGGTGTTCTCGGCCGTGTGGGTCGCACTGTTCGCGATCTTCGGTGCAGGCTTAATCGCTCACATCCCGATCCCGGCCATGGCCGGCAGCATTCTGCTGATCGCCTGGGGGCTGGTCGACCATCGCGGCATACGGGCGCTGTTGCGCGTCAGCCACGCGGAATTCGTGGTGATGGCGCTGACCTGTGTCGCCACGTTGCTGCTGGAGTTGCAGACGGCGATTTATGCCGGGGTGCTCGCTTCATTGTTCTTCTACCTCAAGCGCACCTCGCAACCGCGGGTGCAGCATTCATACGAAGGGGATGAAGACATTCTGAGGGTGGGCGGTTCGATCTTCTTCGGCGCCAGCCATTACCTGCAAGTGCGCCTGCAACGCCTGCACGGTGCGCGCGTGGTGATCGAGGCGCAGCAGATCAACTTCATCGATTATTCAGGGGTAGAGATGTTGCATCAGGAAGCGCGGCGACTGCTGAAGCAGGATCGCAGCCTGACGCTGCGCAGCGCGCGGCCGCAGGTGGTGGAGGAGTTGAGGAAGCTGGAAGGGGCGGAGAAGTGCCCGATCCGGTTTGAGGATTGATCCGACTTCGCGGCGATCCCTTGTAGGAGAGCCTGCTCGCGATGTGGCCGGTACATTCAAACATTGATGGCGCTTTACACTCCACCATCGCGAGCAGGCTCACTCCTACACTGATTACAGTGTCAGCTGACGGCGCAGTTCGGCCAGTACCGGCGCTGTGTCCGGGCGCACGCCGCGCCACAGGAAGAAGGCTTCTGCCGCTTGCTCCACGAGCATGCCCAAACCATCCATCGACACCGCCGCGCCCTGTTCCGTGGCCCAACGGCAGAACGAAGTCGGCTCCTTGCCATACATCATGTCGTAGCAAACGGTCTTGCCCGGCTCGATCAAGCTGCCGGCAATCGGCGGCACATCACCGGACAGGCTCGCCGACGTCGCGTTGATGATCAGGTCCACCGATTCCTTCAACCAATCGAAACCGCTGGCCGACACCGGCCCCAGGTCCGCGAACAATTCCGCCAGCAACTCGGCTTTTTCCACCGTGCGGTTGGCGATGATCACCGACGCCGGGTGCTCGGCCAGCAAAGGTTCCAGTGCACCACGCACCGCGCCGCCCGCGCCGAGCAGCAGAATGCGTTTGCCCTTGAGGCTGAAACCGGCGTTGACCGTCAAATCGCGCACCAGCCCGGCGCCGTCGGTGTTATCCCCCAGCAGGCTGCCGTCGGCGAGTTTGCTCAAGGTGTTCACCGCGCCAGCTCGTTGCGCACGTTCCGTCAGGCTGTCGGCCAGGCGAAAGGCGTCTTCCTTGAACGGCACCGTCACATTGGCACCACGACCTTCGCGGAAAAACGCCCGGGCGAAGTCAGAAAAGTCGTCGAGCGGCGCCAGCGAGGTGCTGTAGTCCAGTTGCTGCGCGGTTTGCTCGGCGAACAAACGGTGGATCAGCGGTGACTTGCTGTGGCCAATCGGGTTACCGAATACGACGTAACGGTCCATCAGAACTCCTCGTTCAGGCCTCGGCCAACCAATCGCGGTCTTGCAGGAAATACTCGGTCAAGCGCGCTTCTTCGCTGCCCGGTTCGGCTTTCCAGTCGTAGCTCCAGCGCACTTGCGGCGGCAGCGACATCAGGATCGACTCGGTACGCCCGCCCGATTGCAGGCCGAACAAGGTGCCACGGTCGTAGACCAGGTTGAATTCGACGTAACGGCCACGACGGAATTCCTGGAATTCACGCTGCTTGGCGGTGAACGCATCGTGCTTGCGGCGCTGCACGATTGGCAGGTACGCGTCGATGTACGCGTCGCCGATGGCGCGCATGAACGCGAAGCTGGTGTCAAAGTCCCACTCGTTCAAATCATCAAAGAACAGGCCACCGATGCCGCGCGGCTCGTGGCGATGCTTGATGTGGAAATAGCTGTCGCACCAGGCTTTGTAGCGCGAATAGACGTCCGGCCCGAACGGCGCACACGCCTGCTCGGCAACGCGGTGCCAGTGCACGCAGTCTGCTTCGTTGCCGTAATAAGGGGTCAGGTCGAAACCGCCGCCGAACCACCAGACCGGATCTTCACCTTCTTTTTCAGCGATGAAAAAGCGCACATTGGCGTGGGACGTCGGCACATGCGGGTTGTGCGGGTGAATCACCAGCGACACGCCGAGGGCTTCGAAGCCCCGGCCGGCCAATTCTGGCCGATGGGCGCTGGCGGACGGTGGGAGACCGCTGCCAAAGACGTGGGAAAAGTTGACGCCGCCCTTTTCGATCACCGCGCCATTTTCGATCACTCGCGTGCGACCGCCACCACCGGCAGGCCGGATCCAGGCGTCTTCGACGAAGCGTGTGCCGCCGTCCTCAGCTTCGAGGGCCGAGCAAATACGGTCTTGCAGGTCGAGCAGGTAGGCTTTTACGGCCTCGGTGCGGGTTGTCATGTCATCACCTTGAATCGGGCAAAGCGGCGCGGCGCATCAATGGCCGGCGGCAAATTGCTGCGTAGGATAACACTGCACCTTGCTCCACCGCAGTTGACGAAGATCAGGGTTAGGAGTCCGATAGGGCGCTTGGCAAATGACCTAAGGAGAGTTCTGATGGCAAAGCGAATCCAGTTCCGCGCCCATGGCGGCCCCGAAGTGCTCGAGTACGTCGAATTCCAACCCGCCGAGCCCGGTCCGCAGCAGGTCCGCGTCGCCAACAAGGCCATCGGCCTGAACTTCATCGACACCTATTACCGCAGCGGCCTCTATCCACCACCTGCCCTGCCATCGGGTCTGGGATCGGAAGGCGCGGGCATCGTCGAAGCGGTGGGCAGCGAAGTGACCCGCTTCAAGGTCGGTGACCGTGTGGCTTACGGCAGCGGCCCGTTGGGTGCTTACAGCGACGTTCACGTCTTGCCCGAGGCCAATCTGGTGCTGCTGCCGGAGGCGATCAGCTTCGAAACGGCGGCTGGGGTGATGCTCAAGGGCCTGACCGTGCAGTACCTGTTGCGTCAGACCTATGAACTCAAGGGTGGCGAAACCGTGCTGTTCCACGCCGCCGCCGGGGGGGTCGGTTCGCTGGCCTGCCAATGGGCGAGGGCGCTGGGCGTGAAGTTGATCGGCACGGTCAGCTCGCCGGAGAAAGCCGCACTGGCCAAGGCCAACGGTGCCTGGGCGACCATCGACTACAGCCATGAAAACGTCGCACAACGTGTACTGGAATTGACCGACGGGAAGAAGGTGCCGGTGGTGTACGACGGCGTGGGCAAAGACACGTGGCTGACGTCGCTCGATAGCGCAGCGCCTCGCGGGTTGGTGGTGAGCTTTGGCAATGCGTCAGGTGCGGTGGACGGGGTGAACCTGGGGATACTGGCGGCGAAGGGTTCGCTGTACGTAACCCGGCCGACGCTCGGGACTTACGCCAACAATGCCGAGAACCTGCAGCGGATGGCGGATGAGTTGTTTGAGATGATCATCAGCGGAAAGCTGCACGTGGACATCAGTCACACGTATCCGCTGGCGGATGCGGCGAAGGCGCAGACCGAGTTGTCGGCACGACGGACTACCGGCTCGACTGTACTGTTGCCTTGAGGGCCTCATCGCGGGCAAGCCCGGCTCCCACAGGGATAACCGAAATCTGTGGGAGCCGGGTTTACCCGCGATGAACGATAACGCGGTATCAGCCCTGACGCACAACGTGGCCGGTCGCCAGATCCCGAATGACGCTCGGATTCTTGCGCCCCCCCAGGTTCCCGCCCAACACCAAATCCAGCTGTCCACGGAAATACTGCTCCACGCGAATCCGCGTGCGCGCCGCCGGCCGTCCCTGCGGATTGGCCGAGGTCGACACCAGCGGCCCGACAATTGCGCACAAATCCCGCACCAGCGGATGATCGCTGACCCGCAACGCCACGGTTTCATGCACCCCGGTGATCCACTGCGGCAACAGGTTCTGATGCGGCACCAGCCAGGTGTTCGGTCCCGGCCACGTGCTGGCCATGCGGTCCATCCACAGTTCCGGGAAGTCTTCGAAGAGGAAGTCGAACTGCCGGATATTGTCGGCAACCAGAATCAACCCCTTGCCCACAGACCGACCCTTGAGCATCAACAGACGCTCAACCGCTTCTTCGTCCCACGGGTCGCAACCCAGCCCCCAGACCGCTTCGGTTGGATAGGCAATCACCGCCCCTGCGCGAACGGCTTGCGCGGCTTGTTGCACACGCCAACTGTTGACCATGAAAAACTCTCCGGAATAAGGCTCTGCGCAGTTTACCGATCTTCCTTATAAAACCTAGCTCACCCGCGCAAACCAGCGACCGCTTTCGCAAACGGCGCGCCCCTCCATTTCCAGCTCGGTCAGCGCCGCCAGCACTTTGGGCAAGGCCCAGCCGCTGGTGACGGACAACGCTTCGCTGGTGTGCGGGGCCGCGTGCAACAGCATGAGCAACGGATGGGTCACCGAAGGAGCCTCGCCGTACAACGGCAACTGTTGCCAGCCGCGCAAGGCTTCGAGGATATGTTCGATGGTTTCCACCAGCATCGCGCCGTCCCGGATCAACTGATGACAGCCTTTGGCGCCGGGATGATGGATCGATCCAGGAATCGCATACACCTCCCGACCTTGCTCCGCCGCCAGCCTCGCGGTGATCAGCGAACCACTCGCCACGCTGGCTTCAACCACCAGCACACCAAGCGACAAACCGCTGATGATTCGATTGCGCCGGGGGAAGTTGCTGGCGGTGGGGCCGGCGTCCAGCGGGAACTCCGAAAGCACCGCACTGCCCGATGCAATCATGGCGTCGGCCAGTCGTCGATTGCGCTGTGGATAAAACTTTTCAAGTCCCGTGCCAAGTACACCGACCGTTCGCCCGCCCACGTCCAGTGCGGCTTGATGCGCGGCCGCATCAATGCCCAGCGCCAGACCGCTGGTGATGACGAAACCGGCGCCCGCCAGGCTGCGGGAAAATGCGGCAGCGGTGTCCATGCCCGGCCGTGAAGCGCGGCGACTGCCAACCATCGCCAGTTGCGGTTTTTCCAGAATTCCCGGATTACCCGCCACGAACAACAGCGGCGGCGCGTCGCTGATTTGCGCCAGCAACGCCGGGTAGTCAGGCTGGTCCCACATCAGTAAATGCTGGCCCGGACGCTCTAGCCAGGCCAATGCGTGGCTGGCGCCATCGCGCACATCATTGGCCCGGCGAGCCTCGGCGCACGCCAACGGCAAGCCCAGCGAACGCCAGGCACTGGCCGGCGCGCTGATGGCTTTGGAGGCCGAACCGAACGCTTCAAGCAGCTTCTTGAAACGCGCCGGGCCGAGTTCCGGTAAACGGTGCAAACGTAAACGAGCTTCCAGTTCCGCGGGGGAAACCGGTGTAACGGCAGGCAGCGACATGGATCATCCTTGATCGTTATGGGCCCCGTTCAAACGGGAATAAGCTGTGGATAACTCTGTTGGTAACTTGTGGAGCCTGCTTACGGATTTCGCACCTTGTCCATCACGGCCAACGAGCGCGAAGCGTTGAGCACCAGCCCGTAGCTGAGCTTGTCGTAGGTGCGGAAAACCATCAGCAATCCGGCCCGCTCATCGGGGATCTTCAGCGGCTGGCCAGTGATCCGGTCGCGCACGGTTTCACCGGTTTTCATCACCACCAGCACGTTGCCTTCGACGAGGCCATCACGCTGCCCCTTGTTCAGCGTGACCACATCCAGCGCGCCAATCTGTGTCACGCCGCGCGGCACATCGATGATCAGCCCGTTGACCGGGGTTTTCGGCGCGCTGGGCATGAAGGTCGAGTTGATCGAGCGTTCTTCGCCGCAGAACAAGCGGTCGCCGAGGCGCACTTCCTGGGTCGTGCGCTGTAAGGCGAGAGTGGCGACATCGCCTTCAGTGGCAACAATTTCGCCGCCACCGATGTCGTCGGCGTTGATCCCCAAAAACTCCTTGGTCTCGGGGTCGGTGTAAACCTTGCCCTGACGGAAGATCCCGTAAACCGGCTGATCCGGATCGAAATGACCGCGGGCGAAGATGCGGTCTCCGGTGCCGCTGAGCACGCGTTCGGCATCGCCGGCGACGATGTAAGGCGCCTCGTTGAAATCCTCGACCTTGTCGACGATGCGGTTACTCAGCAAAAAGCTATTGATCGAACGCAGCGGAATGCTCGGGATGGCTTCGGCCACCGGCGAACTGCGTACGCGAGGCGAAAGCTTGATTGTGCCGCGTGATGCACCGCGATTGAGGGTCAGGCGCGGCTGGCCGTTGACATAGACCAGCGCCAGCGAATCGCCGGGATAGATGAGATTGGGGTTTTCGATTTGCGGATTGGCCTGCCACAGCTCTGGCCATTGCCATGGCTGGCGCAGGTATTTACCGGAGATGTCCCAGAGTGTGTCCCCCGCAACCACGGTGTATTGCTGTGGAAAACCTTCCTTGAGTTGCACTTGCCCGTGCGCCACACCGGCCGAAGCCAGAAGGAGCAAGGCGAGTAGTGATTTCCTCATGCGGTGAATCCCTTTATTATGTGCGTTCGCGTAAAACGCCAGAGCCTTCGTGGCTCGCTCCCCGTGCTTTACTTAGAAAAGGGAGCTACGTTTTACAACGGTAGCCTGCATCTTCGGACCCGCCAGGCCATCGACCCGACTTTCCTCACATGTGCAGCAATCAAGCTTATGGCCATTTTAGACATCCTCGAATTCCCCGACTCGCGCCTGCGCACTATCGCCAAACCTGTGGCCGTAGTGGACGACGAAGTGCGTCAGTTGGTCGATGACATGTTTGAAACAATGTATGAAGCGCCAGGCATCGGCCTCGCCGCGACCCAGGTCAACGTGCACAAACGTATCGTGGTGATGGACCTCTCCGAAGACCGCAGCGAACCACGGGTGTTCATCAACCCCGAGTTCGAGACCCTGACCGACGAGATGGAGCAATACCAGGAAGGCTGCCTCTCGGTGCCGGGTTTCTACGAAAACGTCGATCGCCCGCAGAAGGTCAAGATCAAGGCCCTGGACCGCGACGGCCAGCCTTACGAACTGATCGCCGAAGGCCTGCTCGCCGTGTGCATCCAGCATGAATGCGACCACCTGAATGGCAAATTGTTCGTCGACTACCTGTCCAGTCTCAAACGCGACCGAATCAAGAAGAAACTGGAAAAGCTCCATCGCCAGAACGCTTGATGCCCTCCTTTCAAAGGCTTGCTGCGGCAAGCCTTTTTCTTTTGCGACTGCTTTGTAATTGAGAGTTTTACATGACTGAGCCACTGCGCATCGTTTTTGCCGGCACCCCGGAATTCGCCGCCGAACACCTCAAGGCCCTGCTCGACAGCCCTTACGAGATCGTCGCGGTCTACACCCAGCCGGACCGTCCGGCGGGCCGTGGGCAAAAGCTGATGCCGAGCCCGGTCAAGCAGTTGGCGTTGGAAAACAACATCCCGGTGTTGCAACCGCCGACCCTGCGCAACGAAGACGCTCAGGCCGAACTCGCCGCGCTCAAGCCAGACTTGCTGGTGGTAGTCGCCTACGGTCTGATCCTGCCGCAAGTGGTGCTGGATATTCCGCGCCTGGGCTGCATCAACAGCCACGCGTCCCTGCTGCCACGCTGGCGCGGGGCGGCGCCGATCCAGCGCGCCGTCGAAGCGGGCGACAGCGAAAGCGGCGTGACCGTGATGCGCATGGAACTGGGCCTGGACACCGGGCCGATGCTGCTCAAAGTCACCACGCCAATCAGCGCTGACGACACCGGCGGCAGCCTGCATGATCGTCTGGCCGAGATGGGCCCACCGGCGGTGATTCAGGCGATTGCCGGCCTTGCCGCGGGTACGCTCGACGGCGAAGTGCAGGACGACAGCCTCGCCACTTATGCTCACAAATTGAACAAGGACGAAGCGCGCATCGACTGGACTCGCCCGGCGGTTGAGCTGGAACGGCTGGTTCGCGCCTTCAATCCATGGCCGATTACCCACAGCACGTTGAACGGAGAAGCGCTGAAAGTGCTGGCCGCGAGCCTCGCTGAAGGGAAGGGCGCACCAGGCGAAATCCTCAGCGCCAGCAAGGACGGCTTGCTCGTCGCTTGCGGTGAGCAAGCGCTGTGCCTGACCCGCCTGCAATTGCCCGGCGGCAAGGCGCTGAACTTCAGCGATCTGTTCAACAGCCGCAAAGAGAAATTCGCCGTCGGCACTGTGCTAGGTCAAGCGGCGGACGCTCAATGAACCCGCGTCTGGCCGCCGCCAAGGCACTCGCCGCTGTTCTGAACGGAAAAGCCTCGCTCAACAGTTCTCTGCCGACACAAATGGACAAGGTTGAAGACCGCGATCGTGGCTTCACTCAGGACCTGGCGTTCGGCACCGCGCGCTGGCAGCCACGTTTGTCGGCGCTGGCGGCCAAACTGCTGCAAAAGCCCTTCAAGGCTGCCGATGCGGACGTCGAAGCGCTGTTGCTGGTCGGCCTTTATCAACTGCTCTACACCCGCGTTCCGGCCCACGCCGCCATCGGTGAAACGGTCGGTTGCGCGGACAAGCTAAAGAAGCCTTGGGCCAAAGCCTTGCTCAACGCCGTGTTGCGCCGTGCCCAACGGGAAAGCGAAGCACTGCTGGCCGAGCTGGAACACGACCCGGTGGTGCGTACCGCGCACCCGCGCTGGCTGCAAAAATCCCTGAAGGCATTCTGGCCTGAACAATGGGAAGCCATTTGCGCGGCGAACAACGCGCACCCGCCGATGATTCTGCGGGTCAACCGTCGCCATCACACTCGCGACGCCTACCTTGGTTTGCTGACCGAAGCCGGGATCGCCGCGACGCCGTGCGTCTACAGTCAGGACGGCATCATCCTCGAAGCCGCCGCCGACGTGCGCAGCCTGCCGGGCTTCGCCGAAGGCTGGATCAGCGTGCAGGACGAGGCGGCGCAACTGGCCGCCGACCTCCTCGATCTGGCGCCAGGCCAACGGGTGCTGGACGCCTGCTGCGCACCGGGCGGCAAGACCTGCCACATCCTCGAAGCCGAGCCAAAACTGGCCGGCGTCGTCGCGGTGGACCTGGAAGCCAAACGTCTGGTGCGGGTGCGCGAAAACCTGGCGCGTCTGGGCCTCAGTGCCGAGCTGATCGCCGCCGATGGTCGCGACACCCAGGCCTGGTGGGACGGCAAACCGTTCCAGCGCATCCTGCTGGATGCGCCGTGCTCGGCGACTGGGGTCATCCGTCGTCACCCGGACATCAAGCTGACCCGCCAACCCGACGACATCGCCGCCCTCGCCGTGCTGCAAGGCGAATTGCTCGACGCCCTGTGGATAACTCTGGAAGTCGGCGGCATCCTGCTTTACGCCACCTGCTCGACGCTGCCGACCGAAAACACCGAAGTCATCGAAGCTTTCCTCGCCCGCACGCCGGGCGCCCGTGAGCTGGACCTCGCCACGGCGGCCGGCATCAAGCAACCCCACGGTCGCCAATTGCTGGCCCAGGAAGGCGGGCACGATGGGTTCTACTACGCCAAGCTGATCAAGATTGCCGCCGCGCGCGGTTAAACGGTTTTAATGGAGTGACTGGATGAAAATCATCATCCTCGGTGCAGGGCAGGTTGGCGGTTCGCTAGCGGAGCACTTGGCCAGCGAAGCCAACGACATCACCGTGGTCGACACCGACGGCGATCGCCTGCGCGACCTCGGTGATCGGCTGGACATCCGCACTGTGCATGGTCGCGGCTCACTGCCGACAGTGCTGCGCCAGGCCGGCGCAGACGACGCCGACATGCTGGTGGCCGTGACCAACAGCGACGAAACCAACATGGTGGCCTGTCAGGTCGCCCACACGCTGTTCCACACACCGACCAAAATCGCTCGCGTGCGCGAAGCGGCGTACCTCACGCGCTCCGAATTGTTCGATAACGACGCGATCCCGGTGGATGTGCTGATCAGCCCGGAACAAG
Organism: Pseudomonas sp. SIMBA_041; assembly: GCF_046535095.1. Classification (NCBI taxonomy): domain Bacteria; kingdom Pseudomonadati; phylum Pseudomonadota; class Gammaproteobacteria; order Pseudomonadales; family Pseudomonadaceae; genus Pseudomonas; species Pseudomonas sp. SIMBA_041. Next base: position 102,746 of record NZ_JAWRXJ010000001.1, read on the forward strand.
TGGTGACCAACTACATCAAGCGCCTGATCCAGCATCCGGGCGCCTTGCAGGTGATCGACTTTGCCGAAGGCAAAGCGCAACTGGTCGCGGTGAAGGCGTATTACGGCGGACCGCTGGTGGGTCAGCAGCTGCGGCAATTGCGCGAACACATGCCGAATGTCGAAACCCGCGTTGCCGCGATCTTCCGCCGTGACCGGCCGATTTTGCCCCAGGGTGACACCGTCATCGAGGCCGACGACGAAGTGTTTTTCATCGCCGCCAAGGACAATATCCGCGCGGTAATGAGCGAAATGCGCCGGCTGGATGAAACCTACAAACGCATCGTCATTGCCGGTGGCGGGCAGATCGGTGAGCGTCTGGCCGAGGCCATCGAAAGCCGTTATCAGGTGAAGATCATCGAGATGAACCCGGCCCGCTGCCGTCATCTCTCGGACACCCTCGACAGTACCGTGGTGTTGCAGGGCAGTGCGTCCGACCGCGATTTGCTGATGGAAGAGAACATCGCCGACGCCGATATTTTCCTGGCCCTGACCAACGATGACGAAGCCAACATCATGTCCTCGCTGCTGGCCAAGCGCCTGGGCGCGAAGAAGGTGATGACGATCATCAACAACCCGGCGTACGTGGATCTGATTCAGGGCGGCGACATCGACATCGCCATCAGCCCGCAACTGGCGACCATCGGCACCTTGCTGGCCCACGTGCGCCGTGGCGATATCGTCAGCGTGCACTCATTGCGCCGGGGCGCGGCAGAAGCCATTGAGGCGATTGCCCATGGTGATGCGAAGTCGAGCAAGGTGATTGGCAAGGCGATCGAGAACATTGGTCTGCCACCGGGAACGACGATTGGCGCGATTATTCGTGACGAGGAAGTGATCATTGCGCATGACGACACGGTGATCGAAACGGGGGACCATGTGATTTTGTTCCTTGTGGATAAAAAGCATATTCGGGATGTGGAGAAGCTGTTTCATGTGGGATTGAGCTTTTTCTAACCGATCATTCCCACACTCTGCGTGGGAACAATCGCTGACTGAGGGAAAACACTGATGCTCGAATCCCTGGAAAAAATGCTCGCCAAGGGTGTGGATAACTCATTGCTGCGCTTCGGCCTGGGCAAGGGTTATCTGGACCTTGGGGAAAACGCCAAGGCGGCCGAGCATTTCCAGCGCTGTGTCGAATTCGATCCGAAGTATTCAGCGGCCTGGAAGCTGTTGGGCAAGGCCCATCTGGCGCAGGAAGATTTCGCGGCAGCCCGGCAGGCATGGGAACAAGGTCTGGAAGCCGCCCGCGCCCATGGCGACAAGCAGGCAGAGAAGGAAATGACGGTGTTTCTGAAGAAACTCGAGCGCAACGCTCACTGATCAGAGGTAGCGCAGGCCTATCCCGTCGGCATCGACCTGAATCACTTCCATGCGCACACGCGGCGCACCTGTGGGTAAGTCTTGCACCTGCCCATACACCACCGCGCCTTTGGGTAACGACGACAGGCGCGGATGCTTGACATAGACACCCGTGGTCGACAGGTGGCGGGTCTGGCCCAGGCATTCGCCGAAGCTTTCATGGCTGATCTTGATGCGAAACGATTTGCGGTGTTCGGACATCTGCTGCGCCCTTTAATGAACAGCTGTGGATAACCCTGGCCCCAGAATTATCCACAGATCATGCCAACGTACTCAATACCAGCGTTCTTCACCCGGTGGACGCTTCTTGAAGCGCTTCATGCTCCACATGTATTGGCTGGGGTACGCCCGCACATAACGCTCGACCACTTGGCTCATGGCCGCGCAGGACGTCTCGGTATCCGTGCTGTACATGGCCTCTGGCGCCGCTTCCAGGATCACTTTGTACCCCGAACCGTCCGGCAAGCGCAGGGCATGCAGGAACACGCCGACCGCTTTGCCGCCGGCGAGCATGTTCGGCACAAACTTACTGGTCAGGGCCTGGGTGGCGAAGAAGGGCACGAAGATTCCGGCGGATTCGGCCGGTTCCGGGTCAGCGGGAATGCCCACTGCACCACCTTTGCGCACTTCCTTGATGACGCTGAGGATGCCTTCCTTGGTGGAAGCGGCCACCCGGTTGCCCAATTGCACCCGCTGTTTGCGCAGCAAATCATCCACAGCCTTCAACTTCGGTGGCCGGTAGAAAATGATCGGTTTGCACTGGCTGCAATAGAAGTGGTTCAGCACTTCCCAATTGCCCAGGTGGCTGGTGATACCCACGACCCCTTTACCAGAGGCGAGGGCGTCCTTCAAGACGTCGAGGCCTTCGACTTCGCGCACCAGGTCAATGGAACGCTGGGCCGGCCAGATCCACGCGCAGGCGCTTTCGGTCAGGGACTTGCCGATGTCTTTCAGGCTCTGTCCGACCAGACGCTCACGCTCGGCCGGGTCCATCTCGGGGAAACACTTGGCGAGGTTGATCCGCACCACGTCGCGGGAACGGTTCGGGGTTTTCCACATGACCCAGCCAATCGCCGAGCCCACGGCCTGCACGGCCCGCCACGGGAGCAGGGCAAACAGCCGCAGAGCGCCTACCAGCAAGGCGCCTTTAAACTTATCCACAGGTCACTCCTGATTATGTGCTGTGCGCGAGGCGGCTATTCTAACCGCCGTTCGCCAAGGTCGCGTAGCGATCGCAATCCCGGGTGTGGTCCATGACCATGCCCGAGGCCTGCATCAGCGCGTAGCAAATGGTCGGCCCGACGAACGTGAAACCGGCCTTTTTCAGGCCTTTGCTCATCTCTACCGCCACTGGCGTGACCGCCGGGACTTCGGTGCGATCCTTGAAATGATTGATCACCGGCATGCCGCCAACGAAGGACCAGAGAAACGCCACCGGGTCCTCCAGCGCCAGCCAGGCCTGGGCATTGCGCCGGGCGGCATTGAGTTTGAGGCGGTTGCGGATGATGCCAGGATCGAGCATCAATTCATCGATTTCCGCGTCGCTCATTTGCGCCACGCGCTGTACGTCGAAGCCGAACAGCACCTCGCGATAACGCTCACGTTTACGCAAGACCGTGATCCATGAGAGGCCGGCCTGGAACCCTTCGAGCAAAAGCAACTCGAACAATCCCTGCGCATCGCGTAGCGGCGTGCCCCACTCCTGGTCGTGATAAGCCATGTACAGCGGATCTTCGGAACACCAAAAGCAGCGTGGCATAAGGCTCCAGGGGGCGTGCGCAGCAATGAATCGGGTATACTCCCGCTCTTTAAATCGCAGCCCAAGAAACAGGTGAATTTCGTGAGCCAGCCTACGCCAGCCGTGCGTACCTTCCAAGACTTGATCCTCGCGCTCCAGCAATACTGGGCCGAGCAAGGTTGTGTGGTACTTCAGCCCTACGATATGGAAGTAGGCGCCGGCACTTTCCACACTGCCACATTCCTGCGGGCCATTGGCCCGGAAACCTGGAACGCCGCTTATGTGCAGCCCAGTCGTCGCCCGACTGACGGCCGCTACGGCGAAAACCCGAACCGTCTGCAGCACTACTACCAGTTCCAGGTGGTATTGAAGCCGAACCCGGACAACTTCCAGGAACTGTACCTGGGCTCCCTCAAGCACGTCGGCCTGGACCCGTTGGTCCACGACATTCGCTTCGTCGAAGACAACTGGGAATCGCCGACCCTGGGCGCCTGGGGTCTGGGTTGGGAAGTCTGGCTCAACGGCATGGAAGTGACGCAGTTCACTTACTTCCAGCAAGCGGGCGGCATCGAATGCTACCCGGTGACCGGCGAGATCACCTACGGTCTGGAGCGTCTGGCCATGTACCTGCAAGGCGTAGACTCGGTCTACGACCTGGTCTGGGCTGACGGTCCGTTCGGCAAAGTGACCTATGGCGACGTGTTCCACCAGAACGAAGTGGAGCAGTCGACCTACAACTTCGAACACGCCAACGTCGAGAAGCTGTTCGAACTGTTCGACTTCTATGAAAGCGAAGCCAAGCGCCTGATCGAACTCGACCAGCCGCTGCCGTTGCCGAGCTACGAAATGGTGTTGAAGGCTTCCCATACCTTCAACCTGCTGGATGCGCGCCGTGCAATTTCGGTGACTGCGCGTCAGCAATACATTCTGCGTGTACGCACCCTGGCGCGTTCCGTTGCGCAAGCCTACCTGCTGGCTCGCGCCAAGCTGGGCTTCCCGATGGCGACCCCGGACCTGCGTGATGAAGTACTGGCCAAGCTGGAGGCTGCACAATGAGTGCTCTGGATTTTCTGGTTGAACTGGGCACTGAAGAACTGCCACCCAAAGCCCTGAACACCCTGGCCGAGGCGTTCCTCGCCGGTATCGACAAGGGCCTGCAAGCTGCCGGCCTGAACTACGAGACCAAAACGGTCTATGCCGCGCCGCGTCGCCTGGCCGTGCTGATCACCTCGCTGGCCACCCAGCAACCGGATCGCAGCATCAACCTCGATGGCCCGCCACGTCAGGCGGCGTTCGATGCCGAAGGCAACCCGACCCAGGCAGCACTGGGTTTTGCCAAGAAGTGCGGTGTCGAGCTGAGCGAAATCGATCAGAGCGGTCCAAAACTGCGTTACAGCCAAAGCATCGCCGGCAAGCCGACTGCGAGCCTGCTGCCGACCATCGTCGAAGATTCGCTGAACGACCTGCCGATCCCGAAACGCATGCGTTGGGGCGCTCGCAAGGAAGAATTCGTTCGTCCGACCCAGTGGCTGGTGATGCTGCTCGGTGACGAAGTCATCGATTGCACCATCCTCGCCCAGAAGGCTGGCCGTGATTCCCGTGGTCACCGCTTCCATCACCCGCAAAACGTACGCATCACCTCGCCGGCCAATTACCTCGCCGACTTGCGTGCCGCGTACGTCCTGGCCGATGCCAACGAACGTCGCGACATCATCAGCAAGCGCACCGAAGAACTGGCTACCCGCCAGGAAGGCACGGCGATTGTTCCGCCGGCGCTGCTCGACGAAGTGACCGCGCTGGTCGAATGGCCAGTGCCGCTGGTGTGCTCGTTCGAAGAGCGTTTCCTCGATGTGCCGCAAGAAGCACTGATCACCACCATGCAGGACAACCAGAAGTATTTCTGCCTGCTGGATGCCGATGGCAAGTTGCTGCCCCGTTTCATTACCGTGGCCAACATCGAAAGCAAAGATCCGCAGCAGATCATCGCCGGTAACGAGAAAGTGGTTCGCCCACGCCTGACCGACGCCGAGTTCTTCTTCAAGCAAGACAAGAAGCAGAAACTCGAAGACTTCAACCTGCGCCTGCAAAACGTGGTGTTCCAGGAAAAACTCGGCAGCGTCTACGACAAGGCCGAGCGCGTTTCCAAACTCGCTGCGTTCATCGCGCAACGCATTGGCGGCAACGCTGCATGGGCTTCCCGTGCCGGCCTGTTGTCCAAGTGCGACCTGGCGACCGAGATGGTCGGTGAGTTCCCGGAGATGCAAGGTGTCGCCGGTTACTACTACGCCCTCAACGACGGCGAGCCGGAAGAAGTCGCCCTGGCGCTGAACGAGCAGTACATGCCGCGCGGTGCCGGTGCTGAACTGCCGACCACCCTGACCGGTGCGGCCGTGGCCATCGCCGACAAGCTCGACACGCTGGTGGGTATTTTCGGTATCGGCATGCTGCCAACGGGTAGCAAAGACCCGTACGCCTTGCGCCGTGCTGCACTCGGCGTGCTGCGTATCCTGATCGACAAGAAACTCGATCTGGACCTGAACGACGCCGTGGCTTTCGCCGTGAATGCGTTCGGTGCCAAGATCAAGGCCGCCGGCCTCAACGACGCGGTGCTGGAGTTCGTCTTCGACCGTCTGCGTGCCCGTTACGAAGACGAGGGTGTAGACGTTGCGACTTACCTGTCGGTGCGTGCCCTGAAGCCGGGTTCGGCACTGGACTTCGACCAACGTGTACAAGCGGTAGAAGCTTTCCGCAAATTGCCGGAAGCCGCGGCCCTGGCTGCGGTGAACAAGCGCGTATCGAACTTGCTGAGCAAGGTCGAAGGCTCCGTTCCAACGGTGGTTGAAGCCAAGTACTTCGACAATGCCAACGAGTTTTCCCTGTATTCGGCGATCCAGCAGGCAGACCAGGCTGTCCAGCCGATGGCTGCTGCGCGTCAGTACAGCGAATCGCTGGCACGCCTGGCCGCCTTGCGCGAGCCGGTGGATGCGTTCTTCGAAGCGGTAATGGTCAACGCGGAAGATGCCAAGGTCCGCGCCAACCGTTATGCCTTGCTGGCGCGTCTGCGTGGGCTGTTCCTCGGCGTCGCTGATATTTCGCTGCTGAGCTAAGGGGCTGCTGTTGAAACTGCTGATTCTCGATCGCGACGGGGTGATCAATTACGACTCCGACGCTTACATCAAGTCGGTGGAGGAGTGGATTCCACTCCCCGGTTCGATCGAAGCCATCGCGCAGTTGAGCAAGGCCGGCTGGACGGTAGCGGTCGCTACCAACCAGTCGGGCATCGCTCGCGGCTATTACGACATCGCCACCCTGGACGCCATGCACGAGCGCTTGCGCGCGCTGGTGGCGGAGCAGGGCGGTGAAGTCGGCCTGATCGTCTATTGCCCGCACGGGCCGAACGACGGCTGCGATTGCCGCAAGCCGAAACCCGGGATGCTGAAAGCCATCGCCGAGCATTACAACGTGTCGCTGACCAATCTCTGGTTCGTCGGCGACAGCCTTGGTGACCTGGAAGCCGCCAAAGCCGTCGATTCTCAGCCAGTTTTGGTAAAGACCGGGAAAGGCGAAAAGACTTTCGGCAAGACCCTACCGGTAGGCACCTTGATTTTTGACGATCTGGCGGCGATTGCCGCAGAACTTATCCACAATTAAAGTGCTTCGATTGTTCCGATTAAGGACTGATCGGGAGTGCGCTTATAGACGGGCAGAGCCCGCACGGTAAACGTCACCATGTCGATACTGCAGGCCATCAGAACGTTCCTCTTTTATCTGTTGCTGGGCACCAGCTCTTTGCTTTGGTGCAGCCTGAGCTTTTTCATCGCGCCGTTTCTGCCGTTCAAGGCGCGATATCGCTTCATTAATGTGTACTGGTGCCGCTGCGCCTTGTGGCTGAGCAAAGTGTTCCTGGGCATCAGCTACGAAGTGAAGGGCGCCGAGAACGTGCCTGACCAGCCCTGCGTGATTCAATCGAACCACCAGAGCACCTGGGAGACGTTCTTTCTCTCTGCTTACTTCGAACCGTTGAGCCAGGTGCTCAAGCGTTCATTGCTTTATGTACCTTTCTTCGGCTGGGCCATGGCCATGCTGCGACCGATTGCCATCGACCGCGACAATCCGAAAGCCGCGCTCAAGCATGTGGCAAAGAAGGGCGATGAGCTGCTCAAGGATGGTGTCTGGGTGCTGATCTTCCCTGAGGGGACGCGCGTTCCTTTTGGCACCATCGGCAAGTTCTCACGCGGTGGCACCGCGTTGGCCGTCAACGCCGAGCTTCCTGTACTGCCGATTGCGCACAATGCGGGCAAGTTCTGGCCTAAAACTGGTTGGGCAAAGAAGCAGGGTGTCATCACCGTAATCATCGGCGAACCGATGTACGCCGTGGGCAGCGGGCCTCGCGCCATCGCCGATCTGAACGACCGGGTACAAGCCTGGAACGAGCAGATGCAACGGGAAATGGGGTCGCTGCCAGCAGCCCCGGCGGCACCGACTTCGACGGATCAAGTGGCTGTCTGAGATTCTGTGGATAACCTGTGTACCGTTTTATCGAAAAACAGCGATATCGTTTTATAAGTTAATGATTTATATACATATTTCTTAAACACATAAAACACAGGAAATGGTGCATAAGTTTTTTCGGGCGCAAAAAAACCGGCGGATATAGCCGGTTTTTTTATGCCTGAAATTTGCGGTTTTCCACACTTTGTACTATGGGAATGACGCTGGGAATTCGGCATGATTCCGTACGAATTGCAGATAATAAAAAAGGCCAACGCTGAGCGTTGGCCTTTTTTGGTTTGGCAGGTTCGCTGGATCAGAAATCCAGGTTGGAAACCGCCAGGGCGTTGCTTTCGATGAAGTCACGGCGAGGTTCGACCGCATCACCCATCAGGGTGTTGAAGATCTGGTCTGCGCCAATGGCGTCTTCGATAGTCACTTTGAGCATCCGGCGCTGTGCTGGGTCCATGGTGGTTTCCCACAGCTGATCCGGGTTCATCTCGCCCAGACCTTTGTATCGCTGGATGGTGTGACGCTTGGTGCTTTCAGCCATCAGCCATTCAAGGGCTTCCTTGAACTCGGTGACCGGCTTCTTGCGCTCGCCACGCTGGATGTACGCACCGTCGTCCAACAAGGTGCTCAGTTGAGCGCCCAGCGAAACAACCGTGCGGTAATCGTTGCTGCCGAAGAAGTCGCGGTTGAAGGTGACGTAGTTCGACAGGCCGTGGGAGATCAGTTCGACCTCTGGCAGCCAGACGTTACGTTCACGGTCTTCACGCAGGCTGGCTTTGTAGACCAGGCCAGACTTCTCGACGGTGCGCAGGCGAACTTCGTACTGAGCCAGCCAATCCTGCATCGCTGCATGATCGGACAGTTGATCCATGCTCACTGCTGGCAGGTAGATGAAGTGCTCGGTCAGCTCCTGTGGATACAGGCGCGACAGACGCTTGAGGGTCTTCATCACCAGACGGAAGTCATTCACCAGGCGCTCAAGCGCTTCACCGGAGATGCCAGGGGCTTCTTCGTTCAGGTGCAGGCTCGCGTCTTCCAGGGCCGACTGCGTCATGTACTCTTCCATGGCGTCGTCGTCTTTGATGTATTGCTCTTGCTTGCCTTTCTTGACCTTGTACAGCGGCGGCTGAGCGATGTAGATGTAGCCACGCTCGATCAGCTCCGGCAACTGACGGAAGAAGAAGGTCAGCAGCAGGGTACGGATGTGCGAACCGTCGACGTCAGCATCGGTCATGATGATGATGTTGTGATAACGCAGCTTGTCGATGTTGTACTCGTCGCGGCCGATGCCACAGCCCAGCGCGGTGATCAAGGTGCCTACTTCTTGCGAAGAGATCATCTTGTCGAAACGCGCCTTCTCGACGTTCAGGATCTTGCCCTTCAGCGGCAGGATAGCCTGGGTGCGGCGGTTACGTCCCTGCTTGGCGGAGCCGCCAGCAGAGTCACCTTCCACAAGGTACAGTTCGGACAGGGCAGGGTCTTTTTCCTGGCAGTCAGCCAGTTTGCCCGGCAGGCCGGCGATATCCAGCGCGCCTTTACGACGGGTCATTTCACGGGCTTTACGCGCCGCTTCACGCGCACGAGCCGCGTCGATCATCTTGCCGACGACCAGTTTGGCTTCGTTCGGGTTTTCCAGCAGGAAGTCGGAGAAGTACTTGCCCATTTCCTGTTCGACCGCGGTCTTCACTTCGGAAGAAACCAGCTTGTCTTTGGTCTGGGAGCTGAACTTCGGATCCGGTACTTTCACCGAAATAATCGCGGTCAGGCCTTCACGGGCATCGTCACCGGTGGTCGCGACTTTATGCTTCTTCGCCAGACCTTCAGCTTCGATGTAGGTGTTCAGGTTACGCGTCAGTGCGGAACGGAAACCCACCAGGTGAGTACCGCCATCGCGCTGTGGAATGTTGTTGGTGAAGCACAACAGGTTCTCGTTAAAGCTGTCGTTCCACTGCAGGGCGATTTCAACGCCGATGCCGTCTTCACGCTGGATGTTGAAGTGGAACACCTGGTTGACCGCAGTCTTGTTGGTGTTCAGGTATTCAACGAACGCACGCAGGCCGCCTTCGTACTTGAACAGCTCTTCCTTGCCGCTGCGCTCATCCTTGAGGACGATGCCGACACCGGAGTTGAGAAATGACAGTTCACGAATCCGCTTGGCCAGGATATCCCAGCTGAAGTGGATGTTCTTGAAGGTTTCAGCCGATGGCTTGAAGTGGATCTGGGTGCCCGTGGTTTCGCTCTCGCCAACGATTTTCATCGGCTCTTGCGGAACACCGTGGACGTAAGTCTGTTCCCAGATCTTGCCGCTGCGGCGAACGGTCAGGATCAGTTCTTTGGACAGTGCGTTCACTACCGACACACCTACACCGTGCAGACCGCCGGATACTTTGTAGGAGTTGTCGTCGAACTTACCGCCGGCGTGCAGCACGGTCATGATGACCTCGGCTGCCGAAACGCCTTCTTCTTTGTGCACGTCTACCGGGATGCCACGGCCGTTGTCGCGAACGGTGATGGACTCATCCGGGTGAATGATGATGCTGATGTCGTCGCAGTGGCCGGCGAGAGCTTCGTCGATCGAGTTATCGACCACTTCGAACACCATGTGGTGCAGACCGCTGCCATCGTCGGTGTCACCAATGTACATACCGGGACGTTTGCGTACGGCATCCAGGCCTTTCAGCACTTTAATGCTCGTTGAGTCGTACGTATTTTCTTCGCTCAATGCCTTCACTCCCGATGGTCGTGGGTCTGGGTGATACGGCCCTGTTCCACGTGGAACAAAGCGACTGGCGTTTCCGTCTGCCAGCCTTCCCTCAATAATTCGTGATCTACACAGGTGATAAAGACCTGGCAGCGTAAGTCTTCCAGCAAGCGGCAAAGCGCGCGTCGGTGGTGCTCGTCCAATTCGGACGGCAAGTCATCCACCAGATAAATACACTGTCCGCGTCGGGCCTGGCTCACCAAGTGCCCTTGGGCAATCCGCAATGCACAGACCACCAATTTCTGCTGACCCCGGGACAAGATGTCCGCGGCATTATGTGCGCCCAGTCTGAGACGCAAATCAGCGCGTTGTGGTCCGGCCTGGGTGTGACCCATTTGCTGGTCCCGTTGAAGGGACCCAGCGAGTACGGCACTCAGTTCGCGGTCTTTGTCCCAGCCTCGGTAATAGCTGAGGGTCAAGCCTTCAAGCTCGACCAGTTCGCTCAAGGTCTGTTCAAAGACTGGTTTCAAGGCTTTGATGTAAGCGCGGCGGTATTCATCGATTTCAGCGCTGGCCTGGCACAGTTCCCTGTCCCAAACCGCTTGCGAAACGGCGTCAAGTGTACCATGTCGCAGCCAAGAGTTTCTCTGGCGCAGCGCCTTCTGCAAGCGCTGCCAGGTGGACATGAATCGCGGTTCCACATGGAATACGCCCCAGTCGAGAAACTGTCGGCGAATCTTCGGCGCGCCTTCAAGCAAGCGGAAACTGTCAGGGTTGATCAGCTGGAGTGGCAGGATCTCCGCCAGTTGCGCCGCGCTTCGGGCGTTCTGGCCATCGATGCGGATCTGAAATTCGCCCTGACGGTCGCGTGAAATACCTAACGCGCTGTGTCCACCCTCAGCCAATTCAACCTGGCCAAACACCGTACACGCCAATTGCTCGTACTGGATGACCGGCAACAGACGGCTGCTACGAAACGAACGGGCAAGCCCCAGCAGATGAATGGCTTCCAGAACACTGGTTTTGCCGCTGCCGTTGGCGCCGTAAAGAATGTTGATTCGGGGGGAGGGGGAGAAGGTCACCGGGTGCAAATTGCGCACCGCGGTGACCGAGACGCGACTTAGCGACATCTAGCTTCTGCTGAACATGATTACAGGCGCATCGGCATGACAACGTAAGCCGAGTCGTCGTTGTCGGATTCCTGCACCAGCGCACTGCTGTTGGAATCGGACAGGATCAGGCGAACTTGCTCAGTGGTCATCACGCCCAGTACGTCGAGCAGATAGCTGACGTTGAAGCCGATTTCGAGATTGCCGCCGTTGTATTCAACGCCCACTTCTTCTTCCGCTTCTTCCTGCTCCGGGTTGTTCGCCTGGATTTTCAGCTGACCGTTAGCCAGTTGCAGACGGATGCCACGGTACTTCTCGTTGGACAGAATCGCAGTACGGCTGAAAGCTTCACGCAGCGCCTGACGGTCGCCGAGTACCAGCTTGTCTCCGCCTTTTGGCAGAACACGCTCGTAATCCGGGAATTTGCCGTCGACCAGTTTCGAGGTGAAGGTGAACTCGCCGGTGGTCGCGCGGATGTGGTGCTGACCCAGGACGATGCTGACGATGCCGTCCGGTTCGGTCAGCAGGCGTGCCAGCTCAAGGATACCCTTGCGCGGAACGATGACCTGATGGCGATCCGGCTGACCGATATCGGCCTGCATCGAACACATGGCCAGACGGTGACCGTCGGTGGCAACAGCACGGATGATCCCGGCCGAAACTTCAAGCAGCATACCGTTCAGGTAATAACGAACGTCCTGCTGGGCCATGGCGAAGCTGGTACGTTCGATCAGACGACGCAGTTTGCTTTGTTCCAGGCTGCAGGTCAGCGAGCCCGGGCCTTCTTCCACTGTCGGGAAATCATTGGCCGGCAGGGTCGACAGCGTGAAGCGGCTACGACCAGCCTTGACCACCAGCTTCTGCTCATCGACCTTGATGTCGATCAGCGCATCGTTCGGCAGGCTCTTGCAGATGTCCATCAGCTTGCGCGCAGGCACGGTGATGGAACCTGGGTCTGCCGGCTCTTCAAGTTGCACACGACCGACCAGCTCGACTTCCAGGTCAGTACCGGTCAGCGACAATTGCTGGCCTTCGACAACCAGCAGCACGTTGGAGAGCACCGGCAAGGTCTGTCGGCGCTCAACGACGCCTGCGACCAGTTGCAGGGGTTTCAACAGGGCTTCGCGTTGAATGGTGAAATGCATGGTCTAGTCCCTTGCCTTAATAAGCTGCGCTGGTGTTCATCAAGTGGTCAGTGTACGCAGCAGGTTCTTGTAGTCCTCGCGGATGTCCGCGTCGGATTCCTTAAGCTCGTTGATCTTGCGACAGGCGTGCAAAACAGTCGTGTGGTCGCGGCCGCCAAACACATCGCCGATTTCCGGCAGGCTGTGGTTAGTCAACTCTTTGGACAATGCCATTGCAACCTGACGCGGACGTGCGACCGAGCGTGAACGACGCTTGGACAGCAAGTCGGAGATCTTGATCTTGTAGTACTCGGCGACCGTGCGCTGAATGTTATCCACAGAGACCAGTTTGTCTTGCAGCGCCAACAAGTCTTTCAGGGATTCGCGAATCAGCTCGATGGTGATGTCGCGTCCCATGAAGTGCGAGTGGGCGATCACGCGTTTCAGCGCGCCTTCCAGCTCACGGACGTTGGAGCGAATACGCTGGGCAATGAAGAACGCCGCGTCATGTGGCAGATCGACTTTGGCCTGGTCGGCCTTTTTCATCAAGATCGCCACGCGGGTTTCCAGCTCCGGCGGTTCGACGGCAACCGTCAGGCCCCAGCCAAAGCGGGATTTCAAACGCTCTTCAAGGCCTTCGATTTCTTTCGGGTAACGGTCACTGGTGAGAATGACCTGCTGGCCACCTTCAAGCAGGGCGTTGAAGGTGTGGAAAAACTCTTCCTGCGAACGTTCCTTGCGGGCGAAGAATTGAATGTCATCGATGAGCAACGCATCCACCGAACGGTAGAAACGCTTGAACTCGTTGATGGCATTCAGTTGCAGCGCCTTGACCATGTCGGCCACGAAACGCTCCGAATGCAGGTAAACGACCTTGGCATTCGGGTTCTTCTTTAATAGGTGATTACCCACAGCGTGCATCAAGTGGGTTTTACCCAAGCCGACGCCACCATAAAGGAAAAGCGGGTTGTAACCGTGCTTGGGATTGTCTGCCACCTGCCAGGCCGCGGCCCGGGCCAGTTGGTTCGACTTACCTTCGACGAAGTTTTCGAAGGTGAAGGTGCGGTTCAGGTAACTGGTGTGCTTGAGCGCGCCTTCGACCTGCACCGTGCGTTGCTCGGAGCGAACCGGAGCTTGCTGCGAACTGGCGCCGGCCATCGGGTCGAAGCTGTCACGAGACGGCTCTTCATTGATCTCGGCCACTTTTTGCGTCGCACGCTTGGTCGGTGCGTTGGCAATCGATGCTGGCGCCGGAGCGCTGACAGGTGCTTGAGCAGCTTGAGCCTGAGATGCAGCGGCAGCCAACGGCGCGTTAGGCGCAGCTCGCGGTGTCGAACTGCGTTTGCTGCCTATTAATAAGGACAGCACCGGCGCCATGCCGTTGCCATGCTCATCCAGCAGTTCAAGAACACGGCCCAGGTACTTTTCGTTGACCCAGTCGAGAACAAAGCGATTCGGTGCGTAGACACGCAACTCGTCGCCTTCGGCTTCGACCTGTAGTGGACGGATCCAAGTGTTGAATTGTTGGGCAGGCAGCTCTTCGCGCAAAAGCTCCACGCACTGCTGCCAAAGTTCCACTGACACGGATATCCCCTAAGTTGAAAGCCGGTGAGGCAAAAACAAGCGGCCATTGTAACGACCAGACGCCGACTTATCCACACGAGGTGGAGCACTGACCGAGAAGAATCAACGTTTTATACGCAAAAAAGACGACCAGCGGTCTGTGCATAAGCTCTGTGGATAACCGGGTCTAAGGTCGTTGCACAAGTGGGGGGGAAACTCGGTGGATAACCAGCCTGTGGATAACAAGCTGTTTCACACACAGGTTATCCGACAGCGCAGCACAGGCTGCCCCCTGTTTTCCACGGTAGTTGTCATTCTCTGTACAGCCCGTAGTAGAAGGTCTTAAGGCACTTATCCACAGATGACCGCCTGCCTAGCTTTTATAAGCTTTACAGAAAAGCTTTAAATAATTCCTTTCTTATTTCTATTTCTAACGAGGGGTTAATCACGAACAAAACCTCTGGAGATCTATTTATAAGGAAACGCTGGTTGGAAATTGACCTAGAGGCTTGCTTTCTCTAGAATCCCCGGTCTCTTAAAACGGGGGCCATTCCGGCCCGTTGTGGACGAACCAGGTAACACGACAATGAAACGTACTTTCCAACCAAGCACTATCAAACGCGCTCGTACCCACGGTTTCCGTGCTCGCATGGCTACCAAGAACGGTCGTGCCGTCCTGTCGCGTCGTCGCGCCAAAGGTCGTGCGCGTCTGGCAGTTTGATAATCCGGCACTGGAGGTGAGTCAGGACTTCAGTCGGGAAAAGCGTCTGCTTACTCCCCGGCATTTCAAGGCAGTCTTTGACTCCCCTACCGGCAAGGTTCCGGGGAAAAATCTCCTGCTCCTTGCGCGCAACAACGATCTTGATCACCCCCGTCTCGGGTTGGTTATCGGGAAAAAGAGCGTAAAGCTCTCCGTCGAGCGCAATCGCCTCAAACGTCTGATGCGCGAATCGTTCCGTCTGCACCAGGATTCACTGGTCGGCTGGGACATCGTTATCGTCGCGCGCAAAGGTTTGGGTGACGTAGAAAACCCCGAATTGATTCAGCATTTCGGCAAACTCTGGAAGCGTCTGGCACGCAGCACGCCAGTACCAGCAGTCAA
Source organism: Pseudomonas sp. SIMBA_041 (assembly GCF_046535095.1). Lineage (NCBI taxonomy): Bacteria > Pseudomonadati > Pseudomonadota > Gammaproteobacteria > Pseudomonadales > Pseudomonadaceae > Pseudomonas > Pseudomonas sp. SIMBA_041. The sequence continues at coordinate 117,989 of NZ_JAWRXJ010000001.1, forward strand.
AACCGAAACTGTAGGGGTAGACAGTCCCGATGCGTAAACTGGCACTCGTTCCGATCCAGTTTTATCGCTATGCCATTAGTCCCCTGATGGCCAACCACTGTCGCTTCTACCCCAGTTGTTCCTGCTACGCGTTAGAGGCCATAGAAAATCATGGTCTTCTGCGCGGTGGCTGGCTGGCCTTTCGTCGTTTAGGTCGCTGTCATCCGTGGAATCCCGGTGGTTATGACCCGGTTCCACCTATCCCTACCTCCCGTTCTTCTTCGATGGCCGAGTAATCATGGATATCAAACGCACGATCCTGATCGTCGCCCTGGCAATCGTGTCCTACGTTATGGTTCTTAAATGGAACCAGGACTATGGTCAGGCTGCCCTGCCGACTCAGAATGTTGCTTCCAGTACTACCGCACCGGGCCTACCGGATTCGGCTACTGGCAATAATGCTTCTGTCAGTGACGACATTCCACGCGCCGCAAGCGATACCAGTGCTACAGCACCTGCTGAAACTCCAGTAGCTGCAAGCAAAGACCTCATCCAGATCAAAACGGATGTGCTCAACCTCGCCATCGATCCACAAGGTGGTGATGTTGCCCAGCTGACGCTGCCGCTGTATCCACGTCGCCAGGACCATCCGGAAATCCCGTTCCAGTTGTTCGATAACGGCAACGAGCGGACTTATCTGGCTCAAAGCGGTTTGATCGGCACCGACGGTCCGGACGCAAGTCCTGCCGGTCGTCCGGTTTACGCTTCGGAGAAGAAGGTTTATCAACTGGCTGACGGTCAGGACCAATTGGTCGTAGACCTGAAGTTCAGCAAGGACGGCGTCAACTACATCAAGCGTTTCACACTGAAACGCGGCCTGTATGACGTAACTGTTTCTTACCTGATCGACAACGAAAGTGCCAAGCCTTGGTCGGGTGCGATGTTCGCCCAGCTGAAGCGTGACGCCAGCTCCGATCCTTCTTCCAGCACTGCCACCGGCACCGCCACTTACCTGGGCGCCGCCCTGTGGACCAGTAACGAGCCGTACAAGAAAGTGTCGATGAAAGACATGGACAAGGCTCAGCTGAAAGAAACCGTCAACGGGGGTTGGGTTGCCTGGTTGCAACACTACTTCGTGACCGCTTGGATTCCGGCGAAGGGCGAAAACAATGTCGTCCAGACCCGTAAAGACAGCAAAGGCAACTACATCATCGGCTATACCGCCCCGGCATTGACGGTTGCGCCAGGTGCTAAAGCTGAAGTGAGCGCCGTTCTGTACGCCGGCCCGAAAAGCCAGGCTGTGCTGAAACAGTTGTCCCCAGGTCTGGAACTGACCGTCGACTACGGCATCCTGTGGTTCATTGCCCAGCCAATCTTCTGGTTGCTGCAACATATCCACGCCATCGTCGGCAACTGGGGCTGGTCGATCATTTTCCTGACCATGCTGATCAAGGGTTTGTTCTTCCCACTGTCGGCTGCCAGCTACAAATCCATGGCGCGCATGCGTGCAGTGGCCCCGAAACTGGCCGCGCTGAAAGAGCAACATGGCGATGACCGGCAGAAAATGTCGCAAGCCATGATGGAGCTGTACAAGAAAGAGAAGATCAATCCGCTGGGTGGTTGCTTGCCAATCCTCGTGCAGATGCCGGTTTTCCTTTCGCTGTACTGGGTTCTGCTGGAAAGCGTTGAAATGCGCCAAGCGCCGTTCATGCTGTGGATTACTGACCTGTCGATCAAGGATCCGTTCTTCATTCTGCCGATCATCATGGGCGCAACCATGTTCATCCAGCAGCAGTTGAACCCGACACCACCGGATCCGATGCAGGCCAAGGTGATGAAGCTGATGCCAATCATCTTCACCTTCTTCTTCCTGTGGTTCCCGGCTGGTCTGGTGCTGTACTGGGTAGTGAACAACTGCCTGTCCATCACTCAACAGTGGTACATCACTCGTAAAATCGAACGGGCTACCAAAGCAGCCGCTTGATTTACACTGTGGATAACCACTCAAAACGCCCCCTAGTGGGGCGTTTTGCTATCTGTCACTTTTGTCTGGATACCGGTTTATGAGCGTTCCTCGTGAAACCATCGCAGCCGTTGCTACCGCTCAAGGTCGCGGCGGTGTGGGCATCGTCCGTATTTCCGGGCCGTTGGCGAGCCTTGCGGCCAAGGCCATCAGCGGTCGGGAATTGAAACCCCGGTTTGCCCATTACGGCCCGTTCCTCAGTGAGAACGAAGAGGTGCTGGACGAAGGCATTGCGCTTTATTTCCCGGGGCCGAACTCCTTCACCGGCGAAGACGTGCTTGAACTGCAGGGCCATGGCGGGCCGATTGTTCTGGATATGTTGCTCAAGCGTTGTCTGGAACTGGGCTGTCGCCTCGCCCGTCCCGGTGAATTCAGCGAGCGCGCCTTCCTCAATGACAAACTCGACCTGGCTCAGGCTGAAGCCATTGCTGACTTGATCGAGGCGAGTTCTGCACAAGCGGCACGAAATGCGCTGCGTTCCTTGCAAGGCGCATTTTCCCAGCGTGTGCATAACCTGACCGAGCAGCTGATAGGCCTGCGTATCTATGTCGAAGCGGCCATCGACTTCCCTGAAGAAGAAATCGACTTCCTGGCTGATGGTCATGTCTTGGCCATGCTCGACAAAGTGCGCGATGAATTATCCACAGTACTTCGCGAAGCCGGGCAAGGCGCCTTGCTGCGTGACGGCATGACCGTGGTGATTGCCGGTCGGCCGAATGCCGGTAAATCCAGCCTGTTGAATGCTCTGGCGGGTCGGGAAGCAGCGATCGTGACCGAAATTGCCGGCACAACCCGGGACATCCTGCGCGAACATATCCACATTGATGGCATGCCGCTGCACGTGGTGGATACCGCGGGTCTGCGAGATACCGACGATCACGTGGAAAAAATTGGCGTAGAACGCGCACTGAAAGCCATCGGCGAAGCGGATCGCGTGTTATTGGTCGTCGATGCAACGGCGCCTGAAGCGTTGGACCCCTTCGCTTTGTGGCCGGAATTCCTCGAAATCCGCCCGGATCCATCGAAAGTCACGCTGATTCGTAACAAGGCTGATCTGACGGGGGAAGCCATTGCCCTGGAAGTCAGTGAAGATGGCCACGTCACCATCAGCCTGAGTGCCAAGTCTGCTGGCGAAGGCCTGGAGTTACTGCGCGACCATCTGAAGGCCTGCATGGGTTACGAGCAGACGTCGGAAAGTAGCTTCAGCGCACGCAGGCGTCACCTTGAGGCCCTGCGTCATGCCAGTACATCCCTTGAGCATGGCCGCTCGCAATTGACCCTGGCCGGTGCTGGCGAGCTGTTGGCCGAGGATTTGCGTCAGGCGCAGCACTCGCTGGGTGAAATCACCGGTGCATTCAGCTCTGATGACCTGTTGGGACGAATCTTTTCCAGCTTCTGCATCGGTAAATAACCCTTTCGTTGTTCACAGACAGGCCATTCGCGCCTGTCTGTCCTCTCTTTTTAAAAAATCGTCCCTCAGTGCCGAGCAGATAATGTCTGCTTGAGCGGTTTTCCTTCGCCCGGAATTAACCCGATACGCGCTTTTCTGTGGATTAAGCCCTGTGAATAACTGCCACTAAGGGCAGTTGATAACAGGGCCTGAAAACTGAAGATAACCACCTCTGTGGATAACCACCCCTTTCATCCACAGGCTTAAACCGGTTATCCAAGGGTCTCTTGGCCACATGACCACAGGGTTTTAAATCTCTGTACACATTGATAATAAAGGCCTGTAGCGATCTATCCACAGAAAGGTGGCTCAGTAGAAATAAACATAAAAACAAAGATTTAATAAATTTCTCTCTTTTTAATTTCTATAACCCCGACTTCTCCACAGCTGGTTAAATTTTGTGCAAAGGGTTCTTTAGGAAGGGCGAAGTCCCTATACTTGTCGACCAGGTCCAGAAACCTGAGCTCAAACTATTCCTGATTACCTAACTGAAGCAGGCACGAGGTGCGTGGTGGATTTCCCTTCCCGTTTTGAAGTGATCGTCATCGGCGGCGGTCATGCCGGTACCGAGGCAGCACTGGCCTCAGCACGTATGGGTGCGAAAACCCTGTTGCTGACGCATAACGTGGAAACCCTCGGAGCAATGAGTTGCAACCCCGCCATTGGCGGGATCGGTAAAAGCCACCTGGTTAAAGAAATTGACGCCCTTGGCGGCGCGATGGCCATGGCTACCGACAAAGGTGGTATTCAATTTCGCGTGTTAAACAGCCGCAAAGGCCCGGCCGTGCGTGCAACTCGCGCCCAGGCAGACCGGGTTCTGTACAAGGCCGCTGTCCGCGAAGCATTGGAAAACCAGCCGAACCTGTGGATATTTCAACAAGCCGCTGACGACCTGATCGTCGAACAGGAACAAGTGCGCGGTGTCGTCACCCAAATGGGCCTGCGTTTCCTCGCGGATTCCGTGGTGTTGACCACTGGCACCTTCCTCGGCGGACTTATCCACATCGGCATGCAGAATTACTCCGGCGGTCGTGCCGGTGATCCGCCATCGATCGCCCTGGCTCGCCGTCTGCGTGAATTGCCACTGCGTGTGGGTCGTTTGAAAACCGGTACGCCGCCGCGTATCGACGGTCGTTCTGTGGATTTCTCGGTAATGACCGAGCAAGCAGGCGATACGCCGATCCCGGTGATGTCGTTCATGGGTTCCAAAGAGCAGCACCCGAAACAGGTGAGCTGCTGGATTACCCACACCAACAGCCGGACCCACGAAATCATTGCCGCGAACCTCGATCGTTCGCCGATGTATTCCGATGCGGGATTGATCGAAGGCATCGGTCCGCGTTATTGCCCGTCGATCGAAGACAAGATCCACCGCTTTGCCGACAAGGAAAGCCATCAGGTCTTTATCGAGCCGGAAGGTTTGACCACCCACGAGCTGTACCCGAACGGGATATCCACATCCCTGCCGTTCGACGTGCAATTGCAGATTGTGCAATCGATCCGCGGCATGGAAAACGCACACATCGTGCGTCCGGGCTACGCCATCGAATACGACTATTTCGACCCGCGTGACCTGAAATACAGCCTGGAAACCAAAGTGATTGGCGGGCTGTTTTTTGCCGGTCAAATCAACGGCACCACCGGTTACGAAGAAGCCGGCGCCCAGGGTTTGCTGGCCGGCGCCAACGCAGCACTGCGTGCACAGGGCAAAGATGCCTGGTGCCCGCGTCGCGACGAGGCGTACATCGGCGTATTGGTCGACGACCTGATTACGCTCGGAACCCAAGAGCCGTACCGGATGTTCACGTCCCGTGCCGAATACCGCCTGATCCTGCGCGAAGACAACGCCGACCTGCGTCTGACCGAAAAAGGTCGCGAGCTGGGTCTGGTCGATGACGCGCGTTGGGCGGCGTTCTGCAAGAAGCGCGAAAGCATCGACCTGGAAGAGCAACGCCTGAAAAGTACCTGGGTTCGCCCGGGCACCGAGCAGGGCGATGCGATTTCCGAGAAGTTCGGTACGCCGCTGACCCACGAATACAATTTGCTCAACCTGCTGAGCCGTCCGGAAATCGACTACGCTGGTCTGATTGCCGTGACCGGTGGGGGCGCAGAAGATCCACAGGTCGCCGAACAGGTCGAAATCAAGACCAAGTACGCCGGTTACATCGACCGTCAGCAGGATGAAATCGCACGCCTGCGGGCCAGCGAAGACACCAAACTGCCTGTGGATATCGATTACACGAACATTTCCGGTCTCTCCAAAGAGATCCAGAGCAAGCTCGGCGCGACCCGTCCTGAAACCCTGGGCCAGGCGTCACGTATTCCGGGCGTCACCCCGGCAGCCATTTCGCTGTTGATGATTCATTTGAAAAAACGCGGCGCGGGCCGTCAGTTGGAGCAAAGCGCTTGAGTTCGTTGGTCACCTCGCAACACGCCGAAGAGTTATCCACAGGTGCTCGCCAGCTCGGTGTCACACTGACAGAAACCCAGCACGCGCAGCTGCTGGGTTATCTGGCCCTGTTGATCAAATGGAACAAGGCCTACAACCTGACCGCCGTGCGCGATCCGGACGAAATGGTCTCTCGCCATCTGCTCGATAGTTTGAGCGTCATGTCGTTCATCGAAAACGGTCGCTGGCTGGACGTTGGCAGCGGTGGTGGCATGCCGGGCATTCCGTTGGCCATCCTGTTTCCCGAGTCGCAAGTGACCTGCCTGGACAGCAACGGCAAGAAAACCCGCTTCCTGACCCAGGTCAAACTCGAACTCAAACTGGATAACCTGCAAGTTATCCACAGCCGCGTCGAAGCTTTCCAGCCTGCACAGCCATTCAACGGGATTGTTTCCCGGGCGTTCAGCAGCATGGAAAATTTCAGTAACTGGACTCGCCACCTCGGCGATGCCGATACGCGCTGGCTGGCAATGAAGGGCGTTCATCCGGCCGATGAGCTGGTAGCATTGCCAGCAGACTTCCACCTCGATAGCGAACACGCCCTGGCCGTCCCTGGTTGCCAAGGCCAACGCCATCTGCTGATACTGCGCCGCACGGCATGATTGGGAACACAAGCAAGAATGGCTAAGGTATTCGCGATTGCGAACCAAAAGGGTGGTGTGGGTAAAACCACCACCTGCATCAACCTCGCAGCTTCCCTGGTCGCTACCAAGCGTCGGGTGCTGCTGATCGATCTCGATCCACAGGGCAACGCCACCATGGGTAGCGGTGTGGATAAACATGGCCTGGAAAACTCGGTCTACGACCTGCTGATCGGCGAATGTGACCTGGCCCAGGCCATGCACTACTCCGAGCATGGTGGTTACCAGCTGTTGCCGGCCAACCGCGACCTGACGGCGGCCGAAGTGGTTCTGCTGGAAATGCAGATGAAGGAAAGTCGCCTGCGCAGTGCATTGGCGCCAATCCGTGAAAACTACGATTACATTTTGATCGACTGCCCACCGTCGTTGTCGATGCTCACGCTGAACGCACTGGTGGCCGCCGATGGGGTGATTATCCCCATGCAGTGCGAATACTTCGCGCTCGAAGGTTTGAGCGACCTTGTGGATAACATCAAGCGCATCGCTGAACTGCTTAACCCGAATCTGAAAGTCGAAGGCCTGTTGCGGACCATGTACGACCCGCGCCTGAGCCTGATGAACGATGTGTCCGCGCAGCTCAAGGAACACTTCGGCGAGCAGCTTTACGACACCGTGATTCCGCGCAACATTCGCTTGGCTGAAGCGCCAAGTTATGGGATGCCGGCGTTGGCGTACGACAAGACTTCACGGGGCGCCATTGCCTACCTGGCCTTGGCGGGCGAAATGGTTCGCCGCCAGCGCAAAAACTCACGCACCGCCGCCGCTCAGGCAACTTAAGGAATCCCCATGGCCGTCAAGAAACGAGGTCTCGGACGTGGACTGGATGCACTGCTGAGTGGTCCGACTGTCAGCTCGCTGGAAGAACAAGCGGTACAAGCTGACCAACGTGAGCTGCAGCACCTGCCCCTGGACCTGATCCAGCGCGGCAAGTACCAACCCCGCCGGGACATGGATCCTCAAGCGCTGGAAGAGTTGGCGCAGTCGATCAAGGCCCAGGGCGTGATGCAGCCGATCGTGGTTCGCCCGATCGGCAGCGGTCGCTTCGAAATCATTGCCGGTGAACGCCGCTGGCGCGCCAGCCAGCAGGCTGGCCAGGAAACCATCCCGGCGATGGTTCGTGATGTGCCGGATGAAACGGCCATTGCCATGGCGCTGATCGAGAACATTCAACGCGAAGACCTCAATCCGATCGAAGAAGCCGTCGCGTTGCAGCGTTTGCAGCAGGAATTTCAGCTGACTCAGCAACAGGTTGCGGAGGCGGTGGGCAAATCCCGCGTGACCGTGGCCAACCTGCTACGCTTGATCGCGTTGCCGGAAGTTATCAAAACCATGCTGTCGCACGGTGACCTGGAAATGGGTCATGCGCGTGCTTTGCTCGGTTTGCCGGAGAATCAACAGGTAGAAGGGGCGCGACATGTTGTCGCACGGGGGCTGACGGTGCGCCAAACTGAAGCACTGGTTCGCCAGTGGTTGAGTGGCAAACAGGAGCCTGCCGAACCGGTAAAACCGGACCCTGATATAGCCCGACTCGAACAGCGCCTGGCCGAACGCCTAGGCTCTGCGGTGCAGATTCGCCACGGTAAGAAGGGGAAAGGGCAGTTGGTCATTGGTTACAACTCCCTCGACGAACTGCAAGGTGTGCTTGCGCACATTCGTTGAAACATTTCCTCATGTAGCGTGCAGTCGGAAATCACTACCTGACAGTTGAATAGGGGCTGAACCGCCCCTATACTCTGCGCGCATTTTGTCGGCACAAATTATGCCAAGTTATTGATTTCTGGCAGCCGACCATTGGAGAGAAAACGTGATGGAAAGACGCACGCCAAACCGCTTGCCGTTCCATCGCCTGGCAGTTTTTCCGGTGTTAATGGCTCAATTTGTCGTTTTGCTGATTGCTGCTTTGGCGCTTTGGCAATGGCATGGAGTCGTTGCCGGGTACTCAGGACTTTGCGGAGGCCTGATAGCCTTGCTTCCCAATGTTTATTTCGCTCACAGGGCATTTCGGTTTTCCGGCGCCCGAGCAGCTCAAGCCATTGTCCGGTCATTTTATGCCGGCGAGGCGGGCAAACTGATTTTGACGGCAGTGCTCTTTGCATTGACGTTTGCAGGTGTGAAGCCATTGGCGCCGCTAGCTGTATTCGGCGTCTTCGTGTTGACCCAACTGGTCAGCTGGTTCGCGCCCCTGCTGATGAGAACAAGACTTTCGAGACCTTAGGGCGTTTGAGGCAACCATGGCAGAAACAACCGCTTCGGGCTATATCCAGCACCACTTGCAGAACCTGACTTTCGGTCAGCTCCCAACTGGCGGGTGGGGTTTTGCCCACACCGCAGCAGAAGCCAAGGAAATGGGCTTCTGGGCTTTCCACGTCGATACCCTCGGCTGGTCGGTCGCGTTGGGTCTGATCTTCGTTCTTCTTTTCCGCATGGCGGCAAAGAAAGCGACTTCCGGTCAGCCTGGTGCTTTGCAGAACTTCGTTGAAGTATTGGTCGAATTCGTCGATGGCAGCGTGAAAGACAGCTTCCATGGCCGTAGCCCGGTGATTGCACCGCTGGCACTGACCATCTTCGTCTGGGTGTTCCTGATGAACGCCGTCGACCTGATCCCGGTCGACTGGATTCCTCAGCTGGCCATCCTGATTACCGGCGACCACCACATTCCGTTCCGTGCAGTGTCGACCACTGACCCGAACGCGACCCTGGGTATGGCCCTGTCGGTGTTCGCGCTGATCATTTTCTACAGCATCAAGGTCAAGGGCATCGGCGGCTTCATCGGCGAACTGACCCTGCACCCGTTCGGCAGCAAGAACATCTTCGTTCAGGCCCTGCTGATTCCGGTGAACTTCCTGCTGGAGTTCGTGACGCTGGTTGCCAAGCCAATCTCGCTGGCACTGCGTCTGTTCGGCAACATGTACGCCGGCGAACTGGTCTTCATTCTGATTGCTGTGATGTTCGGCAGCGGTCTGCTCTGGCTTAGCGGCCTGGGCGTAGTTCTGCAGTGGGCGTGGGCTGTGTTCCACATCCTGATCATCACCCTGCAGGCGTTTATCTTCATGATGCTGACCATCGTTTACCTTTCGATGGCGCACGAAGAGAACCATTAAGACCAGTCTCGACTAGTCTGATGTCCCACTCGGTCAAACGAGTGGGTGCCCGAACAGGGCTATGAAACGATTTGTTTTACCGCTTTAAAATCTAAAAAACCTAAACCATACGACGTAAAAGTCGGGAGGAAAGATGGAAACTGTAGTTGGTCTAACCGCTATCGCTGTTGCACTGTTGATCGGCCTGGGCGCACTGGGTACCGCAATTGGTTTCGGCCTGTTGGGCGGCAAGTTCCTGGAAGGCGCAGCGCGTCAGCCAGAAATGGTTCCAATGCTGCAAGTTAAAATGTTCATCGTTGCCGGTCTGCTCGACGCCGTCACCATGATCGGTGTTGGTATCGCTCTGTTCTTCACCTTCGCGAACCCATTCGTTGGTCAACTCGCTGGCTAATTACTCGAACCTTCGAGTAGTTGGTGTGATGTGTAACGAACGAGCGAGGTGTTGGCGTGAACATTAATGCAACCCTGATTGGCCAGTCCGTTGCGTTCTTCATTTTTGTACTGTTTTGCATGAAGTTCGTGTGGCCTCCGGTCATCGCGGCTTTGCACGAACGTCAGAAGAAGATTGCGGATGGACTGGACGCTGCCGCCCGAGCAGCTCGCGACCTGGAATTGGCCCAAGATAAAGCGGGTCAACAACTGCGCGAAGCTAAAGCTCAGGCAGCCGAAATCATTGAGCAAGCCAAGAAACGCGGTAACCAGATCGTTGAAGAGGCTGTTGAAAAGGCCCGTATCGACGCTGACCGTGTGAAGGTTCAGGCTCAGGCCGAGATCGAACAGGAACTGAACAGTGTCAAAGACGCGCTGCGTGCCCAACTGGGTGCTCTGGCTGTCGGCGGCGCCGAGAAGATCCTGGGTGCCACAATCGATCAAAACGCGCACGCGGAGCTGGTAAACAAACTGGCTGCTGAAATTTAAGCGAGGGCGATCATGGCAGAATTGACCACGTTGGCCCGACCTTACGCTAAGGCAGCCTTCGAGCACGCCCAGGCCCACCAGCAACTGGCCTCTTGGTCAGCCATGCTCGGCCTGGCTGCAGCAGTGTCGCAAGACGACACCATGCAGCGCGTGCTCAAGGCCCCGCGACTGACGAGCGCAAACAAGGCCGCCACGTTTATTGACGTGTGCGGCGACAAGTTTGATGCCAAGGCACAGAACTTCATTAACGTCGTTGCCGAAAACGACCGTCTCCCGCTGTTGCCGGAGATCGCCGCTCTGTTTGACCTGTACAAGGCTGAACAAGAGAAGTCGGTAGACGTTGAAGTCACCAGTGCTTTTGCATTGAACCAAGAACAGCAAGACAAACTCGCCAAGGTTCTCAGTGCACGACTCAACCGGGAAGTGCGCCTGCAAGTTGCGGAGGATGCCGCCCTTATTGGTGGTGTCATCATTCGCGCCGGCGACCTGGTAATCGATGGTTCGATTCGCGGCAAACTCGCGAATCTTGCCGAAGCATTGAAATCTTGAGTTTGAAGGGGCAGCAGAGCAATGCAGCAACTCAATCCTTCCGAAATAAGTGAAATTATCAAGGGCCGCATCGACAAGCTCGATGTGACCTCCCAAGCCCGTAACGAAGGCACTGTCGTCAGCGTATCTGACGGTATCGTGCGGATTCACGGTCTGGCCGACGTAATGTACGGCGAGATGATCGAGTTTCCGGGCGGCGTCTTCGGTATGGCTCTCAACCTGGAGCAAGACTCTGTAGGTGCCGTTGTATTGGGCGCATACCAGACTCTGGCTGAAGGCATGAGCGCCAAGTGCACCGGCCGTATCCTCGAAGTTCCGGTTGGTAAGGAACTGCTGGGTCGCGTAGTCGACGCACTGGGTAACCCAGTTGATGGCAAAGGTCCGCTGAACAACACCTTGACCGACGCGGTCGAGAAAGTTGCTCCAGGCGTGATCTGGCGTAAGTCGGTAGACCAGCCTGTACAGACTGGCTACAAGGCTGTCGATGCCATGATCCCTGTCGGCCGTGGCCAGCGTGAGCTGATCATCGGTGACCGTCAGATCGGTAAAACCGCTCTGGCGATCGACGCGATCATCAACCAGAAAGACAGCGGCATTTTCTGCGTCTACGTAGCCATTGGTCAGAAACAATCGACCATCGCCAACGTGGTTCGCAAGCTGGAAGAAAACGGCGCACTGGCTAACACCATCGTCGTGGCAGCGAGCGCTTCGGAATCTGCAGCACTGCAATTCCTGGCACCGTACTCCGGTTGCACCATGGGTGAATTCTTCCGCGACCGCGGTGAAGACGCGCTGATCGTTTATGACGATCTGTCCAAGCAAGCAGTGGCTTACCGCCAGATTTCCCTGCTGCTGCGCCGTCCACCAGGCCGTGAAGCTTACCCAGGCGACGTGTTCTATCTCCACTCCCGTCTGCTGGAGCGCGCATCCCGCGTTTCGGAAGAATACGTAGAGAAGTTCACCAACGGCGCAGTGACCGGCAAAACCGGTTCCCTGACCGCACTGCCGATCATCGAAACCCAGGCTGGCGACGTTTCCGCGTTCGTTCCGACCAACGTGATTTCCATCACCGACGGTCAGATCTTCCTGGAATCGGCCATGTTCAACTCCGGGATCCGTCCTGCTGTGAACGCCGGTGTTTCGGTATCCCGTGTGGGTGGTGCCGCTCAGACCAAGATCATCAAGAAGCTCTCCGGTGGTATCCGTACCGCTCTGGCTCAGTACCGTGAACTGGCGGCATTCGCCCAGTTCGCTTCTGACCTGGACGAAGCGACCCGTAAGCAACTTGAGCATGGTCAGCGCGTTACCGAGCTGATGAAGCAGAAGCAATACGCACCTATGTCGATCGCTGACATGGCGCTGTCGCTGTATGCCGCTGAGCGTGGGTTCCTGACTGACGTCGAAATCGCCAAGATCGGCAGCTTTGAACAAGCGCTGATTGCTTTCTTCAACCGCGATCACGCCGAATTGATGGCGAAGATCAACGTGAAGGGTGACTTCAATGACGAAATCGATGCTGGCATGAAAGCCGGTATCGAGAAGTTCAAGGCCACCCAAACCTGGTAAGCCGCAGCGGGAGCCGCAAGGCTCCCGCTTGCTAACCTGATAGGTGTTACATGGCAGGCGCAAAAGAGATTCGCAGTAAGATTGCGAGCATCAAAAGCACGCAAAAGATTACCAGCGCCATGGAAAAAGTGGCGGTCAGTAAAATGCGCAAGGCACAAATGCGCATGGCTGCTAGCCGTCCTTACGCGGAGCGCATCCGCCAGGTTATTGGTCATTTGGCCAACGCCAACCCGGAATATCGCCACCCGTTCATGATCGACCGCGAAATCAAGCGCGTCGGTTACGTCGTGGTGAGCAGTGACCGTGGTTTGTGTGGTGGTTTGAACACCAACCTGTTCAAGGCCCTGGTCAAGGACATGGCGGTAAACCGCGAAAACGGCGTCGAGATCGATCTGTGTGTAGTGGGTAGCAAGGGTGCGGCTTTCTTCCGCAACTTCGGCGGCAACGTCGTAGCAGCTATCAGCCACCTGGGTGAAGAGCCGTCGATCAATGACTTGATCGGCAGCGTCAAGGTGATGCTGGATGCCTACCTGGACGGCCGTATTGATCGCCTGTCCGTGGTGTCCAACAAGTTCATCAACACCATGACGCAAACGCCTACCGTGGAGCAGTTGATTCCATTGGTGGCAACCCCGGATCAAGGCCTCAAGCACCACTGGGACTATCTCTACGAACCGGATGCCAAAGAGCTGCTTGACGGCTTGATGGTCCGTTACGTGGAGTCGCAGGTCTACCAGGCGGTGGTCGAGAACAACGCGGCTGAACAAGCTGCGCGGATGATCGCGATGAAGAACGCTACCGACAACGCCGGTGATTTGATCAGCGATTTGCAGCTGGTCTACAACAAGGCGCGTCAGGCTGCGATCACCCAAGAGATCTCGGAAATCGTCGGCGGCGCTGCCGCGGTTTAACGGTTCAAATATTCAGAGGATCCAGCTATGAGTAGCGGACGTATCGTTCAAATCATCGGCGCCGTTATCGACGTGGAATTCCCACGCGACAGCGTACCGAGCATCTACAACGCGCTGACTGTACAAAGCGCGGCCGCAACCACTCTGGAAGTTCAGCAACAGCTGGGCGACGGCGTGGTTCGTACCATTGCGATGGGCTCCACCGAGGGCTTGAAGCGTGGTCTGGACGTCATCGACTCCGGCGCAGCCATTTCCGTACCGGTCGGTAAAGCGACTCTGGGCCGGATCATGGACGTTCTGGGCAACCCGATCGACGAAGCTGGCCCGATCGACACCGACGAGCGCTGGGGCATTCACCGTCCTGCGCCAACCTTCGCAGAACAAGCGGGCGGCAACGACCTGCTGGAAACCGGCATCAAGGTTATCGACCTGGTTTGCCCGTTCGCCAAGGGTGGTAAAGTCGGTCTGTTCGGTGGTGCCGGTGTAGGCAAAACCGTAAACATGATGGAACTGATCCGTAACATCGCCATCGAGCACAGCGGTTATTCCGTGTTCGCCGGTGTGGGTGAGCGTACTCGTGAGGGTAACGACTTCTACCACGAGATGAAGGATTCCAACGTTCTGGACAAAGTGGCACTGGTTTACGGTCAGATGAACGAGCCGCCGGGTAACCGTCTGCGCGTAGCACTGACCGGCCTGACCATGGCCGAGAAGTTCCGTGACGAAGGTAACGACGTTCTGCTGTTCGTCGACAACATCTATCGTTACACCCTGGCCGGTACTGAAGTATCCGCACTGCTGGGCCGTATGCCTTCCGCAGTAGGTTACCAGCCGACCCTGGCCGAAGAGATGGGTACTCTGCAAGAGCGTATCACTTCGACCAAAAACGGTTCGATCACCTCGATCCAAGCGGTATACGTACCTGCGGATGACTTGACTGACCCGTCGCCAGCGACCACCTTCGCCCACTTGGACGCCACCGTCGTTCTGTCCCGTGACATCGCTTCCCTGGGTATCTACCCAGCGGTCGATCCACTCGACTCGACTTCGCGCCAGCTGGACCCGAACGTAATCGGCCAGGACCACTACGACACCGCTCGCGGTGTACAGTATGTTCTGCAGCGTTACAAAGAACTGAAGGACATCATTGCGATCCTGGGTATGGACGAGCTGTCGGAAGCCGACAAGCAGTTGGTAAACCGTGCTCGTAAGATCCAGCGTTTCTTGTCGCAGCCGTTCTTCGTGGCTGAAGTCTTCACCGGTGCTTCGGGTAAATACGTTTCCCTGAAAGACACCATTGCTGGCTTCAAAGGCATCCTCAACGGTGACTACGACCACCTGCCAGAACAAGCGTTCTACATGGTCGGCGGCATCGAAGAAGCGATCGAGAAAGCCAAGAAACTGTAATCCCGGCGCCCGGAAACGGGCGCTAATTTAGGTTGAGGCAATCAGATGGCTATGACAGTCCATTGCGATATCGTCAGCGCGGAAGGAGAAATCTTTTCCGGTCTGGTCGAGATGGTGATTGCGCACGGTGCACTGGGTGATCTTGGTATCGCCCTGGGTCACGCGCCGTTGATCACTAATCTCAAGCCGGGCCCGATCCGCCTGGTCAAGCAGGGCGGGGAAGAGGAGGTGTATTACATCTCCGGTGGTTTCCTCGAAGTTCAGCCGAACATGGTCAAGGTTCTTGCCGACACCGTGCAACGTGCTGGCGACCTGGATGAAGCCTCCGCTCAGGAAGCCGTCAAGGCTGCCGAGAAAGCCCTGCATGAGCGGGGCGCGGAATTCGACTACGGTTCTGCTTCCGCACGTCTGGCCGAGGCTGCAGCACAGCTGCGCACCGTCCAGCAGATCCGCAAGAAGTTTGGCCGCTAATAGGCCATCACTTGTTGCGCGATTGATTAAAAAGGGTAGCCTCGGCTACCCTTTTTTCTTTTCCGACGTTCATAACCTGGTCGCAGCCGCTGACCACCCAGGATTGGTAGCCAGTCATGTCACTTGAAATCGTTATTCTCGCTGCCGGCCAAGGCACGCGCATGCGTTCGGCGTTGCCGAAAGTTCTGCACCCGATTGCCGGCAACTCGATGCTTGGCCATGTTATCCACAGCGCCCGCCAACTTGATCCACAGCGCATCCATGTGGTGATCGGCCATGGCGCTGAAGCCGTACGTGAGCGCCTGGCGGCGGATGACCTGAATTTCGTCCTTCAGGACAAACAATTGGGTACCGGTCATGCCGTGGCTCAGGCTGTGCCGTTCATTGAGTCCGATACCGTACTCATTCTCTACGGCGACGTGCCGCTGATTGAAGTCGACACCCTGCAACGCCTGCTCAAGAAAGTCGCGCCGCAACAACTGGGCCTGTTGACTGTCGAGCTGGACGACCCGACCGGCTATGGCCGCATCGTCCGCGATGACGCTGGCAAGGTCACGGCAATCGTTGAGCAAAAAGACGCCAACGAAGCCGAGCGTGCGATCACTGAAGGCAACACCGGGATTCTCGCCCTGCCTTTCGCCCAACTGGGTAGCTGGATGAGCCGTCTCTCCAACAACAATGCCCAGGGCGAGTATTACCTGACTGACGTGATCGCCATGGCGGTCAACGATGGTTTGGTGGTCGCCACCGAGCAGCCGCACGACGCCATGGAAGTGCAGGGCGCCAACGACCGCAAGCAACTTTCCGAACTCGAGCGTCACTATCAATTGCGCGCCGGCCGCCGTTTGATGGCCCAAGGCGTGACCCTGCGCGACCCGGCTCGTTTCGATGTGCGCGGCGAAGTCACCGTTGGCCGCGATGTGCTGATCGACATCAACGTGATCCTCGAAGGCAAAGTCGTCATTGAAGACGACGTGGTGATCGGCCCGAACTGTGTGATCAAGGACAGCACCCTGCGCAAAGGCGTGGTGATCAAGGCCAACAGCCATATCGAAGGTGCGATTCTGGGCGAAGGCAGCGATGCCGGCCCATTCGCACGCCTGCGTCCGGGCACTGTCCTTGACGCGCGCGCGCATGTGGGTAACTTTGTTGAACTGAAGAACGCTCACTTGGGCGAAGGCGCGAAGGCCGGTCACCTGACTTACCTGGGTGATGCCGAGGTCGGCGCGCGCACCAACATTGGCGCGGGCACCATCACGTGCAACTACGACGGCGCCAACAAGTGGAAAACCGTGCTGGGTGAAGACGTTTTCATCGGTTCCAACAATTCGTTGGTAGCGCCTGTGGATATCTCTTCCGGTGCGACCACGGCGGCGGGCTCGACCATTACGCAGAATGTGGATAACGCACAATTGGCGGTAGGTCGGGCACGGCAGAAGAATATCGACGGCTGGAAGCGGCCGGAGAAGGTCAAGAAGAGCTGAGTTATCCACAGCCCTTCTAAACAACAAAATCGCAGCCTGAGAACGGCCTTCAGAGCCCTCACCTCAAGCTGCGATTTTTTTTGGTTATACACAGGCCTTTTTATCCCAACACGCTTGACGAAGTTTCGCCGATAGGTTTTGATTGCTTCCGTTATCTTTCGAATCGAAACTTACTAAGCCATGTCGAAGCGCAATACACCCCAACGCCGCCACAATATCCTCACCTTGCTCAACGAGCAGGGCGAAGTCAGTGTGGACGAGCTGGCAAAACGCTTCGAAACGTCGGAAGTTACGATTCGCAAGGATCTGGCGGCGCTTGAGAGTAATGGCCTGCTGCTACGTCGTTACGGCGGAGCGATCACCATGCCTCAAGAATTGGTGGCTGACATCGGCCAACCTGTCTCCAAATACAAACAAGCCATTGCTCGTGCCGCGGTCACGCGGATTCGCGAGCATGCGCGGATCATCATCGACAGCGGCAGTACCACGGCGGCCATGATCCCGGAACTCGGTCAGCAACCAGGACTGGTGGTGATGACCAACTCGTTGCACGTGGCCAATGCCTTGAGCGAGCTTGAGCACGAACCGGTGCTGTTGATGACCGGCGGCACCTGGGACCCGCATTCCGAGTCCTTTCAGGGGCAGGTCGCTGAGCAGGTACTACGCTCTTACGACTTTGATCAGTTGTTTATCGGTGCCGATGGCATCGACCTGGTCCGCGGTACGACCACCTTCAACGAATTGCTGGGGCTCAGCCGGGTCATGGCCGAAGTCGCCCGTGAAGTCGTCGTGATGGTGGAGGCCGATAAGATCGGCCGCAAAATCCCCAACCTGGAACTGCCATGGAGCAGCGTCCATACCCTTATTACCGATGATCGCTTGCCGCTGGAGGCACGCGATCAGATTCAGGCCCGCGGCATCAATTTGATTTGCGCGGCTGTCAGTCAGGAGAAATAGCATGTGTGGAATTGTCGGCGCAGTCGCAGAACGTAACATCACCGCCATCTTGCTCGAAGGCCTCAAGCGCCTGGAATACCGTGGCTACGACAGCGCCGGTGTGGCGGTCTTCACCAACGATGAGAAACTCGAGCGCATGCGTCGTCCGGGCAAGGTCAGCGAGCTGGAACTGGCACTCGAGGCCGAGCCTCTGGTCGGTCGCCTCGGCATCGCCCACACCCGTTGGGCCACCCACGGCGCGCCGTGCGAGCGCAACGCCCACCCGCATTTCTCCGGCGACCTGGCCGTGGTGCACAACGGCATCATCGAAAACCACGAAGCCCTGCGTGAACAGCTGAAAGCCTTGGGTTATGTGTTCACCTCGGACACCGACACCGAAGTCATCGCTCACCTGCTGAACCACAAACTCAAGGATTTGCCCGACCTGACCGCGGCCCTCAAAGCCACCGTCAAAGAGTTGCACGGTGCTTACGGCCTGGCGGTCATCAGCGCCAAGCAGCCGGATCGCCTGGTCGCCGCTCGCAGTGGTAGCCCGTTGGTGATTGGTCTGGGCCTGGGTGAAAACTTCCTCGCTTCCGACCAATTGGCCCTGCGTCAGGTCACTGACCGTTTCATGTACCTGGAAGAAGGCGATATCGCCGAGATTCGCCGCGACAGCGTGCATATCTGGGACGTTGACGGCAAAGCTGTCGAGCGCGAAACCGTGCAGTACCGCGACGGTGCCGAAGCCGCCGACAAGGGCGAGTTCCGCCACTTCATGCTCAAGGAAATCCACGAGCAACCGTCTGTTGTTCAGCGCACCCTCGAAGGCCGCCTGAGCCCGAACGGCGTGCTGGTACAGGCATTCGGTCCACAGGCTGCCGAGCTGTTCGCCAAAGTGCGCAACGTGCAGATCGTTGCCTGCGGCACCAGCTATCACGCCGGTATGGTTGCCCGTTACTGGCTCGAAGAGTTGGCCGGGATCCCGTGCCAGGTCGAAGTTGCCAGCGAATTCCGCTACCGCAAAGTCGTGGTGCAACCCGACACGCTGTTCGTGACCATTTCCCAGTCCGGCGAAACCGCCGACACCCTGGCTGCCCTGCGCAACGCCAAGGAACTGGGTTTCCTCGCGAGCCTGGCGATCTGCAACGTCGGCATCAGTTCGCTGGTGCGTGAATCCGACCTGACCCTGCTGACCCAGGCCGGTCGCGAAATCGGCGTGGCCTCGACCAAAGCCTTCACCACTCAATTGGTAGGCCTGCTGTTGCTGACCCTGTCCCTGGGGCAGGTTCGCGGCACTTTGGCCAAGGGCGTCGAAGCCACATTGGTCGAAGAACTGCGCCGTCTGCCAACCCGTTTGGGCGAAGCCTTGGCCATGGACAGCACCGTGGAGAAAATCGCCGAGCTGTTCGCCGAGAAAAACCACACGCTGTTCCTCGGCCGTGGTGCGCAATTCCCGGTAGCGATGGAAGGAGCCCTGAAACTCAAGGAAATCTCCTACATCCACGCTGAAGCCTACCCGGCTGGCGAACTGAAACACGGTCCGTTAGCGCTTGTGGATAACGACATGCCGGTGGTGACTGTGGCGCCGAACAACGAGCTGCTGGAGAAGTTGAAATCCAACCTCCAGGAAGTCCGCGCCCGTGGTGGCCAGTTGATCGTCTTCGCAGACGAGAAAGCCGGCATGACCAATGGCGAAGGCACGCACGTTGTGCACATGCCGCACATCCACGACATCCTGTCGCCGATCCTCTACACCATCCCGCTGCAGTTGCTGTCGTACTACGTTGCTGTGCTGAAAGGCACGGACGTTGACCAGCCGCGTAATCTGGCGAAGTCGGTGACAGTGGAATAAGTTATCCACAGGTGACCGAAACCCTTAAAAATCGCAGCCTACGGTTGCGATTTTTTTTATCTGAATAAAGGACATGCCCCATGGACCGATTCCAGGAAATGCAGGTCTTCGCCGCCGTCGCCAAGGCGCAAGGTTTCTCGGCGGCGGCGCGAACTCTGGGGATGTCGGCGGCGAGCGTCACCCGGGCCGTCGCGGCACTGGAGCAGCGCATTGGCACGCAGTTGATCACCCGTACGACCCGCAGCGTGCATTTGAGCGAGGCGGGGCAGCGTTATCTGGACGACTGTCGCAGGATTCTCGCCGAGGTGCAGGAAGCGGAGGATTCGGCGGCGGGGAGTCATGCACAACCCCGTGGGCAATTGACGATCACCGCGCCGGTATTGTTTGGAGAGTTGTTTGTCACGCCAGTGATGGTTGATTACCTGGCGCAGTACCCTGAGGTCTGCATCAATGCGCTGTTGCTTGATCGCGTGGTGAGCATCACGGAAGAGGGCATCGATGTGGCGGTGCGCATCGGCGATTTGCCCGACAGTAATCAGCATGCGATCCGGGTCGGCGAGGTACGGCGGGTGATTTGTGGTTCGCCAGCGCTGATCGCGGCACATGGCCGGCCCTTGCATCCGCAGGAACTGGTACAGGCGCCGATTATTGCAACATCGGCCACGGGCCAATTACGTAACTGGCCCTTCCTTGAAAATGGCGAACCGCTGTCGGTGCGTACGGAGTCTCGGCTGGTGGTCACCGCCAATCAGGCTGCCATCACGGCCGCCTGCCTGGGGCTGGGGTTTACCCGCGTGTTGTCGTATCAGGTCGCGGGAAAGGTGGCGGCGGGTGAGTTGCAAATCATCCTGTCTGAATTCGAATTGGCGCCGTTGCCGATTCACGTGATTTATCAGGGCGGGCGCAAAGCGCCAGCGCGAGTGCGCAGTTTTGTCGACTTCACGGTGAAGGCCTTGCGCGAGCATCCAGCCTTGAAGAACGAGGCACTATTGCTCCAGCTGAAATAATGGATTGCATTTGCTGGTTATTCTATTGTTTCGGTAGCAGGCGGAAGATGGCAACCCATCGGCGCCGACTCTTTCCAAAGGGCGCCTCCACCCAGCGGAGTCGACCATGCAAGCCATCAAACTCTACAACTTCCCACGCTCTGGCCACGCTCACCGTGTGGAGCTGATGCTGTCCCTGCTGCAATTGCCGACAGAGCTAGTCTTTGTCGATCTGGCCAAGGGGGCGCACAAGCAGCCGGATTACCTGGCGATCAACCCGATGGGTCAGGTGCCTGCCATCGATGACCAAGGCGTCGTGTTGGCCGACTCCAATGCGATCCTGGTGTATCTGGCGCAGAAGTATGGCAACGGTCGCTGGCTACCGACTGATCCTGTCGGCGCTGCCAAGGTTCAGCGCTGGTTATCGATTGCTGCCGGGCCGATTGCCTTTGGTGTGGCCAGAGCCAGGTTGATCACCGTGTTCGGCGCGTCCTACAACGCTGAAGAAGTGATCGCCAATTCCCACGCTTTGCTGAAAATCATCGATCAGGAACTGTCTGCCACGCCATATCTGACGGGGAGCGAGCCGACCATCGCCGACGTCTCGGCCTACAGTTATATCGCCCATGCGCCGGAAGGCAATGTCTCGCTCGACGACTACCCCCACATCCGTGCCTGGCTGGCGCGCATTGAAGCCCTGCCAGGGTTTGTCGGCATGCCACGCACGGTGGCCGGCCTGCAAAAAACTGCCTGATGTTCACGGCCCGATCCGCTCGGGCCGTTCACGATGCGCCATGGGCGCAGGGGAGGAGCCGTTATGGAACATTCACCTTGGCACGCCGGCGAGAAACAGTTGCAGGCTCATGTGGGGGTTGCCGAGCGAATGGAGGCGTTCGGACGTAAGGTGATTCGCAGTCAGATGCCGGATCAGCACCGCACGTTCTATCAGCAACTGCCTTTCATGCTGTACGGCGCCGTTGATGTCGAAGGCAACCCCTGGGCCAGCATTCTTGAAGGGCAACCGGGTTTCGCTCATTCCCCCGATCCATCGCTGTTGCAGTTCGACCACCTGCCGGGCGCCGATGACCCTGCGCAGCTGCAAGACGGTGCTGCCATCGGTTTGCTCGGTATTGAGTTGCACACCCGGCGCCGCAATCGCCTCAATGGCCGAGTCAGCGCCGTTACGGCCAGCGGATTCGGCGTCACGGTGGAGCAATCGTTCGGCAACTGCCCGCAATACATCCAATTGCGCCAGTTTCGTTCGGTGCCCTTGGCGGACCCTTCGAGTCGCGTTGCGCAGCACCTGACTGAACTGGATGATGCGGCCAGGACCATGATCGTCGACGCCGACACATTCTTTGTCGCCAGCTACGTGGACGTCGATGGACAGCGTTCGGTGGATGTTTCTCACCGGGGCGGCCAGGCCGGTTTCGTACAGGTGGAAGGGAATCGCCTGACGATCCCTGACTTCGCCGGCAACCTGCATTTCAATACGCTGGGCAATCTGCTGGTCAATCCTCGCGCCGGTTTGTTGTTCATCGATTTCAATTCTGGTGACCTGCTGCACCTCAGCGGGCGTACCGAAATCATCCTCGACGGCCCGCTAATCGAAGCCTTTCAAGGTGCCGAGCGGCTGTGGACCTTCGAAGTCGAGCACGTGGTGCGCCGGCCTGCAGCGCTGGCTTTGCGCTGGCGCTTTGACGGCGTATCGCCCACCAGTCTGCTGACCGGCACCTGGGCGCAGGCCAATGCACGCCTGCAAGCCAAGGCTTTGGGCGATCATTGGCGGTCGCTGCGGGTGGCGCGAATCGAACAGGAAAGCCACCACATTCGTTCGATCTACCTGGAGCCTGCCGATGGCGCCGGATTGCCGGTGTTCCAGGCCGGGCAGCATTTACCTTTGCGGTTCAACATTGACGGTGACGTGCATATCCGCACGTACAGCCTGTCGAGTGCGCCGTCCGATGACTTTTTCCGTATCAGTGTGAAGCGTGACGGATTGGTGTCATCGCACCTGCATGAGCGGATTCGTGTCGGTGACGTGCTGGAAGCCCGTGCGCCTCAAGGGCATTTCACCGTGGCACCGCATGAGCGGCGCCCGCTGGTATTGCTGGCCGCTGGCGTGGGCATTACGCCGCTGCTGTCGATGGTGCGTGAGGTGGTTTATCAAGGCCTGCGCACGCGGAGCATCCGCCCGACCTGGTTCATCCAGAGCTCGCGAACCCTGGCCGATCAACCATTCCGCCCTGAACTGAACCGCTTGCTCGACGGGCTCGGCGACGCGGTGCGAGTCCTGCGTTTGCTCAGTCAGCCGGAGCCCGAGGCGCGCGAAGGGGAAGATTTCGACCTGACCGGTCGAATCGACGCCGACCTGCTCAAGAACGTGCTTGAGGTGGAAGACTACGATCAGCTGGATTTTGTCCTCTGCGGCCCAGGAGCGTTCACCCAGGCGATGTACGACAGCTTGCGTGACATGGACATCCGCGATTCAAGGATTCACGCCGAGACCTTTGGGCCGTCGACGTTGCGCCGGGTAGCCGATCCGGATGCAGTGATCATCGAGCAACCCCCGGCCGCCACGACGTCAGTACCGGTGGTGTTCGAGCGCTCGGCCAAAGAGGCGCGCTGGAAACCCGATAGCGGCAGTTTGCTGGAGTTGGCTGAAAGCCGTGGTTTGCGCCCGGAATTCAGCTGCCGTGGCGGTTCCTGCGGGACCTGCAAGACGCGCCTGATCAGCGGCGAAGTGACTTATCCACAAGTGCCGGCAGAAGTGCCCGGCGCTGGAGAGGTACTGATTTGCTGTGCGGTGCCGGCGCAGGGTTCGAAGCCGCTGGTGCTGGATCTGTAACCCCAGGTCCTGCGGCTCAACCCCTGTGGGCGCCGGGCTTGCCCGCGATGACGGTTTAACATTCAACATTCATGTTGACTGACACGCCGCCATCGCGGGCAAGCCCGGCTCCTGCAGGAAAGCAGTCAGGCGTAAGACAGGGATTTTTCCTCAAGCAGCTCTTCGTACAATTCGGTCCATTTGCGACCCATGTCGTCGGCTGTGAATAACTGCCGATACCGGGCCTCAGCCTTCACGCCCATTTTTGCCGCACGTGTCGGGTTTTCCCACAGCGTGCGCATCGCTTCACGGAAGGCTTGTGGATGACTTGGAGGCACCACCAGCCCGGTTTCATTGTGGATGTTGATGTAACTGGTGCCGGTGCCGATCTCGCTGGAAATCATCGGCTTGCCATACATCGCACCTTCCAGCAGCGAAATGCCGAACGCTTCAGAGCGCAAATGCGACGGGAACACCACGGCATAGCTCAGTTGCAGCAAGGCCACTTTATCCTCATCACCCAAACGTCCCAAAAAGTGCAGGTTCTGCAAACCCAGTTTTTTGGCCTGAGCATGCAGTTCAGCTTCCAGGGGGCCGGCGCCGACGATCACCACCGGATAATTCAGCCCCTGCATCGCTTCGAGAAGAATGTGCAGTCCTTTGTAGTAACGCATAACGCCGACGAACAAGAAGAACTTGTCGCCCAACTGTCGACGCCAGCGGTCAGTGCGCTCCATTTCAGGCTGTGGATAACCTGCCTTGTCCAACCCATAGGTGATTACCCGGGTTTTTTCGCGGTAATCCTGAAGAATTTCACTGGTATGAAAGTAGTTGGGTGAAGCGGCGACGATTCGATCGGCGCTGTCCAGAAACCGGCGCATCAAGGGTCGATACAGTTTGAGTAAATGACGCTGGCGAATGATGTCCGAGTGGTAACTCACTACGCAGGGCTTTTTGGTTGCGCTACAAAAATGCACCAGATCCATGAATGGCCATGGGAAGTGGTAGTTGACCACGTCGGCCTCTGCCGCCAGCTCACGAAATTGCTTGAACACACTGTAGGAGAAGCCGGTGGACGCCAGTTGAAAGTCCATTCTGGCCTGATGGACCTGATGTTCACGGATCTGGATCACGCCAGGTGCCGGGTTGTTACTCAAGGTCAGGACAGTGCTGTCGACCCCATGTCGCGCGCCGCTTTCGCACAACTGAAAAATGACCTGTTCGATACCGCCCATGGAGTCGGGCAAGTAGGTTTTGTAAAAGTGCAGTACACGCATATCAGTCTCCCATAACCTGACGGTAGGCTCGGGCCGTGACCTTCGCGCAACGCTTCCAGGAAAAAAGCTTCGCTTGTTGCAAACCGGCGTCGCGGCATGCCTGCCAGTGAATGGGGTCGTCGATCAACCGGTTCATGGCATCGCGTAAATGGTCTGGATTATCCGGCTCGATGTAGTTGCCAGCGGTTGCAGCGACCTCCGGCATGGCCGAATGGCGCGTCAGAATGACCGGCGTTGCGCTCGCCATGGCTTCAAGAACGGGCAGCCCGAACCCTTCGTACAGCGAAGGAAAGATCAATGCCCGGGCACCGGCCAGCAGTTGCGCCAGATCTTCATCCGGAAGATACCCGAGCAGGCATACGTCGCCTGTGGCCAGGGCTGTGCGCAATTCTTCACTGAACTGCTCGTGTTGCCAGCCGGCCATACCGACGATCAGCAGCGGAAAACGCTGACGCACCGCCTCCGGCAACAAAGCGTGGGCGCGCAGGGCGAGGGTCAGGTTCTTGCGCGGTTCCAGGGTGCCGACGCAGAGGAAATATTCCCGCGCGACGACGCCATGGGCCTTGAGAACGGCGTCGATGGCCTCGGGCGCCCGTGGGTGGAAACGCGCCGCTGCACCCAGTGGTGCGACGACAAACCGCTCGGCTGGCAGCCCGAAATGCGCCTGGGCTTCGTCGGCAATAAACTGCGAGTCGGTAAGAATCAGGCTCGCCTGGCGTACGCCGTCGGCCAGCCGCCGTTCAATTTCCCGCAAACGCGCGGGCGGCTGTGTGTCGGGGTAGTGCAGGTGAGTCAGGTCATGCAGAGTGATGATCGTCGGGCCGTCGAACGACAGCGGCCACAAACTTGGTTCGTGGTAGAGGTCGATGGATTGCGCGCGACCTTGATCGAAGCGTTTCTGCTCCAGCCAGCGCCGGGCCTGATAGGCCCCTGGAATCTGGCGCAGCAGCGGCGTCAGTCGCGAATAACCGGGCATGGCCGCTTCCGGCAGAGCTGAGCTCCAACCCCAGCCATGAAACAGCGCCAGTTCGATATCCGGCTCATCGGCTAACGCGTTCGCCAGTTCGGCGACGTAGTGGCCAATGCCGGTACGCGGAGCCTGGAGGATCCGGGCATTAAGGGCAATTCGCATGTTGCCTCTCTGTCATGACCGGCGCTTCTACAAGATTGTGCAGGGTTCGTTCGGCCAACTGGGCACTCGCTTCACGCCAGCCGATCCAGCGCCAGTGCGCGACGTCGTGGGTGGCCGGGAATTGACCGCTGCGCTCGAAATCCACGACCAGGTCGCACAGGCTGTGTGGCTCGGCCAGATCGAAGTACGCCATGAACTCGCCACCGATTTCGCGAAAGACCGGAATATCGCTGCCCATGGCCGGCAGTCCGCGCTGCATGGCTTCCACCAGTGGCAGGCCGAAGCCTTCGACATACGATGGAAACACCAGTGAGCTGGCGTGGCTGTAGGCGTGTTCGAGGCTGGTGTCACTCAGGTCGTTGAACATGAACAGACGCTGGTTCAGTTGCGGGTGATTGCGTACCCGCGCGAGCAGGGCGTCGCACTTCCAGCCGATTCGACCGGCAATGCACAACCGGGCCTTGGAGCCCGCCGCCCAAGCCAATTCGAAAGCGTCCAGCAGGTAATCATGGTTCTTGCGCGGCTCGATAGTACTGACCATCAAGAACACCGGTTCCGGTGTTTCAAATAGCCGGGCAAGGCGCGGTTCCACAGCCGCGGTTGCTTCGCTGAGGTCGAGTTCGGAACCAAGGTGGAAATAGTCGAACCACAGCTCATTGGCCTTGGCAGGACCGAGACGGCGCTGTAATTCCTCACGCACCTGGTCACGCACCGTGGCAGAAATTGCCATGTAGCCATCGGCCGTTCGGGTGATCCAATCGAACCATTCATTGAAAACCTGGACTAGCCGGGTGTCGTAGAACTGCGGGTGAGTCAGGGGAATCAGATCGTAGACCACCGAAATGATGCCCACGCCTTCACGTTTCAGCTGTTCGGCAAACGGGAAAAAGTCGGTATGCCAGGATGAGTCGAGCAACACCAGTTGATCCCCTGGCTGATGCAGCAACGGCGTGCAGCGTTTGGGCAGTTGATACTGGTTGATGCCTTCGATCACCCGCAGTGGAATGCTGAAGCAGGTGATCGCCGTCAAACGGTAGGCCACGTGCAGCAAGCGTTTGATCACTCGCGAGTGGCTGCGGTTATGCAGGCGTTGGTGCAGTTGCCAGATACGGTGAGCCAGGCGTTCCAGGCGTCCACCGAAGGTCATCAAGTGATCGAAAATCGGGATGTTCAGCGCGCCGAGCATCAGCACTCGATAGAGCTTGCCTTTGAGCATCACTACCGGGATGCAGTCGACACCATCCACCGATTCCGGCAATTGATTGACGACGTTGCGCACCACTCGCTGGATGCCCGAGTTGACCTTGGGGTGCTGGAAAACGTGGGTGCATTCCACCAGAAGGCGCGTCATGGTGTGTTTTCCGGCATCAGCGTTTCAACGGAGCGGGTGATGGTGGTTTTCGCCCCCAGCCACGAGCAGCCCACGAAGTCTTCGTGGCGGTTATTGATCACGTGGAACACCAGACCGTAGTCCCGCCATTCGAAATTGCGGTCCAGGTGCGAATCCAGACGGGACAGACTCAGGGCCACCGAATAGTTACCCTTGCCCAGTCCCATGATGAAAGCAAAGCGGTAGGTCACGCGCTCCCCGGCCTTCAGATCATTCAGCGCCTGGTCCTGGCGATGGGTGTTGATGCCGTACATAGCCTGGCCCAGGCGATCCTTGATCATAAAGCCCAGCACCAGCCGCTCGATGTCCTGGCGGATTTCGACGTCCACCTCCAGCACCACCGGCTGACCGACTTCCGCCGCATCGATGGACCGTTCGTGCTCGTCCAGCAAGCGCACCCGCAAAATCCCGGCTTCACCGGTGCCTGAAATAGTGCTGACCTGGCCGCCTGAGAGCATTTCCTGACGCACCGTCTGGCCTTCACGCTCGGCGAGTAGCGCGTTGTAGTAATCCATGACGGCTTCGGGTGTGCTGTGCATGGCCATCCGTCCCTTTTCCAGGAGGATCGCCGAGTCGCAGATCGACTGAATTGCCGAGCGGTCGTGGGACACGATCAACAGCGTGGTACCGGCTTTGCGGAAGCTGCGGATGCGGTCGAAACTTTTGTGCTGGAAGTAGGCGTCGCCCACTGACAGTGCTTCGTCGACGATCAAAATGTCCGGTCGCCGCGCGGTGGCCACGCTGAATGCCAGGCGCATCTGCATGCCGCTGGAATAGGTACGCACGGGATGATCGATGGCGTCGCCGATTTCCGCGAAGCGTTCGATCTCGGGCATCAATGCTTCGATTTCTTCGACTTGCATGCCCAGCAGTTGGCCGGCCATGACCGCGTTCTGCCGGCCGGTGAAGTCCGCATGAAAACCCATGCCCAGTTCCAGCAGGGCGGCGACGCGGCCTTCGAGCTGGATGCTGCCGCAGGTGGGTTGGGTGGTGCCGGTGATCATTTTCAGCAGGGTGCTTTTGCCCGCGCCGTTGACCCCGACGATGCCCACGGACTCGCCGGGCGCAATTTCGAAGGCCACGTCTTGCAGCACCCAGTGCTGGCGATGACGGATCGGCGAAAACGGGATCAGCCATTCAGCCAGTCGGCTCCAGCGATTGGGGTATTGCTTGTAGGCCTTGCCCAGGCCGGTGACGCGTATGTGCCCCATCAGAGTTCATCCACCATTTCACCGACCCGCTGACGGAACAACCGCAGCCCGATCACGCAGAACACCGTGCCGCTCACGAATATTGGCAGCAGAGAACTCCAGACCGGCCATTGGCCGTAAAGGAACACATTCTGATAGCTGGTAATCAGATTGGTCAGGGGATTGAGTTGCAGCAGGCGTTGTACCCATTCCGGCAGGATGCTCATCGGATACACGATCGGCGTCAGCCAGAACCAGAATTGCAGGCAGATGGCGAAAAATTGTCCGACATCGCGAAAGAACACATTCAATACACCCAGAATCATCCCCAACCCGGCACAAAACATAACCTGCAAGGCCAACAGCGGAATAAGCGCCAGCAGCGCCATGCCGGGCAGTCGCCCGCTAATCAGCAGAAAGCCGATGAACAAGCCGATGATGATCGCGAAGTTGATGCCGGCGTTGAACAACACGATCACTGGCAGGCAGATCCGCGGGAAGCTGATTTTCTTCAGCAGGTTGGCGTTGTCGAGAAACATGTTCTGACTGCGCACGGTGATTTCTGCGAACAACCCCCACGTCAGGAGGCCGGCGCAGAGGTAAACGCTGTAGGCCAAACCGTCATCCACCCCTGGCAAACGGGCGCGCATGATGTGGGAAAAGATCACTGTGTAGACGATGATCATCGACAGCGGGTTAAGCACGGTCCACAGGGCACCGAACAACGAATTTCGGTAACGCGCCTGGAATTCTCGCTTGACGCTACCGAGGATGAATCCCCGATAGCCCCACAGCGAGCGGTACAAAGAAAGCAGCATTCAAACCGTCCTGCCGTATTGGTCTTCGAAGCGGACGATATCGTCCTCTCCCAGGTATTCGCCGCTTTGCACTTCGATGATCACCAGGTCAATCACGCCGGGATTTTCCAGGCGATGCCTGTGGCCGGCGGCAATGAACGTTGATTCGTTCTTCGCGACCAGATGAGTACCGGTGCCGTTGTTGGTGACCTTGGCCATGCCTTCGACCACCACCCAATGTTCATTGCGATGGTGGTGCATCTGCAGCGACAACTTACCACCGGGCTTGACCACGATGCGTTTGATTTTGAAGCGAGGGCCTTCTTCGAGCACGGTGTAGGTGCCCCACGGCCGGCTGACCGTACGGTGCAGGCGATAGGCTTCGTGCTTCTTGTCCTTGAGCTGCTTGACCACCCGACGCACGTCCTGCGCGCGATCGGCGTGGGCGACCAACACGGCGTCGGCGGTGTCGATGATGATCAGGTTATCCACACCCACGGCCGCTACCAACCGTTCTTCGCTCTGGACAAAGTTGTTGTGGCTGTCGATGAACACGGCATCGCCGCTGGCACGGTTGTTTTGTGCATCGGCAGGCACGAGTGCGGCCACTGCGCCCCAGGAGCCGATATCACTCCAGTCGAATCGGGCGGGCACCACGACCACTTTGTCGGAGTGTTCCATCAGCGCGTAGTCGATGGAGATGTCGGTGATCTCGGCGAACAACGCCGGGGACAATTCCTGTTGCAGGCAACCGACGGTTTCCACCGGGCTACTGGCCGCCATGCAGGTTTTCGTCTGCTCGAGCAACTCGGGGGCGTGGATCTGCAATTCGGCCAGCACGGTGGCGATCGAGAAGCAGAACATCCCGGAGTTCCACAGGAAATGGCCGCTCTCCAGGTAATGTGTCGCGGTTTGCAAATCAGGTTTCTCGACGAAGCGCTGCACTTTGGCCGCGCCTTTTCCGTCCAGCGCAGCGCCGGTTTCGATGTAGCCGAAACCGGTATCCGGCGCGGTCGGCACCACGCCGAAGGTCACCAGGAAACCCTCCCTGGCCAGTGCCACGGCGTGTTCCACGGCGGTCTTCAAAGCATCTTCGTTGAGGATCAAATGGTCGGCGGGCATCACCACCATGATCGCTTCATCGCCGTGCAGGGCTTGCAGTGACAGGGCGGCGGCGGCGATGGCCGGGGCCGTGTTGCGGCCCGTCGGCTCCAGCATGAAGTGCCCGCGATGACGGCTGAGCTGCGCCTCCTGATAGTGATCCTTGCTCTGGAAGTAGTAGTCGCGGTTGGTCACCGTGACGATATCGCCCCAGCCATCGAGCAGGCCGGCGGCCCGCCGATAGGTTTTGCCCAGCAGCGACTGACCGTCGGGCAAGGTCATGAACGGCTTGGGATGGCCCTCGCGGGACACCGGCCACAAGCGCGTACCGGCACCGCCGGAGAGAATCACGGGAATCAGCATGGCCTACTCCTTGGCGACGCGTTTCATGTCCGCATCCATCATCATGCGGATCAAGGTATCCAGATCGGTCTTCGGCTTCCAGCCCAGTACGCGCTGGGCTTTGGCCGGGTTGCCCAGCAGCACTTCCACTTCGGCCGGGCGGAAAAACGCCGGGTCGATTTTCACGAAGTCGCGGTAGTTCAGGTCGACGTGTTCGAAGGCGATCCGGCACATTTCGCGCACGGTGGTGGTGATGCCGGTGGCGACCACAAAGTCATCAGGCTTGTCTTGTTGCAGCATCAGCCACATGGCTTCGACGTAGTCGCCGGCAAATCCCCAATCGCGTTTGGCGTCAATGTTGCCCAGGCGCAGTTCCTGCTGTTTGCCCTGCTTGATGCGGGCAGCGGCGTCGGTCACTTTGCGGGTCACGAACTCGATGCCGCGCAGGGGCGATTCGTGGTTGAACAGGATCCCGCTGCTGGCGTGCAGATTGAAACTTTCGCGGTAGTTCACGGTGATCCAGTGGCCATACAGTTTGGCCACGCCGTACGGGCTACGCGGATAGAACGGAGTGTTTTCGTCTTGCTGCTCGGCCTGGATCAGGCCAAACATTTCGCTGGTGGACGCTTGATAAAAACGCGTGTGCGGACTGAATTGGCGAATGGCTTCGAGCAGGTGAGTCACGCCCAGGCCGTCGACGATACCGGTGGTGACGGGTTGGTCCCAGGAGGCGGCGACAAAGCTTTGCGCCGCCAGGTTATAGACCTCGTCCGGGGCTGACTTGATGACCGCGCGCTGCACCGAGCAGGCATCGGCCATGTCGCCGTCCAGGTAAACGATGTCGCCCTCGACGCCCATTTCACGCAAGCGCCAGCGTGAATCGCTGCTGCGCCGCGCCACCAGGCCGTGGACTTTATACCCCTTGTCGAGCAGCAGTTTGGCCAGATAAGCGCCGTCTTGGCCGGTGATCCCTGTGATCAGTGCACTTTTAGTCATTCTTGTCGTACTCGCTTCTCCCAGTCGGACAGGATCGCCCGCAGGGATTGTTGTGTTGTGATTTCAGGCGTCCATCCTGTGGTCTGGGCAAGCTTGGCATGGCTGCCACAAACGCGACGCTGATCTGCGCGACGAAGGCGCGCGGGGTCTTGAATCAATTGCATGTCGACCTGGGCGAGGTCCCCCAGTTGTTCGATCAAACTGCGAATGCTCTGCTCGTGTCCCGAGCAGATGTTGTAGACCTGTCCCGGCACGCCCTTTTCCAGCAGCGCCAGGTAGGCCGAAATCACGTCGTCAACGTCGAGAAAATCGCGCGTGACGTCGATGTCACCGACTTCCAGTTGCGGCGCTTGCAAGCCTTGTTTGATTCGGCTGATCTGCCGGGCTGCGCTGGCGATGGCGAAGCTTTCATTCTGGCCGGTGCCAATGTGGTTGAACGGACGGGCAACCATGACCGGCCAGCCTTCGCTCAGGCCCCATTGCAGGCTAAGGAATTCCGCCGACAGTTTGCTCACGGCATAGGGATTGCGCGGGCAGGGTGGCTGTTGTTCGGTAATGGGCAGGTCGGTTTCGATGACCTGGCCGTAGACGTCGCCAGAACTGATGTACAGAAACGTCCCGGTGAAACCGCGGGCCTTCAGGGCTTGCAGCAGGTTCAGGGTGCCGAGCAGGTTGATGTTGAGCGTGCGCGCCGGATCGCGGAAGGCTTCGGGGACGAAGGTCTGGCCGGCCAGGTGAATGACTGCATCGGGCATCTCGGGCCACAGGCCTTCGAGGCTGCCGGGCTCGGCGAGATCGTAACGGGAAGCGGCAGGCAGAAGTGTCCATGCCGAGGCATCAGCGTTCAGGCGAGATTGGATGTGTTGTCCGACGAACCCACTCAGACCCGTCACGAACAGACGCTTTTTCAAACAGCAGCCCCTTGGTCATTCATTTCGTCCGTTTCCCCACAGGCTTTATGGAGATGTCTGACAGACCGGGTGGATGGGTTGGTCGAAAGACAGGAGAAATGCATTGTTGTAGTTGTTTGGTATCCAATCTGTGCCAATTGCTCATCAATTTCAACAGGTCCAACCGTGACTGGTCAGTTCTCGTTAGCGTAGGCTGATTTATTCTCGCCGGGCGGTTCACGAATTCTCGACGGATGTGTTTAGAATGCCCCTCGTCACGATTATCCAGTGTTCGTGCGGGTTGCTCCCGGACCCCACGAGACTGACCATTAAAACAAGAACGTAGACGAGCAAAAAGACGATGGACGACGACCGGCAAACACCGGCGCTCTGTTGGCTTTGCCGTCATAGAGTGGGGCTGCCGGGATGGCGGTTTCATCGTGGGATGCCATGAATTTCATTCTTTACTCGGACGTCAACGACAGCTCGATCAGTCAGAGCCTCGGTCGTCCCGAATACAGCTACTACTTCGTGCTCAAGGCGTATCGCCCGGTGCTCGAAAGCCTTGGGCGCGTGCACGTGGTGTCCTCCACCGCCGAGGTCGATCCCCTCTACAAACAACTGCTGGCCGCTGGCGAGGACAGTCTGTTCCTGTCTTTTACGCCGCCACAGAAAACCCCGAACGACCTTGAGTGCCCGACGATCTGCGTGGTGGCCTGGGAGTTTGATTCGATTCCCGATGAGCAGTGGGACAACGACCCGCGTCAGGACTGGACGCAAATGCTCGCGCGTCAGGGCCGGGTGATCACGCTATCCACTCATACCGCCCGGGCGATTCGTCGGTCCATGGGTGAGGACTTCCCGGTGCTGGTGTTGCCGACGCCGTTGTGGGAAAACTTTGCGGCCATTCGCAGCCAGCACACCAGCGTCCCGGTGAACACCGGTTCGACGCTGGACATCAAGGGTTGCATATTCGATTCGCATACCCTCGGGCTCAGCGCCGATGCGCTGATTCCGGCGCCGCCCACGGCCGAGGAACTCGCGGCGCTGGAAGCGTTGAAGCCGCCGCCACTGACACTGAAACGCCGCTTGGTCATTGCCCGGCATTACCTGCACATGTGGCGCCGGGACATGGGCAAAACGCTGCCGGTTCCATTGCCTCGCACGCACTATCTCAGCCAGTGGTACTGGGAAGGCATCCGCGATTTGCTCTCCGATGCAGCGCATGCTCGAGTGGCCGAATACCTGCCAGCCATCGCCGGCCCGCTGACAATTGCTGTGCCAGAACCTGAACCGCGCAATTGGCCAGACACCACCTCTTTGGTAGAAACCCGGGTCGATGGCGTGATCTACGTCACCGTGTTCAACCCGCGTGACGGGCGCAAGAACTGGCATCACTTGATCACCGCATTCTGCTGGGCCTTTCGTGAAACGTCTGACGCCACGCTGGTGCTGAAGATTACCCAAAGCGACCTGTCGTCTTACTACGACGAGCTGATGACCTTGCTCGCGCAACTCTCGCCATTCGCCTGTCGGGTGGTGGTGATGCACGGTTACCTGGACGATCCGCAATACGCCCGGCTTTACGCAGCGGCCAGTTTCTACGTCAATGCCTCGCGCTGCGAAGGGCTGTGCCTGCCGCTGATGGAATTCATGGCCAGCGGCAAACCGGTGATCGCTCCGGATCACACGGCCATGGAAGATTACATCGATGAGCGCGTGGCCTTTGTGGTCAAGTCCAGCGAAGAACTGACCATCTGGCCGCAGGACACCCGGATCATCTACCGCACCCTGCGTTATCGACCGGACTGGGGTTCGCTTAAAACAGCCTACGAAAACAGCTACCGGATGGCCAAGGCGCAACCGCAGGACTATCAGCGCATGTCCCAAGCCGCCGTCGAGCGTATGCACGACTATTGCGCTTTCGCCCCGGTGCAAAAGCGCCTGGCGGATTTTTTCGGGCTTGCGCCACAGGGCTCGCCGGCAGCGACCGCAACGGATAATGCCGCATGCTGATCATCATTCATTCGGAAACCAACCAGCACACCATCGCCCAGAACCTGGGCCGTTCGGAATACAGCTACTACTTCGTGCTCAAGGAGTACCGGCCCGTGCTGGAACGGCTGGGGCGCGTGGTGGAAGTCCGCGACCCGCAGACTGAAGTTGATGCCTTGTACCGGGAGTGTCTGTCCCGAGGCGAAGACTGCGTGTTTCTGTCGTTTTCGCCCCCTCATCGCACGCCGGTCAATCTTGCTTGCCCGACGCTGCCGGTGTTCGCGTGGGAGTTCAGCACCATCCCCAACGAGCCCTTTGCCGGTGACCCGCTCAATGACTGGCGCACGGTGCTGCGGGCAGCAGGTGCGGCGATTACGCATTCCAGCTACACCGTGACGGCAGTGCGCGAGGCGATGGGCGCCGACTATCCGATCGTCGCGGTGCCGGCTCCGGTGTGGGACCGGTTTGCCGAGCGCGGCGCGCAATTGCAGCGTCAGCCCTTGGCCAGCCAGGTGCGATTGAAGATCAAAGGGCTGCTGGCCGACAGCCGCGAACTCGACTTGCGAGCCTTCGGGCCTGCGTCATCGCGCGAAGGCGTAGGCATCGACTTCGAGGCCCCGCCACGTGAACACGAGTTGGTTCTGGACGGCGTGATCTACACCTCGGTGTTCAACCCCGGCGACGGGCGCAAGAACTGGGAAGACATGCTCAGTGCTTTTTGCGTGACGTTCCGCGAAGTGGATGACGCGACACTGGTGCTCAAACTGACCCACCACGATGCCGAAGCCGCGCTGACCGACATCCTTCACCACCTGTACAAAAACCAGTCCTATCGCTGCCGCATCGTGCTGATTTATGGCTACCTCGCGGATGCGGATTATGAGCGTCTGGTGCAGGCGACCAGTTACGCAGTCAACACGTCCTACGGCGAGGGCCAGTGCCTGCCGCTGATGGAGTTCATGTCCTGTGGAAAACCGGCGGTGGCGCCACGGACCACGGCGATGATCGATTACCTGGATGTCGACAATGCGTTCCTCATCGAGTCCACGGACGAACTGACCGCCTGGCCGCATGATCCGCGCCGGGCATTCCGGACATTGCGATACGTCACCAACTGGTCGTCGTTGTGCCGCGCATACCGGACAAGCTACGACGTCGCCAGGAACGACCCTGAACGTTATGCGCAGATGTCCGCGCACGCCGTGGCCAGCCTCAAGGCATTCTGCAGCCAGGCCACTGCCGAGCAGCGCCTGAAGGCCTTTTTTGCCCGGCTGTTCGAAACCCGCGCCGTGGAAACCCCCGAGGCATGATCCGCGCATTGGTCAGACGTTTCTTTCCTGAAGCGAAGCCAGAACCCGCGCCGTTGCTGGTTGAGCCCACCCGTGTGTCGCCAAGAGAAGTCGGTTTGCATGATGCGATGCATGACGGCTGGTTTTCAGGTGACAGTGGCGAGCTGCTCAAGGGGTTTGCCATTACCGCCGACGACACCTTGCTGGACGTCGGCTGTGGCGAAGGGGTCGCCACCTTGTTTGCGGTGCGCCAAGGCGCGTCGGTGATCTTCACCGACAGCGAACATGACAAGGTCCGCGACCTGGCCCGGCAAGTGGAGACGCAATCGGATAAAGCCAATCTCGGTCTGGTCAGCAACAGCCTGCCATTGCCGCTGGCGGACGGTTGCGCGAGCAAAGTGGTGTGCATGGAAGTGCTGGAGCATATCGATCAACCGGAGCCGTTCATGGCCGAGTTGGTGCGCATGGGCCGACCTGGTGCGTTGTACCTGCTCAGCGTTCCGGCACCGGTGGGCGAACATTTGCAAAAGGGCATCGCCCCGGCGAATTACTTCCAATCGCCCAATCACGTACACATTTTTACCCCGGAACGCTTTGCCGCACTGGTGGAGGACGCGGGGCTGGTGATCGAGCATCGTCAGGCCACCGGGTTTTTCTGGGTGATGGGCATGATCTTCTTCTGGGCCAGCGAGCGGGCTGCCGGTCGGGATCTGGGCGGCGCGGTGCGTGACCGCATTCAGGCGCCGTACCCGCCGCTGATGGAAAGCTGGGCGAAAACCTGGCAAGACTTGCTGGCGCAACCCGACGGCTTGGCGATCAAGCAGATGCTTGATCAGTTCATGCCCAAGAGCCAGGTGATCATTGCGCGCAAACCGGTGAATGCCGATGCAGCGTCCAGGAGGACGGCATGAGTAATGACAAACGGATCATGGACATCGAGTTGTTGCGCGGTATCGCGGTACTTGGCGTGCTGTTTCATCACCTGCAAGACAGCCTCTTTGCAGCCTCGGTGCCGTTGCTGCAAACCATTACCGCGTTCGGTCAGCCGTGGTGGGGCGTCGATCTTTTTTTCGCGATCTCGGGATTTGTCATCGCGCGCAGTTTGATCCCGGCGTTGCAAGGGTGCAGCACCCGTCAGGAGTACTGGCAGCAGACGCGTAATTTCTGGCTGCGCCGAGCCTTTCGATTGTTGCCGTCGGCCTGGTTGTGGCTGGCGCTGATGTTGCTGGCGTGCCTCTTTCTCAACCGCTCCGGTGCGTTCGGTACGCTGCACGCCAACGTGCAGGCGACGCTGGCCGGTGTGGCGCAATACGCCAACTTCCGCTTCGCCGACAGCTTCTATCACTACGAATACGGCACCAGTTTTGTGTACTGGAGCCTGTCGCTGGAAGAGCAGTTCTACCTGCTGTTTCCGCTGCTGATCCTGGTCTGCCGCAAGCATCTGGTCTGGGCGTTGCTGGCGTTGGTCGCGGTGCAGATTTTCACGTTGCGCACACCGATCCTGATGGTGGTTCGCACCGATGCGCTTGCCCTCGGCGTGTTGTTGGCGATGTGGAGTGCGCAGCCTTCGTACCGGCGCTGGGAACCGACGTTTCTGCGTCGCCCCTGGGCTGGCGTATTGGCGTTGATCGTGCTGTCGCTGGCGCTCAGTTTCATGGCGACTGATCGCTTTACCTTTACCCAATACCGCATCGGCGTGATTGCCGTGTTGTGCGCGGTGCTGGTTTGGGTCGCGTCTTACAACCGTGATTATCTGCTGCCTCGAGGCCTGCTGAAAAATGTCATGACGTGGGTCGGCAGCCGGTCTTACGGGATTTACCTGATCCACATCCCGGCCTACTTGCTGGTGCGTGAATTCACGTTCCGCTTACAGGCTGCCGGGCTGCCCAGCCCGGCGGGCCATCCGGTCCTGACGTTGCTGATGGCGGGCGGCCTGATCGTGCTGCTGAGTGAACTCAACTACCGCTACATCGAAATGCCCATGCGCAACCGCGGCGCCTCGCTGGTCAAACGCCTGAGCACGTCCCGAACAGCCGTCCCATCCTCTGGAGCTACCTCATGCTGAGCCTTTTGAAGAAACTCACGGCGGGCACGCCCGCTCCCGCGACGCCTGCGGCAGACAAGGTCGAGAAAGTCGACCCGTACATGCTCGGCCTGCACGATGCGATGCTCAGTGGCTGGTTCAATCAGCAAACCGGCGAGCTGTTCACCGGGTTCCCGGTGAGCGCCGAAGACACGCTGCTGGACGTGGGCTGTGGTGACGGCGGCAACGTGCATTTCTGCGGCATGCGCGGGGCGAAGATCATCATCGCCGACATCGACGCGGCCAAGGTCGAAGCCACCCGCCAGCGCCTCGGCGATACCCCGGCGCGCGATGTTGAATGTCATGTCACCGACTGCAATCCGCTGCCGATTGCCGACGCCACCGCTACCCGTGTGGTGTCCACCGAAGTCATCGAGCATGTGGACGATCCTGCGCAGTTCCTCGCCGAACTGGTGCGGGTCGGCAAGCCGGGGGCGCTGTATTTGCTCAGCGTTCCGCACCCGAGCTCCGAAGACCTGCAAAAGGACATCGCCGCGCCGGAGTATTTCCAGAAGCCCAACCACATTCGCATCATCAGCGAAGAGCAGTTCAAGGCGATGGTCAGCGATGCCGGCCTGGAAGTGCTCAGCCACAGCCAGTACGGGTTTTACTGGTCGATGTGGATGTTGCTGTTTTGGGAAGCCAAGGTCGACTTCAGCAATGCCGACCACCCGTTGCTCAACCACTGGGCCGACACTTGGCAAGCGGTGCTGGCGTCCCCTCGCGGCGCACAGATCAAACAGGCGCTGGACGCGGTCGTGGCGAAAAGTCAGGTGATCATCGCCCGCAAGCCGATGGTGTAGACGCCCAGGTAACCGCAGCCTACGGCAGCTGCTACAAAGGTCGGTTTTGGCTCAAGGGTTTCAATGGTGTTTTCCCCGCGTTTGATCGTCTGGCTGACGGTGCTGATGCTGCTCAACGGCTGCGAGCAACACGACGTGCCGCCGCTCGATCAACAACTCTACGTCTGGCAACGGCAATGGACGCCCGCCCATGACGCGGCCCTGCGCGACAGTCGTGGGGACTTTTCGACGTTACGGGTGTTGGCCTTACAGGCGTTTCCCAAGGACGGCTGGCGTCGTGCACGGGTCGATGCGGCGTTGCTTAAACGCGATGATCGGCCGCTGATCGCGGTGATTCGCCTGGATGGTCAGCTCCAGTCGTTGGACCAGGATGAGGTCACTGCGCAAATCCAACAGCTGCTCAGCGACTGGCAAGGCCAGGGGCTGACGCTGTCCGGTGTGGAAATTGACCATGATGCGGGGAATGCCCGGCTAGCGGCCTATCGAGCATTTCTGACGAACCTGCGTACGGTTTTACCGACCACATTACCGCTGAGCATCACGGCGCTGCCGGCCTGGCTGGACAGCCCCGAACTGCCGGCGCTGTTATCGACCGTCGACAGCAGCGTGTTGCAGGTGCACGCGGTGAGCGATCCTCGGCGCGGGTTGTTCGACCCGGATCAGGCACGAAAGTGGGCCAAGGGCTGGGGGCGCGTCACGACGAAGCCTTTCTATCTGGCACTCCCGGCCTACGGCGTGGCCTTATTGTCCGGCGCCAGTGGTGCGCCGGTGGTGGAAAGCGAAGTGCCGGTGGGACGCGGCGGCGAACGCCGTGAACTGCTGGCTGATCCATTGCAACTGCGCACACTCGCCATGGATTTACGCGCCGATCCGCCGGCTCATCTGGCCGGCCTGATCTGGTTTCGCCTGCCGCTGGCGGGCGACCGTCGGGCCTGGAGTTTGACAACCCTGGCTGCGGTGGCACGCGGTGACGCACTCGACAGCCGCTTGAGTGTGAAACTTAGTGCGCACGACGGCCTCTATGACATCAGCGTCAGCAACCAGGGCAACCTCGACAGCCCGTGGCCCGAACGCGTGACCCTGGCCGCGCAGGGTTGTGACGGCGCCGATGCGCTGGCCGGTTACGCGTTGCAACAAAGCCCCGATCTGCTTACCTTCACCCGCCTTAGCGACGGCCGAATAGCCGCCGGTGGGCAGCGTGCAATCGGTTGGGCACGCTGCACAAAAATTGATCAAGGAGGTTCGAATGTTTCCCCGTAACTGGCCCCGCCATCTGCTCTGCCTGAGCCTTAGCCTGCCGCTGGGTTCGGCGCTGGCCTGCGGGCCGGACTTCCCGATGCGCCTGCTGGATAACCGCAGCCAGTCATTGGCGGAGCTGCCGGAAGGCAACTTCCAGTTTGAAGTCAATCGACTCGGGCATGCGATCGCGGGGCTCAAGAATGTCGCGCAGTCGCCCTACAGTATGGAGGCGACGGATTACGCAGCGCAGCGGGACACCGCTGAGCAGACCGGGCTGACGGCGGAACAGCAAGCGCTGGTGAAACAATTGCGCAGCCTGCCGCAGGCGCATCAGGTCGAAGAACAAGGTGCGAGCCTGCCGGCCGAGCTCAAGCTGTATCTGGCGGGCGCTGCGGCATTCAGTGCGGGCGATCATCGTTTGGCTGCCGAATACTTCGAAAAAGTGCTGGCGCTGCCGGCCGATCAACGCGCCTTGCGCAGCACCTGGGCCGCGTATTCGCTGGGCCGGACGCTGTTTGCCATGAGCGCCGAGGTGGACGCATCACCCGATCGGCTGGCGCAGTCGCGCAAGGCGTTCGAGCAAACCCGTCAGCTGAGTATCGATGGCTTCAGCGATCCGCTGGAACTGGGTGTCGCCAGCCTCGGCGAAGAAGCTCGGGTGGCCCGTACCGCTGGCGACTGGGACAGCGCCATCGAACTCTACGCCACGCAAAACCTGCACGGCTCGGCGGTGGGTTACACCTCATTGAAGCTGCTGATGGCCGATCTGCTGGCGATGCCTGACGATCAATTGACCGCGTTGCTCAAAGGTAAACCGGTACAACAACTGGTCACCGCGTCGTTGATCAGCCGCCTGGGCTGGTCATTTGGTGATCAACCACCCAACGAATTGAAACTGATCAAACTGCTGCAAAGCAGCACCCGCGGCAGCCTGGATAACGCGGATCGACTGGCCGCGATGAATTATCAACAAGGCGATTACGCGAGCGCCAAGGCCTTCCTGGAACACGCCGGTGACGGCGGCCTGGCGTGGTGGTTGCGGGCGAAACTGGCGTTGCGCGATGGCGATAAAACCGCGGCGGCTGCGGCGTATGCGAAGGCGGCTCAAGCGTTCCCGCAGAATGAATCGTGGGGTGAGCGTCGCACGCCGGACTACGATTACGAAACGCTTCAGCCCAAGTGTCGGGTCGAAGGCGAAAGCGCAATTCTGGCGCTGCAACGCGGGGATTATCTGCAAGCGTTCGATCAGTTGTATCGCAGCCAAAGCCTCTACTGGTTCGATGCCGCGACGGTGGCCGAACGGGTGCTGACCGTCGATGAACTCAAGCATTACGTCGACACTCAGGTGCCCAAGCCACCGCCATTGACCCAGCAGGACCGTGACAACTACGTGCCACTGCCGGTGGCGGCGAAACTGCGAAATCTGCTCGGCCGTCGGTTGTTGCGCGAAGAGCGTTACGACGAAGCGCTGGTGTACTTCGACAATCCTGATCTGCAGAAGAAAGCCCGGTTGTATGCGCAACAGCGTCAATTGGCTGATGCAGCATGGTGGCCGACCAAACGCGCCGCCGCCCTGTTCAATGCCGCCTGGACGGCGCGCGAGTGGGGCATGGACATTCTCGGTTACGAGATGGCCCCGGACTACGCCACGTTTGGCGGCAATTACAGCCTCGAAAACACTGAGCTGAAGGTCGGACCGTTAGTGGCTGAAGGTGAAGTCCGGCGCCAGCAAGCCAGTGCCGCCAAACCTGACGAGCGCTATCACTATCGGTTCGTGGCCACGGCATTGGCCAGTCGCGCCGCTGATAACTTGCCGCACACCAGCCAGGCGTTTGCGGCGGTGCTGTGCGCGGCGGCGGGCTGGAACAGCAGCCTTGAAGAGCAAAGTGCGCTGTACCAGCGCTATGTAAAAGAAGGACCTTATGTGGATTGGGCGGTGGATTTTGGTCACCAGTGCCCTTATCCCGACTTCGAAAACGCCAGCAAGCGATATGTAACCCAGGCCACTGACGCAACGCGTTCCATACTGCGGCCCTACAAGTGGCCGCTGCAGATCGGCGGTGTCTTCGGCGTGACGGCGGTGGCATTGCTGTTGATCAACCGTCGCCGTCGTCGGACGCGGTAAGGCTTACGCTTGTTGCACAAAGGTCAGCCGCACTGCGAAACCGATCAACAGGCTGCCAAACAGCCATTGCTGGAGTCGCTGGGCCGAAGGACTGCGTTGCAGCCAACGGCCCAGTGCCGCGCCGACCAATGCGTAGGCGCTGTCGAAGAGGAAGCCGATACTGACCAGCACCATGCCCAGGATCGCGAATTGCCTGAGGACTGAACCGGCGTGTGGATCGATGAACTGTGGCAGCAGCACCGAACAGAACAGCAACGCCTTGGGGTTGAGCAAATTGGTGAGCAGGCCGCGCTGAATCGACGCCGACCAGCGCGGTTTTGCTGTCGTCGTTTCGGTGCCGTTCAGGTTCGGCAGCATCGTCGTCCGCAGACATTGAATACCCATCCACAGCAGATACGCGGCCCCGGCCAGACGTACCACATCGAACGTCCAGGGCGCCGCTTTGAACAATGCCGCCAACCCCAACGCGGCCAACGCCACATGGCAGCCACGGGCAATCCCCAAGCCCACCGCCGTCGCCAATGCCGCTCCTTTTCCCTGACGGGCGCCGGTTTGCAACAGCAGGATCATGTCCGGCCCAGGCAACAAATACACCACCGCCAATGCCATGAAAAACAGCCAGAGTCCTGCCATGTTGCGCCCCTTTCGTTGTCGATTCGGTAGGGCCAGTCTAGGACGCAAGGGCAGGGCAGGTGGTTGCGAAGTCAGCTTCTAAAGCATGGAAAATTGGCATAACCTGCTGCTTATATAGGATCAAACCATCAGGATCTGCCAAACCATGAAACTGGACGCCTACGACCGCAAGATCCTCGCGGCCCTGCAACGGGACGGTCGACTGAGCAATGTGCAGTTGGC
The DNA here is from genome assembly GCF_046535095.1 of Pseudomonas sp. SIMBA_041. NCBI lineage: Bacteria > Pseudomonadati > Pseudomonadota > Gammaproteobacteria > Pseudomonadales > Pseudomonadaceae > Pseudomonas > Pseudomonas sp. SIMBA_041. The sequence continues at coordinate 161,046 of NZ_JAWRXJ010000001.1, forward strand.
TGACGAAATCGGTTTGTCTGCCTCGCCCTGTTTGCGTCGAGTGCGGATGCTGGAAGAGGCCGGGGTGATTCGCGGTTATCAGGCGAATCTGGATCGCGATGAAGTGGGGCTAGGGCTGACGGTGTTTGTCGGGGTCAAGGTCGAGCGTCACAACGACGAGCAAGCCGAAGCGTTCCGTGTGGCGGTAACGGCGTTGCCGGAAGTGATTTCGGCGTTTCTGGTGTCTGGTGAATCGGATTTTTTACTGCAGGTGGTGGTGCCGGATTTGCGTGGGTATGACCGCTTTCTCACCGAGAGGCTGCTGAAGTTGCCGGGTGTGAGCGATATCCGCAGTAACTTTGCGATTCACACGGTGAAGACGCCCGGGGCGTTGCCGTTGGGGCATCTTCCGCTTTAGACCGCATCGCCCCCATCGCGAGCAGGCTCACTTTTACACGGTTTTGTGAACGCCACAAATCAACTGTAGGAGTGAGCCTGCTCGCGACAGCGGTAGACCGGATAACGAAAACCTACAGCCTTACATCTGCGTCGCCATCCCCTCCACATTCATCGCCGCCTGACGCAACGCCTCCGACCGTGTCGGGTGTGGATGGCACGTCAGCGCAATGTCCTCGGCCGAGGCGCTGAATTCCATCGCCACGCAATACTCGCCAATCATTTCACTGACGCTCGGGCCTACGAGATGCACGCCGAGAATTTCGTCCGTGCGTTCATCGGCCAGCACTTTGGCGAAGCCTTCGGTTTCGTGGTTGATCTTGGCCCGGCTGTTGGCAGTGAACGGGAATTTACCGACCTTGTACGCGCGACCTTCGGCCTTGAGCTGCTCTTCGGTCTTGCCGACGCTGGCCAGCTCCGGTTTGGTGTAGACCACGCTGGGAATCAGGTTGTAATTCACTTCGCCGGCCTTGCCGACAATCTGTTCCACGCAGGCCATGGCTTCGTCTTCGGCCTTGTGGGCGAGCATCGGCCCGGACGTGACGTCACCGATTACCCACACGCCAGGCGCTTCGGTGCGGTGACCCTTGTTGGCGAGCATGCCGCGCTTGTCCGTGACGAGGCCGACGTTTTCCAGACCCAGGCCTTGGGTGTACGGCCGGCGCCCGATCGACACCAGCACGTAATCGGCCTCCAGCCACTCGGCGGTGCCGCCGGCCGCCGGTTCAATGCTGAGCTGAACACCGCTCGCCGTTGACGTGGCGCTGGTGACTTTCGAACTCAACTTGAAGGTGATGCCCTGTTTGCTCAGCGAGCGCTGCAGGGTTTTGCCTGCCTCAATGTCTACCCCCGGGCAGATGCGATCGAGAAATTCGACTACCGTGACTTGAGCACCCAGGCGCCGCCACACGGAGCCCAGTTCCAGGCCAATGACACCGGCACCGATCACCACCAGGTGTTTGGGCACCTCGGCGAGCGACAGCGCCCCGGTGGAATCGAGAATGCGTTGGTTATCGATGTCGACGCCCGGCAGGGGAGTGGGCTCGGAGCCGGTGGCGATGATGATGTCCTTGGCGCTCAGCTCGGTCTTGCCGCCGGCACTGTCGGTGACCGTGACTTTGCCCGGCCCGTCGATGTGGCCCCAGCCCTTGATCCAGTCGACTTTGTTTTTGCGAAACAGAAACTCGATGCCCTTGGTCAGCCCGGTAACGCTTTCATCCTTTTGTTTCATCATCTGGGCGAGGTTGAGGGTGGGTTTGACGTCGATGCCCAGGTTGGCGAATTCCGCGCCCATGGCCGCGTCGTAGAGTTCGGAAGCGTGCAACAGCGCCTTGGACGGCATGCAGCCGACGTTCAGGCAAGTGCCGCCCAGGGTCGCGCGACCTTCGACGCAGGCCGCTTTCAAGCCTAGCTGGCCGGCACGAATCGCGGCGTTATAACCACCGGGGCCACCGCCCAGAATCACGACGTCGTAGCTGCTCATGGATGTACTCCTGAAGTGAAGAGATCGGGCTGGTTAACCGTAGTAGTTGATAAAAATTACGAGCGTAATATGAGCGTTTATCGCAGTTTCGGTCAAGGCTTCAGCCAAGAGACAGGTTCAGCGCCTTTAGATAGCAGGATTTAGTACAAAAATTTCACCGTTTTCGTTATATCGTAACGAAACGCGATGTCCGCATTGAATAAGCACTGGGGTGGTATGCAAGTCGATCTCGAAGTCGATGGCGCGCAGGTAGCAGGGCTGCCGCGCTTTCAGCAGGCGCTCTTTCAGGGGCGGCGATTGCGCCAGTTCGCCATTGGCCTGAGTGCTTTGGCAGCGGCCGGGCTGGTGCTGGCGTTGTTTGTCGGGTTGTTTGCGCCGCAGTCATTGTGGGGCGCGTTGTTGGTGAGTCAGAGCGCCGCTTTACTGGTGCTGGTCGCCGGTCTGCAATCCGCCTGGTGGGTGACCCGGTGGCGAACGCAGGCGATGGACCCGCCGCTGTCCGTGGTCGTGGTCGAAGAAGCCGTTGCACCGCAAGGGTGGTATGAGCGGCTGCTGGAGCGACTCAGTCAGGGCTCGATGAGAATGCTTGGCCAGATCGGCGCGCCAACGCTCTGGCTCGGCGGTTGGGCGCTGTTGACGTTGTTCAGCATCAGTCAGTTCTGGAACCTCGCATTACCGCCCGCCGCGCTGGGGTTATCGGCCAGCGTCGGCGCGGCGCTGGCATTGCTGCTGGCGTTTGGTCTGCTGGTGGTCGAGCGGCAACTGGCCCAGGAAAACATCGCTCAATGGCCCGAAGCCGGGCCGTTGGCGCAATTGACGCGGGTGGCAATCATTTGCCTGGTGATCGGCGCGTTGTGTCTGTTGTTCGCCAGTGAAACCTCGGTATGGCCGGTGCGATTGGCGGTGCTGATCGGTTTGCTGCCGGGGCTGGTCGCGGTCGAGTTGCTACTGCGTGCGGTGTTGTCGCTGTTCAGCCCGAAGCGTGAACAACTGGAACCGACGTTGCTGGCGCGCAGTTTTGTCGCCGACATGCTGCGCTGGCCGCCGCAACCGCTGCTTGCGTTGCAACACGAACTGCACAACCGTTTTGGCATCGACTTGCGGCAGATCTGGGCCTTCACTTACATGCGCCGGGCGTTTTTGCCGGTGCTGGCGGTGATTGCCTTTGTCGGCTGGTCACTTACCGGTATTCACGAAATACCGTTGCAAGGGCGGGGCATCTACGAGCGTTTCGGCAAACCGGTGGAGGTGTTTGGACCTGGCTTGCACGCTGGTTTGCCGTGGCCGTTGGGGCGCGTGCTGAATATTGAAAATGGCGTAGTTCACGAGTTGGCTACCAGTGTTGGCGAAGCGTCGACACCGGTCGTGCCCGAGCCTGCCGAAGGCCCGGCGCCGGCGATTGCCAATCGGCTATGGGACGCCAGCCACGTGAACGATAAATCCCAGGTCATCGCCAGCAGTCGCGCCGACAAACAGAGCTTCCAGATCGTCAACATGGACGTGCGTTTTGTCTATCGCATCGGCCTGACCGATCAAGCGGCGCTGGCGGCCACCTACAACAGCGCGGACGTGCCGACGCTGATTCGCAGTACCGCCAGCCGGATTCTGGTGCATGACTTCGCCTCGCGAACCCTCGACGGTTTGCTCGGCGAGGACAGGGTAGGGCTCGCTGAAGAGATCGGCCGGGCAGTGCAGGCTGACTTGCGGAAACTCAATAGCGGTGTGGAAATTCTCGCCACCGTGGTCGAGGCGATTCACCCACCGGCCGGCGCCGCCAATGCCTATCACGGTGTGCAGGCTGCGCAGATTGGCGCGCAAGCCTTGATCTCGCGGGAACGCGGTGCGGCTGCGGAGGCGTCCAACCAGGCGCAACTGCAGGCCAGCATTGCCCGCGACCAAGCGACCGCCAGCGCGCATGAAATCAACGCCACGGCCCAGGCGGCAGACCTGAAATTCAACGCCGAACGGAAAGCTTACGCCAGCGCCGGCCAAGCCTTTGTGCTCGAACAATACCTCAGCCAACTGAGCCAGGGCCTGGCCAACGCCAAGCTGCTGATTCTTGATCATCGTCTGGGTGGCAGCAGTAATGCGCCGACCATCGACCTCCGTACATTCACGCTGCCGGCTGATCCTGCGTCGCCGCGTACGAGCGCCCAGCCAGGAGCTACCCATTGAGCCAGTCGCACACACACGATCACGATGACCACGCCGGCCACGATCACGGCCATGGCGGACATGGGCATCACCACGGGCACCACCATCATCACCACGGCGATCCACAAGAGGCCGGCCCGTTCCCATGGCGGCGCATGGGCTGGGCGGCGTTGCTCGTGGCGTTTGCCATCGCTGCCGCCAGCCTGGTCCAGGTGCGCTCGGGGGAGGCCACCGTGATCACGCGCTTCGGCAATCCATCGCGAGTATTGCTGGAGCCGGGTCTTGGCTGGCGCTGGCCGGCACCGTTTGAAGCGGCCATTCCTGTCGACTTGCGGCTACGGACCACTTCCAGTGGTTTGCAGGATGTCGGCACCCGCGACGGTTTGCGCATCATCGTTCAGGCCTACGTGGCGTGGCAGGTGCAGGGCGATCCGGACAACGTGCAACGCTTCATGCGCGCCGTGCAAAACCAGCCGGATGAAGCGGCACGGCAGATCCGCACGTTTGTCGGCTCCGCGCTGGAAACCACGGCCAGCAGTTTTGATTTGGCAAACCTGGTTAATACCGATGCGAATCAAGTGCACATTGCCGACTTTGAGGCGCAACTGCGGCAGCAGATCGATCAGCAATTGCTCACCACTTATGGCGTGCGCGTGCTGCAAGTCGGCATCGAACGTTTGACCCTGCCGTCGGTAACGCTCACTGCCACGGTTGATCGCATGCGCGCCGAGCGTGAAACAATTGCGACCGAACGCACCGCAATCGGCAAGCGTGAAGCTGCGCAAATCCGGTCCGCTGCCGAGCGGGATGCGCGAGTTGTGCAGGCCGATGCAACGGTAAAGGCGGCTGACATCGAAGCTCAATCGCGGGTCGAAGCAGCACAGATTTACGGCCGTGCGTACGCCGGATCTCCGCAGCTCTACAACTTGCTGCGCTCCCTCGACACCTTGGGCACCATTGTTTCGCCGGGCACCAAACTGATATTGCGCACCGATGCCGCGCCGTTCCGGGTGTTGGTTGACGGCCCGCAGACCCTCGAAAACAAGTCCGGGTCGCAGCCATGAGTTTAGTTCCACGTGGAACACATGAGTTAAGCAGTCCCTGGATTCAGGCCGGACGCCTGGCTTTTCTGGCGCTGTATGCCGTAACGGTTCTGGCTGCATTGGCTTGGGCGTTCTCCAATGTGCGGCAGATTGATCCACAGAATCGCGCAGTGGTTCTGCATTTCGGGGCGCTGGATCGCATTCAGAATGCCGGTTTATTACTGGCGTGGCCGCGACCGTTTGAGCAGGTGGTTTTACTGCCCGCCGCTGATCGGGTCATAGAACGCCGGGTGGAAAACCTGTTGCGCAGTGATGTCGCCTTGCAGGCTGATCGCGTGGCCACGTTCGCCACACCGCTCAGTGATGCACTCGCCGGGTCCGGCTATTTGCTGACGGGTGATGCCGGCGTGGTGCAACTCGATGTGCGGGTGTTCTACAAAGTCACCGAGCCCTATGCGTTCGTGCTGCAAGGTGAACATGTGCTGCCCGCGCTGGATCGGTTGGTCACCCGCAGTGCCGTGGCCCTGACCGCCGCGCGAGATCTGGACACCATTTTGGTGGCGCGTCCGGAGCTGATCGGCGCCGACAATCAGGCTGCCGAACGCCGTGAACGTCTGCGCGGTGATCTGGTGCAGGGCATCAATCAGCGGTTGGCCGAACTGAGGGCAACAGGGCAGGGCTTGGGCATCGAAGTCGCCCGAGTCGACGTGCAATCGAGTTTGCCCGGCCCTGCGGTTAACGCCTTCAACGCGGTACTGACCGCGAGTCAACAAGCCGACAAAGCCGTGGCGAACGCACGTACCGAAGCCGAGAAGGCAACTCAGGCCGCTAACGAACAAGCGGATCGAACGTTGCAAGTGGCCCATGCCCAAGCCAGCGAACGACTGGCAAAAGCGTCTGCCGACACCGCCACCGTCCTGAGTCTGGCCACGGCTCAACAGCAGGGCACCGACCCGCAAATGCTGCTGCGTATTTACCGCGAACGGATGCCGAAAATTCTTGGTCAGGCCGGTTCCGTGACCACGGTTGATCCGAAAGACGATTCCCGCCTGATCATTCAGGGAGCTGCACAATGACCGCGCAATCCGCCGCCGCACCGAGCATGTTGTCCTCGGCCGAACAACGCAGCGCCGCTCGCCAACTGACGCTGGCCATGCTCGCACTGGGCTTGCTCGGGCTCGGTCTGATCTGGCGCTGGCTGTCACCGGAACAGACCGGCGTCAGTCAATTGCTGCTTGGCTTTGCTTCGCTGTTGGTGGCCGTGCCGGTCATGCGTTCGGCGTGGTACAGCCTGCGTTACCCAAGCTTGCACGGGATCACCGACCAGTTGATCGCACTCGCCATGCTGGGTGCCTGGGCCACGGGTGATCTACTGACCGCCGCGTTGTTGCCGATCATCATGATCTTCGGCCACGTGCTGGAAGAGCGTAGCGTGATCGGTTCTCAGGAGGCGATTCATGCGCTTGGCAAACTGACCCGCAGCCATGCGCGCAAGGTGCAGTTGGATGGTTCGATCCTCGAAGTCGACAACAGCACCCTCAAGGCCGGCGATCTGGTCGAGGTGCGGGCCGGTGATCGCGTACCGGCGGACGGTCGGGTGTTGTCCGGTCAGGCGAGCCTCGATACCGCTTCGATTACCGGGGAATCGGTGCCGATGGAAGCCGCCGTGGGCATGCCGGTGTTCGGCGGTGCGATCAACCTCGATGGGCTGCTGCGCATTGAAGTGACCCGCACCGGCAACGAGTCGACCCTGGGTAAAGTCATCGCGCTGATGCAAAGCGCCGAGCGTTCCAAGCCGCCGATTACTCGTTTGTTGGAGCGTTACGCTGGCAGCTACATGGTGTTGGTTCTACTGCTGGCGGCAGTGACGTGGTTTGTCACCAATGACGCTCAGGCAATGCTCGCGGTGCTGGTTGCGGCGTGTCCCTGTGCACTGGTGTTGTCGGCACCGGCAACGGCCATTGCCGGGGTGGCGGTGGCGGCGCGGCACGGCATTCTGATTCGCAGTTCGGCGTTCCTTGAAGAGCTGGCGGACCTCACTTCGCTGGTGGTCGATAAGACGGGTACGCTGACGTTCGGCACCCTGCGCCTGCAGTCGATCGACAGTCCGCTGGAAGACCGCAGTCATGTTCTGAAACTGGCCGCCAGCCTCGGATCCGCCAGCAGTCATCCGGTCAGTCGTGCGCTCGCCGGGCTGGTCACGCAGGAGCATTTCCTGTTGCTGTCGGACATCCATGAGCGCCAGGGATTGGGCGTGGTAGCGATGACTGAACAGGGTGAGGCCGCCCTCGGTCGTCCGGAGTTGTTCGCGCAATTGGGCATTGCCACGTCGGCGGTTCCTGAGCACGACGGTCCGATTGCCGGGCTGGCGCTTAAAGGTGAATTTCTCGCCTGGCTGTTACTGGCCGACAGTGTCAAACCCGAGGCGCGATTTGCCCTGAATGAGTTGCGAGAACTGGGCCTGGGTCGGCAGTTGCTGCTCACCGGGGATCGGCAGAGCGTCGCGCATACGCTGGCCCGCGATGTCGGCATCAGCGATGTCGAGGCGCAGGCGTTGCCGGAGGACAAGCTTAATCGCGTGCTCAAGGAAATCGGCAGCGGCTTTCGGCCGATGGTGGTCGGGGACGGGATCAACGACTCCCTGGCGCTCAAGGCCGGTGTCGTCGGTGTGGCCATGGGCGCGGGTGGGGCGGACATTGCGCTGGCCTCGGCTGACATTGTATTGATCGGCAGCGATCTGCGTCGGCTCGGCACCTGTGTGCGTCTGAGTCGCCAATGTCGCCAGACCTTACAGGTCAATGTGATCATCGGTTTGGGCTGGACCCTGGCGATTGTGGCCTTCGCTGCGTTTGGCTGGCTCGGTGCGGCGGGCGCGATGATTGCGGCGTTGCTGCATAACTTGAGCACGTTGCTGGTACTGGGCAACGCTGGGCGTTTGCTGCGCTTTCAGGAGCCTTTGCTCAAGCTCAAAGACGAGAGTTGAACGATCTGAATTTTTTTTGCATGCCTCTGTAACGCCGTTGGGGCCGCGCTCTCTAGTGCTGTGTCGGGACTGAACAACGTTCCAGCCGACAACCCTGACGATCACCGAGGATACAAAAATGAACTTCAAATCCGCTACCGCTGGTGCCGCTCTCGCCTTCGCCGCTGCAACCTTGTTTGCCGGTGTTGCCACGCAGGCCCAAGCCGCCGACGCGGCTCAGGTTCACTGCTACGGCGTGACTTCCTGCAAAGGCATGAACGATTGCAAAACCGCAGAAAACGCCTGCAAGGGTCAGGGCGTCTGCAAAGGGCACGGCTTCAAGGCGATGACTCAGGCCGAATGCATGAAAGCGGGCGGCAAGGTCGGCGAATAACCGACCGCCGCTTGGCGCCGCAGTGGCTACCCATGGCCACTGCGGCTTTTTTGCGAGGAGTCCGCAAATGTCTGCATCCCTTCCTTGTCTGGGTTATGGCCTGGGTTTGCGCAGTGCCTACTACCAACAGATTCTTGATCAGTCGCCGGCCGTGGACTGGTTCGAAGTTGTCTCCGAAAACTTCATGGTGCAGGGCGGCAAAGCCCTCTACTACCTTGATGCCATCGCCGAGCGTTATCCGCTGGTGATGCATGGTGTGTCGCTGTCCATTGGCGGGCCGCATGCTCTCGATCCGGGCTATCTGCAACAGCTCAAACGGCTGGCTGATCGCGTCAAACCGGCGTGGATTTCCGATCACTTGTGCTGGAGCCGTGGCAACGCCCATCAGTTGCATGATTTGTTGCCATTACCGTACACCGAAGAAAGCCTGTATTACGTGGCAGGTCGAGTGCGCCAGGTGCAAGACGTTTTGCAGCGCCCCTTGGTATTGGAGAACGTCTCCAGCTATGTGCGCAGTGCCGGCGATGATTTCAGCGAGTGGGAATTTCTTCGCGCCTTGAGTCAGCTGAGCGATTGCGAGCTGTTGCTGGACGTCAACAATGTCTATGTCAGCTCACGCAATCATGGCTTCGATCCGTGGACCTTCATTCAAGGTTTGCCGGCGAACAGGATTCGCCAGCTCCACCTGGCCGGCCATAGCGATTACGGCGATTACGTCATCGACACCCATGACCATCCCGTCAGCGATCCGGTCTGGGCGCTTTACCAACGAACCCTCGATTACCTCGGTCCTGTTGCTACGCTGCTGGAGCGCGATGACCATTTTCCGCCGTTTGCAGAACTGCTCACTGAACTGCAAAAAGCCCGGGAGCTGGGCGAGAGCGTGCTGGCCCGGAGGCACAAATGCGCCTGAACGAATGGCAACAGTCCTTTGAGCGTTACCTGTCGGGAGAGTCTTCGGTAGCTGACTTGGCGCTGGGCTCAAGCCTGATGGGTGGCCCGACGCTGGATGTCTGCACGGGGCTGGCGATTTATCACAACGCTTACCAAGCCCGGCTGCAGGAAGTGCTGCGCGGCGACTATCCCGCAGTCCTTAACTGGCTAGGTGACGACGAGTTCGAACGGCTCGCCGCCACGTACATCCGTCAAAATCCCTCGGCTCACTACAGCCTTCGCTGGTTCGGCGAAGGCTTCAAAGCGTTTATTCGCCAGCACTTGGTGCAAGAGCAAAGTGCACCACTGGCCGAACTCGCCGCTCTGGAGTGGGCTTTCACGCTGGCATTCGATGCGCCACCGGGAACGCCGTTGACGATGCAGGACATGGCGGAGCTGGCGCCGCACGACTGGCCGACGCTGCGAGTCAGCCCCAGTCCTTCGCTGCAATGGCTTGAATGTGCTTTCAACAGTGTGGCGCTTTGGCGATCAGCCAAGGATGAAACGCAGTTCCCTGGCAGTACGGGACTCGACGCTCCCAGCGTTGTGGTGATCTGTCGAAATGATCTGGTTTGCCACTATCGAAGCCTGGAACCTGAAGAGGCCAACGCTCTAAAAGGACTGTTTGAACAGGGATGGAATTTTGCTGAACTGTGCTCCGAATTGACAGTCATCTATGGAGAGGGCGCACCACTTCAAGCTGTGACATGGCTCAAGCAGTGGATTCACGATGGTTGGTTGCAGCGTGGCAAATCATAGAAGTCGGCTATTAATTCGATAGCCAGCTAATTTTCCAGGATGGTCTACCCTCACATCAGACGTCTGAAACCAGGGGAACACTCCATGCTCGCGCATCTTCCACCGGCCTTACAGAATCTGCAGCTACCGCTACGCCTGCGACTCTGGGACGGCCATGAATTCAATCTGGGGCCGACGCCCAGCGTCACGATTGTGGTCAAGGACCCACAAATGGTTACCCAGTTCACCCATCCAAGCCTGGACGCGCTCGGAGCGGCGTTTGTCGAGGGTAGACTTGAGCTGGAAGGCTCCATCAGCGACGTTATCCGCGTCTGCGATGAGTGGAGTCAGGCGATGCTGGACGAAAACGACGACAATCAACCGGTTCGTACCGTCCACGACAAGGAAACCGACGCCAAAGCCATCTCCTATCACTACGACCTGTCCAATGCGTTTTACCAGCTGTGGCTAGACAGTGACATGGCGTATTCCTGTGCGTACTTCGAGACCGGTAGTGAAACCCTGGAGCAGGCGCAACAAGCCAAATTCCGTCATTTGTGCCGCAAGTTGCGGTTGCAGCCGGGTGAATATTTGCTGGACGTCGGTTGCGGTTGGGGCGGACTGGCGCGGTACGCGGCGCGGGAGTTCGGCGCCAGGGTATTCGGCATTACGCTCAGCAAAGAACAACTCGCCCTGGCCCGTGAACGCGTGAAAGAGGAAGGTCTGGAGGATCTGGTCGAGCTGCAACTGCTCGACTACCGCGACCTGCCTCAAGATGGGCGCTTCGACAAAGTGGTCAGTGTCGGCATGTTCGAACACGTCGGCCACGCGAATCTGGCTGAGTACTGCAAAACCTTGTTCGGCGCGGTGAAAGAAGGCGGCCTGGTGATGAACCACGGGATCACCGCCAAACACACCGACGGCCGTCCGGTGGGACGCGGTGCCGGCGACTTCATTGAGAAATACGTGTTCCCCAACGGCGAGCTGCCGCACCTGTCGATGATCTCGGCCGAAATCAGTGAAGCAGGTTTGGAGATCGTCGACGTCGAGAGCCTGCGCCTGCACTACGCGCGTACCCTGGACCACTGGAGTGAACGCCTGGAAGACAATCTGGAAGCGGCGTCCAGGCAAGTGCCGGAGCAGGCCCTACGGATCTGGCGGCTGTACCTGGCGGGATGCGCTTATGCGTTTGCCCGGGGCTGGATCAACCTGCACCAGATCCTCGCGGTCAAAGCCCACCCCGATGGCAGCCATGAATTGCCATGGACCCGCGACGACATCTACAACCCTTAGAGAATCGGTGAAATAAGCCGGGCGACCCGCATGCCGATCTGTTGCAGGCGGTGGGTCTCCCGGCTTTCTTCCTTGGCGATTTCATGGGCCTGATTGAAGTCTTCGTTGAGCATCTGCTCCACCTCGGCGGCAAATGCGCTGTCGACCGTCAACAACATCACTTCGAAGTTAAGCCGGAACGAGCGGTTGTCCAGGTTGGCACTGCCGATGGCGCTGATTTCATTGTCGATCAATACCACTTTCTGATGCAGGAAACCGGGCTCGTAGCGGAACACCCGCACCCCCGCGCGAACGGCCTCGAAGGCATAGAGGCTGGAGGCTGCATAGACGATACGGTGGTCCGGACGCGAGGGCAGCAATAGACGCACATCGACACCGCGCAGCACTGCCAGCCTGAGTGCGGCAAACACCGCTTCGTCGGGGATGAAGTAGGGGCTGGTGATCCACACCCGCTCGGTCGCGGCATGGATGGCTTCGACGAAGAACAATGAACAGGTTTCGTAGGAATCCGCCGGGCCGCTCGCCAGCAATTGGCAAAGCACGCCGTCGTCCGGATACACATCCGGCAGGATCAGCGGCGGCAACGACCGTGCAGCCCAGAACCAGTCTTCGGCAAAAGACTCCTGCATGCAGGCCACCACCGGACCGCGGACTCGAACATGGGTATCTCGCCAAGGCGCGAGCGGTGGTTTCTCGCCCATGTATTCGTCGCCAACGTTATGTCCACCCACGAATCCCAGGACACCATCGACCACCACGATCTTGCGATGGTTGCGGAAATTCACCTGGAAGCGATTGAGCCAGCCACTGCGAGTGGCGAACGCTTTGACTTCGACGCCGGCATCGCGCAACGGTTGCACGTAGCTGTGGGGCAGGGAGTGGCTGCCAATGCGGTCGTACAGCAAGTAAATCGCGACGCCTTCGGCCGCTTTTTCCAGCAGCAGGGTTTGCAGGCGTTGGCCGAGACGATCATCGTGGATGATAAAAAACTGAATCAGCACGGCTTCTTTCGCCTGGCTGATAGCCTCGAAAATCGAATCAAAGGTGGCTTGGCCATTGATCAACAAATGCACTTCGTTGTTCGCCAGGCACGGCATGCGGCCCAGTTTCGGCATCGCCCGCAACGACGCGTAGGCGTTGGAAGCACGAGCGGTCAGCGCCTCCTCGACCCAGGGGCGCCAGTTGAGCTCGGAGATGGCTTTGCGCATCTCTTCGTTGGCCTGGCGCCGCGCCTTGATGTAGCCATCAAAGGTACTGCGGCCGAAGACCAGATAGGGGATGAGCGTGAGATAAGGAATAAACACCAACGAAAGCGCCCAGGCAATCGATCCCTGGGCGGTGCGGACGGTGAGCACGGCGTGAATGGCAGCAATCAGGCCCAGCGTGTGAAGCAGTGCAATGGTGTAGCCGAAAATGTGCGGTCCAAAGTAATCCATGGGGCAGCCTTGCTCCTGAAGATTCAGTGCTTAACAGACCATGTTCCGTGCAGAATGTCGCTATTTAATTGGCCCATGAACCGAAGCCGATGCCCGGCGTCTAACGGCCACAACTGATCAGGAGTTACTCGATGAACGTTCGTCTGCTGGGTTTGGCCATGGCTGTTGGTTTGTCACTTCCGGTGGCGGCTCAGGCACAGATGCTGCAACCGGGGTTATGGGAATTGACCACCAGCAACATGAAGGTCGATGACCAGAACCTGCCGGACTTGCAACTGATCCTCGGGCAGTTACAGAGCCAGATGACCCCGGAACAGCGCGCACAATTGGAGAAACAGGGCATCACCATGGGCGGCAAAGGGATTCGGGCGTGCCTGACACCGGAGCAGGTGAAGACCGACAATATTCCACTGACCGACCCGCAATCGGGCTGCAAGCAGGAAATCACTGATCGCTCTGGTAACCAGTGGAAATTCCGTTTCAGCTGTCCGAAAGCGCAAGGCGCCGGTGTGGCTACTTTCCTCAGCGACCGTGAGTTCACCACCAAGGTCAACGGCACTTTCAACGCTACCGGCATTAATCAAAAGGGCAGCCTGGAAAGTCGTGCCGTGTGGCTGGGACAGGATTGCGGAACGGTCAAGCCTCGCGCTTAAGACCTTCGTCGTTACGCCCGCTCCCTACACGCTTGTGCGGGAGCGGGCTTGATTCAGCCACTGACACGCTGCCTCAATACCCATCCTGCCGAAATCCTCGCCCGCACCGCTGCGCAAACTGACGAACTCTCCTTCCTGTTCCTTCTCGCCCACGACCATCAGGTACGGCACTTTTTGACCGTGCTCACGAATCTTGTGGCGGACCTTTTCATGGCGCAGATCCACATGGACGTGCACACCGCTTCGGCGCAATGCCTCGGTCACCGACTGGACATAACTCGCCTGGCGCTCCGCCATGCTGACAATCATGACCAGGGGCGGTGCTCGCCAGCTGTCCAGTTCCTGTTGGCAAGACCAACACGTGCCGTAGACCCGTTGTTCAGACGTACCGCTGATGTAGTCGAGGGAAAACGCCTGCAACACCTTCGTGGCTGGAACCTGTGGGCCTGCCGTTAAATGCTCGAAGTCTCCCAGGCGGTATAGCGACCGTCGATCTTCTGCCTTCGAGGCTCGGCGGCGGATTGAGTGGTTGGTCGCGGCCAGCAGCTGCATGCGGGCTTCGATCAGCGGCAGGTCGTCGCGGGTTAACGATTGATTGAGGGTAAACCCGCAGAAGAAACCATCCCCCAGCGCCGACCCGGCCTGCAGCTGAACATGGGGATGAAGTTGCTTGACCGCCATCGCCAGTATCAATGCACAAGAGCGTCGAAGAATCTCCAGGCCATCGGGTTCTTGAGGCGTGACGATGTTGACCCGAGCATCGCCTCTGATCACGTATTCGCAGTCCACCAACACGCCGTCCACCCGACCGGCCACCGCCGCTTTGGCCAGCGCGGGGCTGATGCTCGCGGCGAGTTCGTACACGGACAATGGCTGATCGTATTCACGCAATGAACCATCGGGCAGGCGGATCTGAATCATGGTGATGCTCTCGAGTGCTTCTGTATTACGCGCTAGCGCATAAACCGTAATGGTAATCCCTGACAGTTGTCATTAAGACGTTTGTCGTGCCAGGCAATTTGCCCGGACACCAGCGTGGTGCTGACACTGTGACGAAAACGCTGCCGGGCGAAAGGCGTCCAGCCGCATTGAGACAGGATGGGCTGCTGGGAAACGGCAACGCCATCGGGTTCGGATTTGATCAGAACGAGGTCGGCCCAATAGCCCTCGCGCAGATAACCGCGGTCGGGAATAGCGAACAAATCGGCTACGCGGTGACTGGTCTTGGCCACGAGGGTGGTTATCGGCAGGACTTTGTCAGCCATTAATTCCAGCAACGCGGGCAGGGCGTGTTGCACCAGCGGCAGGCCGGAAGGAGCCTGATGATAAGGCTGTTGTTTCTCCGCCCACGTGTGCGGCGCGTGGTCGCTGCCGATCACATCGAGTCGATGGCTGTGCAGTGCCTGGCGCAATGCATCGCGGTCGGCTTGAGACTTGATGGCCGGGTTGCACTTGATCAGATTACCGAGGCTGGAGTAGTCCCGATCATCGAACAGCAAGTGGTGCAGGCACACTTCGGCGGTAATGCGTTTGTGGGCCAGCGGCTTGTCTTCAAACAGCGCCAGTTCGCGGGCGGTGGTCAGGTGCAACACATGCAATCGCGTGCCATGCCGCTTGGCCAGGTCCACGGCCATCGAGGACGAACGAAAGCACGCCTCGGCGTTGCGGATCAATGGATGGGCGGCCGCAGGAATGTGTTCGCCGAACAGGTCTCGAAGGTTTGCGTCGTTGGCCTCGATGCTGGGCGTGTGCTCGCAATGGGCCAACAGAATCGTCGGCACTTGGGCGAATAACCGCTCCAGAATCCGAGGATCATCGACCAGCATGTTGCCCGTGGAGGCGCCCATGAACACTTTGACGCCGGCCACTTCGCAAGGGTTGAGCGCTGCGATGGTGTCGAGGTTGTCATTGCTGACGCCGAAATGGAAACCGTAATTGGCCACTGAACTGATCGCCGCGCGCCGCTGCTTGTCAGCCAGGTCTGCGAGGGTCAGGGTCGCCGGACGGGTGTTGGGCATGTCCATGAAACTGGTGATTCCCCCAGCCACCGCGGCCCTCGATTCCGTGTAGAAACTGCCCTTGTGCGGTGCGCCGGGATCGCGAAAGTGCACTTGGTCGTCGATCATTCCGGGTAGCAGCCATTGACCGTCGGCATCGATTTCCACGTCGGCATCTTCACCCTGGATGCTGCTGGCGATCTTCACGATTCGACCATTGCTGACCAGCAGATCTCCCTCGAACTCACGGCCTTCGTTCACCAGCCGGGCATTGCGAATCAGCACACTGGTCATGGTCAGAACTCGTTTTGCAGCGCTTTGTAACCGCGCACCAGGTCGACGTTGGTGCGCGCCACGTCTTCGGAAAACTCCGAGGCGCTGACGCTGACAAGGGGGAACTGCGACAGGTCGGTGTTCGGTCCGATGCGGGTGGTGGAGGGGACGTAGAAGTCATCGGGCAAGTCGCGACCGTCGACCACCGAGTTATGCCGCACGACGCAACCATCACCGACCGCGCAATTGAACAGCACACTGTTGAAGCCGATGAACACCCGGTCACCCACGGTGCAGGGGCCATGCACAATGGAGCGATGGGCGATCGAACTGAACTCGCCGATGGTGACGGCGGCGCCGGACTTGGAATGAATGACCACACCGTCCTGGATGTTCGAGTTGGCGCCGATGGTGATCGGCTCCATCTCACCGCTGGCGTCTACTTCGTCGGCGCGAATCACCGCGTAAGGACCGACGAAGACGTTCTCTCCAATCAGCACTTTGCCGCAAATGATGGCGGTCTTATCTACGTAGGCGGACTCCGCAATTTGCGGCAAATCCCCTGAAGGGTTCTTGCGGATCATGGTTTGCTCAACGCTTGGTAGAGGGTGTTGAGGTTGTATTCGAACAGCCCGGCAAAGGTGCTGGCCGGCCCGGTGGCGGCGAGTGCATCGGAGTACAACGTGCCACCGATCTGCGCGCCGCTTTCATCGGCAATCTGTTTCAGCAGGCGGGCGTCCTTGATGTTTTCCATGAACACCGCTTTGACCTTGGCTTGGCGAATCTGGGTGATCAGTGCAGCGACTTCAGCGGCCGACGGTTCACGTTCGGTGGACAGTCCTTGCGGTGCCATGAAGTCGATCCCGTAGGCCTGACCCAGATAGCCGAAGGCGTCATGGGAGGTGACGATTTTTCGATTGCCCGGCGGCAGGGAGCCGAGCTTGGCCTTGGCTTCGGCAAGCAGGGCGTAGATCTGTTTCAGGTAGGCCTGACTGTTGCGTTGGTAGTCGGCGGTGTTCGCCGGGTCGGCGGCGATCAACGCTTTGGTGATGTTGGCGATGTACAGTTCGGTGTTCGCCAGGTTGTGCCAGGCATGAGGGTCAGGAACGGTCTCGCCGTCTTCATCCAGCGAGCGCGGAATGACACCGTGACTCGCACTGATTACCGGCGCCTTGGTTTCGGTGCTGGTCACCAGACGGTCCAGCCATGGCTCAAAACCCAATCCATTCTTGATGATCAGCTTGGCCCTGAGCAGTGCCTTGGCGTCATCCGGCGTCGGCTCGTAGGTGTGGGCGTCGGCGTCCGGACCGACCATATTGGTGATCTGGATATGCTCGCCGCCGACCTGATGGGTCATGTCGGCGAGGATGCTGAAGCTGGTGACCACCTGAAGTTTTTCCGCCGCTGACAGCGACATCGACAGCATCAAACTGAACAGTACGAGTAGAGCGCGCATCGGGCAACACCTCATTGGGATGTGAGCAAAGGCGGGCGGCGCAATAAACCGTGCACCGGCCCCAACACCACGGACAACAGATAAAAACCACCGGCCACCAGCACAATCGCCGGACCGCTGGGCAGCGAGTAGAAGAACGACAGCAGTAATCCGAGCCACACCGAGAGGCAGCCGAGCACGGCGGCGATGGCAATCAACACCGGCAAACGGCGGCTCCAGAAACGAGATGCGGCGGCGGGCAACATCATCAGACCGACCACCATCAGCGCGCCGATAGCCTGGAAACCGATCACCAGATTCAGCACCACGAGCGTCAGGAACACACCGTGGGCCAGCGGTCCGAGACGGCTGACGGTTTGCAGAAAGAGCGGGTCGAGGGTGTCCAGCAACAGCGGTTTGTAGATCAGGCCCATGGCGATCAGGCTGAAGCCCGAGACCCACAACATGCCGGTCAACGTCGGGCCATCGACCGCCAATGCGGAACCAAACAACAGGTGCAAAAGGTCCAGGCGCTTGCCGGCAATGCCCAGGATCAGCACTCCGCTGGCGAGGGAAATC
Organism: Pseudomonas sp. SIMBA_041; assembly: GCF_046535095.1. NCBI lineage: Bacteria > Pseudomonadati > Pseudomonadota > Gammaproteobacteria > Pseudomonadales > Pseudomonadaceae > Pseudomonas > Pseudomonas sp. SIMBA_041. The sequence continues at coordinate 178,854 of NZ_JAWRXJ010000001.1, forward strand.
GGGTAGATCGCTGCCAGACTGGCGTCTTCTCGCAAGCCGGTACGACGGGTGATCCATGCGGCCAGTCCGGCCATGCTCAGGCCTGCGCCCAAGCCACCAAACGTCAATGCCGGCAAACTCAATCCCGCGAACCAGAAGCCGAGCGCGGCGCCGGGCAAGATGCCGTGAGCGACGGCATCGCCGATCAGGCTCATGCGTCGCAAGATCAGAAATACCCCCAGCGGAGCCGTGCTGCAGGCCAGGACGAGTCCGCCGATAAGTGCCCGACGCATGAACACAAACTCGTGGAAGGGCTGCCAAAGCTGAGTGGCTGCGAGCATCAGGCCACCTGCGTTTGTGGTTGTTGGCGGATCAGTTCGGTACTAGGCCCGAGTAGGCAGCCGCTGCTGTTGATCAGCAGTGTGTGTGGAATGTGTTGGCGAACGGCGGCGAGGTCATGGCACACCACAACCAGGGTTCGACCCTCGGCATGCCATTGGTGGATATGTTTCCAGAGCAGCGATTGACCGAGTTCGTCGAGCGCCGCGTGCGGTTCATCGAGCAACAACAAGGGCGTTTGCGCAAGGCTCAATCGGGCGAGCAGGGCGCGTTGCAGTTCTCCTCCGGACAAGGCCATCAAAGGGCGTTGCTCCAGACCGCTGAGGCACCAATCTTCCAACACTGTTTTCAGGCGTTGGCTGCGCAGTTCGGGCGATTGCTTGCTACCCCAAAAACCTGCGGCTACCAACTCTTGGAGACTGATAGGAAATTGCCGGTCCAGGTGTTGTTGCTGAGGGAGGAAGGACAGCGAGCCCTGGCGTGGAACATCGAGGAAGATTTTGCCTGTGAGTGGTTTTTGCAATCCTGCGATGACTTTCAGCAAGCTGCTTTTCCCCGACCCGTTGGCACCGATCACGGCGGTCAGGCTTCCCTTGGGCAATTCGAAATCCACGGGCGGTGTGAGTGGCTGGCCGGGGGCGCCCCAGCGCAATGCCTGGCAACGGATCATGCAGCCTCCCAATTCCAGCGGCTTTCGGCAACGGCATCATGGGCGTGCAGGCTTTCGGCGTGGATGACCCGGACGTGAAAGGCGTGGATGCCGGGTGCGCGTTTCAGGGCGAGGTTCAGGCGTCGCGCGGCGTCTTCGCAGAACATCAGGTTCTGACCATTGGCCAAGGCGAAGGCTTGTTCATCGGCGCGCTTGACCGCGGTTTGTACGGCAGTACCGAGAGCGGCTTCGGCGTCGTTGATGAGGGTGATCAGTGGCAGGTCATCCAGATAATCGTCCAGACGCACGCTCAAATGTGCGGTGCTGCGTTGGCTATGGGGCGTCGCAACGATGCCTTTTGTGGAACCGAGCCATGCCAATACATCGGCGTGTTGCAGTGACTGGTTGGCAAAGTCATCGACGAATTGCTGCTGAATCAACTGCCGGGACAGTGCCGCTGAACACGGGCAAGTTGAGGAATAAGCAACGCCGATTTTTAGTTCCACGTGGAACATCGCGTTTTTCAATCGCGCTTCGATGCTCACTGGATAGCTTTTCCAACCGGCCAACGGGCTGATTAACGCTGGCCTTTTGAGCAGCAAATCAGCGTGAATTTTTAAGTAAGCGTTGCGGGACAGTCCTTCATGGCTGTCGAGAAAACTTTGCAGGATTCGTCGCAACAAGGTCGGTGTCAGGTTTTCCTGCTCGAGCATTTCCAGCGCCAGATACAACCGCGACATATGAATACCGCGTGCCTCTCCGTCATCGAGGCTCACGCCCGCATCTGCTGTTGCGCTCAGGCGTTGGCCATCGAACAGAACAGGAAGAGCAATGCCGCACATGCCCACCCAGTCGAGTGGCAGAGCTTGGCGAGAGGCTTGCGCGGCGATATCCGGCAGAGTCAGCGCATTCATGAGCAGGTCCATCGTGGGAATCGATTGGGCATGTTATGTTATTACATTAAATTCGACTACGCCTTTTTCTCGAGCGGTCCTCTTCATGCACAGACGTCACTTGCTCAACCTGATTCTGGCCAGCGCAGCCTTCGCGTTGCCCTTTGGTGTCTCGGCCACGCAAATTCGCAACGCACGGTTGTGGCGGTCGGATGACAAGCTGCGATTGGTGTTTGATCTGAGCGGGCCGGTGCACTACAAAACCTTTTCGCTCAGTTCGCCCGAGCGGCTGATCATTGATCTGAGTGGCGCCAACCTCAGTGGCGATTTCAGTCAGCTATCCCTCGCCAATACGGTGATCCACTCGATCCGCTCCGGGCATTTTGGTCTGGGGGATACGCGAATCGTCCTCGACCTCAGCGGCCCGGTGCAGCTCAACAGCTTTTTGCTCCCGCCGCAGGAGGGGCAAGGCCATAGGCTGGTGCTCGATCTGAAGTCCGCTGCGTCATTGCCCGTTGCTGTGCCCTCAGAGGTGATCCAGGACACGGCGCACGCCAAACGCGACATCATCGTGGTGGTCGACCCTGGTCATGGCGGGAAAGACCCTGGCGCGGTCGGCGCCAAGGGGGAGCGAGAGAAAGACGTGGTGTTGTCCATCGCTCAGCTGCTGGCCAAGCGTCTAAAACGCGAAAAGGGCTTTGACGTGAAGCTGGTGCGCAACGACGACTTTTTTGTTCCGCTGCGCAAACGGGTAGAGATAGCGCGCAAGCACAACGCCGACATGTTCATCTCGGTGCATGCGGACGCAGCCCCGCGTCTTACGGCTTCCGGTGCTTCGGTGTATTGCTTGTCTGAAGGCGGTGCGACCTCGGCCACGGCGCGCTTCATGGCACAACGTGAGAACGGCGCGGATTTGCTGGGCGCCACTCGTTTGCTCAATCTCAAGGACAAAGACCCGATGCTCGCCGGGGTCATTCTCGACATGTCGATGAACGCCACCCTGGCCGCCAGTTTGCAGTTGGGCAGTACGGTCCTGGGCAGCCTGGCGGGGATCACCACGCTGCATCAAAAGCGCGTGGAACAAGCAGGATTTGCGGTGTTGAAGTCGCCGGACGTGCCGTCGATCCTGGTGGAGACCGGCTTCATTTCCAACGCTCGCGACAGCCAGCGACTGGTCACCGCACGTCATCAACAGGCCGTGGCGGACGGTTTATTCGAAGGGTTGCAGCGCTATTTCCAGAAAAATCCGCCCGCCAACAGCTACATCGCCTGGCAACAAGCGCAGAAAAAAACGCAGGTCTAGCAGCCGGTAATCCGGCTGCAGGTGAACTTGGCGCTGCTGCCACCCGAACTGGAGAAGCGATTGATGGTGGTCCAGCCCACCCGACGGTTGTAGCCAACCCAGGCCTCGCCGTCGGAAGCGATGCCGGTGAAAAAGGTCAGTTGCCCGTAGCGGCTGTTGGTCTGTGCCCAGTAGCGCTTGCCCGCCATTTCGAAGCCGCGCAGATAGATCGTGCTGCCGACGGTGTTGACGCTGTAGGCGTTGCCGTCGACATCCACGCAGGCCAGCAGATTGGCGCTACGGGTGCATTGGGCCAGGCTCGGAATCTGCGCCCAGGCCTGTGTGGCCATCAGCAGCGAAACACTCATCAGCGCCAGTTTCAGGGCAATACGCATGGGATTTCTCGGGGACTGGACGGCCTTTAGCATCGGTCGCTTTGGTGTCATGGGCAAGAAGAGAGTGGCTTGATTGTGCTGTTATACTATAACATTTAAAAAAGCCCGACTCTGCGACCGGGCATCCTTGTGAGGAATATCTGATGCCCAATCGTCTACCCGTGACCGTCCTCTCGGGCTTTCTCGGTGCCGGAAAAAGTACGCTGCTCAACTACGTCCTGCGCAATCGCGACAACTTGCGGGTCGCGGTCATCGTCAACGATATGAGCGAGATCAACATCGATGGCAGCGAGGTCCAGCGTGATGTCAGCCTGAACCGCGCCGAAGAGAAACTCATCGAAATGAGCAACGGCTGCATTTGCTGCACCTTGCGCGAAGACCTGCTCGAAGAAGTCAGCAAACTCGCCAGGGACGGGCGTTTCGACTACCTGTTGATCGAATCCACCGGCATTTCCGAACCGCTGCCCGTGGCGGAAACCTTTACCTTCCGTGATGAAGAAGGGCAAAGCCTGGCCGACATCGCGCGGCTCGACACTATGGTCACCGTGGTGGATGGCATGAACTTCCTGCTCGACTATCAGGCCGCCGAAAGCCTTGCGTCCCGTGGCGAAACGTTGGGTGAGGAGGACGAGCGTTCGATCACTGATCTATTGATCGAGCAGATCGAATTTGCCGATGTCATCCTGATCAGCAAGATCGACTTGATCAGCCGCCGCGAGCGCGAGGAGCTGATTGCGATTCTTCAACGCCTCAACGCGCAGGCAGACATCATTCCCATGGTCATGGGCGAAGTGCCCCTGGAAAAAATCCTCAATACCGGTCGCTTCGACTTTGAAAAAGCCGCTCAGGCGCCGGGCTGGTTGCAGGAATTGCGTGGCGAGCATGTGCCGGAAACCGAGGAATATGGCATCGCCTCGACTGCTTACCGGGCCCGCCGCCCCTTTCATCCGCAACGCTTTTTCAGCTTTATCGACCGCCCTTGGGTGAACGGAAAACTGCTGCGCTCCAAAGGGTTTTTCTGGTTGGCGAGTAAGCCCATGGACGCGGGCAGCTGGTCCCAGGCGGGGGGCTTGATGCGTCATGGTTTTGCGGGGCGCTGGTGGCGATTTGTGCCGAAAACCCAGTGGCCGCAGGATGAAGAAAGTACCGCCGGGATCATGGAGAACTGGACCGCCGCCACCGGCGATTGCCGCCAGGAATTGGTGTTCATCGGCCAGAACATCGACTTCGCACAACTCACCGCCGAACTCGATGATTGTCTGCTGACTGAGGCCGAAATGGCCTTGGGTGTCGACGGTTGGCGATTGCTGCCAGACCCGTTTGGCCCCTGGCACGAAGAGGTCGCCGCCTGATGTTGGCGCCGAGTTTGAAGCGGCGTTCGGTCGTTCATCCTGTCCAGGGCGAAACGCCGCAAACGCTCGCGAGAATCCTCGATGACGAGGTAAACCTCGCCGTTTGGCAGCGCCAGCTTCCGGTGCATATCAACGATTTCGGCCAGTTGTTGCTGTCCCTCAACGTACCGTTAGCCGAGTCGCTGGTTGTGGAGCTGCCCAGCGATGACGCCGAACCCAATCTACACGGGTTGGCGGCTGGGTTCAGCGATCTGCACGGGTATGAGGGCTTCATTGCCGACGTGTCGTGGCTGGTCAGCGCGTTTGCCTGTTTGTTAGGCGTCCAGCGCATCGGCCTGCGTTTGCGGGCGCTGGACAAGGCCATGTGCCCGCGTTTCCACGTCGATCATGTGCCGGTGCGGTTGATCACTACGTACTCCGGTATCGGCAGTCAGTGGCTGCGAGAGGGCGTGATGGATCGTCGCCAATTGGGTAAGCCTGAGGCTGAGCCTGTAGAGGATTCGCTGATCGAGCAGGTCGCCTGCGGGGACGTGGCGCTGTTCAAGGGCGAGAAGTGGCACGGCAACGAGGGTTTCGGCCTGATTCACCGCTCGCCGCAACTCGCTTCGGGTGAGCGTCGATTGATCCTGACCCTAGATTGGCTCGGCTAACGCCTCAAGGCGTGAGCCAGCTGCCTTGGCTCTGCGCTTCGCAAAACGGCTTCAAATAGGCCGCATCGGTGGCTACGCCGTAATAGTGAATGTCCTGCCGGTAAGGCATATTGGCGACTTGAGCGTTGCTGCACACCCCGAAGGCGCCGGTTGGGCATTGCTCAACATACTGCACGTCGACGGTCTGCCCGGCCAGATTGGGCTGGCAGAAGCCGTCGGCGAAGAGCTTTTCCGGGATATTGCGGTTTTGCTGGCAGACTTTCACGTCCAATCTCGCGGATGTGGTATGTACCACGCAGGCTTGGGCGAACACCTCGCTGGAACATAGCGCCAGCAGTAACGACAATCCCATCAACCGCATCTTTTACCTCCTCAGAAAACACCGACCATGTTGCAGAACATTCCCACTCACGTCATTGCCGGTCCATTAGGTGCCGGCAAAACCAGCCTGATCAAGCACCTGTTAACGCAGCGGCCGGTCGGCGAGCGTTGGGCGGTGTTGATCAACGAATTCGGGCAGATCGGCCTCGACGCTGCGCTGCTGACCTCGGACGCCGATGGTATCGCACTGGGCGAAGTGGCCGGCGGCTGTTTGTGTTGCGTCAATGGTGCGCCGTTTCAGATCGGGCTTGGGCGCTTGCTGCGCAAGGCCAAGCCGGATCGGTTGTTCATCGAACCCTCTGGCCTCGGCCATCCGGCCCGGCTGCTTGAGCAGTTGAGTGAGGCACCATGGGTCGGTGTACTGGCGGTACAACCCTGCGTACTGGTGCTGGATGCCCAAGCGCTCGCGGCTGGCAAACCGCTGCCTGCGGCGCAACAGGAGACATTGAACAGCGCCGGCTTGTTGGTGTTGAACAAGGCAGAAGATCTCGACGCCGATGATCGCCAGCGCATCGCCGCGCCGTTACTGCCGCGTCCTCTGTACTGGACGCAGCACGCTAAGTTGCCATTGAGCCACTTGCCGGGACTCCAGGCTCAGGCCTTAGCGGGTGTGGATAACTTCATCGTGCCCAAGGGGCTGGCGCAACTGCCGGCCATCTGGACGGATCCCGCGCTGCCTATTTGCTTGAGTCAGGAACAGGAGGGTGGCTGGAGTATCGGCTGGCGTTGGCACCCGAGCCAGAGGTTCGACGTGGCGCGCATCGGGCTGTGGCTTGAAAGCCTGTCCTGGCGGCGGGCGAAGCTGGTTATCCACAGCGTCGACGGTTGGGTGTCGGCCAATGCTTTGGATAATTCGGTACTGGAGTGGAAGCCCAGCGAATGGCGCCAGGATTCGCGGATAGAACTGATTTTCAACGAGCCGCAGGAAGTGGATTCACTGCAAAGCGCCCTGGCTGACTGTCGGTCGAGTTAAGGGCGCCACTTGGTGTGTTCTTGCCGCCACTGGCTCAACTCGATCACCTCGGCGCGAGGCTTCACCACATCGACGATCGCAGGCGTGTCGTCGAACGGCATCGGGTAGGGCGCCAGTTCGATCTGCGCGCTGTGGGCGCCGAATTGGGTGATGGTGCCGTTGTGGCGGGTTTCGCCGGTCACGGTGAACTCAAAGTTGTACACGCGAGCCAGGCGCCGCCGGCCGTTGGCATCTTTGATGAACGCGATCTTTTTCAAGGCCACGTTGCCGTCCAGCAACTCGATGCCGAGCTTGGCGCAATGCTGTTTTACCCGCTCCAGCGCACGCTCGCGCAAGCCGTGGTTGTGCCACAACCACGCGCCACCGGTGGCGAGCAACATCAGCACGAAGATATTTCCGAGGGTCAGCATCAACAGGTTGCTCCAACTAGATGGTGTCAGCTTAACTGCGTCTCTGGTCTGTCGTACAGGCTGCTTTTCGTCGCATACTGCGCGGCTTGAATTTCAATCGTTTTACGGAAAACTCACCGCATGAAACGTACGCCCCATCTGCTCGCCATTCAGTCCCACGTGGTGTTCGGCCACGCTGGCAACAGCGCCGCGGTTTTCCCGATGCAGCGGGTCGGGGTGAATGTCTGGCCGCTCAACACCGTGCAGTTTTCCAACCACACCCAATACGGCCAGTGGACGGGTGAGGTGCTGGCGCCGCACCAGATCCCTGAGTTGGTCGAAGGTATTGCCGCGATTGGCGAGCTGGGCAACTGCGATGCGGTGCTGTCCGGTTACCTGGGCAGTGCGGCTCAGGGCCGGGCGATCCTGACCGGCGTGGCGCGCATCAAGTCGATGAACCCCAAGGCGCTGTATTTGTGCGACCCGGTGATGGGCCATCCGGAGAAGGGCTGCAGCGTTCCGGCTGAAGTCAGCGATTTCCTGCTGGAAGAAGCGGCGTCGGTGGCTGACTTCATGTGCCCGAACCAGTTGGAACTGGACAGCTTCTCTGGACGCAAACCGCAGTCACTGTTCGACTGCCTGGCCATGGCGCGAGCGCTGTTGGCGCGTGGGCCTAAGGCGGTATTGGTCAAGCATCTGGATTACCCCGGCAAACCGGCGGATGGCTTCGAGATGTTGCTGGTGACTGCCGAGGGCAGCTGGCATCTGCGGCGTCCGCTGCTGGCGTTTCCGCGTCAGCCGGTGGGCGTGGGCGACCTGACGTCCGGGCTGTTCCTGGCGCGGGTGTTGTTGGGCGACAGTCTGGTCGCTGCGTTCGAGTTTACGGCCGCAGCGGTGCATGAAGTGTTGCTGGAGACTCAAGCCTGTGCCAGCTATGAGCTGGAACTGGTGCGGGCGCAGGACCGGATTGCTCATCCGCGGGTGCGGTTTGAGGCGACGGCGATCAGTCTTTAATCCGCGTTGCTCGCCCCCCCAGTGGATTTGTGAACGACACAGATCCAATGTGGGTGCGACGGTGCGACCTGCTCGCGATGGCTATCTAAAACAGGTCAAAGCCCTCAGGCATCACCCTTGATTTCCTGATAGCGCTTTTCCAGCTCCTGACGAATCTGCCGACGCTGCTGTGCCTGGATGAAGCGGCGCTTTTCTTCGCTGTTGTGCGGTTGCAAAGGCGGTACGACCGCGGGTTTGCGGTTGTCATCCACCGCGACCATGGTGAAAAAGCAGCTGTTGGTGTGGCGCACCGAGCGCTCGCGGATGTTCTCGGTCACCACCTTGATGCCCACCTCCATGGAGGTATTGCCGGTGTAGTTGACCGACGCCAGAAAGGTCACCAGTTCGCCGACATGAATCGGCTCGCGGAAGATCACCTGGTCCACCGACAGCGTCACCACGTAGCGACCGGCATAACGGCTGGCGCATGCATACGCGACTTCGTCGAGGTACTTGAGCAAGGTACCGCCGTGGACATTGCCAGAGAAGTTGGCCATGTCGGGGGTCATCAATACCGTCATCGACAGTTGTGCGTTTCCGGGTTCCATAGCGTTCTCACGGTTCAAGGCAGAATTTCAGGGGCGCACCTCTGCGGGTGCCTTGTCAGCTTTTCAAAACCAACAGTTATCGGGACGCCGGGCAGCTGGCTGCCGTCACGCCTGTTTCGATCTGTTTCCATATATTGCACCGCCTTTGCGGCACAAGTCCCGGTGTTAACCTCCAAAAGTCCCCGCTTAAGGAGCACACGCCATGCATGCCATCAGTTTCATTCAGGATTTGGCAGTGATCATGTTGATCGCCGGCGTGGTGACCGTGCTGTTCCATCGCTTCAAGCAGCCCGTGGTGCTGGGCTACATCGTCGCCGGTTTCATCATCGGCCCGCACACGCCGCCGTTCGGGCTGATCCACGACGAAGAAACCATCAAGACCCTCGCGGAGCTCGGGGTGATCTTCCTGATGTTCTGCCTCGGTCTGGAATTCAGCCTGCGCAAGTTGTTCAAGGTCGGCGCGACGGCGTTCATCGCGGCGTTCCTTGAAATCGTGTTGATGATCTGGATCGGCTACGAGATTGGTCGCTGGTTTGACTGGAACACCATGGATTCGCTGTTCCTCGGCGCGATCCTGGCGATTTCCTCGACCACCATCATCGTCAAGGCACTCAACGACCTGAAGATGAAGAACGAGCGTTTCGCGCAGTTGATCTTCGGTGTGCTGATCGTCGAAGACATCCTGGGCATTGGCATCATTGCGTTGCTGTCGAGCATCGCCGTCAGTGGCACGGTCAGCTCTGGCGAAGTGTTTTCCACAGTCGGCAAGCTTTCGCTGTTCATGATTGTTGCGCTGGTCATCGGGATATTGCTGGTGCCGCGGCTGTTGGCTTACGTGGCCAAATTCGACAGCAACGAGATGCTACTGATTACCGTTCTGGGGCTATGTTTCGGTTTCTGCCTGCTGGTGGTGAAGCTGGAATACAGCATGGTGCTCGGTGCGTTCCTGATTGGCGCGATCATGGCCGAGTCTCGACAACTGTTGAAAATAGAGCGCCTGATCGAGCCGGTTCGCGACTTGTTCAGTGCGATTTTCTTCGTCGCCATCGGCCTGATGCTGGATCCGATGATCCTGCTGCAATACGCCTGGCCAATCGCCGTGATCACCGTGGCGGTGGTGCTTGGCAAGATGCTGTCCTGCGGACTCGGGGCATTTATCGCCGGCAATGACGGGCGCACCTCACTGCGCGTGGGGATGGGGCTTTCGCAGATCGGCGAATTTTCTTTCATCATTGCGGCGTTGGGCATGACGTTGCAGGTGACCAGCAACTTCCTCTACCCAGTCGCCGTGGCGGTTTCGGTGATCACTACGCTGCTGACTCCGTACCTGATCCGCGCGGCCGATCCGTTGTCGATCAAGCTCGCCGCCGTGATGCCGCAACGGCTGGGAAGGGTGTTCGGGATGTACGGCGAATGGCTACGCAGCATTCAACCGCAGGGCGAGGGCGCGCTGCTGGTGTCGATGATTCGGCGGATTTTGTTGCAGGTGGGGGTTAATCTGGCGCTAGTGATTGCGATTTTCTTCTCGGGGGCGTTCTTCGCCGAGCCTGTGTCCGCGTATCTGCAAGACTGGATCAGCGACCCGAGTTGGCAGAAAGCATTGATCTGGGGTGGCGCGTTGCTGGTGTCGCTGCCGTTCCTGATCGCCGCCTATCGCAAGCTCAAGGCGCTGTCGTTGTTGTTGGCAGAGATGGGCGTGAAGCCGGAAATGGCCGGACGCCACACGCAGCGAGTGCGTCGGGTGATCGCCGAAGTGATCCCGATCCTCTCGCTGCTGGTGATTTTCCTGCTACTGGCAGCCTTGTCGGCCAGTATTCTGCCGACCAACAAGTTGCTGGTACTGATCATCGTGGTCGCTGCCGCCGTGGCAGCATTGCTCTGGCGCTGGTTCATCCGCGTGCATACGCGGATGCAGGTGGCCTTGCTCGAAACCCTGGACAACCACAATGATGCACCCGGTCACTGAGACCTGCGCCAGCTGCTACAAAGTCTGGATAGGCTAAATCAGCTTTCCAGCCAGACGTCCCGCGCCCAGTGCCACACCGATTCCCAGGTTTCTTCGGCGATCAGTTCTTCTTCGGCCTGCCACAGCACCACCGTGCCGTCTTCTTCAACGAGGTAATAGTCATCACCGTCCTGGCAGATCGGGATCATGCTGCGGTCAACGCCAGCGTCCCAGGCGTTGGCGGCAACGTCTGGCAGGTAGGTGTGGGATTGCGGGTCGGTGACAGTCACCGGTTCCAGGCTGCCGTAGACCACGTCGCTGACGGTCAGCAAAAATTCTCTGAAGACGAACGGAATGTCGATGAACAGTTGTTCTTCGATTTCCACGATTTGATCTTCGTCGGGCAGCTCCAAGGGGACTGGTACCGGTTCGTTGGCTTCACGCAGTTGTTCGATGATTTCTTCCACGTCCGGGATCCTCTTGCTTGATGGCGCGGTTTAGTTGGGGCGGTTTATACAGTAGCTCGCTATAGATGCAACCGCGAAATAGAAAACCCCAGCCGAGGCTGGGGTTTTTATTACAACACGCTTAACGCTGTGGGGGATCAGCCGTTCTGGCGGATACCGGCCACCAGCCAAGGCTGGTTTTCGCCTTGTGGACGTTCCATGTTCCAGCTTTCGCTGAACACTTCGCCCTGGTCGAAACGTGAAGTCTTCGACACGCCGCTGAAGGTCAGGGTGGCGATGGTCTTGTCGGCACGATCATCCACGCCGTCCAGTTGAACATTGAGGTTATCAATGTAGGTGGACTGGAAACCGTCGCCCAGGTCAGCACGTTCGCGCTTGAGGAACTCGAGCATTTGCGGGGTCACGAACTCGGCGATCTTGTCCATTTCGTTGGCGTCCCAATGCTGTTGCAGGGACTGGAAGTGGTTGCGAGCCGCTTCAATGAAGTTCTTTTCATTGAACCAGGCCGGAGCATTGATGACCGGACGAGCGGCAACCGGTGCAGCCGAGCCGCCGAAGATCGACCCCCCCGCAGGCTTCTGGTCGAACACTTCACGCTGCATTGGCGCGTGGCCAGCGGGAGCCATGTGCTCCTGCTGCTTGCGACGACGAGCGGCGATGAAGCGGAAGACCAGGAAGGCGATGACCGCCATGATCAGGATGTCGAAGATCTGCATGCCCTGGAAGCCGCCGCCCATGAACATGGAGGCCAGCAGGCCACCGGCAGCGATGCCGGCCAGAGGGCCGAGCCAGCGCGAAGCACCGCCAGCCTTGGCCGCAGTACCCGCGGCACCGGCAGCACCAGCGGTCGCCGCAGCGCCGCCCATGCCTGGAGAAGAAGGCGCCATTTGGCTGGTCTGGTGGGTCGGCGCAGCGCCGACGCTTTTGCCGCCACCAAAGCGCTTGGCGTTGGCGTCGAGGCTCATCGTCAGGCCGATGCACAACGCCATGGCGATGCTAAGAAAACGTTTCATAAAGGGTAATCCCATTTGTGGATGGCACGCGCGCCATGTTGCACAGCTGAAGTGTTACTGGCTAGCGGCAGAGTGTTTCGGGCTTTTGCCTGACAGGTTGCGTTCAGCTTCAGTCAGCGCAATAAGGCCTTTTGAGTTCGGTCCGTAGGACGAGTGGATAGCTTCAGTAGGATGGATGCCTAGCGGCGCAGCGCCAGCATGATCACACCGGCCGTGATCAGGCCGATTCCACCCCATTGGCGCAGGTCGAGTTTTTCGCCCAGCAGGATCACGCCGAGCACCGCCACCAGCACCACGCTGAGCTTGTCCACCGGAGCGACCAGCGAGGCCGGCCCCCGTTTCAGCGCGCGGAAGTAGCAGATCCACGAGGCGCCGGTGGCCAGTCCCGACAGCAGCAAGAACAGGTAGCTCTTCGCCGAGATCGATCCTAATGATTGATATTGGCCCGTGGCGTACAAAATCAAGGCCAGGCTGACCAATACCACTACGGTGCGCAGCAGGGTGGCAAAGTCGGAATTGACGTTTTCGATACCGATTTTGGCGAAGATCGCGGTCAGGGCGGCAAACACCGCCGACATCAGGGCCCAGAACGTCCAGGAAGAAAAGAAGCCTGAGCCCATTATTTCGCGCCTTACAAGATCAACCTGCTGGGGTGGGGGGGGAGCACAAACCCTGTGGGAGCGAGCCTGCTCGCGAAGGACGCACCACGGTTTATCAGATACACCGCGGCGCTTTCATTCGCGAGCAGGCTCGCTCCCACAGAAAAGCTATTAAACAGCTTCCAGCTTCGCGTAACCCAGCATCAGCCACTTGCTGCCTTCGCTGAAATTCACCTGCACCCGCGCCTGCGCACCGGAACCCTCGAAGTTGAGGATCACGCCGTCGCCAAAGATCGAGTGCCGTACAGTCTGACCCAGGCTGAAGCCGGTATCCGGAATCTCGCTGCCGCTGAACAGGTTGCTGCCGCTCATCGATTGATTGCCACCGAACGGACGGCTGACACTGTTGGACAAACGCACTTCCTGGATCAGGCCTTTAGGCACTTCCCGTACGAATCGCGAGACCTTGTTGTAGGTTTCGCTGCCGTACAGGCGTCGGGTTTCAGCATAGGTCATCACCAGATTCTGCATGGCCCGGGTGATGCCGACGTAGGCCAGACGGCGTTCTTCCTCAAGACGGCCGGGTTCTTCCAGGCTCATCTTATGCGGGAACAGGCCTTCTTCCATGCCTACCAGGAACACGTAAGGGAATTCCAGGCCCTTGGCGCTGTGCAAGGTCATCAACTGAATGCTGTCTTCGTGCTCTTCGGCCTGAGTATCACCGGCTTCCAGCGACGCATGGCCAAGGAATGCCGCCAGCGGCGTCAGGTCTTCGTCTTCTTCGGCGTTTTCGAAGTTGCGCGCGGCGCTGACCAGTTCCTCAAGGTTTTCTACCCGAGCCTGGCCTTTCTCGCCTTTTTCCGCCTGGTGATAGGCGATCAGCCCGGATTGCTCGATGACCGTTTGGGTCATCAGGTGCAGGGGCATTTCCATGCACTTGGCAGCAAGGTTCTCGATCAACTCGATAAAGGCACCGAGCGCGCCGGCAGCGCGACCGGTCAGGCCTTTATTGGCGACCAGCAGGCGCATGGCTTCCCACATCGACACATCGCTGTGACGGGCGTGGTCGCGGATGGCTTCGACGGTTTTCTCGCCGATGCCACGGGCCGGGACGTTGATCACCCGCTCCAGCGCCGCATCGTTGCCTCGGCCTTCCAGCAAACGCAGGTAAGCCATGGCGTTCTTGATTTCTGCCCGCTCGAAGAAGCGCTGACCGCCATAGATACGGTACGGAATGCGCTCACGCAGCAGGGCTTCTTCCAAAACGCGCGATTGGGCGTTGGAGCGGTACAAAATCGCGATATCGCTGCGAGCCAAGCCGGTTTTCAGCGCGCTTTCAATGGTTTCCACCACGTAACGTGCTTCATCGTGTTCGTTGAACGCAGCGTATAGATTGATCGCTTCGCCTTCGCCGCCATCGGTCCACAGCTCTTTGCCCATGCGCCCGGTGTTATTGGCGATCAGGGCGTTGGCGGCCTTGAGAATACCGGCGGTGGAGCGGTAGTTCTGCTCCAGGCGAATGGTCTCGGCATCCGGAAAATCATCGGAATACTGATAGATGTTCTCGATTTTTGCGCCGCGCCAGCCGTAGATCGACTGATCGTCGTCGCCCACCACCATCAGGCTGTCGCCGCCCTTGGCCAGCAGACGCAACCAGGCGTACTGCACGGCGTTGGTGTCCTGGAACTCGTCCACCAGGATGTGGCGGAAGCGTTTCTGATAATGAGCCAGCAAACCCGGGTGGTCGCGCCACAGATCGAGGGCACGCAAGAGCAATTCGGAGAAATCGATCACACCCGCGCGCAGGCAGGCAGCCTCGTAGGCCTCATAAATGCTGCGCATGGTCGCCAGGAACATATCGCCGCTGGCTTGAATATGTTGCGGACGCAGACCTTCGTCTTTCTGCCCATTGATGAACCACTGGGCCTGGCGGGCGGGCCAGCGTTGTTCGTCCAGTCCTAGCTCGCGTATCACTCGCTTGACCAAGCGTTGCTGGTCATCGCTGTCGAGAATCTGGAATGTCTGGCTCAGCCCGGCCTCCTGCCAGTGCGCCCGCAGCAAGCGGTGCGCCAGGCCGTGGAAGGTGCCGACCCACATGCCGGCGGGGTTGAGCCCCATCAGCTGCTCGATGCGCTGACGCATCTCGGCCGCGGCCTTGTTGGTGAAGGTCACCGACAGGATTGAGTGCGGCGAGGCGTTTTCGACCTGGATCAACCAGGCGATACGGTGCACCAGCACTCGGGTTTTACCGGAACCAGCACCGGCCAGGACCAACTGACGACCCACGCGGGCAGCTACGGCCTGGCGTTGGGCGTCGTTGAGGGAGTTCAGCAGAAGGGAGAGATCATCGCGCATCGGGGCATTCTAGGGTGCGCCGCCACACCGGGCAAACCGAGCTTTGCATTAGCCGATGAAAGATGCACGGAGGACGACCGGTCAGTCACTGGCTGCAGGCGTTGGCGGGCCGCGCTCCAAGGGTTTTGGCGGGGCGTCGGAGGGCTGAAATATTGTCGAATTTATGATCCGGGGCAGTTTGGTAAGGGCATTGGCTTGTGTATGCTCCGTCGACGTTTCGGGCTCATGCTCATCATTATAAGAACAAGAACATTGCCTATGACCCTCAGCATCGACCTGTCGGGCCCCACGGTGGAGCCGCGGGTCATCCGCAAGCAGTACGCCATGGAAATGGCGGTCGAACGCACGCGCCTGCTTTATCAGGGGTCACTGCTGCCCACGTTATTCATGTTGATCAATGGTCTGGTCTGCGCCGGTTTGCTCTGGAGCCCGCAGCGCTATTTCCTGGTCAGCGTCTGGATGGTGTGGCTGCTGTCGCTGGTGGCGTTGCGGGTGATTCAAGTCGCGGCCTTCGATTCGGCGATTCCCAACCGCCAGGCACATCCGATCTGGCGCCGCATGTTTTTGCTCGGCTCTGGCCTTACCGGCCTGACCCTGGCCGGTGCCGGTATTGCGTTGGTGCCCGCCGACAATTTCATGCAGCAAGCGTGGGTGTTCGGCCTGATCGGCGCCGCCGCACTTTCCGCCAGTGTTGCCTACGCGGTCAGCCTGCCGGCATTCCTGTCCTTTACCTTGCCCTGCCTGTTACCGGCCATTGCCTATTTATTCTGGGGCGGCGACGCACAGGATCATGGCTGGGGCTGGTTCGGCCTGATTTTGTTGGGCGCGCTCAGCGTGATTGCCTGGCAGGTCAATCGGTTGATCGACAGCGGATTGCTGCGTCGTTTTCAGAATCAGGCGCTGATCGAGCATTTACAGCAAGCGCAAAGCTGTAGCGATCAGCTCAATCACGAGTTAGCCAAAGAGATCGATCACCGTCGATGCGCCGAAGAAAAACTGCGTGAAGCCCAGGTCGAGCTGGAAAACCGTGTTGCCCAGCGCAGCCTGGAGCTCGACGTCGCCAACCAGGCCTTGAGCAAGAGTGAAGCGCGACTGGCGTTGGCGTTGAAGGCCAGCGAACTCGGGCTGTGGGACTGGAACCTGCAAACCGATGAAGTCCATCACACGCAGATCCAGGAATTGTTCGGCCTCGCGCCGGAATATGTGACAGCCATGCTTCGCCACCTTCGCCCGCGGTTGCACCCCGAAGACCTGCCGGCGCTGAAGCGCGCGTTGATCGAGCATTTGAAAGGCCGCAGTGAGGATTACCAGATCGAATACCGCGTGCGGCATGGCGACGGTCACTGGGTCTGGATCGAGGACCGTGGCCGGGCTGTCGAGCGAAGCAAAACGGGTCGGGTGATCCGCATGGTCGGCACCCGTCGCGACATCAGCGCGAGCAAAGTCCAGGAAGAACAACGCCAACTGGCGGCAACCGTGTTCGAAGCCGCCAGCGAAGGCATCGTGATTTTCGACCCCGATTACGCCTTGATCGCCGTCAATCAGGCCTTCAGTCGAGTCACCGGTTATGACATCGACGACATGCTGGGGCGCAACGTCGTCGAACTCCCCTGCAGTCGCGATGCTCGCCGCCACTACGGCGCTATCCATCAGGCGCTGGAGCAGCACGGGACATGGCAAGGCGAATTGGTCGAGACCCGTAAAAACGGCGAGCTCTATCCGCAATGGTTGCAACTGAACGCAGTTCGCGATTCCCGAGGAAATGTCAGCCATATTGTCGGCTTCTTCGCCGATCTATCGGCTCGCCGCGAATCCGAAGAACGCATGCGCTACTTGACCCACTATGACGAACTGACGGGCCTGGCAAATCGCTCGTTGTTCCGGGAACGGTTGCGCGAGGCCCATCAGCGGGTGCGCCAGGGCGGACGTAGCCTGGCGTTGCTGCACATCAACCTGGACCGTTTCAAACTGCTCAATGACAGCCTCGGGCATGACGTCGCCGACCAACTGCTGCAGAAAATGTCCCGGCGCCTGGTCAACGCACTGCCAGAGGCCGACACGATCGCCAGGCTTTCCGGCGACGAATTTGCGGTGCTGTTTGATACCTACGGCAACCTGTCGAGCCTGGCGCGGGTGGCGACGCGGTTGTCGACCAAGTTGCGTTTGCCGGTCTCCGTCGATGGCCATGAACTGGTGATCAGTGCGTCCATGGGCATCAGTATGTTGCCGGACAACGCGCGGGAAATTTCTGCGTTGGTCAGTCAGTCGAACATGGCCATGCAGCACGCTAAACACTTGGGCGGCGACAACTTCCAGTTTTATACCGAAAGCCTGCAAGCCAGCACCCTGGAGCGTTTGCAGCTGGAAAACCAGCTGCGCAAAGCCATCGAAGAAAAGCAGCTGAAAGTCTTTTACCAACCCAAACTCTGCCTCGCCACGGGCCACTTGAACGCCGCCGAAGCGCTGGTGCGCTGGGATCATCCGACCATGGGGCGGGTGCCGCCGGGGGACTTTATCGGTCTGGCCGAGGAAACCGGGCTCATCGGCCCAATCGGCGAGTTCGTGCTGCGCCAGGCTTGCTGGCAAGCCTGCGAGTGGCAGCGGCAGGGGCTGGAGCCGATCCGGGTGTCGGTCAACCTGTCGGTGCATCAATTGCGTCAGGGCAAACTGGTCAGCCTGGTGCGCCAAGTATTGGAAGAAACCGGCCTGGCGCCGCACTACCTGGAGCTGGAACTGACCGAAAGCCAGTTGCTGGACAGCGTCGAGCACATCATTGCGACCTTCCAGCAGCTGCGGGATCTGGGGGTGAAGTTGGCGATCGACGATTTTGGCACCGGGTATTCGTCCCTGAGCTACCTCAAACGAATTCCGGTGGACTACGTGAAGATCGATCAGGCGTTTATCCGTGGGTTGGGGGAGGGCACTGTGGATGCGGCCATTACCCGGGCGATCATTGCGATGGCGCATGGTTTGTCGCTGAAAGTGGTGGCCGAAGGCGTGGAGCGGCAAGAGCAGCTGGAGTTTTTGAAAGCCGAGTGCTGCGATGAAGTGCAAGGCTATTTGATCAGTCGGCCCGTTGAGGCTGATGAACTGGCCAAGCTGTTACAAAAGGACGCGAACCCCTCGTAGGGGCTACATGGAGCGTATGAGGCGTGGAATGGGGGCATCGAGTTACGCATTGAGCAGGCAAAAAGCAAATTCTTGTAGTATAACTACAAGCTTGCTACATCCCCGGCAACTGCCAATAACAAAGAGTCCAGCCCTTTGAATCTGCTGCAACACATCGCCCAGTCACGCCACCTCTTACGCAAGTCGGAGCTCAAGGTCGCCGACCACGTGCTGCTTGATCCTGCGGCGGTGATGCACAGCTCCATGGCCGACCTGGCCCACAGCGTCGGCATCAGCGAGCCGACCATCGTGCGCTTTTGTCGCGCCATCGGTTGTTCCGGTTTTCAGGATCTGAAACTCAAACTGGCGCAGAGCCTGGCCGCCGGTGCCAGCTTCGGTCAGTTTGCCATCCATGAAGACGATTCCGTTGCCGACTACAGCCTGAAAATCTTCGACACCACCCTGCACACCTTGATGGAGGTTCGCGAGAAACTCGATCCGGTGGAGTTGCAGCGGGCGGTCTCGCTCATGTCCCAGGCCCAGCGCGTCGAGTTCTATGGCTTTGGCGCATCGGGTGCAGTGGCGGCCGATGCCCAGCACAAATTCTTTCGTTTGCTGCTGACCGCGGCGGCGTACTCCGACCCGCACATGCAAGCGATGTCGGCCGTGACGTTGAAGCCGACTGATGTGGCGATCTGTATTTCCCAGTCCGGGCGCTCCAAGGATTTGCTGATCACGGCCAACCTGGTGCGTGAAAGTGGCGCCTCGCTGATCACCTTGTGCCCGAGCCAGACGCCGCTGGCCGAGCTCTCGACCGTCAACCTGGCGATCGATGTGCATGAAGACACCGAAATCTACACCCCACTGACCTCGCGTATCGCTCACCTGGTGGTGATCGACGTGCTGGCGATGGGCGTGGCCATGGCGCGCGGCCCGAGCCTGGTCAATCACCTCAAGAGCGTCAAGCGCAGCCTTCGCAGCCTGCGGCTGTCGCCCAAGTCGGTGAAAGCGCTGGATGATTGATTCTGCTGGAATTGTGGCGAGGGGGCTTGCCCCCGTTCGGCTGCACAGCAGCCGCAAAGATTTTGGGGCCGCTTCGCGACCCAACGGGGCGATGCGGCGTTCCGACAAGCCCCCTCACCACACAGTAACCTTCATCTCTCTGTAACCCACCCGCCGCCAAACCGTCATCCCCCGCGCCTATCTTGAAACTCCCGTAATCGCCTTGGGAGACTCGAAATGGCCCAGCCCTACGAAGAACGCAACAGCGCTGCCAAAACCCGTCGTCAGCAAGAAGATCAGCGTCGCATGGAATTCCGTCGCGCCATTGAAGATCGCTGCGAACGTCGCCAACTGCTGGCCGAGATCGGTGATTTTCCAGAGCTGGAACTCAATTACTGGCAGGCGGCACCGACAACTTCCCGTCGAAACGCTCAACCAGCGCGCTGATCTGCACCCGCTCACTGCGGATAAACGCAAGGAATGCGTGCGCCACGGGTGACAGCCTTTTTGCCTTGGCTTGCACCAGGCACCAGCTGCGGTAGAGCGGCAACTCTTCGACCGGCAATTCAATCAAGCCGCCGGTCGCCAACTCAAGGTTCAGGGCGTGACGCGTCAACAGCGCTACGCCCAGACCCGCCAGTACACATTCACGCTGGGCTTCGGCTGATGAGACCTCCTGGGTCTGGTTGAAGTGCACACGCTTCTCCTTGAAATACTCTTCGCACGCCAGTCGCGTCCCGGAACCGGATTCGCGCATCAGCAGGGTGTAGGGCTCAAGGTCTTGCAGGCGCAGTGGCCCCATGTGGCACAGCGGATGATCCGGTGGTGCAACCGCGACAATCGGGTTGTTGAGGAACGGCAGGAATTCCAGCCCCATGTCTTGCGGCACCATCGACATGATCACCAGGTCATCGCGGTTATCGGACAGACGACGAATCACTTGGCCCCGATTGACGACCGTCAGTTGCAGATTGACCTCGGGATGCTGGCGCTTGAACGCGGCAAACAGGTGCGGCACGAAATACTTGGCGCTGGACTCCACCGCCAGTTTCAGCTGTCCTTGCAGAGAGCCCTGCATGTCCGAAAGCTGCATGTCGAGGTTTTCCAGGCGCCCGAAAATATCCCGGCTGGCGCGCTGGAGTGCTTCGGCGGCCTCAGTCATGTAGAGTTTTTTGCCGACGTAATCGAACAAGGGCTGACCAATCAGCTCTTCAAGTTGCCTGATCTGTAGGCTGACGGCCGGTTGTGTGAGCGACATTTCGTCGGCTGCCCGACTGTAGGACCGCAAATCACAGACTTCATTGAAAATCTGCAATTGACGCAATGTCATACGCATCAATGACTTACGCATTATCTAGTCGCTCTCGGCACGGGCTGATGCCACGACTATAAGTCTTTACTTATGCCTAACCCAATAATTATTCATTTTTGTTAATCCCTTACGAGGGCTAGTGTGGGCCTGCGACTGAATTGAAACATTTGGTCACGCGTCGACCTGGTCTAGCAGGTCGTGGTTACCACCGGCTCAAGGGAACCTCCAAAAGTGATAAAAAAGATCCTGATCGCCAACCGTGGTGAGATTGCCGTACGAATCGTGCGTGCCTGCGCCGAGATGGGCATTCGCTCGGTCGCGATCTATTCCGACGCCGACCGTCATGCCTTGCATGTGAAGCGCGCGGACGAGGCCCACAGCATTGGTGCCGAGCCACTGGCCGGTTACCTGAATGCGCGAAAACTGGTGAACCTGGCCGTGGAAACCGGTTGTGATGCGTTGCATCCCGGCTACGGATTCCTCTCGGAAAACGCTGAACTGGCTGATATCTGCGCAGAGCGCGGCATCAAGTTCATTGGTCCATCGGCTGAAGTCATTCGCCGCATGGGCGACAAGACTGAAGCCCGCCGCAGCATGATCAAGGCCGGCGTGCCGGTCACGCCGGGCACCGAAGGCAACGTCGCGGACATCGCCGAAGCCTTGCTCGAAGGCGACCGCATTGGTTACCCGGTGATGCTCAAGGCAACCTCCGGTGGTGGTGGTCGTGGTATCCGTCGCTGCGACAGCCGCGCAGAACTCGAACAGGCTTTCCCTCGCGTGATCTCGGAAGCCACCAAGGCATTCGGTTCGGCGGAAGTGTTCCTGGAAAAGTGCATCGTCAATCCAAAGCACATCGAAGCGCAGATTCTCGGCGACAGCTTTGGCAACGTGGTGCACCTGTTCGAGCGTGATTGCTCGATCCAGCGCCGCAACCAGAAACTGATCGAGATCGCCCCGAGCCCGCAACTGACCCCTGAACAGCGCGCCTACATCGGCGACCTGTCGGTGCGTGCAGCCAAGGCCGTGGGTTACGAGAACGCCGGCACCGTGGAGTTCCTGCTCGCCGAGGGCGAGGTGTACTTCATGGAGATGAACACCCGGGTGCAGGTGGAACACACCATCACCGAAGAAATCACCGGCATCGACATCGTGCGTGAGCAGATCCGCATCGCGTCCGGCCTGCCGCTCTCGGTGAAACAGGAAGACATCCAGCACCGCGGTTTCGCGTTGCAGTTCCGGATCAACGCCGAAGACCCGAAAAACAACTTCCTGCCGAGCTTCGGCAAGATCACCCGTTACTACGCGCCCGGCGGTCCCGGCGTGCGGACCGACACGGCGATCTACACCGGTTACACCATTCCACCGTTCTACGATTCGATGTGCCTGAAACTGGTGGTGTGGGCGCTGACCTGGGAAGAGGCGATGGACCGTGGCTTGCGTGCCCTCGATGACATGCGTCTGCAAGGGGTCAAGACCACCGCCGCATACTACCAGGAAATCCTGCGTAACCCGGAATTCCGTAGCGGCCAGTTCAACACCAGCTTCGTTGAAAGCCACCCTGAACTGACCAACTACTCGATCAAGCGCAAACCCGAAGAGCTGGCCCTGGCCATCGCTGCCGCCATCGCCGCCCACGCAGGCCTGTGAGGAATATAACAATGACCAAGAAGATTCACGTAACCGACACCATCCTGCGCGACGCCCATCAATCGCTGCTCGCTACCCGCATGCGCACCGAAGACATGCTGCCGATCTGCGACAAGCTCGACAAAGTCGGCTACTGGTCGCTGGAATGCTGGGGCGGCGCGACGTTCGACGCCTGTGTACGTTTCCTCAAGGAAGACCCGTGGGAGCGTCTGCGCCAACTGCGCGCGGCGCTGCCTAACACACGCCTGCAAATGCTCCTGCGCGGCCAGAACCTGCTGGGCTACCGCCATTACAGCGACGACGTGGTCAAAGCTTTCGTCGCCAAGGCCGCGGTCAACGGCATCGACGTGTTCCGCATCTTCGACGCCATGAACGACGTGCGTAACCTGCGCACGGCCATCGAGGCAGTAAAAGCAGCCGGCAAACACGCTCAAGGCACCATCGCTTACACCACCAGCCCGGTGCACACCATCGACGCTTTCGTGGCGCAAGCCCGACAAATGGAAGCCATGGGTTGCGACTCGGTGGCGATCAAGGACATGGCCGGCCTGCTGACGCCATACGCCACGGGCGAACTGGTCAAGGCATTGAAATCCGAGCAGTCGCTGCCAGTGTTCATTCACTCGCACGATACCTCTGGCATGGCCACCATGTGCCAACTGAAGGCTATCGAAAACGGCGCCGATCACATCGACACCGCGATCTCCAGCTTCGCATCCGGCACTAGCCACCCAGGCACCGAATCGATGGTCGCCGCCCTTAAAGGCACCGAATTCGACACCGGCCTGAACCTGGAACTGCTGCAAGAGATCGGCCTGTACTTCTACGCCGTGCGCAAGAAGTACCACCAGTTCGAAAGCGAATTCACCGCCGTCGACACCCGTGTCCAAGTCAACCAGGTACCGGGCGGGATGATTTCCAACCTGGCCAACCAGTTGAAAGAGCAGGGTGCACTGAACCGCATGAGCGAAGTGCTCGCTGAAATCCCGCGCGTTCGCGAAGACCTCGGCTTCCCGCCGCTGGTAACCCCGACCTCGCAAATCGTTGGCACCCAGGCGTTCTTCAACGTGTTGGCTGGCGAGCGCTACAAGACCATCACCAACGAAGTGAAGCTCTACCTGCAGGGCGGCTACGGCAAGGCGCCGGGCACCGTGAACGAACAACTGCGTCGCCAGGCCATTGGCAGCGAAGAAGTGATCGACGTGCGTCCAGCCGATCTGCTCAAACCGGAAATGTCCAAACTGCGTGCTGAAATTGGCGCCGTGGCCAAGTCCGAAGAAGACGTGCTGACCTATGCGATGTTCCCGGATATCGGCCGCAAGTTCCTCGAAGAACGCGCTGCCGGCACCCTGACACCTGAAGTACTCCTGCCGATTCCCGAAGCCGGCGGCGTGGCCTCGGTCGGTGGCGAAGGCGTGCCGACCGAGTTCGTCATCGACGTCCACGGCGAAACCTACCGCGTCGACATCACCGGTGTCGGCGTCAAGGCCGAAGGCAAGCGTCACTTCTACCTGTCCATCGACGGCATGCCGGAAGAAGTGGTGTTCGAACCGCTCAACGAATTCGTCAGTGGCGGCAGCAGCAAGCGCAAGCAAGCCACCGCGCAAGGCCACGTCAGCACCACCATGCCGGGCAACATCGTCGATGTGCTGGTCAAGGAAGGCGACACTGTGAAAGCAGGGCAAGCCGTGCTGATCACCGAAGCGATGAAGATGGAAACCGAAGTCCAATCGGCCATCGCTGGCAAAGTCACCGCCATCCACGTGGCCAAGGGCGATCGGGTGAATCCGGGCGAAATCCTGATCGAGATCGAAGGCTGATTTAACAGCCTCGATACAACGCTTTAAACCTCGGGGGGGCATGTGCTCCCCTTTTTTTTTGCCGCGTATTTGTGACGATTAGAAATTCATCCGCCATTGGCCGGTGACGCCATGACTCCGGCTTTCCGTGCCGACGTCCCCGTTAAGACTGACGCCCAAGGTATGTCTGGCTGACAATCCCAGGTCCAGCCCTGCATCGACGCTCAGGTTGTTACGGTCCAGCAGCGCACCGGAAACGGTGTAGTTTCGACCGCCCGTTGCCAGTTGTTGGCGAGTGTCGCTGGTGACATCACCGTAGGTGTGTTTCCAACTGGCACTGAATCGCGGCGTCAGTTGCATGCCGTTGTCCAGCGCATTGGTTTTCGCTGCGCGCAGACCGAACGTGCTGCTCAGGTTGTTCTGGGTCTGGCCGTGAACTTTCAACGCCGCTGCACCACCTTTTTCCGTGTAGGTGTCACGCTGATAGCGTTCGTAGCCAAGGCTGGCGAACGGTTCGATGCTGACATTGGCTCGCCCCAGGTTGTAACCCACTTCAGCGAAGGCTTGTTGGGTGTTGGCGTCGTAACGGCCTTCAGGGCGATCGCTGAAACCATTGAAGGCCACCCGGCGCTTGGTGTTGCCGTCGTGATTGCCATAGGTCGCGCCCACTCGCAGCGACATGGGGCCGTTCTGGCGCAGGGCGTAGGCGCCCAGATACCAGCTGTCGAGACCGCCATCGAGGTCGCGACTGTCGAGGCGTGTTTCGGCTTTACCGCCCATCACACCGATACGCCATTCATCATCGATGCCCCAATCGGCGCCCAGGACCAAGCCTTGGGTGGAGTGTTTCAGTGGCTCAAAGTCACGGTCCAGTGTGCCGCCATGCCCTAACGCTTGAAGCCAGACCCGGCCATTGTCTTCGCTACCCGCTGCCAGGCTTGGTGCGTTCCTGCGGTTGCTGCCTTTGTTGTAGGTGCTGGTGCTGCCCGGTTGGCGCATGGCCGAGAGCACGGCAGTGCCCACCGGGCTGGCGCTGGCGAGCGTTGCCTTGGCGAGGTTGGCGGTACTGCCGCCGGCCAGTTGTTCAATGGCCTGAGCTGCGGTTGTTTTATCGCTACCCAGCAGCGCCACGACTGCGGCATTTGCAGTGTGCGATGGCGAAGGTGCTGCGGCGCCGGGAGTTGTCGCTTGTGAGGTTGAGGCGGTGACGGGGGTACCGATGATCTCGGCGGGATTCAGGGGCGCAGCAATTGGGGCGGTATCGTCCGGTGAGGTCTGAGTTGGTTCAACGCCCCTTGGCTCCTCAAGACTTCCTCCAAATTGCCGTCCGTTTTCTGAGTCCGCGACGCTCTCGATAGGCACATCGTTTCGAATCAAGACCAGGTCGACTGTTCTCTCACTGTATTGGACATCGGGTTCCAAAAAGGCAAGGTTGTTGATCACGTTGCCAAATTTGCCTTCGACGTTATTGGCCACAAGAATGCTGTTTTCGCTGACTAACGGGTAGTTACCGGGCGCTGCAACAATGTTCAGTGTGGCGCCACCGAGAATGGCGGTGCCATCGACTAATATCGTTTCACTTTTGCGATCGGCGCTGACCTCGTAGAGCAGTTCGGCAGTATTGGAAAGCTTCAGGTCACCCTTAACTTTTGGCGCGCCGTGGGATTCGCCCACCGAAAATTTTCCGTTTACCTCCAGCGAACCCGTGCGACCTCTACCCGCAAAAGCCCCTTTCTCGTGAATAAACACGTCGCCTTCGATCGCCCCAGAGTTACTCAGGGTGCCACCTGATAGCACCGTCACCCCGCCGCCAATCCTGCCGTTATTGACGAGAGTACCCTGGGTCAACGCACCTCCCCGGATGTCACTCTCGTTTACCAGTGTTGCTTTGGGGCGTACCAAGGCACCTGCGGTGAAATCACCACTGGAACCGTTCAAGGTCCAGGTGCTTCGTTTGAGCTCCAGGCCGTCGAAATTGCGGCTGTCGCCTAACGTGCCACCGCTCGCTGTATCGAGTTGTAGAAAATTGGTGCCACCACCACCGTCAACCCATCCGGTGATACTCCCGCGACGGGATAAAGTGACCAGATCATTGTCATCGCTGAACGTTCGATTGATACCGTCCTCTGCGTTACCGATAGTGGTCTTTTTGGTGTCAGGGTCTTTGATGAATGCATCGAGCGCTGCCAAGACCTGATCTGGCGTTTCAAGCGCAGGGAGAGTGCTTTCGGCAGGACTTTGTTGGGCAAAAATTTCAGTGCAACCCAACGCAAGCGCAATGGCTAGCGCCAGATGATGTGGTCGGTATTTGTGTTGAACAGACATTGAATTTGGCCTCAATTGAAAGGAGACCAAACTCTAAGGAGAGCGCTTCGATACCGATGTCAGCCCGTTCCGGAGGGTTTGCAGGTGGCGTCAGAAGCTCGATGCAGAAAATCCGCCGCTGGTGGGACGCAGCGGTTTTTAACGCTTGGGACCGATGACCTTTTCCTACGATAAATCGAGACGCTTCCCGCAACACCCTCTCAGAAACTCATCTGCCATTGTCCGATCAACCCGTGGTTACGGCTGTTGTTGCCGATCTCGCCGCTATAGCCGATGCCCACCGAGTGGCGAGCCGAAATGCCCAGATCCAAACCAGCCTCCAGCACCAGGCTGTCTCGATCCAGCGAGCTGCCATCCACACTGAACGCCGTGCCACCTACCACAAACGCCTGACGTGTCGAACTGCTGACATCGCCATAGGTGTGCTTCCAGCCGGCGGTCATGCGTGGGGTCAGGCTCATGCCATTGTCCAGAGTATTCAGATGCGCCAGGCGCAGGCCAAAAGTGCTGTTGAAGTTGTCTTGGGTTTGTTCGTCGACTTGAAGCGAGGCAGAACCGCCTTTTTCCTGATAGCTGTCGCGGTGATAACGCTGGTAGCCAAGACTGGCGAAGGGTTCGGCGCTGAGACGGCCGCTGCCCATTGCATAGCCGAACTCGGCGAAGGCCTGTTGGCTATCGGCGTCGTAATCGCCTTTCGGTCGGTCGCTGAAGCCGTTGAAGGCAACGGTGCGTTTGCTTTCACCCTGGTGACCGCTGTACGCCGCACCGAGGCGCAAGGCGAACGGGCCGCTTTGACGTGATGCATAGACGCCGGCGTGCCAGCTTTCGACATTGCCATCGACACCCGTGGCGTCAAGATCTGTCTTCGAGTAACCGCCAAGCACCCCCAGGCGCCAGTGCGGATTGAGCGCCCAATCGACCCCGAGCACGCTGCCTTTGGTGCGTTGCTCCAAACCGCTGCTGCCATGCTCGCCATCGAGCTTGCCGTAACCGCCAATGGCTTGCAGCCACAGCCGACCCTGGGCGTTGGGATCATTGAGGTTGCGGGCTTCGAGCGGTACACCGTTGGCGGCCAGTACCGGGGTGTCACCTTGATCGAGGCCGACCAGCAATCCCGAACCGCCGCCCATTTGTTGCATCGCCGACAGCATGCTGCTGCCGATCTGGCTGCTGGCTCCGAGCGTCGCGCTGGTCAGGTTGGCGTTGCTGGCGCCGGACAGTTGCTCGATCGCGTTGCCAGCCGTGGCGTTGGTGGTGTTGAGCAAGGCGTTGTAGAGCGCGTTGTTGTTGCCCATCGACGCCAGGCTGTTGGCGGCGTTGCTGCTGTTGTTGGTCACCGCGAATTCGTTGAAGGCGACATCGTTGCGGGTGTAGGTCAGGTCGATCTGGGTCGGCGTGTAAGCGAGCGTTGGCGTGAGGAACGCGTAGTCGCTGGTGACCTTGCCGAAGCTGCCGCTGATGCTTGCGGCTTGCAGCACGGTGTATCGGCTTTGCCACGGATACGTGCCGCTGCCGGGATTCACTGCCAGGGTGGCGCCATTCAGAGTGGCCACGCCACCGACCTTGATCGGCGCGCTGCTACCCTCTGCGTTGACGCCATAAGCCAGGGTGGAGCCACTGCCCATGGTCAGGTCATGGGTGATGGTCGCAATGCCGAGTAGGGTATTGGTGCGCAAGGTCCCGTTGACCTGCAAATTACCCACCGAACCGCCGCCGGCATACACACCGCCTGCATCGACGGTAACGGTCCCGGCGATCCCGCCCTGGTTGATCAGCGTGGCGCCGTTGCGTATAGCGCCGCCGTCGCTGAAATCACCGGTGCCGGTCAAGGTCCAGGCACCTTGCGTGACCTCCAGCCATTCGAAGTTGCGGCTCGAGCCGAAACTGCCTCCCCGCGCATCGTCCATCAGCACGCGGTCGTAACCGCTGCCGCCGTCGACCCCACCGACAAAACGGCTGCCATTGCGCAAAGTCAGGCTGTCGTTGCCGCCGCCCAGGTCCAGCGCCAGGCCGTTGCTGCCGCTGATCGTGCCGCCGTTGATCACGCTGTCATTGAACTCGCCGACAAATTTCACGCCGAACCCATCGAGGCCTTGAATCGTGCCGAAGTTTTCCAGCGTGGTTGCCGCCACGCCCGAACCGCCGCTGCCATCGTCCACCAGAATCGCGCTGTTGGCGCCGCTGATCAGCGCCCCGTTGGCGTTCAATACATAACCGCCGCCCAAGGCGATGCCTTCACTGCCGTTGGCGAAACCACCCTTGTCCACACCGCCCGCGCCCACACCTTGAACGGTGCCGTAGTTTTCGATGTGCGCGAGTTTGTCGATGTCCACGCCATCGCCGTCACCGTTCGGTTGCAGGCCCGAGTAAGCGCCGGTGATGGTGCCGTGGTTGATCACTGTGCCGTCGCCATCGGAGCCATACCCCGAGCCGTTGCGACCGGTGACTGTCCCGTAGTTGAGGAGCGTGGCGCCGAGGTCGGTGGTGATGCCGTGACGGCCACCGGAAATGCTGCCGTAGTTGGTCACTGTCACGCCGGTTGCAGTGTCGATATCGATACCGTCGAATTTCTCGTCAGCAGTGTGCGAGTCGCCGGTGGAAATCTCGCCGTAGTTGGTAATCGTCGCGTTGGCGCCGGTCTTCATACCGTCGCTGGCATCCCCGCGAATCAACCCGCCCGCGCGGTTGATGATCGTCGTTTTGATGCCCGCGCTGCGCAACGCATCCAGATCCAGCCCTTGCCCGGTGGAGGAGCGGATGATGCCGCTGTTGTCGATCAACAGACTGCCGCTGGCGAAGTTGCTGTCGATGCGCAGCGCGTCGTTGAAGCCAAGGATTTGCCCGCCAGCGCGGTTGTAAATGCTGTAGTTGCGCGCTTGCGTCAGGTCGCCGCTGCTGTCGATCGCCCGGCCGCCGGTGGAAATAATCTTGCCTGCGTTATCAATCACCACGCCGACGCCGCTGGTGCCGTCCTTCAGGCTCACCGTCTTGCCAGCGTTGGTGATGCTGCCCGGCGCCGAAATCTTCAACGTGTCGCTGCCGCCCAGCGTTTGCGCTGTCGTGGTGGGCGTGTCGATCTGCACGTTTTTGAAGGGGACGGCGAGGGTGTCGGTGCTGATCAGCAAAGCGATGCTGAACGCGAGGCGCTGGGGCGAGAAGGGCATGAGGGGACAGCCTTTTTGTTATAAGCGGGCTGTGTTGTATAGCGGATGGTTTTTACAGAATGATGTCTGGTGACAAATGCATTCTTTTGCGTTTTTTCGGGAGATGGAGACATCTGTAGGCAATTAAATGCAAATTTAGGGTTTTTGGTTCAGGCGTACACGCAATTTGTGGCAAGGCAGCAAGCTCCCTCGCCACAAATCGTCAGCGCTTACCCGCGGCACTCGGCAAGCGTTTTCACCTGCCCCGACCCCGTCTGATTCTCATCGCTCAACCAGCGCTCAAACCCCGCGCCAATCGCCGGCCATTCCGAGTCCAGAATCGAATACCACGCGGTATCGCGGTTCTGTCCCTTCACCACCATGTGCTGACGGAACACCCCCTCAAAACTGAAGCCCAGACGCTCGGCCGCGTATTTGGAGCGGGCGTTGCCGTTATTGCATTTCCACTCCAGGCGCCGGTAGCCCAGGGCAAAGGATTCCTTGGCCAGCAAGTAAACGGCCTCGGTGCTTTTCGGCGAGCGCTGCATCGGCGCGCCGAAGGTGACGTGGCCGATTTCGATGCGACCTTGGGCCGGGACGATCGACATCAGACTCAGGAGGCCCTGTACATCACCGCTGGCACGGTCGATCACGCTGAAGAAATACGGATCGCTATTGGCCGCATGGTTGTTCAGCCAATCGTTGAACGCGCTACGTTCCGGGAAAGGCCCGTACGGCAAATAGTCCCAGAGTTTCGGATCGGCGCCGGGGCCTTGCAAGGCCTTGAACAGACCCTCGGCATGACGGGCCGGGTCGAGTTTTTCCAGGCGAATGAAGCGTCCTTCGAGGGTTTGAACGGTGGGCGCCGGGACGCCTTTCCAGTCCGCGAGTGATGTCGACATGTTGTTCTCCTTGAACCTTAAAGGGCTTTGCGAAACTGGATGTAACCGGGGCGTTCGGCGATGCGCTCGTAGAGCTGGATCGCGGTGGCGTTGGTTTCGTGGGTCAGCCAGTGGACTTTGCAGCAACCATCCGCTTTGGCGGTGGCGTAGACGAACTCGATCAGTTTGCGGCCAACGCCGGTGCCGCGGGTGTCTGGCGTTACCAGCAGGTCTTGAAGGTAGCAGGAATTTTCGATGCTCCAGTTCGAGCGATGGTAAATGAAGTTCACCATGCCGACCGCTTTGCCATCGCTCCACGCCAACGCCGAATGCGTCGTTTCAGTCGGGTCGAGCATGCGTTGCCAGGTGCTGTCAGTGACCGCCTCGGGCAATTCGGTGTTGTAGAAGCGCAGGTAGGCTTGCCACAGCGGCAGCCAGGCGGCGTGATCGTCGGCGCTGACCGGGCGGATTTCAATCTGACTCATGTTCATGTCCTTAACGCATCAAGTGGGCGAGGGCCTGATCGTGCACATCGGGGCTGGAGACAAGCCCCTCGCGCACACCGGCGATGTCTTCGGCGCTGCGGTTCTGGCTGAGTTTGCGTTTGCCTTCCAGGCGCTGGATCGGCAGGGCAAACCCGACGATCGCCTTGAGCATGCCGTCGATGTAATCAGCGGGAGCATCGGCGACCTTCCAAGGCAGGGCTCGGCCGGCTTCGTGACGATCAGTCAACGCGCTGACCAGGTTGAGCAAGCGCTCGGCATCGGTGAACACGTCGGCGGTGCCGTAAGCGTGTACCGCGACGTAGTTCCAGGTCGGCACGACTTTGCCGTGCTCGGCTTTGCTCGGATAAAACCCCGGGCTGACGTAAGCGTCGGCACCGGCAAAGATCACCAGCGCTTCAGCGCCGCTCTGCAATTCCTTCCACTGCGGATTGGCCCGGGCGAAGTGGCCGTAGAGGGTGCCATTCGGGCCTTCGTCAGGTTTGAACAGCAGCGGCAGATGGCTGGCTTGCAGGCCTTGATCGCCGTGGGTAACCACCATGGCGAGGCGGGTGACGAGGAGCTGCTGGCGCAGGTCATCCAAATCTTTGATGGCAAAGCTGCTGGGGTTGTACATGGAAATATCCCTTGGCGAATGCCTCCATCCTAGGCAGGCTATTGGTCTGTTGTAAGAGCCATTAATGACCAATTTCACAGGTCCATTGCCATGACCGATGCGCCGCTTTCCTTGTCGTTCAACCCTGCCGGTATCGAACTGGATCGCCGTCAGGGCCTGAGTCGTCAGCTCTACCAAGCCTTGCGCGTGCGCGTGCTGGACGGACGACTGGCCAGCGGCACGCGATTACCGGCCAGTCGCGATCTGGCAGCGGCACTGGCGATTTCTCGCAACAGCGTGGTGCGAGCCTACGATCAGCTCTATGCCGAAGGCTTTATCGAAGGGCGTGTGGGTGACGGGACTTACGTTGCTCAACTGCCCCAGGCCTCGATCCCTGCCAAAAAATTATCCACAAAAGTATCCACAGGGTTGTCAACAGGGTTACCCACAGCCTTATCCACAAATTGGCTGGATTTACCTGTGGTTTCATCCAGTAAAGTTATCCACAGCGGTGCGTTGGGGCGCGTTGAAAAGAACCATTTGGCCCTACCGCCGAGTGGGCCGCCGCGTGCATTTCGGGTGGGTGTCCCGGCATTTGATCTGTTTCCTTTCGAGGTCTGGGCCAAGCTGAATGCGGCTTTCTGGCGTAAACCGGATTTACAGCAGCTGTGTTATGGCGATCCGGCGGGTGATGAGCGTCTACGTGGAATGATTGCCGCGTATTTGCGCAGTTCACGCGGCATGCAGTGTTCGGCTGAGCAAATAGTGATCACCAGTGGCGCGCAGCAGGGGATTAGCCTTTGTGCACAGCTGTTGGTAGAGCCCGGCGATGGGGTGGCGATCGAGAATCCGGGGTATCGGGCGGCGGGTCATGCGTTCGCCGTGGCGGGTGCGCGACTGCACGGGGTGGCGGTGGACAGCGAGGGGATTAATTGCCGCGAATTGGCAGCGATCGAGGCGTGTCGCCTGGCGTATGTCACGCCGTCGCATCAATACCCGACCGGGGTGGTGATGAGCCTGGCGCGACGTCTGGAATTGCTGGCCTGGGCCGAGCGCACTCAGGGCTGGATTGTCGAGGATGACTACGATGGCGAATACCGTTACAGCGGCGCGCCATTGGCGCCGTTGGCGGCACTCGACCGACAGGGGCGGGTTTTGTACGTCGGGACGTTTGGCAAAGTCGCCTTCCCGGCGCTGCGCCTGGGTTACCTGGTGTTGCCGCCAACGCTGGTTCAGGCGTTCTCGCAACGGCGGGCGGTGGACGTCCGGCATTCCGAGGTCAGTACCCAAGTGGTCATGGCCGAGTTCATGGCCTCCGGGCATTTCCAGCGGCATATTCGCCGCATGCGCCGGGCGGCCCTGAGTCGGCGTAATACCGTACTGGCCAGTTGGCCGCAGAACATTCCCGGCATCGGCAGTCTGCCGAGTGTCGCGGCAGGACTGCATCTGACGGTGGCGGTCGACTCACAGGCCCGCGAGCGCGAGCTGGTGGAACAGGCGGCGAGCGTCGACGTCGAGATCAATGCCCTGAGCGGCTATTGGCTGCCGGATTCGACAACACCTATGGACCAGCGCGCGGGTCTGGTCCTCGGTTTCGCGGCGGTGCCCGAGGCGGCCATCAGCGCCGCGCTCGGGCGGCTGGAACAGGTCTGGCGTCCTTAGCTGGCTGCTGCGGTGTTTGCCTGGGGTTCCAGGTCCAGGAACAGTTTTCGTAGCGCAGGATCCTCTAACTTTCTGAACACCCCATCGATGGGTTCGAAGGTGGTCAACGCTTGTTGCTGGTCCAGCGGCAGCGTTTTCAGGTAGTCATCTGAAACTTTCAAATGGGCCGCGGTGGGTGCATTCGCCGGACTCGACAGCGTCTCGTAATGGAAATGCGCTACCCACAACGGCTGATTGCGGGTCTTGTCGACAATCCGGTACTCCTGGAAATAGTCGCCGAGCCCTCGGGTCTGGATACGCCCTCGTCTGTCGCGACTGAGGTCGAGCTGGCCGTTTTCATGCATCCATTTGAAAGTGCTCTGGGTCGGTTTGCGCCGGGTGTAAAGATCGGCGCGAACGGTCACACCTTCTTTGCGCAGACGACTGGCCCCATCACGTAACTCGCGGCTCAGCGTGGCAACCGGAAAAGAGAATGCGTTGTCTTTCCTGCCGTTGATCACGGCTTGATCGACGCTGCTGGCCGCTTGCTCAAGTTTCAAGGCCTGCTGATCGAACACATCCTGAAGATCGGCCGGTATGCGCCTTGGGCGCAACGCGTCCTTACGGGTGCGTTCGATGAATGGGGCCGTGTCCAGGTTCAGCTCGATGCCGGCCTCGATCGTTCCGGCGTCATCCAGCACGGGAGCGGGTTGCTGATAAACGGCGGGGGTAAACGACCTGAGCGGATCTTCCGTGGTTTTTTCCGGTTCGTTTTTATCGGGATCGCGGGGCCGGGTCTTGCGTACTTTGATCAGTTGTCGTGACGAACTCGGTTGCATTCGTTGTACAACAGGTTGCGTGGGCAAGGATTCCGGCTCGGGCAGCAACGCCTGTAACCGGTTTTGTGCGAGCTGCGCGAATTCGTCGATGAGCGATTGCACATGATCGAGCCTGGTTTGTTTGACCAGTCCAGGGTACGTGCCAGGCAATTCCTGAATGCGCTGATCAGCGTCGGCAAATGTCTCCACGAGACTGTTCAATTCCTCGATTTGCGCCTGCACATCGGAATGTTCGCCTTCGCCTTTCATCAGATCCGCCATGTGAATCGCGGCCTTCGCGGCGCTCATTGCAATATGCCCCACCGCGGCTCGAGCCTGCTGCATCAGGGGGCTGGCCTGTTCATTGAGGCACAGCTCCTGCGACATGCCGATCTCGTTGGCCTTGATATCCAGCACGGTAAAGGCAGGCGCGAGTTTTCTGATTTGCATGGCGCGCTCAATGCCAGGGCGTCCCGCTACATGCATGTCCTCGAGTGTCGACGAAAACAGGGTCAGCCTTTCAATCATCTCCTCACCGATGTCCGATGCTTTCTGCACATTGTCGACGAGCGATTGCCTGGCAACGGGTTCGTTTTCGTTGCCTTGGGTCAGGACACGGGTGGCCTGACTGTATTCGGATCGTTTCAGCACAAACCACAAGGACAGATTCTTCTCCAGCACCACGCTCATGCGAAGCAAGTCTTCCCGGTAGTTTTCCGTCCCCCCGAGGGTGCGCCATTCGCGTAGTTGTTCGAGTGCCTGGCGATACTCGTCGATCGTTTTATCCAGTTTTTCCATGTACATCGTCGTCCGCTGATCGTAGTTTCCGGCGTTGGCCTGCGTGATGCCGTCATGTAACGTTTTCAGCTCGGTTTCCTTGGTGTTTTCCTGGCTTTTGAAGGCGCTCAGGATCTCCCCCAACGTGTCTTTGCGCTGTTCGTCAGCTGCTTCCTGATGGCGGCTGACCGCATTTCCGGCCCCGCCTCGCAACCGCAGACGCAGGTCGAGGACCCATTGCCCGTGGCCGTTATCCCTCAGCATCGGACCGTTTCGCTCCGGCTGATCCGGGTAAACGATATGGATTTCATCGTCGCCTTTGACGTCGACGTAAAACCACCGATCACCCACCTGTGCGTAGTTGCGGAAGTTATGTTGGTAAAAATGCGGAGGGGCTTCTTTAACTTTCGTCACGTTGGCGCTGGCAATATCCGGAGCCGTGACTGTGAGCGTGTCCAGGTAAGCGCCCAGAGCGGTCGGTGTTCGGCGTGGAACCGAGCCGGCCAGCTCCAGGGAGGAAAGGTGACTGGGTGGAAGGTCCGGAGGCAGCGGGACGGGATTGAGCGTGACGGCGACGGCCTCATGGGGTTCTGGCGATTTTCGCTTCGGCACCTGTTCGATCCGGGGCTTGCTCGAAAGCCTCCTGCGTCGCATCACGGCGTGATGGCTGAGAATAATGCCGATCGCCAGCAGAATGTCCGACACCGACGTCCATTCGATGAAGCGGTCATCCTGGTCATGGGCGTCGAGTGCCTGTTGAATCTGGTTGATGGTTTGCCAGACCCAGACGGCTGTGCCGACCGCACCGCTAAGAACATTCGAAGCGACGTTGAAGAGCGCCCAGCCGCTGTCCTTCAACACACTCCAGCGTCGTTCGGCGTTGGATCGCGATTGTCGGTCGGCGAGGTTGACCAGCATCCGCGCATTGCTTTTGAACAGCGCAGACAGAATGTCGCCGGTGACCTCGACGCTTTCGAAAACCACACGCCCGAACTTGTCTGCGCGCTGCAATGGATTGACGATCTGTTCCGCGATCAGCCACGGCGAGGGCAGTCCGGTGGGAAATACAGACTGGGCATATTCAAAGCTCAGGTGTTTGTCGGGCAACCACGCCAGCACCGTATCCCTGAGGTCACCGGGTTGGTGCAGCGCATATAAAAGGTTTTGCCTTGAGGGGAATTGCAGCAGAGGTGCATCGAGCATTGGCCGATAGAGCAGGCAAGGCCCGCTGTGTGCATTTCGTGGGCTTATGATGAACATGTTGTCCACGGTGTCGCTGCTGCTGACCAAGCGATGTTGCGGCGTCATTGTGAGCGGGTAGAGGGCGACGGTACTGGTGGCGACCTCGGGATCGAGCAGCTCGCAGACGTAGCGGTATCCGCGTTCGTCCACACCGGTTTCAGGCTTGAATCTGGCTTCTAATGCCTGCAATGGCAGCAAAATGCGTAATTGATCGCGATAGAAGTTTTCCTGGCGTCGGGAGGCGATCGGGTCCTCCAGCAACGTGGGTTTGATCAGTTCGGGGTAAGCCTTGCCGATGTCCACTCGCGCTGACACGGTGGTGAGAAATTCAACGGTCAGCCAATCCGGAACGGTCTCCCCGCCCTTGAAAAATACGGTCGCCATGTAGGGCGCCTGGTTCTCCAGCGCGAAGTCGGCCAGCGTTTCAATGCGTTGGTCGAAGGGGTTGGGGAGGGTGAAATTGTCGGCGG
This sequence comes from Pseudomonas sp. SIMBA_041, assembly GCF_046535095.1. NCBI lineage: Bacteria > Pseudomonadati > Pseudomonadota > Gammaproteobacteria > Pseudomonadales > Pseudomonadaceae > Pseudomonas > Pseudomonas sp. SIMBA_041. The sequence goes on from NZ_JAWRXJ010000001.1 coordinate 215,379, forward strand.
TAAAACTGTGGGTGATTTTGATCCGCAGATCATCCAGTGCAAGATTCGCGGCACCGACCGCCCGTGGATCCGCGATGATCGCTTCACGCATCAACCGCTGGGCATAGTCGGTAACGGAAGGGATCTCGGTGTTGGCCAATTGGCTGTCCGGTTGACGGTACAACTTGCCCAGTGCACTGATGTAACGGCCGTAATCTTGAATGTCCTGGGAGGCGGCGCTGCGCAACCAGTCGGGAATTGCGCTGTTCAATTGCAGGAATCGTGCTTTTTCGTTGGGGTCGAGTCCGGTTTCGGGTTCGGCTTCATCTGCCGGGGCCTCAATAAACCGCAAGGAGTCAATGGCATCCATTTGCGAGGAGACCAACGCCCACGCCATGTGGTCGAAGATGTTGCCTTCCGGCTCGTAAAACCGCCACGTCAGATCGCGTCCTGACCGTTGTTCTGCCAGGCGTGCGGGAAGCGAGTTACCCAATTCTTCCATTGAACTGAACGACTCATACGCGCGCTCTATGGTGTACATCACCAGCAAAGGGCGCTTGCGAAATGTGGCCTTGAGCACCAGCGCACCGCCGATCAACAGATGTTGGGTGATGTCATTCTCGACGGTATCGATATCGAGAAGGCACGCCTGAATGGCGGAAAATTCTCTGTTTACATTTTTACGGGTGGTTTTGTCCGGGGCGTTGAACACTTCCCGGGCCATCGCGCATTCATCGGTGTCCCAGCCTTTGACCTTCTGCACGTTCAACGCCTTGCGCAGCGTGTCGGACAGCTCCTGCCAGCGAGGGATTGCATGCCCCTTGGCATTCCAGAACTCGAGTTGCCGTGCTTGAGACTCGATGAACAGGATCGACGCCAGGTCATTGAGCATCTTTGCAATGTCCTCGATGCAGACCGCGAGATGAACCGGGTTTTTGCTGTCCGGCTCAAGGGTGAGGAAATGCTCGCCTTCGAGGTAGTTGGCCGTCGTTCCATACAGGCCCTGGCGCATCAGTGCCAGGGTCAGTGATTCGAACCCGGTTGGGCCCGCCTCGACATGGTCGTCCACCATGAGCCATCGGGGGGTGCCGACGAAGGCGTTTTCAGGGTCGATCTGCAATTCTGGCCAGGCTGCTTCCATCGCTTGGCGCAGCAGGTGCGAAGCCACGTTGCTGAGCGTGGGGCCGTGGCTGGTCAGGCTCACCAGGTCACTGGTTTCCAGCAAAGGGGCCGAGTCATGTTGAGGCAGAGAAATGTTGTTGCTCATGGCGGATACCTCGGCGCAATGACGAGGCCGGGAAAGCCTCTGGATGCATCGACAGTAATCAGGCATCGCCTACAGGGGGTGGTAGATAGATATCGCGGGGGAAAAAGACCCGCGAATGCGGGTCTCGGGTTCAGCACAAGATCAGGCTTACGACCCAGATGCCGAGGTCGGCACTTTTGCGAAGAACAGGGTGGTCGCCAGTTGCGGGCTGATTTCGCTGCGGTAGATCGAGATCGCCAGGAGATCGTCGTTGGCGTTGCGGGCCTCGGTTGCGCCGCCCAGCAGCCGTTGTTGCACTGTTTTCAGGTGTGCCGCGGTGAAGGTGTGTGCAGGCGAAGCGGGCTCCGAGTAGTGGAAGTGGGCATACCACAGAACACTTTGGTTGCTGTGATCGCGGACCTCATATTCCTCGAGATAGTCTCTTTTACGGCTTTTGAGCAAGCGTCGGCCGGGGGTCTTGACGATATCGACCTGACCTTCGCTTTGCAGCCAGCGGACGCGCTCCGCCGTCGGCGGCTGTAGTTTGGTCATGCTGATTCGCGTCAAGCGTCCCTGACTATAGAGTCTGGTGGCCCCGTCGTTCAGTTGCTTGGCCAGCGTCACGGCGGACCCCGAACCACCTTCGGTGGAATTACTGGCGGTCAGCGCATCTTCGATTGCGCTGGCGGCGTCCTGCAGTCGGTGAGCCTGCTGATGAAACATTTCCTCTATTTCCACAGGTATTCGTCGCGTGCCTTTGGAGTGGGCCTGCGTTCGACGAATAAACGCATCCAACCCCTCCAGCAATGCCTGGCCTTGAGCCGTGCTTGCACTCAAATCGGGTTGGCTAACGTCGAGGGGGGCCGGTCTAGGGGGCACTCTTTCAACCCAGACCCCCGGGGTCTTTTCGTGAAAGGTCGAGATGACTTTGCCGGTCAACGCCGAGGTCACGTCGATCAGTTCTGACCCTTGCGTCACGGAGTCGACACGTGGCTGGCCCACCACCGTACCTTTGTAGCGGGTCTTGATGATTCGCTTGGCGGGAGCGCTCGGCAGGCGGGAAGGGCCGGGTAGCGGCTCAAGTGCCTTGCGTTCGCGCAGCAAGCCGGCCAGTTGCTTCACGGTGCGCTGTTGAAAAACTTCGAGACGTTGGCGCATCACGTCGAGGGGGATTTGCAGGAACTGCCCGGGAAACTCCGTGGGCAGATCAACGATGCGCTGGTCAGTGATCGTGAGTTGCTCCACCAGGTCGCTGAGTCCATCGATGCGCTCCGGCAAGTGCAGCACCTCTTCGTCAGCGGCCAGGTCCAGTGAAGCCTGAATCGCGAGGCCTGCATTTTCGACAACGCTCTCCAGTGCCTGGCGCGCTTCAGGTGCGGGTTCAACGCTGTTGTCGAGGCACAACTCTTGACCGAGTGTGATCTGGAACAGTTTGAGGTCCAGCAAATCGAACGACGGCATGTTGGCTTTGACGTCGCGGATCACTTCGATGGCTTCTTTGCCGAGCAGGTTCAGTTGCTCGAAGCACGCATGCGCAGTCTCGATTTTGTTGATGTAGCTGGCGGTCAACTCGCCCGTGAGTTGATGGGTTTGCCGGCCGGTCTGTGTGTTTTCCGTTGGCGGGTGGTCGAGAAGGTCGAGGGAAAGGCGCATTTGATTGCCGAAAACCGGCTGCTGGTGAACGAACCATTTTTGCAGCAGCGAAAGCTGGAAATCCAGGCGGCTGATCATTGCTTTTCGGTAATTGGGAATCGCCTCGCGAGCATTGAAGGCTTTCATCTGTTCCATGTTGGTGCTCAGGAATGACATCTGCGCATCGAGCGTTTCAAGGTACAAGCGACGATGGGTGTCGGTGGCGGTAATCGCCTGCGCGTTTTTTTCCGCTTCCTTGAGTGCTGTCTCGCGGCTTTTGGTCTGGCGCTCGAACGCTATCATTTGCTGTTTCAGTTCAGTCTGGCGTTGCCGGTTTTGTTGCTCCAGCCGTTGTTTTTCCTTGCCCCCGGCCTTGAGCCTCAGCCGCGTATCGATAAACCATTCGCCCCTGGCATTCTTGACCAGCAAGGGCCCCGTGCGTGCGGGTGACCGGCTAGAGTCAATGATCTGCACATCGTCATTGTCGTTGAAGGTGACCTCGAACCATCGCTGGTCAACCTTCGCATACCACTTTCCCTTGAGTGAACTGAGGTGTTGGTGAGGGCCGGGCTCGCTGGAGGCGGCCATTCCTTTGGGTTCGGCGATGGCCAGTCCATCAAGCAAGACACCCAGGGATGATGACGGCAGCGCAGCGATTGCGTGCAGAGACGTCTCATGGGTGGATGGCAGTTGATCGAGGTCGGGCAGACGGGTGACCGTGAGGGTGTGGCCAGGTTTGCTTTCGGGTGTTACGGGTGGCGGCTCGACCTTCTCGGGCAACCGCGAGACGGGCTTGTTGCGAGTGGCAGCCCGATGGGCCAATACCATGCCGAGCGTCAACAGCAGATCGGTCAGGGCGGACCAGGCGAGTAAGCTGTCGTCGTTTTCTTCGGCATCGGTAATGTTCTGCAAGTCATCCATGATCTGCCAGATCCACGCGGCCACCCCGGCGGTGCGACCGAGGAAGGGCAGCGCGACATTGAACAGCATCCATGTGCCTTGCTTGAGCGTTGCCCAGCGAGCTTGTGCATTGGACACCGATTGATGGTCCGCCAGGGTAATCATGGCGTTGGCGTTGGCTTTGAACAACGCCGCCAGCGGCGCGTCATCGAGGGCCGTTGCACTGAGTGTCACCGTGCCCATCTTGCCCAGGGCTGAGGTGGGATCGACCAGCAATTGGGTCAGCGTCCAGACCGAAGGCAACTCACCGGAAAACACGTACTGGGAATAGTTGAAGCGTACATCGTCGGAGAGCCAGGCCAGGATCGATTGGCGAAGCGGTTTTTCGTGCTTGATTGCATACAGCAGATTGGCCTCGCTCGGGTACTGCATCAGCGAGGGGGTGAGTAACGGTCGGTAGAGCAGGCACGGTCCTCTATCGGTGAGTCGCGGACCGATGACGAACATGTTGGCGACTTCATCGCCTTTGCTGCCAGCGCGATCACCGGTCATAAAGGCCAGTGGTCGAATGACAATCTCCTGCCCGTTCACCCTGCGGTCGGCCGCGTTTTCCTGCATGACGGCATTGACGTACTGATAACCACGTTCATCAATACCCGCCTCGCCGCGCATCTTGTGCTGCAGCGCCTGCAAGGGCAGCTGGGTACGCAGATGGCGGGTGTAGAGCACCTGTCTTCGCTGCGCTTCTTGCGGATCATCAAGCAATTTTTGCTTGATCAGCGTCGGGTAAACCCCACCGATATCGACCTGCGTGACGAGCTTTTCAAGATAGGCAGGAGTCATCCAGACGGGCACTGCGTCGCCACTTTTGCAGTTCACCGTCTTGTTTCCCAGCGGAACGGCAATCAGGTTTTGCAGCGCCAGTTCGATCAGCGACAGCGTGGTGGTTTGCGTCTTGCCGGGTATCACGACAGCGCCCAGCACAACGACGCTGGTGATGCTGATTTCAATGTCTTGCAGATCCAGGTCCGCTGCCGCGGGATGATCCTTGATCATCTGCTCTTGCAAGGTTTGCAGCGCAAACGCCGGCAGTGACGAGATGCCTTCGTCGAAGGTTTTTCCAGCGTCCTGTTCCCGCAGCTGCGCCAGGTCCATCAAGTGTCGGCTGTAGCGGGTGAGGTCCGCCGACAAGGCGTTTTTCAGCCAGCCTGTCAGTAACCCCTGAACCTTGCTGAAGCGTGACGACGGCAGGGCTTCAAATTCAGTGAAGCTTTTTGCCGCGGCACTGATTTGTGGTGAACGTTTCGTGACAGAAGCGTGCTGAACCGCACTGAGTGCACCGATGGCTTCGACCTCGAGCGCAATTAGCGCGCAGGCCTGGTGGTGAAAGAAGTTGCCCTCGGGTTCATACAGTCGCCATTGCAGGGTTTGCTCGATGCTTGACGTTCCAAGGGGGGCGAACACTGTTTCACCCAATGCCGCAACAGAGTCATAACGCTTGAACCCTTCGGCAATCGAGTGCGTCAGCACCAGGGTCCGCTCGCCCAATGTGCCCACGAACACGGCGATATCCAGAACGCGCAGGTGTTCGCTGACCGCGCTCTCAGCCCAATCGGTGTCGATCAGGCAGGCCTTGGTCAGGTACTTGTCCTGTGGCCGTGTGGCGCGCTCCGGATGAGCGAACACGGCCTGGGCCATGGCTTTTTCATCGGCATCCCAGTTCGAGGCGGGATCGGGGCTCCAGATGTTCTGCAGCGATTGCGCGAGCGAATGCCAGCGCGGCGTCGAAGGGCTTGTCTCCTGGTTCCAGTAATCAAGCTGCTGGTGCTGATAGGCGATGAACAGCTGGGGGGCGAGCGCGTTGAGCAGGCACCCGATGGCATCGATTTTCACCGGCAATTGAGCCAACGGTTCAGTGCCCGGTTGCAGGGTGAGGAAATGTTCTCCATCGAGGAGCGTCACCGTCGATCCCGACAAACCGAGTCGTACCAGCACATCGGTGAGCGATTCAAACAGGTCAGGGCCGGGCACGACGTTGTCGCCGGTATCGATCCAGGTCGGGGTGACGACCGTGGCAAGCGTCGGGTCAATCTTCAGCAGCGGATACAGCGCGTTGAGCGCAGGGCTCAGCGCGGTCGCTGCGACCTCTCTGATCGAAGGGCCGGTGACCAACTGGGTCAGTACCTCTTCTGCACTTGGGGCAACGGTTTCGGACATGCTCGTCTCCTGACTGAGAACGCGCCGCTGCTGATTGCGCCGCGCGGGATCAGTGGAAGGTATCGGGCGGCCCAAAGTGCCGGGTGGTACATAAATATCGCAGGCAAAAAAAGACCCGCGTCGCCGCGGGTCTTCGGTTTTGAGTCGGGTATCAGGTCCCGGACTTGATCTTGGTCCAGGCTCGTGTGCGCGCACGTTCGGCATCGCGCGGCAATGGTTGCAGGGTGTATAGCGTACCCATCGCCGTTTCGGTCGGGTACAGGTTCGGGTTGTTGCGGATCGCCGGGTCGACCAGTTCCGTGGCGTCCTTGTTCGGGTTCGGGTAACCGACAAAGTCGCTGACCGGCGCGATGACTTGAGGTTGCAGCAAGTAGTTGATGAAGGTGTAGGCGTCTTCCGGGTTCTTCGCGCCTTTGGGAATCGCGAGCATGTCGAACCAGATCGGTGCGCCTTCCTTAGGCAGGCGCATGTCGACGATCACGCCGTTCTTGGCTTCCTTGGCGCGGTTGGCTGCCTGGGAGAAGCTGCCGGAGTAACCGACCGCGACGCAGATGTCACCGTTGGCGATGTCGGCCATGTATTTCGAAGAATGGAAGTAGGTGATGTACGGACGGATTTTCATCAACAGGGCTTCAGCCTGGTCGTAGTCCGCAGGCTTTTTGCTGTTGGGGTCGAGGCCGAGGTGTTGCAGGGCCAGCGGCAGGATCTCCGACGGCGAGTCGAGCAGGGCGACGCCGCACTGCTTGAGCTTGCTGATGTTCTCTTCCTTGAAGATCAGGTCCCAGCTGTCCACCGGCGCGTTGTCGCCGAGAGCGGCTTTGACCTTGTCCGGGTTGAAGCCGATCAGGATGGTGCCGTACATGTAGGGCACGGCGAATTTGTTGCCCGGGTCGTTGGCTTCGATCAGCTTCATCAGCTTCGGATCGAGGTGATTCCAGTTCGGCAGCTTGCTACGGTCCAGCGGCTGGAACACACCGGCTTCGATCTGCTTGGCGAGGAACACATTGGACGGCACCACCACGTCGTAACCGGAGTTACCGGTCAGCAGCTTGGCTTCCAGCGCCTCGTTGGTGTCGAAAATGTCGTAGACCAGTTTGGTCTGGGTGTTCTGGGCCTTGAAGTCTTCCAGCGCCTTGGGGGTGATGTAGTCGAACCAGTTGTAGACGCGCAACGTTCGCTCTTCAGCGTGTGCAGCGCCACTGAGCACCAAGGCACCCAGGGCCGGAACGATAAAACGCTTGAGTCTGTTCATTGTTCTAATTCCTCATTGGGCGCTTTCAAAACCTTCGAGTACGTTCACGGCATTGATGCCGATTTCTTCTACCGCGTAACCGCCTTCCATCACGAACAGCGTCGGCTTGCCCAGACGCGCGATGCGCTCGCCCATGGCCAGGTAGTCGGGGCTGTCGAGTTTGAATTGAGAGATGGGATCGTCCTTGAACGTATCGACGCCCAGGGAGACGATCACAATGTCGGCGCCGTAGTTTTCGATTTCCTGGCAGGCCAGATCCAGCGCTGCACTCCAGGTGTCCCAACCAGAGCCGGCGGGCAGAGGATAGTTGAAATTGAAGCCTTCACCCGCGCCTTCGCCGAGCTCGTCTTCATAGCCGAGGAAGAACGGAAACTCGGCTTCCGGGTGGCCGTGGATCGAGGTGAACAGCACGTCGCTGCGTTCGTAGAAAATCGATTGGGTGCCATTGCCGTGGTGGTAGTCGACGTCGAGGATCGCGACTTTTTTATGGCCCTGATCGAGGAACGCCTGGGCGGCGATGGCGGCATTGTTGAGGTAGCAATAACCGCCCATCAAATCGCTGGCAGCGTGGTGTCCCGGTGGACGGCACAGGGCGAAGGCACTGCGCGCGCCACGCTGGATTTGCGCCTGGGCAGTCAGCGCGACTTGCGCCGCGCTGTACGCTGCTTGCCAGGTACCGGCGGTGATCGGTGCGCCGCCGTCGAAGCTGTAATAGCCGAGTTGGCCATGCAGGCTGGTGGGTTTGATGGCGCGCAGGGTTCGGGCCGGCCAGGTGTAGGGCAGCAAGTCGCCATCGGTGTTGAATTCGGTCCAGCGTGCCCAGGCACCCTTGAAGAAGTCGAGGTAGTCGCGGCTGTGGATTCGCGCGATCGGGTCGAGGCCGAAATCCTGCGGCGCTTCGACCGGGCCGAGGTTCTGATTTTTTACGCGTTGCAACACATGGTCGGCACGCGACGGCATTTCGAAGCAGGGCTTGAGTTGCCCGTCTATCAATTCGCAACGGCCGTGGTGCAGGTGGTGATCGTCCGAGTAGATCGTCAGCATTTTCTTGTTCTCCGCAGGCTGATTCGGTTGAACACAGTCTTGCGGCAGGCGGCGTTGGAGAGAACGGCAGGAAAGGCCAAAAGGGGATGGATATGGCCAAAAAGTCTGACCGAAATTCGCCCCTTGATGGTGCGCTGCTCTTGAAACCGCTATCGCGAGCAGGCACCAAATTCCTCAAGGCCTGAACTGACTTGGCGCCACCCCACTCCAGCGCACAAACGCATGCCGAAAACTCGCGGTCTCGCTGAAGCCCAGTGCCTCGGCGATTCGGTAGATCGGCATCTGGTCTTCACAGAGCATTTGCTTGGCCTGCTCGAAACGCAGCTCATCGAGCAATTCCTGATAGCTGCACCCCGAATCCTTGAGGTGACGACGCAATGTCCGCGCCGAACAATTCATCTGCTCGGCCAACCCCTCAAGCCCAGGCGCTGCATTTAACTGGGCGCTGAGCAACTGCCGAATCCGCCCAAGCCACGCCTGGCGACCGGTGAACTCAGTGTTCTGTTTGCGGCAGCGTTCGGCCATGGCCTGATGGGTGATGGCATCGGCGAGCGGCAAGGGTCGGTCGAGCCAGTTGCGATCGAACGCAAACGCGTTGTCCCGCGCCTCGAAGCTCAACCTGCAAGCGAAATGTTCGGCGTAGGTGGCCTGATAGTCCGGCGCGGGGTGTTCGAAACGCGCGGCCAGCAGCGGCAGCGGATGACCGAGCAGGTCGTCGCAGATCACTTTCAACGACACCAGGCAGAATTCAGCATTGAACACCGCCATCGCCGGGCTTTCCCGGTAGTCCGCCGCGACGAACCAGACACGCTCGCCGTCGTCTTCCAGGCTCAGCTCGAAAAGTGTTCCCAACAGCGCCGGATAGCGCATCGCCAAGCGTAAAGCGTCACCGAAGGTGGCACTGGTGAGCAACGCATAACCCAGCATTCCGTAGCACGAAACGTGCATTCGCCGGCCCAGTTCCAGGCCGATGTCACGCTTGAGCGCGACTGCGTTGGCGCAGACTTGCATCTCCTGATTGGTGGTGATGCGCGTGTCCGCCCGGTTCAGGTCCGCTGCGCTGATGCCGCTTCCGGCGAGCAAGTCTTCGCTGGACAGGCCTTGGTCCTTGAAGGTGTTGAGCACCAGGGAGACGGCGTTGAGGGTGGTGAGGTGGGAGTGGAGCATGGGTGGCTTCCAGCCTTGGGGTGACCGGAACGCAGCAAGTTATATGCCGAGCTAAGAACCTGTAGGCGTGAGCCTGCTCGCGATGGCGTCGGCACATCCAGCATCGATGTGTCAGACATACCGCTATCGCGAGCAGGCTCGCTCCCACTGGGTTTTGTGTGGTGTCAGATGAGCTCGCCGCAGAGGTCGAGTTCTACGAGGCGACGCACTTCTGCGTTATCCAGCCCCGAACCCAACAACGCATGCAACTTGCCGAACGCCGCCTCGCGGGTCATGCCGCCACCCGACAGCACGCCAACGCCACGCAAACGGCTGCCGGCCTCGTACACATCCAGCTCAACACCACCTTCATGGCATTGCGTCACCGCAACAACCACAACACCCTTGTCCCGCGCCCGCTCCAGGCTGGCGAGAAACTCGGGGTTATCACTCGGGCCGGTGCCACTGCCGTAGCACTCCAGTACCAGACCCTGAATGCCGCTGGCGAACAAACCGTCAAGAATCTCAGCGCCGATACCAGGGAACAACGGCAGTACGGCGACTTTCGCCAGTTGCTTGGGCTGGTTATAGGTCAGCGATGTCGGCAGGGAAGCAGCTTTCACACCGCCACCCTGACGCTCAAGCCGCTTGAACGGATGGCGACCGAAACTGCGCACTTTCGCGCAACGGGTCGGGTCCAGCAGTTCGCCGTGGAAGTACAGATGAACGCCCGGCGCCAGGCCATGGCCAAGGGCAACCAGCGCACCGCTGAGGTTTTCCCAGGCATCGCTGTCGGTTACGCCGGCCGGCAGCATCGAGCCGGTGAAACACACGCGGGCATGCAGGCCGAGCCATTGAAAACTCATGGCCGCCGCGCTGTAGGCGAGGGTGTCGGTGCCGTGCAGGATCAGCACGCTGTCGCAGCCCTGAACATCAACAGCGTCGACCACGGCTTCGCGCAGTTGCTGCCAGTACGTCGGGGTCATGTTGGCGCTGTCAATCAGCGGCGACATCTCGCGAAAGCGCCACTGCGGCACCACCAGTTCAGGCTGACTGTGCAGGTATTCACGCATCCGCGCTTCGAAACCGGACGCCGGGGCCAGGCCGTGGGCGCTGGCTTGCATACCGATGGTGCCACCGGTGTAGAGCACCATGACGTGCTGGGCGGCAGGGTAGGTCGAGGAATTCATGGAAGTTCTCCGAGAACAATGAGTTCCTGTGGGAGCGAGCAAGTCGAATCGTCGCACCGTCGCTCCCACATGGGATACCGCACTTTAACCGATCAGCGTTGCGCTGCGGGTACGCCTTGTGGCTCGGCTTCAGCCTTGGTGGCCGCCGCTGGCGGGTTGGCCGGCCAGGCTTTCAGGTCCAGGTCCAGATCCGGGAACTTGCTCGAATCGAACACCGGGGTCTTGATCCCGGCAGCACGCTGGTCATCGTAGTCACGCAGGATGCGCATGCCGACCTTGAACAGCAGGAACAGCGCGATCAGGTTCACGAACGCCAGCAGGGTCATGGTGATGTCGGCGAAGGCGAACACGGTGCTCAGGTTTTCGATGGCGCCCCAGAAGATCAACACCAATACCAATGCGCGGTAGCCGATCAGCGCCTTGCGGTTTTCACCGATCAGGAAGCGCAGGTTGCTCTCGCCCAGGTAGTAGTTGTAGAGAATCGAGGTAAACACGAACAACGACAGGGCCACGGAAATGAACATCCGGCCCCAGTCACCAACGACCGCTGCCAGCGAGTTCTGGGTCAGGGCAATGCCGTCGCCTTCGAAGCCCGGGGTGTAGAAGCCCGAGAGCAGAATCAGCAGCGCGGTGCAGGTGCAGATCACGAAGGTGTCGAGGAACACGCTGAACGCTTGAACGACACCCTGAGCAACCGGGTGTTCGACCGACGCGACTGCCGCCACGTTAGGCGCACTGCCCAGGCCCGCTTCGTTGGCAAACACGCCACGCTTCACGCCCATGACAATCGCGCTGCCGATCAGGCCGCCAAACGCCTGGTCGAGACCGAATGCGCTTTTAACGATGGTCATCAACATCGCCGGCACGTGATCGAATTGCAGCACGATCACGTAAATGGTCACGCCGATGTAGACCAGGGTTTTCACCGGCACCAACAGGTCGGCGACCTTGGCGATGCGCTTGATCCCGCCGATGAACACCAGGCCCAGCAATACCGCCAGCGCGATGCCGGTGTAAGTGGTGTCGAGGCCGAAGGCGTTGTTCAGCGAGTGGGTCACGGCGTGGGATTGCAGGCCGTTGAAGGCGAAGCCGAAGGTGATCAGCAGCAGGAACGCCATGATCATGCCCAGCCAGCGTTTTTGCAGGCCGTGCTGGATGTAATAGGACGGGCCGCCACGGTAGGTGCCGTCGGAGTCGCAGCGCTTGTAGAGCTGGCCGAGGGAACATTCGAAGAAGCTGCTGGACATGCCGACCAGCGCGGTCACCCACATCCAGAACACCGCACCGGGCCCGCCCAGGGTCACGGCAATCCCGACACCGGCGATGTTGCCCGCGCCGACGCGGCCGGCGAGGCTGAGCATCAAGGCCTGGAACGAACTGAGTTGCCCGGCGCTGCTTTTGAGGCTGTCGCCGAAGACCGCGAACATGTGGAAGAAGTGGCGCAATTGAACGAAACGCGAGCGGATCGTGAAGTAGCTACCGAGCCCGACAATGAGCACGATCAGTACTTTCCCTGAGAGGAAGTCGTTAATGACTTCGAGCATGGATTATTCCTCGCTGTTTTTTGTGTAGGCAAATGTTGGGCAGGCAGCAACATCGAGTTACACCGCTGTGCGCGTGGCACAACAGGTGAGGCGCGTGTTCGTCCCGGTCCCATTTCGCAGGTTTGTTATTAGTTCGGGTTTCGCATGGGTTTGGGCCTCGTTACCGACGACCGCTCATGCGAAGAGGGGCGGCACTATACCTAGGAGAGTGCCGTCCGTCTGCACAGTTGTGGTGCAAGCGATGACGAGAAGCCTTTGAAACACCTGACATTTTTGCGCCAGGCTTGTGTAGGCGTGAGCCTGCTCGCGATGCAGACACTGCGGTATTTCAGTGACACCGCGTTATCGTTCATCGCGAGCAGGCTCACTCCTACAGAAGACGGTTGTTCTTTCAAAAGTTAAAAAAAAGGGCCTGGGGAAATATCCCCAAGCCCTCAAAAGGTGAGAGGTGTCTAGTCCCTCGACCTGGTGAGCGGTGCTACAAGTAACGCGTCCGTTCAGGCTTTAAGCGGAACCAGACGCGGAGCAATCATGTTTTCCGGGCGCAGGATGTCGGCGAGCATGGCGTCGTCGAGCAAACCTTCTTCGCGCACCAGTTCCAGCACGCCGCGGCCGCTTTCGAGGGCGATACGGGCGATGCGGGTGGCGTTTTCATAGCCGATGTACGGGTTCAGTGCGGTGACCAGGCCGATCGAGTGCTCGACCAGTTCGCGGCAACGCTCTTCGTTCGCGGTGATGCCGGTGATGCAGTGCTCGCGCAGCATGTCCATGGCGCGTTGCAGCAGACGGATCGAGTCGAAGATCTTGAACGCGATCAGCGGCTCCATCACGTTCAGTTGCAACTGGCCGCCTTCGGCCGCGATGGTCAGCGCCAGGTCGTTACCGATGATCTGGAATGCCACCTGGTTAACGGCTTCCGGAATAACCGGGTTGACCTTGCCTGGCATGATCGAGCTGCCTGGCTGACGCGCTGGCAGGTTGATTTCGTTGATGCCGGTGCGTGGGCCGCTGGACAGCAGGCGCAGGTCGTTGCAGATCTTCGACAGTTTGACCGCGGTACGCTTGAGCATGCCGGAGAACAGTACGAAGGCGCCCATGTCGGACGTGGCTTCGATCAGGTCGGCGGCCGGAACCAGCGGTTGACCGCTGATCAGGGCCAGGCGCTGAACGGCCAGGTGCTGGTAACGCGGGTCGGCGTTGATGCCGGTACCGATCGCCGTACCACCCAGGTTCACTTCGGTCAGCAGCTCGGGTGCCAGTGTTTTCAGACGCGCCAGGTCTTCGCCCAGGGTCGTGGCGAAGGCACGGAATTCCTGGCCCAGGGTCATCGGCACGGCGTCTTGCAGCTGGGTACGACCCATCTTCAGGACGTGGCTGAATTCTTCACCTTTGGCGGCGAACGACTGGATCAGGCTGTCGAGGCTGGCCAGCAACGCGTCGTGACCCAGCAGCAGACCCAGGCGGATCGCCGTCGGGTAGGCGTCGTTGGTCGACTGCGCCATGTTCACGTCGTTGTTCGGGTGCAGGTATTGGTATTCGCCTTTCTGGTGACCCATGGCCTCCAGTGCGATGTTGGCGATGACTTCGTTGGCATTCATGTTGGTCGAAGTGCCAGCGCCGCCTTGAATCATGTCCACCACGAACTCTTCGTGGAAATCGCCGCGGATCAAACGTGCACAGGCTTCGCTGATGGCAGCGTGCTTGGCTTCGCTCAGGTGACCCAGTTCGCGGTTGGCGTCAGCGGCGGCCTGTTTGACCATCGCCAGACCGACAACCAGCTTCGGGTAATGCGAAATCGGAACGCCCGAGAGGCGGAAGTTATTCACCGCTCGCAGGGTCTGGATGCCGTAATACGCTTGCGCAGGTACTTCGAGTACGCCAAGCAGGTCTTTTTCTGTGCGGAAAGATGCAGCGGAGGACATGATAGAAATCATCTCGATATGGACCCGGTCTGTGCCGGAACACTGCAAATGCTAGGCTTGTGGAGAATTTTCGGCCAATGCTGTTAAACACTGGCCTATGCACATTCGGCATAATGCCCATGTGACGCCGCGTCTGTGGCGAGCGTGTGACCTAAATTGGTGCGTGTCCGGGAGGGCGTGATGAATCTGGAAAGTAAATGGCTTGAGGACTTCAGCGCCCTGGCCGCCACTCGCAGCTTCTCCCAGGCTGCCGAACGACGCTTCGTGACGCAACCGGCGTTCAGCCGGCGGATCCGCAGCCTTGAAGCCGCGCTGGGGTTGCAACTGGTCAATCGCTCGCGCACGCCTATCGAGCTGACGGCGGCGGGGCAATTGTTTCTGGTGACGGCGCGGACCGTGGTCGAACAGCTGGGCGAAGTACTGCGCCATCTTCATCACCTCGAAGGCGGGCAGGGCGAAGTCATGCAAGTCGCCGCCGCTCACTCATTGGCGCTGGGCTTCTTTCCGCGCTGGATCGCGCAGCTGCGTAACGAAGGTTTGAACATCGCGACGCGTCTGGTCGCGACCAACGTCGGCGACGCGGTGCATGCCCTGCGTGAAGGCGGTTGCGATTTGATGCTGGCGTTCTACGACCCGGATGCGGCGTTGCAGATGGACCCGGAAATCTTCCCTTCGCTGCACCTCGGCCATACCGAAATGCTCCCGGTGTGCGCGGCGGATGCGGACGGCAAGCCGTTGTTCGATCTGGAAGGCGAGGGCAGCGTGCCTTTGCTCGCCTACAGCGCTGGCGCGTTTCTCGGTCGTTCGGTGAACATGCTGTTGCGCCAGCGGGCGCTGCGCTTCACCACTATTTATGAAACCGCCATGGCCGACAGCCTGAAAAGCATGGCGCTGGAAGGCTTGGGGATTGCCTGGGTGCCACAACTCAGTGTGCGCGCCGAACTGGCTCGGGGTGAGCTGGTGGTGTGTGGTGGCCCGCAATGGCATGTGCCGCTGGAAATTCGCCTGTACCGCTGCGCACTGGTGCGCAAGGCCAACGTGCGATTGCTGTGGCGCAAGCTCGAAGGCGGCGCCGCGCAAGGCACTTGAACACACCGACGCTCCCACAAGGGATTTGTGGTGTAGTTGGCTGACTCGCAAGTCAATAAAACCGGCCCTTTGCGCCGTATGACAGATGGTCGTTTCGGGGGCTGTTTATCTGTGTCATTACGGTATACTGCGCGGCCTTCGGCCGGTTCGCCCGGCCATAATTCGTACAATCAAGCCACGCATCCTGCGTGGCTTGTTGTTTTTTGACGCGCCTGCGGGCGCCCAGAGAGAAGAGGCACGACGATGAGTGCACTGGTTGGCGTGATCATGGGCTCCAAGTCCGATTGGTCCACCCTTAGCCACACCGCCGATATGCTGGAAAAGCTCGGCATCCCTTACGAGGTGAAAGTGGTCTCTGCCCACCGCACCCCGGACCTGCTGTTCCAGTACGCCGAAGAGGCTGAGGCCCGTGGCATTGAGGTGATTATCGCCGGTGCCGGTGGCGCAGCCCATTTGCCAGGCATGTGTGCGGCCAAGACCCACCTGCCGGTGCTGGGCGTGCCGGTGCAGTCGGCGATGCTGTCCGGCGTCGATTCGCTGCTGTCCATCGTGCAGATGCCGGCCGGCATCCCGGTTGCGACCCTGGCCATCGGCAAGGCTGGCGCGATCAATGCCGCGCTGCTGTCGGCGAGCATCCTGGGCGCCAAGCACCCGCAGTTCCACGAAGTGCTGAAAACTTTCCGTGCTGAGCAGACAGACAGCGTCCTGGACAATCCAGACCCACGCATCGCCTGAGGTTGTTGACGATGAAGATCGGTGTAATCGGTGGCGGCCAGTTGGGTCGCATGTTGGCGCTGGCGGGCACCCCGCTGGGTATGAACTTCGCTTTCCTGGACCCCGCGCCGGATGCTTGCGCAGCCGCGTTGGGCGAACACCTGCGGGCCGATTACGGCGATCAGGATCACCTGCGTCAGCTCGCCGATGAAGTCGATCTGGTGACCTTCGAGTTCGAAAGCGTCCCGGCCGAAACCGTGGCGTTCCTCTCGCAATTCGTGCCGGTCTACCCGAGCGCCGAAGCCCTGCGCATTGCCCGTGATCGCTGGTTCGAGAAGAGCATGTTCAAGGACCTGGGGATTCCGACCCCGGCGTTCGCCGACATCCAGTCGCAAGCCGATCTGGACGCCGCCGTGGCTTCGATCGGTCTGCCGGCCGTGCTGAAAACCCGCACCCTGGGTTACGACGGCAAGGGCCAGAAAGTCCTGCGCAAACCGGAAGACGTGGTCGGCACCTTCGTCGAGCTGGGCAGCGTTGCTTGCCTGCTGGAAGGCTTCGTGCCGTTCACTGGCGAAGTGTCGCTGATCGCCGTGCGCGCTCGCGATGGCGAAACCCGCTTCTATCCACTGGTTCACAACACCCACGACAGCGGCATCCTCAAGCTGTCCGTGGCCAGCACCGATCACCCGCTGCAAGCCCTGGCGGAAGACTATTCCAGCCGCGTGCTCAAGCAGCTGGAGTATGTCGGCGTGATGGCGTTCGAATTCTTTGAAGTCGACGGGGGTCTCAAGGCCAACGAAATCGCCCCGCGCGTACACAACTCCGGGCACTGGACCACCGAAGGCGCCGAGTGCAGCCAATTCGAAAACCACCTGCGCGCCGTTGCCGGTCTGCCGCTGGGTTCGACGGCCAAAATCGGTGAAAGCGCGATGCTCAACTTCATCGGCGTTGTACCGCCGGTGGAGAAGGTGATCGCGATTGCCGATTGCCATCTGCACCACTACGGCAAGGCGTTCAAGGCCGGTCGCAAGGTTGGTCACGCCAACCTGCGCTGTGCAGACCGCGAGACACTGGCGGCACAGATCCTCAAGGTCGAAGCGCTCATCGCCGAATAAGATAGTTTCATGTGGCCGCGGCGGAACCATTCTGGGGCCGCCGTTCTCTCATGGCAGGATGCCAAAGTCTGACTAGGCTTTCGCATAACCAACCAATCAGAGGGAAATGCCATGGGAATTATCGGAACCATCTTTATCGGCTTGATCGTTGGCCTGCTGGCTCGGTTCCTGAAACCGGGCGATGACAGCATGGGCTGGATCATGACCATCCTGCTCGGTATCGGCGGTTCGCTGGCGGCCACTTACGGCGGCCAGGCTCTGGGCATCTACCACGCGGGCGAAGGCGCTGGTTTCATCGGTGCGCTGGTTGGCGCGGTGGTGTTGCTGGTGATCTACGGTTTGATCAAAAAGAACTGATCCAAAGCGACAAAGCCCCCTCTGCGCCGCACGCAGAGAGGGCTAGAATGCTCGGCGACTTATCGCCTCTTCCTTTACCGAGCACCTCAATGCGCCGTCTTCTGTTGACTCTCCTTTTTCTGGGCAGTGGTTTGGCCCATGCCGGCGAACTGCCGGAAACCGACTGGCTGGAACTGATGCCCAAGTCGGACCAGAAAGCCCTCGAAGCCATGCCCGAAATCGACCACAACTCCCCTGAAGGCGATGGCACCTTTACTGCGAAAGGTGGCATGAAGCAGAGCAAAGGCTTGCCGGCGGTGATGTATTCGACCAAGACCGTGCCGTCGATGAACGACAAGAACATCCGCATCGGGGGTTACCCGGTGCCGCTTGAGTCCGACGCCAAGGGCCGCAGCACGCTGTTCTTCCTCGTGCCTTACCCGGGCGCCTGCATCCACGTGCCGCCACCGCCGCCGAACCAGTTGGTGCTGGTGCGTTATCCGAAGGGGTTGAAGCTGGATGACATCTATACACCACTGTGGGTAACCGGCACGTTGAAGATCGAGAAGGTCAACAACGACCTGGCTGATGCGGCGTATGCGCTGGATGCGGCGAAGGTGCGGGTAGTAAAAGAATCGGATCTGTAGGTGATCAAAATGTCGGAGTGAGCCTGCTCGCGATGGCGGTGTAACAGTCAACATTGATGTTGGATGTTATGGCTTCGTCGCGAGCAAGCTCGCTCCCACATTGTTTTGCAGTGTTAGAGGGATTTGCTGGCGATGCTTACGCCCAAGGTATGGCTGGCACCCGGTGCCAGTGTCACCACATCACCCATCACATTCGCCGTCTCGATGCACAGCATCCGCTGCCAGCCATCGTCGGCCATGTCGCTGAACGCTGCCGCACGCTCGATCCACGGGTTCCAGATCACCGCTGCGCGCGACCCGCTGCTGGTCAGCTCGATGCGTCGCTCCCACGCCGGATCGACAATGCTCAGCGTCGTCGGGGGATCGAGGTAAATGCGATCAGTCTCGCCGGTAAACTGCAGGTCACCAGACTGAGTGACGGTTTTCCAGTCATCCAGCGTCTCGATGTAGCTCAAGCCATCCAGCCCTTCAACCTGCACGTTGCGTACATCGCTGACCGCGAAATAACTGTGCAGCGCCTGGCTGAGGGTGACGGTATCCGTGCCCTGGTTATGGCTGGTCAGGCTGATGTGTAGTTGCTCATCCAGACGAATGCTCAGCTTCAAATCCACCTGATGCGGCCACTGCGCAAAGCCACCTTCAGGGTAGGGCAGGACAAATTCCACCTTGAGGCTTTCGCCTTCGGCCTCAATGCCGCCCAACTCCCAATCCATTGCCCGGACAAAACCGTGGGCGCTCGGCGCTTCATGGCTGACGCGCATCGCCTGAACGCTCTGCGGGTTGCGTGCAAGGTTGCCGAACCACGGCCAGCACACCGGCATGCCGGCGCGGATGCTCTTGCCGGTCTTGAACACGGCCTCATCGTTGAGCCAGATCAGCGGCGGTTGGCCGGCCAATTGATAACTGAGGATGTGCGCGCCTTGCTGGGCGACCAGCAATTCAGCCTGGCCGTGGCGGATGCGCCAGCAGTTCAGTTCATCCAGTTTCACGGCTTCAACGTTGGGCGTGTTCATGGGACAACTCTCGATCGGGAACAATGACTGCAATGGACCGCAAAACCGCCTCAGCGTTTAACGCGCGCGGGGCGGAACCGAGCGAGTACGGCCGCTGCCGTCGATGGCGACGAACACAAACACCGCTTCAGTCACTTTACGCCACTCGCTGGACAGCGGATCGTCGCTCCAGACCTCGACCATCATCTTGATCGAGCTGCGGCCGATTTCCAGGGCCTGGGTATAAAAGGAGAGCTGGGCGCCCACCGCCACTGGAACCAGGAACGCCATGCGATCAATCGCAACGGTGGCAACACGCCCGCCAGCAACCTTGCTGGCCATGGCGGTGCCGGCCAAATCCATCTGCGCCACCAGCCAGCCGCCGAAAATATCGCCGAAGCCGTTGGTTTCGCGAGGAAGCGCGGTGATTTGCAGGGCCAGATCGCCTTGCGGGATTGGATCTTCTTGTTCGAGCTCTATCATGCCGGGGGTGCCTCTGACCCGTGACTCTTCGTTGGTACTTCAGGTGAATAGCCGCTTTCAAGAAAAACGATTCAGCCCCGAACATACTACGTTCGTCACGTTTTTCGTAAGGCGCCTAAAGGGAAACTCTGCGAAATCGACTGGTAGAGCCAGCAGCGTCTTCGCACAGCAACCCTTTCAAACTGTTGCAAGATCCCGAGTATATCGGTCGGTAGACTCCGAGACGACCGCCGGGTTCTCATTTTGACCGTCAAAAACGCACCTCTATGTGCTTTTTCGAACAATTTGTTATGGTGCCGGACCTGCCCAAGCCTCCGCCAGCGTTGTTGAGGTTGCAGATTCGACTATAAGAGAAGCCCTTGCCATGACCACAGCGCCCTCGAGCATCGCGCAGCCGACTCAACCCGCACGTCCCTTGACCCGCAACGACTACAAGACTCTATCGCTGTCTGCCCTGGGCGGTGCGTTGGAGTTCTACGACTTCATCATCTTCGTGTTCTTCGCCACGGTGGTGGGCAAACTGTTCTTCCCGGCGGACATGCCCGAGTGGCTGCGGCTGATGCAGACCTTCGGCATTTTCGCTGCCGGCTACCTGGCGCGCCCGTTGGGCGGCATCGTCATGGCGCACTTCGGCGACCTGCTGGGACGCAAGAAGATGTTCACCCTGAGCATCTTCATGATGGCGGTACCGACCCTGATCATGGGTTTGCTGCCGACTTATGCGCAGATTGGCATGTGGGCACCGATCCTCTTGCTGCTGATGCGGGTGATTCAAGGCGCAGCGATTGGCGGTGAAGTGCCCGGCGCGTGGGTCTTCGTTTCCGAACACGTGCCGCAACGGCATATCGGCTACGCCTGCGGCACCCTGACCAGCGGTCTGACGGCAGGCATTCTGCTGGGCTCGCTGGTCGCCACGGCGATCAACAGCATCTACACCCCCGTGGAAGTCTCGGATTACGCCTGGCGGATCCCGTTCCTGCTCGGTGGTGTGTTCGGCCTGTTCTCGGTGTACCTGCGCCGCTGGCTGCACGAAACCCCGGTGTTCGCCGAACTGCAACTGCGCAAGGCCCTGGCTGAAGAAGTGCCGCTACGCGCCGTACTGCGTGACCATCGCGGGGCGATCCTGATTTCCATGCTGCTGACCTGGCTGCTGTCCGCCGGCATCATCGTGGTCATCCTGATGACCCCGACCGTGTTGCAGACCGTTTACCACTTCTCGCCGACCACGGCGTTGCAGGCCAACAGCCTGGCGATTGTGTTCCTCAGCCTGGGCTGTGTGGCGTCCGGTGCGCTGGCGGATCGCTTTGGTGCCGGACGGGTGTTCGTGTTTGGCAGCGCCGCGTTGCTGATCAGCTCGTGGACGTTCTATCACAGCCTGTTCAATCACCCGGACTGGCTGTTTCCGATGTATGCCTTGACCGGTTTGCTGGTGGGCACCATCGGCGCGGTGCCGTACGTGATGGTGAAGGCCTTCCCGGCGGTGGTGCGGTTCAGCGGGTTGTCGTTCTCGTACAACCTGGCCTACGCGATTTTCGGTGGTTTGACGCCGATGGTGGTGACGTTGCTGCTGAAGGAGAGCCCGATGGGGCCTGCCTATTATGTGGCGATCATTTGCGGGGTCGGGATTGTGGTGGGTGGGTATCTCTGGAAGAAGGGGCGCTAACCGTCGCCATCAAGGCTTTCGCCAGCGCGAAAGCCTTGCCTCACACTCGCCTGACGGTAAACGTGCTCCGCGCATAAGCATGTCCTCTAAAGCATCCGCAGCCTGCTGCAATCCAACAACCTGGCAGTCAACCATCAGGTCCAGCAGCCAAAGTGCACCGTGTACCTGTAGCCCATCCTTTTGTGCCTGCTTTCTAAGTTTGCCGTCCCCCGTCAATAACGGTCGACCTGTTTGCTGAGCCAGTAGATAGCAGGAAACGTCTGCCAGAGAGCTGTTGTTATGTTCGATTTTCAGACTGAACAGCCGTGCCACTTCCGGACCCTCGAATGATTCGACTATTAACCCGTGGGCTAGCAATTCGTCGTGCGGAAAATCTTCGAGCTCGTGCAGTACGAAATCTGTGCAGCAAAGAGTGAACGGCAGTCTGAACATCTGTTCCAGCAGCCCTGCATTCCTGAAATCGATCCAGATATTCGTATCGCTGATGTAGATCAGAGTCATGCACTCTCCAGTGAGCCCAGGAAGTTGGGATCTAAAGCGCTCACTGGTTTGCGTAGAAGTTCAGCTGCACGGGATTTGGTGATCAATCCTTCGGCCAATCCCCAAAACACCAACGACTCAAAACGTTGTGGAGGTTTGCACGGCAATGGCTCTGGCTCGGCCTTGCGCCAGCCGTTCGAGCTGAATTGAATGGTGAGGGATTTGTAACCGCCGTCGCTGAGAAGATTTAAATCCTTGAGGCGCCGCAGTGCTGCGTGCATCGAAATTCCATATTGGCGCTTGGCGATGAGCAGTTCCCGGGGATGAACCCTGGAGCGAGGGTGGTTACCAAAGTCACTGGTGACACCTTTGGCCGGATAGAGGAAGGCCCCCGCGAAACGATGGCAGCAGTTTTCCTTTTCTCTTTCGGGCATTTCTTCGGGTAACTGCATGACCCAATGACCCAGCTCATGGGCAGCGGTGAAGCGTATGCGTTCGCCAGGACGCTCGGCGTTGAGCGCGATCAGGACATGACGACCGTCACCGGTAGCGGCGCAGGCCCCATCAAAGTCATCTGGCCCCATGAGCATGGCTACCTTGATGCTGTGCTCTTCCAATTGCTCGGTAAGGTTGGAGATGGGATCACTGCCGATCTTCCAGAACTCACGCAGTTGTTCGGCCGCGCGTTCAGCTTCCTCTATAGAGGAAACCGGTAGCATTTGCGCTGGGGTGGCCGGAGTATGGATGTCTGCCGGGTCGAAGCAATCCTCCAGAGCGATGTAGCGCTCGAGATGCTCACGAATCTGTTCTTCGACTTGAACCTGGCGGTACTTCGGCATTTTCGCCAGTTTGCGAAACTCTAACGGTGCAAGTGGCACAGCCTCCGCGCGGAAAAAGTACTCAGGACTGACCTCCAATACTTTTGCCATTTGTAACAGGCGTGCGGAGTTTGGAGTGCTTGACCCTTTCTCGTATTTGCTGAGGCCTTGCTTGGTGATATCGCCAAGCTTGAGTGCTAAAGCCTCTAGAGACATGCCCCGCAGTAGGCGGGCGCGGCGAATTCGGTCGTTAATCATGGGGTCCTCTCGTGGTTGACAAGGCTATCTTCTAGTTATGATTTGTCAACCTGCGCTGCAAGGCTGGATGTATCCGGCACTCGAATGCTGGCCTTTCATCCAATTGTCATATTTCAGCCATAGAGTGTTCACACGGCCTGCTGATACTTGGCCCCGACTTAACACACCCTATCTGCTAGGAGTAAGGCATGAAACTGAAGCGTTTGATGGCGGCAATGACTTTTGTCGCTGCTGGCGTTGCGACTGCCAATGCGGTTGCCGCTGTTGACCCTGCTATCCCGAGCTACACCAAGACCACTGGTGTGTCGGGCAACCTGTCCAGCGTCGGCTCCGATACCCTGGCCAACCTCATGACCCTCTGGGCTGAGAACTACAAAAAAGAATACCCGAACGTCAACATCCAGATTCAGGCCGCGGGCTCTGCCACCGCGCCACCTGCGCTGACTGAAGGTACCTCTAACCTGGGCCCGATGAGCCGCAAGATGAAGGACACCGAACTGGCTGCCTTCGAACAGAAGTACGGCTACAAGCCAACCGCTATCCCGGTTGCCGTGGACGCCCTGGCTGTCTTCGTTCACAAAGACAACCCGATCCAGCACCTGACCATGGAACAAGTCGACGCGATCTTCTCGTCCACTCGTCTGTGCGGCGCTAAAACCGACGTCAAAACCTGGGGCGACCTGGGCGTGACCGGCGACCTGGCCAACAAGCCGGTTCAACTGTTCGGTCGTAACTCGGTATCCGGCACCTACGGCTACTTCAAAGAAGAAGCCCTGTGCAAAGGCGACTACAAGCCAAACGTGAACGAACAACCTGGCTCGGCTTCGGTCGTGCAGTCGATCAGCTCCTCGCTGAACGGCATCGGTTACTCGGGCATCGGCTACAAAACGGCTTCCGTGAAGACAGTGGCTCTGGCCAAGAAGGGCAGCACTGAGTTCATCGAAGACAGCGAAGAAAACGCACTGAACGGCAAATACCCGCTGTCGCGTTTCCTCTACGTTTACGTCAACAAAGCCCCGAACAAGCCTCTGGCCCCGCTGGAAGCCGAGTTCGTGAAACTGGTTCTGTCCAAACAGGGCCAGGAAGTTGTAGTGAAAGACGGTTACATCCCACTGCCAGCCAAAGTCGCAGCCAAAGCACTGGCTGACCTGGGTCTGTCGGAAGGCGGCGCTGAAGTCGCAAAAAAGTAACAAATTGATTCGAGGTTAACCTCGGATCCTGTGGGAGCGTGGCTTGCCCGCGATGGCCGTAACCCGGTCTCCCGGCAAGCCAGGGCTCTTGCTCCCACACCCCCAAATTTCCGGTCCTCTGCCAGTTCCCGCTGGCGGCGGACTTGTTGCGTCACTGCATTGTCATCTTTCTGTCATACAGGATCGCTAGGGTGTGCGCATGAATGATCTGGCCAATTCCACCATGACTACGAATCCCCCCAAGCGAATTGATTTCAATACGCCTGAGCTGCAACGCAAGCGCCGCATTCGCGCGCTCAAAGATCGCCTGACCCGTTGGTACGTCCTTGTTGGCGGCCTCGCTGTCCTCGGCGCGATCACGCTGATTTTCTTCTTCCTTGCCTACGTCGTCGCGCCCCTGTTCCAGGGTGCCAACCTGACCGCCAAGGACGCCATCACGCCCGCCTGGATGCAAGACGCCGGCAAGCCGTTGATGATCTCCCTCGAAGAACAGAACCAGGTCGCCATGCGGGTTTCCGACAAGGGCCAGGCGCTGTTCTTTGATATCGACAGTGGCGCTGAACTCAAGCGATTCGATCTGCCGTTGCCCGCCGGTGTCAGCGTGACCTCCATCGGTGAAGACCAACCGGGCCATCCATTGGTGGCTGTGGGTCTGTCCAACGGTCAGGCACTGGTGTTCCGTCACACCTATAAAGTCAGCTACCCGGACGGCAAGAAAACCATCTCGCCGGCCATCGAATACCCGTATGGCCAGACGCCGATTGCCCTGAACGAAGCGGGCGGCGCGCTGGAGCACATCAGCCTCAACGCCAACGATTCGACGCTGATGCTGGTCGGCGCAACCGGTTCGCAACTCAATGTTTTGTCGCTGACCAGCGAAGAAAACATGATGACCGGTGAAGTCACCAACGAGCAGAAGCGTATCGACCTGCCGCAGATGACCGAGGCGGTGAAGAACATCTTCGTCGACCCGCGTCAGCAGTGGCTGTACGTGATCAACGGGCGTGCTCAGGCCGACGTGTTCAGTCTGCGCGACAAGAGCCTCAACGGTCGCTACAAACTGCTTGAAGACGGCGAAGCGCAAATCACTGCCAGTACCCAACTGGTGGGCGGTATCTCGCTGATCCTCGGCGACTCCAAAGGTGGTCTGGCCCAGTGGTTCATGGCGCGCGACCCCGACGGCGAGCTGCGCCTGAAGCAGATTCGTACGTTCCAGATGGGCACCACGCCAATTGTTGAAATCAGCGCTGAAGAACGTCGCAAAGGCTTCGTCGCCCTCGACGCCTCCGGCAAACTCGGCGTGTTCCACAGCACTGCTCACCGCACCTTGCTGGTGGATCAGGTCGTGGAAGGCCAGGGCCTGTTCGGTCTGTCGCCACGCGCCAACCGCATCATTGTCGAAGCGGGCGGCAAGATTCAGCCGCTGCTGCTGGACAACCCGCACCCGGAAGTGTCCTGGAGCGCGTTGTGGAGCAAGGTCTGGTACGAGAACTACGACGAGCCTAAATACGTCTGGCAATCGACCGCCGCCAACACTGACTTCGAACCGAAGATGAGCTTGTCTCCGCTGACCTTCGGTACCTTGAAGGCCGCCTTCTACGCCATGCTGCTGGCGGCACCGCTGGCCGTCGCTGCGGCGATCTACACCGCGTACTTCATGGCCCCGAGCCTGCGCCGCAAGGTCAAGCCGGTGATCGAACTGATGGAAGCGATGCCGACGGTGATCCTCGGTTTCTTCGCCGGCCTGTTCCTCGCTCCGTATGTAGAAGGGCATTTGCCGGGCATCTTCAGCCTGCTGATGCTCCTGCCGATCGGCATCCTGGTCGCCGGTTTCACCTTCAGTCGCCTGCCTGAGTCGATCCGCCTGAAAGTGCCGGACGGCTGGGAAAGCGCGATCCTGATCCCGGTGATCCTGTTTGTAGGCTGGCTCTCGCTGTACATGAGCCCGTACATGGAAACCTGGTTCTTCGGCGGCGACATGCGCATGTGGATCTCCCACGACCTGGGCATCACCTACGATCAGCGCAACGCACTGGTCGTCGGCCTGGCCATGGGCTTCGCGGTCATCCCGAACATCTACTCCATCGCCGAAGACGCCGTGTTCAGCGTACCTCGTGGCTTGACCCTCGGCTCCCTGGCCCTCGGCGCCACGCCGTGGCAGACCATGACCCGCGTGGTGATCCTCACCGCCAGCCCGGGCATCTTCTCGGCACTGATGATCGGCATGGGCCGTGCGGTCGGTGAAACCATGATCGTGTTGATGGCCACCGGTAACACCCCGGTCATGGAAATGAACCTGTTCGAAGGCCTGCGCACCCTGGCGGCCAACGTTGCGGTGGAAATGCCCGAATCGGAAGTCGGCGGCAGCCACTACCGCGTGCTGTTCCTCTCGGCGCTGGTGCTGCTGTTGTTCACCTTCATCATGAACACCCTCGCAGAACTGATTCGTCAGCGTCTGCGCAAGAAATACTCGTCGCTTTAAGAAAGGTAGAAGTCTGTGAAACAGAACTCCCTGAATGGATGGTTCAAGAGCGGCGCCCCGGGCGTCTGGATCAGCGGTGGCGCGGTGTCCATCGCGGTCATCATGACCATTGGCCTGCTGGCTGTGATTGCCGTGCGCGGCCTGGGTCACTTCTGGCCGGCGGATTTGATTCACGCCAGCTACGACGTGCCGGGCCAGGCCAATCACCTGGTCATCGGCGAAGTGGTACAGAAGGAAGAAGTGCCGCGTGAGCGCCTGAAAAGCGCTGGCCTGCCGGTACCCGATCAGGGCCCGGAGTTCATGACCCGCGAGCTGATCAAAGTCGGTAACCGTGACTTGAACGGCAACGACTTCACCTGGATCGTCGGCGAGTGGCTGACCAACCAGAAAAACCCGCCTGAGCTGATGACCATCGAGCGTCGCGAGTGGGGCAACTTCTACGGCTACCTGGTCAACCTCAAACAGGACGGCA
The DNA here is from genome assembly GCF_046535095.1 of Pseudomonas sp. SIMBA_041. NCBI lineage: Bacteria > Pseudomonadati > Pseudomonadota > Gammaproteobacteria > Pseudomonadales > Pseudomonadaceae > Pseudomonas > Pseudomonas sp. SIMBA_041. Next base: position 242,190 of record NZ_JAWRXJ010000001.1, read on the forward strand.
AAGTCATCGCTGAAGGCGAAGCGGCCTGGCCGGAACTGCAGGCGCGTGTTGATCGCGTGAACAAGCTCGCGGCACAGCTCAAGACCCTGGAAAAGGTCGACATCGGCGCCATCAACTCGGGTCTGGAACGCATTCGTCTGCACGGTCGCAAACTGGAACTGGCCGGCAAACTCGACGCCGCCGCGCAAGCGGACATGGATGCCGAGCGCGCCGAGCTGAATGCACGTTATCAAGACATCGAAGCCCGTCTGAATGACCTGCACGCCCAGTTCAACCGCGACAGCCTCACGGCCCGCGATGCGAACGGCAAGGAAGTCGAAATCAGCATCGGCAAGGTGGTTCACGCTTACCAGCCGAACGCCATGGGCACGATGACCAAGGTCGGTTTCTACTTCAGCAAGGTCTGGGAATTCCTGTCCGACGACCCGCGTGAAGCGAATACCGAGGGCGGGATCTTCCCGGCGATTTTCGGCACCGTGATGATGACGTTGATCATGGCGATGATCGTGACGCCATTCGGCGTGCTGGCAGCGGTTTACCTGCGTGAATACGCCAAGCAGAACACGTTGACCCGGATTATCCGCATCGCGGTGAACAACCTGGCGGGCGTACCGGCCATTGTTTACGGCGTGTTCGGTCTGGGGTTCTTCGTTTATGTACTGGGCGGCTCGGTTGACCGGTTGTTCTTCCCTGAAGCCTTGCCGGCACCGACCTTCGGTACACCGGGTCTGCTCTGGGCCTCGCTGACCCTGGCACTGCTGGCCGTACCGGTGGTGATCGTGGCCACCGAAGAAGGCCTGGCGCGGATTCCTCGCACCGTGCGTGAAGGCTCGTTGGCCCTCGGCGCGACCAAGGCAGAAACCTTGTGGAAGATCGTGCTGCCGATGGCCAGCCCCGCGATGATGACCGGCATGATCCTCGCCGTGGCGCGTGCCGCCGGTGAAGTGGCGCCGCTGATGCTGGTGGGTGTGGTGAAACTGGCGCCGTCGCTGCCGCTGGATGGCAACTACCCGTACCTTCACCTTGACCAGAAGATCATGCACCTGGGCTTCCATATTTATGACGTCGGCTTCCAGAGCCCGAACGTCGAAGCCGCGCGGCCGCTGGTATACGCCACGGCACTGCTGCTGGTACTGGTGATCGCCACGCTGAACCTGTCGGCCGTCTACATCCGGAACCACCTGCGCGAGAAATACAAAGCGCTGGATAGCTAAGTTAATTGGTCGCCGCTGTCCCTTGTGGGAGCTGGTGTCAGACAGAGATTTTGAGTAAGCCGCTGGCCCGAATACCAAGCCAGCGGTTCAACGAACCGAATTTGTTAGCACAGGGAGCCTCCCATGCAGCACGAAACACATACCCACGGCATCAACATGTCGGCGTTGGGTCGCGACAAACAGAGCCTGAGTCTCGAGCAGGAAACCGTGGCCATTGAAGTGCCGGGCCTGAGCCTGTTCTACGGCGAGAAACAAGCGCTGTACGACGTCAGCATGAACATCCCGAAACAGCGTGTGACCGCGTTCATCGGCCCGTCCGGCTGCGGTAAATCCACGCTGCTGCGGACCTTCAACCGCATGAACGACCTGGTGGATGGCTGCCGTGTCGAAGGCGCGATCAACCTCTACGGCAACAACATCTACCGCAAGGGCGAAGACGTGGCCGAACTGCGTCGTCGCGTGGGCATGGTGTTCCAGAAGCCGAACCCGTTCCCGAAAACCATCTACGAAAACGTTGTGTATGGCCTGCGCATCCAGGGCATCAACAAGAAGCGCATCCTCGACGAAGCCGTTGAATGGGCGTTGAAAGGCGCGGCGCTGTGGGACGAGGTCAAGGACCGTCTGCATGAATCGGCACTGGGTCTGTCCGGTGGCCAGCAACAACGTCTGGTCATCGCGCGCACCATCGCCGTGGAACCGGAAGTGCTGCTGCTCGACGAACCGTGCTCGGCACTCGACCCGATCTCCACGCTGAAAGTCGAAGAGCTGATCTACGAACTGAAATCGAAATTCACCATCGTCATCGTGACCCACAACATGCAACAGGCCGCGCGGGTTTCCGACTACACGGCGTTCATGTACATGGGCAAACTGGTGGAATTCGGCGACACCGACACCCTGTTCACCAATCCGGCGAAGAAACAGACCGAAGACTACATCACGGGGCGGTACGGCTAGCCGTACAGCTGCAAGCCGCAAGCTTCAAGCGGCAAGAAAGAAGCGGTGCGATATCAGGACTTATACATAACTGCTTGAAGCTTGCAGCTTGAAGCTTGCAACTTTCGCGGAGCGAAACAGATGATTAGTAAAGAAGGCCTTACCCACCACATTTCCGCGCAGTTCAACGCCGAACTGGAGGAAGTGCGCAGCCACCTCCTGGCCATGGGCGGGTTGGTGGAAAAGCAGGTCAACGACGCGGTGACCGCGCTGATCGAAGCCGACTCCGGTCTGGCCCAGCAGGTTCGCGAGATCGACGACCAGATCAACCAGATGGAACGCAACATCGACGAAGAATGCCTGCGCATTCTGGCCCGTCGTCAGCCGGCAGCGTCTGACTTGCGCCTGATCATCAGCATCTCCAAGTCGGTCATCGACCTGGAACGCATCGGTGACGAAGCGACCAAGATTGCCCGCCGCGCCATTCAGTTGTGCGAAGAAGGCGAAGCGCCGCGCGGTTACGTCGAGGTTCGCCACATTGGCGATCAGGTGCGCAACATGGTGCGCGATGCGCTGGACGCGTTTGCCCGTTTCGACGCCGACCTGGCGCTGTCGGTGGCGCAGTACGACAAGATCATCGACCGCGAATACAAGACCGCCCTGCGTGAGCTGGCGACCTACATGATGGAAGACCCACGCTCTATCTCGCGGGTCTTGAGCATTATCTGGGTGTTGCGTTCGCTGGAACGGATCGGCGACCACGCGCGCAATATCTCGGAACTGGTGATTTACCTGGTGCGCGGCACCGACGTGCGTCACCTGGGCCTCAAGCGCATGAAAGAAGAAGTTGAAGGAACAAGCGGTGAAACCGCTAATGTTCCGGGCAAAGCTGACGATAAGTAAGACTGCCCAAGAAAAACGCCCGGTCCTTTGGCCGGGCGTTTTTGTGTGTGGTTTTCGACGTTACTAGCAGCACCCGCGAACGAAAAGTCCCGGCGTGACTGAAGGTTTTTGGCAATGTGCCATCAGCAAAACGGTATGCTTGCCGGGATTTTTTCGAGGGGTGATGGATGAGCAAGATCAGCGTGTTGGTGGTGGACGATGCAGCGTTCATTCGTGACCTGGTAAAGAAAGCCCTGCGCAACTACTTCCCGGGCATTCGCACGGAAGACGCGATCAACGGCAGAAAGGCTCAGGCCATGCTGGCCAAGGAGACGTTTGACCTGGTCCTGTGCGATTGGGAAATGCCGGAAATGTCAGGCCTGGAACTGCTGACCTGGTGTCGCCAGCAGGACCACCTCAAGACCATGCCCTTCGTGATGGTCACCAGCCGTGGCGACAAGGAGAACGTGGTCCAGGCGATTCAGGCCGGCGTTTCCGGCTACGTCAGCAAGCCCTTCACCAACGAACAACTGCTGACCAAGGTCAAGCAGGCGTTGAACAAGGTCGGCAAACTGGACGCCCTGATGAGCGGCGCGCCGGCGAAAATGAACTCGGCCTTCGGCAACGATACCCTCAGCGCCTTGACCGGCGGCAAACCGGCCGTGGTCGCACCGACGCCAGCTGCCGCCCCGTCTCGTGGTTTGCTCAACAGCCCACCGGTCAAGGCCCCGGCTGCCGTCGCGCCTGCCAGTGGTCGTGGTCAAGGCCAGCTGCGCTTGCCGAGCGGCATCCAGCAATGCGTGATCAAGGCCTTGAGCATCAAGGAAGCGCTGCTGGTGGTTAAGCGCACCGACACGCTGCCACAAATCCTCGACAGCGCGGTGCTCGACCTGGAGCAGGGCGAGAACGCTGAAATCGCGCGCCTGAACGGTTACCTGCACGCTGTCGTCGCCCATGAGCCGAAACCGGACAGCGACTGGTTGCAACTGACCTTCCGCTTCGTCGACCAGGACGCGCAAAAACTCGACTACATCTCCCGCCTGATTGCTCGTGGTACGGCACAGAAGCACTTCATTCCTGGCGCGTAATCTTCGTCGCCTGACAGTCCGCTTTCGCCAGCAGGCTCCCACACCGGAATGCATTCCCCTGTGGGAGCGAGCTTGCTCGCGATGGGGCCCTCAAAATCACCACATAGCTGGAGCGTGGGAACGATCATTTGAAACATCTGCCGACTCCTTGGGTCCATTGCAGCTGCTAGGCTCACCCCAAGGCCTTACTCGACAGAACCCTGCCCATGCTCGCGCGCCTGCTGTTTTTCTGTGGTCTGTTCATGGCCGCCACTTCGGCGATGGCCGTGACGGTCTACAAGTCCACCGACGCCAATGGCGTGGTCTCCTACAGTGACCGCCCCACGAAAGGCTCCGAGGTGTTCGTTTTTCGAGATCGCATGGATGAGCACCTTGAGCGTCAGGTGTACCTGGTTTTCCTGAAGAAGGACGGCGAGCACAGCGTGTACGTGCGCAATAACCTGTACGCGCCAGTGGAGATCGGCTTGAGTTTCGCCGGGTTGAAAAACGTCAGCGGCGCGCCGGGTAAACCGATTCGCAAGGTATTGCCGGCGCGCAGCAGCGTCCGTGTCGCAGTGCTCACCGCGACTCAGGCCGGAAGGCCGCTCGTGTACACCCCGAAGTTCAAATACGCCTTGGGCAACCCCTCAGGGTCTGCCATGGCCTATCGATACCCGTTCCCCTGGCGAGGCGGTCCGTTTCATGTGAGCCAGGGTGCCGAAGGCGCCTACAGCCACTTCGGGCCGAAGAGTCGCTACGCGATCGACATCGCCATGCCTGAAGGCACGCCGATCATCGCTGCGCGTGGCGGGGTGGTGGTGAAAACCGAGAGCGGGCAAACGGGGCGTGGCACCAATCCGTCGGGCAATTTCGTGCGGGTGCTGCACGATGACGGGACCATGGGCGTGTACCTGCACCTCAAGCAAGGTTCGGTCTGTGTTCGTGAGGGGCAGCGGGTGTCGGTGGGCAGTGCGTTGGCGCTGTCGGGCAACACCGGCAACAGCACCGGGCCGCACCTGCATTTTGTGGTGCAGCGCAATACGGGACTGGGGCTGGTGTCGATTCCGTACCAGTTCAAACAACCGATGGGGGTGTTGCCCAACTTTGTGTTGGGCAAGCAGTGATGTGTTGCCTGTACTGACGCCTTCGCGAGCAGGTTCGCTCCCACAGGTTTTGTGGTTTAGTCGAGCATTAACACCTTGGCCAGAATGATCTTCGGCCCTTTCATCTTCTTGATGATGATCCGCAAACCTTCGACTTCCAGCACTTCTTCCTCTTCCGGCACCCGCTTGAGGCTTTCGTAGACCAGCCCGGCGAGGGTTTCGGCTTCGACGTGATCCAGGTCGATGCCCAACAGGCGTTCGACCTTGAACAGCGGTGTATCACCGCGCACCAGCAGTTTTCCAGGCTGGTACGCGAGGATCCCGCGCTCGGCCTTGCGATGTTCGTCCTGAATGTCGCCAACCAGCACTTCCAGCACGTCCTCCATGGTCAGGTAGCCAATGACGTTGCCATCGGCCTCTTCCACCAGGGCGAAGTGCGAGCCGCCCTTGCGAAATTGCTCCAGCAGCTGCGACAACGGCATGTGCCGCGAGACGCGTTCCAGCGGCCGGGTCAGCTCAGCCAGGTTGAACGACTCGGGGATGTGATCCAGCGCCGCCAGCTCCAGCAGCAGGTCCTTGATGTGCAGCAGGCCGACGAACTCCTGTCGCTCGCTGTCGTACACCGGGTAACGGCTGAACTTGTGGCGACGGAACATCGCCAGGATCTCTTTCAGCGGTGCGTTGAACTCCAGCGTCACCAAGTCTTCCCGGGAATTGGCCCAGTCGACCACTTCCAGCTCGCCCATTTCCACAGCCGAGGCCAATACGCGCATGCCTTGGTCGCTCGGGTCCTGGCCACGGCTGGAGTGCAGGATCAGTTTCAGTTCTTCACGGCTGTAATGGTGCTCGTGATGCGGGCCGGGCTCACCCTGGCCGGCGATGCGCAGGATGGTGTTGGCGCTGGCGTTCAGCAGGTAGATCGCCGGGTACATGGCCCAGTAGAACAGGTACAGCGGCACGGCAGTCCATAGCGACAGCAGTTCCGGTTTGCGGATGGCCCAGGATTTCGGGGCCAGCTCGCCGACCACGATGTGCAGGTACGAAATGACGAAGAACGCGGCGAAGAACGAGACGCCTTTGATCACTTCGGCCGACTGCACGCCAACTGCTTCAAGCATCGGCTCGAGGATGTGCGCGAACGCCGGTTCACCGACCCAGCCAAGGCCGAGGGAGGCGAGGGTGATACCTAACTGGCACGCCGAGAGGTACGCATCGAGCTGACTGTGAACGGTGCGCAGGATATGTCCGCGCCAGCCGTTTTTATCGGCGATGGCCTCGACTCGCGTCGAGCGCAGTTTGACCATGGCAAATTCCGCCGCAACGAAAAATCCGTTGAGCAACACCAGGATCAGAGCAAAGAGAATCATGCCGAAGTCGGCGAATATTGTTGCGAGGGTCAAGCCAGGGGAAGGGTCCATGATGGGGTTTTGCGGGTTCCGTCTATTCAAAAAAAGGGGAGTAATGCGGTGCCTGAAGGGCAGGCACAAGTCAGCCAATGTAGCGGCTGACTCGGTGATTGCCTAGTGGCGCGTGCTGGCCGGTATCAGTCAGCGGTTCTCAGGACTTGGGATTTGGCCACCTGAGCCGGGGCAAAGTGGCAGGTGAAGGTGCTGCCGTGGCCTGGCACGCTGCTGATTTCCATCCGCGCGCGGTGGCGCAACAACACGTGTTTGACGATAGCCAGGCCCAGGCCGGTGCCGCCGGTGTTGGAATTGCGGCTGGAGTCGACGCGGTAGAAGCGTTCGGTCAGGCGCGGCAGGTGTTTGCTGTCGATGCCGATCCCGGAATCCTGCACGCTCAGGTGCGCGCCTTGCTCATCGGCCCACCAGCGAATGCGGATATTGCCTTCGGCCGGGGTGTATTTCACTGCGTTGAACACCAGGTTGGAAAACGCACTGCGCAGTTCCGCTTCGCTGCCCTTGAGCATGATCGTCGGGTCGGCTTCCAGGGTGATGCGCTGGTTTTTCTGCCCGGACAGCTGCTGAGCGTCGCTCTTGATCGACTGCAACAGGCTGTCAACGACCACGGGCTGGTTGTCCGACGGGTAATCGGTGGCTTCCAGCTTGGCCAGCAACAGCAAGTCATTGAGCAACGTCTGCATGCGACCGCCCTGTTGCTGCATCTGCTGCAAGGCACGGGTCCAGCGTGGGTTCACTTCATCGACGTTGTCGAGCAGGGTTTCCAGATAGCCACAGATCACCGTCAGCGGCGTGCGCAGCTCATGGGAGACGTTGGCGATGAAGTCTTTGCGCATCTGTTCCAACTGATGGATACGCGTGACGTCGCGCACCAGCATCAAGTGTTCATTGTTGCCGTAGCGGGTGATGTACAGCTGAATGCGCACGCGATCATTGGTCGGCGACGGGATTTCCAGCGGTTCGGCGTAGCTGTCCTGCTCGAAATATTCCTTGAAGCGCGGGTGGCGCACCAGGTTGGTGACCGGCTGACCGCTGTCTTGCGGGGTCTTGAGGCCGAGCAGGGTTTCGGCGGCGAGGTTCCACCATTCCAGGTTGCCGTCGCTGTCGAGCATGACCACCGCGTCTTTCAGCGCGGCGGTTGATTCCTGGATCCGGTCGATCACCGCTTGCAGACGCCCGCGTACCCGTTGGTCGCGACGTTGCAGGTGATAGATGCTGTCGAACACCTCGCCCCACAGGCCATAGCCATCGGGTGGTGCTTCATCGGCTGAGTGCAGGCGAAGCCATTCGTGCAAACGCAGCAGTTGCTTGAGGGTCCAGGCCAGGTAAAGGCCCAGCCCCGCGGCCAGGCTCCAGCCGTAGTAGCCGGTAATCAGGCCGATCACCAGGCAACCGGTGACCAGTAACAGCATGTGGCGAATCAGGGTGCCATGCCAGTTTTGGTTCACGGAAACGTGCGTCCTTGTCAGCTTGTCGGGCGGGTAAGGGCAGGGTCAGGCTTTGGTGGAAAAGCGGTAACCCGTGCCACGCACGGTTTGTACCAGATTTTCGTAAGCATCGCCGAGGGCCTTGCGCAGACGACGGATGTGCACGTCGACGGTACGCTCCTCCACATACACGTTGCCGCCCCAGACCTGATCCAGCAACTGGCCACGGGTGTAGGCGCGTTCCTGGTGAGTCATGAAAAATTGCAGCAGGCGGTATTCGGTCGGGCCCATTTCGGCCGGTTTACCGTCGATGGTCACGCGGTGACTGATCGGGTCCAGCAGCAGGCCGCCGACTTCAATCGGCGCTTCGCCATCGGTTGGGCCGGCACGGCGCAACACGGCTTTGAGGCGGGCGACCAGCTCTCGCGGGGAAAACGGTTTGGTGATGTAGTCGTCGGCGCCGACTTCCAGGCCCTGGATCTTGTTGTCCTCTTCGCCCTTGGCGGTGAGCATGATGATCGGGATGTCCCCGGTCAGCTCATCGCGCTTGAGGCGGCGGGCCAATTCGATACCGGAGGTGCCGGGCAGCATCCAGTCGAGCAGGATCAGGTCCGGCTTGCGGTCAACGATGATGGCATGGGCCTGCTGCGAGTTCTCGGCCTCCAGGCAGTCATAGCCGGCCATCTCCAACGCAACGGCGATCATTTCGCGAATGGGCGCTTCGTCGTCGACGATCAGAATGCTCCTGCCAACCATGCCTTAATCCTCTTGTCATTTAACTGTCTTGCGCCGCATTAGATAACGGAATTATTGCAGTCGTGTGACAGTATTTTAGCTGCCCGGCGATTGTCATGATCCTGAACTAAGCTCTAAGTCCGAATCCTGACAACCACAAAAGGAAGGTTTCCATGAAGCAAATCTCACATTCCTTTAAAGCCCTGCTGTTGGCGGCTGCGTTCTCCTTGCCGGGCATAGCCTTCGCGGCTGAGCCGGGCATGATGAAAGGCGACATGATGGTCGACCACAAGGGCATGACCTTGTACACGTTCGACAAGGACACGGGCGGCAAGTCGGTGTGCACCGGTGAATGTGCCAAAAACTGGCCGCCGCTGGAGGCAAAGGCAGGCGACAAGGCTGAAGGGAAATGGACCATTATCAAACGTGACGATGGCATGATGCAGTGGGCGTACAACGGCAAGCCGCTGTATTACTTCATGAAGGATAAGGCTCCCGGAGATATGACGGGCGACAAGATGAAAGACGTCTGGCACGTCGTTCGCGAACATATGTAGAGATGGTGTAGCCCTGTAGCAGCTGGCGTAGCCTGCGTCCGGCTGCGCAGCAGTCGTAAATCCTGAGTGTGCGGTCCATCTGATACACCGCGTGAGCAGACTTTACGACGGCTGCGCAGCCGGACGCAGCCTTCGGCAGCTGCTACATAAAGCGTGTCCGTCAGCGCAGTGCGTAATCCAGCACGATCCCGACAAAAATCGCCAACCCGGCCCAGTGGTTGTGCAAAAACGCCTTGAAGCAACGCATCCGGTCCTTGTCACGGGTGTACCAGAATTCCCACGCGAAACAGCCTGCCGCCGCCAGCAAACCGAGGTGGAACCAGCCACCGAGCTCGAATGTCGACCCTGCCAGCAACAGGCAGCCCAGCGCCAACCCCTGCAACGTCAGGATGATCACCCGATCCGCATCGCCAAACAGAATCGCCGTGGATTTCACGCCGATCTTGAGGTCATCGTCACGGTCAGTCATCGCGTAATACGTGTCATAACCCACGGTCCAGAGCAGGTTGGCGATCCACAGCAACCACGCCGTCGCCGGCAGTTCACCGGTTTCGGCGGTGAACGCCATTGGCATCCCCCAGGAAAACGCCGCGCCCAGCACCACTTGCGGGTAATAGGTGTAGCGCTTCATGAACGGGTAACTGAACGCCAGCGCCAAACCGCCGAACGACAGCCAGACCGTCGCCGCATTGGTGCACAACACCAGCAGAAAACTCACGCCCATCAACAGCGCGAAGAACACCAGGGCTTCTTTGGAACTGATCCTGCCGCTGACCAAGGGGCGTTGTTCCGTGCGTTTCACGTGGCCATCGACCTTGCGATCCGCCCAGTCATTGATCACGCAACCCCCGGCGCGGGTCAGAATCACGCCCAAGACAAAAATCACCACGTTGGCCAGCGACGGCGAGCCTTTGCCGGCAATCCACAGCGCCCACAGCGTCGGCCACAGCAGCAGATAAATGCCGATCGGTTTGTCCATGCGCGTCAGTTGAATGAAATCCCAGGCCCTAGGGTTCAAACGGTTCAAGGACTTGAGCAGGCTCTGGTACATCAGCAGTTCTCCGGATGGGCGCGAGTGGCGCTCCACAACGTCGGCAGGAAGATTTCGGCCACCAGCACGCTCAGGGCGCCACGGTCGAAACGCGAGCGCCGGCCCCACAGTTCCGATGTCCGGCACTCCATTGGCAACCAGGCTTGAGGGTAGTGACACACCTCGATAGCGCGACGCTGGAACGCATGATCGCAAAACAGCAATTCCCCCAGGGAACGGCTGCCCAGTTCGTCCATGTGCAACCCGTCACCCTGCAACGCGCTGCGAGCTGCAACGCTGCGGGCAAACACCCATGCCTCGCCGTGACCGCGCAAATACACCTCGCGCACCCAGCCCTCGCTGCCCTCGGCCAGGTCCAGTGCAGCACATTCGTCGGCGCGCAGTGGTTGCCAGCCTTCGAACAGTGGCGTGACGCTGAAGCGGTCATTCGACAAACGGATCAACCGTCGGGTCAGGGAGCCTTCGTCGAACAGCCAGTCGAGGGTAGACGCGTCGGGGAGGGGCGTGAGTTGGCTTTGGGGGAGCCACAGCGGGGCGTTTGAGTGCGGCACAGTGAGTCATTATTGGCAGCAAATGAGGCGGCGAGCTTACCATGTCAGCCGGCGATTTTGATTGACCGGCCTGCCGTTGCGCCGAACAGGCTTGCATCTGTCGGGCCCGATCAGTACAAAACGCCCTGAGCCGGACGGCAACGCTGCAACCATCGACCGTTCGTGCCGGCAATACGCCTGAATCCTGAGGAAGTAACTGAATGAAAAAGTGGCAATGTGTGGTCTGCGGCCTGATCTATAACGAAGCCGACGGCTGGCCGGACGACGGTATTGCGGCGGGCACGCCGTGGCAGGACGTGCCGGAAGATTGGCTGTGCCCGGACTGCGGCGTGGGCAAGATGGATTTCGAAATGATCGAAATCAACTAAGAATCCAAGGAGTAAGGAATGAACGCACCTGTCGTCATCGTCGGTACCGGGCTGGCTGGCTATAACCTGGCCCGGGAGTTTCGCAAACTCGATAGCGACACCCCGTTGCTGTTGATTACCGCCGATGACGGGCGTTCCTACTCCAAGCCGATGCTCTCCACCGGTTTCGGCAAAAACAAAGACGCCGACGGCCTGAGCATGGCCGAACCCGGCGCGATGGCCGAACAGTTGAAGGCTGAAGTGCGCACCCACACACGCATCAGCGGCATCGATCCGGGCCACAAACGCTTGTGGATCGGTGAAGAGTCGGTGATGTACCGCGACCTGATTCTGGCCTGGGGCGCGGAAACCGTGCGCGTGCCCATCGAAGGTGACGCGGCGGATTGCGTGTTCCCGATCAACGATCTGGAAGATTACGCGCGCTTTCGTGCAGCGGCGGCCGGCAAGCGTCGGGTGCTGTTGCTCGGCGCCGGCCTGATTGGCTGCGAGTTCGCCAATGACCTGAGTCTGGGCGGTTACGAGGTGCAACTGGTTGCACCGTGCGAGCAGGTGATGCCAACCCTGTTGCACCCGGCTGCGGCGGCTGCCGTCCAGGCCGGGCTGGAAAGCCTCGGTGCGCGATTCCATCTCGGGCCGGTGCTCAATCGCTTGCAACGCGTGGCGGATGGCCTGGAAGCGCATCTGTCCGATGGCCAGGTGATCCCTTGCGACGTTGTGGTGTCGGCCATTGGTCTGCGTCCGCGTATCGATCTGGCCGCGGCGGCCGGTGTGCAAGTCAACCGTGGCGTGGTGGTCGACCGTCATCTGAAAACGTCCCATGACAACATCTACGCGCTAGGCGATTGCGCCGAGGTCGATGGGCTGAATTTGCTGTACGTCATGCCCCTGATGAGCTGTGCGAGAGCGCTGGCCCAGACCCTGGCCGGAAACCCTACGCCCGTGAGCTACGGCCCGATGCCGATCACCGTGAAAACCCCGGTGTGTCCGTTGGTGGTCTCGCCGCCGCCACGGGGCAGCGAGGGCGTCTGGACGGTCGAAGGGCAGGGCGGCGACATCAAGGTGTTATGCCGCGATGCCAGCGGAAAACTGCTCGGTTATGCCCTGACAGGCACCGCCGTGATGGAAAAACTGGCCCTCAACAAAGAGCTTCCGGCACTGCTGGCGTAAATACCGGTCGTTCTGTCGGAATCACCCCTCTTTTGCCCCTACAAAGCACGCGCCGAGACTGGCGCGGCTCTTCCTTGCGTGCCATCCTCACTCCCGTCTGCCGCAGAGTAGAGCACCTGCGGCGCTTTGGGCGCTGCTCCACAGAGAGCAGCACGGACATAACAACAAAAAACCGTCAAAGGGGCTTCACTAATATGCGTAAACCAGAACTCGCCGCAGCAATTGCTGAAAAAGCAGACCTCACCAAAGAGCAGGCCAACCGCGTTCTTAACGCCGTTCTCGAAGAAATCACCGGCGCTCTGCATCGCAAGGACAGCGTCACGCTGGTGGGCTTTGGTACCTTCCTGCAACGCCACCGCGGTGCCCGCACCGGCAAAAACCCGCAAACCGGTGAGCCCGTCAAAATCAAGGCCAGCAACACTGTTGCGTTCAAGCCAGGCAAATCGTTGAAAGACAGCGTCAATCCGTAATACGCACCGACTGCCCGCGTCGCGGGAGAGCGGGATAAAAAAATGGGCACGCCAACGAGGTTGGGTGCCCATTTTTTTATGTGGCGGATCAACTGGCCCGGCTGTGTTTCCTGGCGTGAATCGCCGCCATTTCTGGCTCTGAATACAAGGCGCTGATGGTTTCAGTGCCTTCGAAGGCCAGCACTTTGAAATCGTTGCGAACCGTCGGGATCACAAGGGTGAATTGAGGGGCGTTAGCGGGTGCGAACATGCGCTTATCCTTTTGCTTTTTTAGCTCATCCTTGAGCTGAGAACGGAGAATCTTGTGTTGTCAGAGACGTGTTTGGTCGGTGTAGGCACCTGCACGCTATCAACGCATCAGAAGGGTGGATGTAGGGCGCAGCCGGAAGCATTGTCCGAAACTTCCTTATTTCAGAATATTGCGCTGCAGTTGCGAGCGAAGTTCATGCAATTGCCCGGTGTATTGCCGAACTTGAGTATCTGCTCCAATTGAAAGTGCTATCGGTTCGATGGCACTTTTTTGTGTATCCATTGTCTGACCGCGTTTTTTTTAAATTTCGGAAACATTTCAGAGCTTTCCTACATTCATCCTTGCTGATTGTTGGCATGCTGCACACCTTCTGCGGGGCGATGGCAGCCAATAATCTGCGTCAAGGTCAACGAGCCGCTCTACCTCAATGGTTTCATGGGTATCACATGAAGGCTTGAATATTAAAACGACATCAGGGGATCCCCCTACACATATAGGGATTTCTCCTACGGTCAATAAACAACACTTCGTCTTGTTGTTTAATCAGATGCTTGCTAGTGGCCATCATTGTGATTACGATGCGCGCACTTGAAAGAGCACGAACTCAATTGGATGAGACTCATCGCAGCTCTTTGATACTGTCCCGCGCCGCTGGAATACTCTTTTGGCGTATGACTGTAATCCTAAATAAAGGCCATGGATGTCCTACTCGAGCAAACTTTCCGCGCATTATCTCGAACTCGCAAAAGTCTCTGTTTCCAAAGAGAATTTCGCGGGCGAGGACGTTCGCTTTTCAAGCGAATATGAAGCCCTGGAAAGCGAGCTGGCGAAAGCCTCGTCCATGCACGAAAGCGGTCAAATCGACTGGCTGAAAATCCGCGAAAACAGCGAAAACCTGCTGCGTACCCAGTCCAAGGATTTGCGCGTTGGTGCCTGGCTGACCTGGGCGTTGTACCAGCGTGAATCGTTTCAAGGACTGCTGGCCGGCCTCGGTTTGCTGCACCATTTGTCAGAACATCACTGGGCCGAAGTCCACCCGAACAAGGCCAGAACCCGCTCCGCCGCGATCAGTTGGCTAGTGCCGCGTCTTGAGCAGGTGCTGACCGAAAACATCGCGATCAAAGAGCAGTTACCGATGTTCCGGCGGCTGGTCGAGCACCTTGAAGGCCTCGATGCCGCTTGCACCGAGCACTTGGGCGACGACGCGCCGTTGCTGCTGCCGATCTCCCGCCGCCTGAAAAACATGGTGCAACGCGCCGCCGACAACCAGCCGGAACCCGGTGTGGTCGGCGCCGCCGTCGCCCAGGTCAAACAAGCTGCTACGCAGTTGTTCACCCCCGGCGCACCGATCGATAACGAAAAAGAAGCCCACAAGGCCCTGCGCGCCCAGCAAGAGAGTGCGCGGCCGTTGTGTGCCTGGTGGTTGAAGCAGAAAGCCACCGACCTGCGCGCCTTGCGCCTCAATCGCACGTTGCTGTGGTTGCCCATCGACGCCGTCCCCGAGCGTAACGCCGAGCAAATCACCGTGCTGCGCGGCTTGCCAGCGGACAAGCTCAAGGCCTATCAGGACCGTTTCGACCAGGCGAAATACGCCGACCTGCTGGTGGAACTGGAGGCGAGCCTGGCGAAGGCGCCGTTCTGGTTCGATGGCCAGCGAATGGCCTGGGAATGCCTTCAGTCCTTGAACGCCGAAATGGCGATGCGCGAAGTGGAAATCCACTTCGCGCTTTTGATTCAGCGCCTGCCCGGCATTATCGAATTGCGTTACCACGACGGTGCGCCATTCGCCGATCCGGCCACCCGCGCCTGGATCAGCGCCCACGTCATGCCGCACCTGCAAACCGCCAGTGCGCCGCGCAAGGTCGAAGTGGCTGACACGCAGCCGGCGTGGGAACTGGCCCTCGAAGAAGTCCTGCCGATTTTGCGCAAGGACGGCCTCAAGGCTGCCGTGCAAATCCTCAAGCAGGGCCTGCAAAGCGCCCAGGGCGGGCGCGTTCGATTCTTCTGGCAGTTCGCCCTCGCGCGGCTGTGCTTCATGGCCAAGAAATACGAACTGGCCAAGACCCAGTTAGAGACCCTCGACCAAACATTACAGGACTCAGGCCTGAACGCCTGGGAGCCCGATCTTGCGCTGGAAGTGCTGCATTTACTGCATAGCTGCTGCGAGTTGTTGCCGCAGAACCATGCCGTACGTGAACGCAAGGAAGAGATTTATCGCAGGCTGTGCCACCTCGATCTCGAAGTGGTACTCGAATAGGCCCCCGGGCCACAACCGCAAGGAGAAAAGCCATGGCCAAAGAAGGCTCGGTAGCCCCCAAGGAACGCATCAACGTCACTTTCAAACCTGCCACCGGTGGTGCCCAGGAAGAGATCGAACTGCCGTTGAAACTACTGGCAATCGGTGACTACACCCACCGCAAGGACGAACGCAAAGTCGAAGATCGCAAGCCGATCAGCATCGACAAGATGACCTTCGACGAAGTGCTGGCCAAGCAAGAGCTGAGCCTGACACTGAGCGTACCGAACCGTCTTCAGGAAGAAAGCGACACTGAAGAACTGGCCGTGAAACTGCGCGTCAACTCGATGAAGGACTTCAACCCGGCCAGCCTGGTCGAGCAAGTGCCTGAGCTGAAAAAACTGATGGAACTGCGCGACGCGCTGGTGGCCCTCAAAGGCCCGCTGGGTAACGCACCTGCGTTCCGCAAAGCCATCGAAGGCGTGCTCGCCGACGACGAATCCCGCGGTCGCGTATTGGGTGAGCTGGGCTTGAACGCCGCCGCCCAGGACGCCTGAGCCCCCATCAGCCAAGGAAGCCAAGACAATGAGCACTAGCGCAGCACAGCAAAAGAGTAACGAGAACGGCGAATACAGCATTCTCGACAGCATCATCGCCGAAACCCGCCTGACCCCGGACGACGAAGCCTACGACATCGCCAAGCGCGGTGTGTCGGCCTTCATCGAAGAGCTGCTCAAGCCGCAGAACAACGGCGAGCCGGTCAAGAAAGCCATGGTTGACCGCATGATCGCCGAGATCGATGCCAAGCTCAGCCGCCAGATGGACGAAATCCTGCACCACCCGGACTTCCAGTCGCTGGAATCGTCATGGCGTGGCCTGCAGTTGCTGGTCGACCGCACCAATTTCCGCGAAAACATCAAGATCGAAATCCTCAACGTCTCCAAGGACGACCTGCTGGACGACTTCGAAGATTCGCCGGAAGTGATGCAGTCGGGCCTGTACAAGCACATCTACACCGCTGAATACGGTCAGTTCGGTGGTCAGCCGGTGGGCGCGATCATCGCCAACTACTTCATGTCCCCGAGCTCGCCGGACGTGAAACTGATGCAGTACGTGTCCAGCGTTGCCTGCATGTCCCACGCGCCGTTCATTGCCGCGGCCGGCCCGAAATTCTTCGGCCTGGAAAGCTTCACCGGCCTGCCGGACCTGAAGGATCTGAAAGATCACTTCGAAGGCCCGCAATTCGCCAAATGGCAGAGCTTCCGCCAGTCGGAAGACTCCCGTTACGTTGGCCTGACCGTGCCGCGTTTCCTGCTGCGTAACCCGTACGACCCGGAAGACAACCCGGTCAAATCGTTCGTGTACAAGGAAACCGTCGCCAACAGCCACGAGCACTACCTGTGGGGCAACACCGCCTACGCGTTCGGCACCAAGCTGACCGACAGCTTCGCCAAGTTCCGCTGGTGCCCGAACATCATCGGCCCGCAGAGCGGTGGCGCGGTGGAAGACCTGCCGTTGCACCACTTCGAAAGCATGGGTGAAATCGAAACCAAGATTCCTACGGAAGTATTGGTTAGCGACCGTCGTGAATACGAACTGGCCGAGGAAGGCTTCATTTCCCTGACCATGCGCAAAGGCTCCGACAACGCGGCGTTCTTCTCCGCGAGCTCGGTGCAGAAGCCGAAGTTCTTCGGCATCAGTGCAGAAGGCAAGGCGGCAGAGCTGAACTACAAGCTCGGCACCCAACTGCCGTACATGATGATCGTCAACCGTCTGGCTCACTACTTGAAAGTGCTGCAGCGCGAGCAACTCGGTTCGTGGAAAGAACGTACCGACCTCGAGCTGGAACTCAACAAGTGGATCCGCCAGTACGTGGCCGACCAGGAAAACCCGAGCGCCGAAGTCCGTGGCCGTCGTCCGCTGCGTGCCGCCCAGATCATCGTCAGCGATGTCGAAGGCGAGCCTGGCTGGTACCGCGTCAGCCTGAACGTGCGCCCGCACTTCAAGTACATGGGTGCCGATTTCACCCTGTCGCTGGTTGGCAAGCTGGACAAAGAGTAAACGGAGCTAACTCATGACTGGATACGGCAGCCTTTTCGAACGCCTGGGCGGCGACGCGGACAAACGCGTCGGCTGGAGCCGCGAGGTTTCCGCCATGGCGTCCGTGGCTGCCCATCTGGCCAAGATGCTCAGCACCCGTGCGGGCAGCGTGCAAACGCTGTCCGATTACGGGCTACCCGATCTCAATGACATGCGTCTGAGCCTGCACGACTCCCTGAGTCAGGCCCGTCTGGCCATCGAAAATTTCATCGAAGCCTACGAGCCACGCCTGAGCAATGTGCATGTCATCTCCCTGCCGCGTGACCACGATCAGCTTCGCCTGTCCTTCAGCATCGAAGGCCTGCTGGAAGTTGATGGTTTCAAGCGTCAGGTCAGTTTCGCCGCGCGCCTGGATGGCAGCGGTCAAGTGAAGGTCAACTAAGGAGATTCGTATGTCCGGCAAACCCGCAGCCCGCGTATCCGACCCCACCGCTTGCCCGCTCCCCGGCCACGGCACCAACCCGATCGCCGCCGGTTCCGGCGACGTGTTCTTCGACGGCCTCGCGGCCGCCCGCCAAGGCGATGCCTCGGCGTGTGGTGGTGCGATGGTCGGCGACCTCGCAACGACTGTTTTGATCAACGGTAAACCGGCGGCCACTGTGGGCTCCGTTGGTACTCATGGCAACAAAGTTACGGCTGGGTCCGGGACGGTGATTATTGGGAATTCGCATTCGCCGGCGCCGTTTGTTCCGCCGTTGCCGGTGGAGATTCAGTGGCCGTTTAACGAGCACTTTGTGATCAATTGCCAAGAAAGCGGAAAGCCGCTCGCCGGAGTGGAATACACGCTTAAAACTGCCTCGGGGAAGATCATTAACGGTGTGACGGGGGCGGACGGAAAAACGCAAACAGTTTTCTCAGCTACTGCGGAGGCGGTTGAGTTGGTCATTGAACCCCAAGCCAGAGTTGTACTCGCTTAGTTATTTGCTTTTCGCCACCAGTGACAATCGGATCCTGGAGTAACTGTTAGAGGGATATGGAAATGGCAGCAACAACAGTGGCAACGACCATGACTCCGGCAAGTAATAAAGTCGGACAGTCTGCGACTGCGCGTCAGTTCAAGATCACTGATATTCCAGATACGATGAAAAAAATGAAATGGCCAGTTGCCGCAGACCTTATGAACCATTGGTTCAGTGGTAAGCCATGGCCAACTGGTGATGGTGGGATGGATGATAAAGTAAAGAAGCATGATGTTTTCGCGCCCAAGGAATACATAGAAGAATCCATCGTTAAAATGAGTTGGGTTTCCGGTTTTGAACGTGCAAATTCTGCGATAAAGCATTTGAGGGGGACCTGGAATAGTCCAGCTGGAGTCACTCTGATCAAAAGCAGGCTCCGTCGAGCGTTTTCCGGTAAAGCCTCTGGGTGTTATCCGGTTGCGTTTAATGGTGTTGCCAGTGCTGCTGAGAAATTTGGTTATTCAAATAACAAAGTAGTCGAGTTTGAGCAGGCAGGCTCTGATGAGGTGAATGAGCTTCGAGCGGCACTGGCTAATTTCAACATGCGAGCTATTGCTGAAGGTGTCGTCGTTGTAACGGATAAGAGTATCGTATTTACCCCGTCGAAATTGGGCTTTTATATCGAGGATTCCTACGATTTCAACGATGGCGTAGCTCTGTTCAGTCAGATTCTAGGCTACTGGAATTTTGATAAGTTAGTGACGGACCCCGTTGAGGGAGCAAAAGCTAACGCGAAACTGGCTGCCCAAATGAATGCCGTTATGGCGGAGTCGCAATATCAGGGTGTGAGAGGACAGCAAAGCACACAGCAAAAAGATGAGGCCGTACGTCGATATCGAGAGCTCGAAGGCAAACACTACATGCTCGTTCAAAACAGTGATTTTCGAGACTATCGTGATTTGAATGAGAAGGGCGGCGATTTTCGCGTGTATTCGGACATTATGTACGAGCCCGTAACGTCTGCACCTATTGAGATATCTGCTAAATGAAGATCGGACATAAGTACGCCATAAGCTTGGCTGTCTTGTTGTGTAGCTTGTTGATGGCCAGTGCAATCATTGTGGTTGAAGTTTTAGGTCGTGCGCCAGACTATTCGAAAAAAAGTCCGTCTGGGCAATACCTTATCGAGTCTGTTCCTGCAAGCTCGCTTTTGACCCCGCGAGACTTTGTTTATCTGCGATTCACCGATTTAAACAACCCCAGTCAGGTTTACCGTACACCTCTTTTTTCCGAGTTGGAGTTGGATATGCGCGCCGATGAAGATGAAAAAACAGTGGGTGTTGTATTTATAGAATTTGATAAGTCGAGCAAGGCTTTTACGTTGGGGCTTTCCAGCCCGAAAAAGCACTGGTTGAATTTTTTTATCAGCAATACGCCTTACAGGGTTCTGGAAAATTGATGCTGGGTTCAGTGACCGGGATGCTCTTTGCAAGACCACGGAAAAGCACTTGTGGCATCAGCACGGCGATTACGCCTGAAAAAATGAGAGAGCGGTAATCATGAGCGCAATGGATTTGCAGGGGTATCTGGCCCCTCGCGCTCTACAGGATTTTTTTTGATGAGTTCCACTACCAGGCAGGTAACCCGTGTCCTTTAACCACTACTACCAAAGCGAACTCACCGCACTTCGCCAGTTAGGTCGTCGTTTCGCCGAGCGTAGCCCGGCGTTGGCGCCTTTCCTCGGCCAAGCCGGGCGGGATCCCGACGTGGAGCGGTTGCTGGAAGGTTTTGCGTTCCTGACCGGTCGCCTGCGTCAGAAGCTCGATGACGAATTGCCCGAACTCAGCCATTCGCTTATGCAACTGCTGTGGCCCAACTACATGCGGCCGCTGCCGGCGTTCAGCATTTTGCAGTTCGACCCGTTGAAACGTTCCGGCCCGGCGCTGAAGGTCGATCGCGATACACCGATTGAAAGCGTTCCGATTGAAGACGTGCGTTGCCGTTTCCGCACGTGCTACCCGACCGAAGTCCAGGCGCTGGATCTGGCCGCGCTGACGTACTCGGTGAAAGGCGACGGTTCGCTGTTGAGCCTGCGCCTGGAGATGAGCGCCGACGGTCACCTCGGTGAGCTGGAATTGAGTCGCTTGCGCCTGCACTTCGCCGGCGAGCGTTACATCAGCCAGATGCTGTACCTGAGCCTGTTGCGCAATCTGGAAGGCATCGAGTTGATCCCGCTGGATAACGCCGGCAAGCCGATCAATGGCGTCAACGGCACCCCGATGGCGTTCAAGATGCCCGGCGACCGGGTGCAGCCGGTGGGTTTTGCCGAAGAAGAAGCGTTGATTCCGTATCCGCTGAACACCTTCCGTGGCTACCGCTACCTGCAAGAGTATTTCGCCTTCCAGGACAAGTTCCTGTTCGTCGACGTCAACGGTCTGGACATTCTCAAGGCGCTGCCGGAAAACACCCTCAAGCAGATGCGTGGTCTGGAGTTGCGCTTCGATATTCGCAAGAGCGGCATCCTGCGCATGCGTCCGACCCTGGACAACGTGAAGCTGTATTGCACGCCCATCGTCAACCTGTTCAAGCACGACGCACTGCCGATTCGCCTCGACGGCAAGCAGGACGAATACCTGCTGTTGCCTGCCGAATACGACCTGGAAAACTGCGGCGTGTTTTCCGTGGAAAGCGTCACCGGCTGGAAGCCCGGCGGTCTCGGTTATCAGGAGTACGTGCCGTTCGAATCCTTCGAGCACGACCCGAGTTTCGACGTGCCCACCAGCCGTCCGCACTACAGCATTCGCCAGCGTTCATCGCTGCTGCACGACGGCCTCGACACTTACTTGAGCTTCGGCATCCGCCATACCGAAGCCCACGAAACCCTGTCGATCGAGCTGACGTGCACCAACCAGAACCTGCCAAAAAAACTCAAGCTCGGCGACATCTGCCAGGCCTGTGAAGAGACGCCGGAGTTTCTCAGTTTCCGCAACATCACCCCGGCTACCCCGAGTTATGCGCCGCCGCTGAATCGCGACTTCCTGTGGAAGCTGATCAGCAACATGTCGCTTAACTATCTGTCATTGGCCGACGTCAATGCGTTGAAGGTGATTCTCGAAACCTACGACCTGCCGCGCTACTACGACCAGCACGCGGAGAAGGTCAGCAAGCGCCTGCTCGGCGGGCTCAAATCGATCAAACACCAACACGTCGACCGCCTGCATCGCGGCTTGCCGGTGCGCGGGTTGCGCACCGAGCTGACCATCGACCCGGAAGGCTACATCGGCGAAGGCGACCTGTTCGTGTTCGCTTCGGTTCTTAACGAGTTTTTCGCGCTTTACGCCAGTCTCAATTCGTACCACGAGCTGCGGGTAAAAAGCACACAGGGAGAGGTGTACCAATGGACACCACGTATGGGCCTTCAGCCGCTGCTTTAAGCGGTCTGACCCGAGGAATACGCGAGTACTCGCTGTTTCAGGCCGTGCTGCTGGTGGTTGACCGGCTGCGCGAGGCCCACCCGCACCTGAGTCAGGACGATTTGTACGACCAGCTGGAATTCCAGGCCAACCCGAGCCTGGGTTTCCCTGGCAGCGATGTCGATCGCGTGGAGTTTTTCCACGAGCACGGGCAGATGCGCGCGCGCCTGCGTTTCAACCTGATCGGCCTGGTCGGTTCCGGTTCGCCGCTGCCGGCGTTCTACGGCGAACAGGCCCTGGGCGACAGCGAAGACGGCAATCCGACCCGCAACTTCCTCGACCTGTTCCACCATCGCCTGCAACGGCTGATGCTGCCGATCTGGCGCAAATACCGCTACCGCGCCAGCTTCGAGAGCGGTGCGCTCGACCCGTTCTCCTCGCAATTGTTTGCGTTGATTGGCCTGGGCGGCGAAGAGATCCGCAAGGCCGGCGAACTGAACTGGAAACGCCTGCTGCCATACCTCGGCTTGCTCAGCTTGCGCGCGCACTCGGCGGCGCTGATCGAAGCGGTGCTGCGTTACTACTTCAAGCACGCCGAGCTGACCATCGAGCAGTGCATCGAGCGCCGCGTGGAAATTCTCGACGAGCAGCGCAATCGTTTGGGTCGCGCCAACAGCCTGCTTGGCGAAGACCTGGTGCTGGGCGAACACGTGCGCGACCGCAGCGGCAAATTCCGCATTCACATCCGCGAACTCGACTGGCAACGCTTTCACGAATTCCTGCCCATCGGTTTCGGCTACCAGCCGTTGTGCGCGCTGGTGCGCTTTACCCTGCGTGACCCGCTCGATTACGACATTCGCCTGGTGTTGCGCCACGAAGAAATCCCGGAACTGCGCATCGGTGAGCAGAACGCCTGTCGCTTGGGTTGGACCAGTTGGCTGGGCCGCGAAAAAGCGGACGGCGTGGTGACCCTGGGCAGCAAAATTCATTAAGGACAGATGACCAATGATCAACGTAGACCTGCAACAACTTATCCAGGCGCTGGACGCCGAAACCCGTCGTGACCTGGAAAGTTCTGCCGAACGCTGCGTCGCCCGTGGCGGCAGCAAGATCCTCGTCGAAGACTTGTTGCTCGGCCTGCTGGAGCGCCCGCAAGGCCTGCTCGCCCGCGCGCTGCAAGATGCCGAAGTGGATGCCGGTGAACTGAGCGCGGCCCTGCAATCGCGGGTCGAACACAGCGCTTCGCGCAACCCGGTGTTTGCTCCGGAACTGGTGCAATGGCTGCAGGATGCCTTGCTGGTGGCGAACCTCGAACTGGGCCAGACCCAGGTCGAACAGGCTGCGCTGATCCTCGCCTTGCTGCGTAACCCGATGCGTTACGCCGGCAGCCGTTACCAGGCGTTGTTGGCCAAACTGAACATTGATCGCCTGAAAGAATTCGCCCTGTCGCAGAAAGAACAACCGGCCACCGGCAAACCCGCCGTGCCGGGCGAATCGCTGCTGCAACGCTTCACCCACAACCTGACCCAACAGGCCCGCGACGGCAAACTCGACCCGGTGCTGTGCCGCGATGGTGCGATCCGGCAGATGATCGACATCCTTGCCCGTCGCCGCAAGAACAACCCGATTGTGGTCGGTGAAGCCGGTGTGGGTAAAACCGCGATCGTCGAAGGCCTGGCCTCGCGCATCGCCGCCGGTGAAGTGCCTCAGGTGCTCAAAGGCGTCGAGCTGCTGTCGCTGGACATGGGCCTGCTGCAGGCCGGTGCCAGCGTCAAAGGTGAATTCGAACGTCGCCTCAAGGGCGTGATCGACGAAGTCAAAGCTTCGCCGAAACCGATCATCCTGTTCATCGACGAAGCCCACACGCTGATCGGCGCGGGCGGCAATGCCGGCGGTTCCGACGCGGCCAACCTGCTGAAACCGGCGCTGGCCCGTGGCGAACTGCGCACCATCGCCGCCACCACCTGGGCCGAGTACAAAAAATACTTCGAGAAAGACCCGGCGCTGGCCCGTCGTTTCCAGCCGGTGCAACTGCACGAACCGACCGTCAGCGAAGCGGTGACCATCCTTCGTGGTCTGGCTCAGGTGTACGAGAAGAGCCACGGCATCTACCTGCGCGATGACGCCGTCGTCTCCGCCGCCGAACTGTCCGCCCGTTACCTCGCCGGTCGCCAACTGCCGGACAAAGCCGTCGACGTGCTCGACACCGCGTGCGCCCGCGTTCGCATCAGCCTCGCCGCCGCTCCGGAAAGCCTTGAACGCCTGCGTGGCGAACTGGCTGAAGGCGGTCGTCAGCGTCAGGCCCTGCGCCGTGATGCGGAAGCCGGTTTGCTGATCGATCACGAAGCGCTGGAAGCACTGGAAGCGCGGCAGGAAGAAGCTGAAGACGAAAGGGCGGCGCTGGAAATCCTGTGGACCGAACAGAAGGCATTGGCCGAACGCCTGTTGGACCTGCGCCAACAACTGGCCAAGGCGCGTGAAGCCGCTGCCGTCGAACCCATCGTCACGGTTGAAGAAGACGCCGAAGGCACCGTGATCGAAACCCTGCCGGTGGACGAAGCGCACAGCGTCGAAACCCTGGAAGCGGCACTCAACGAAACGCACAAAGCGCTGACCGAGCTTCAGGTCAAAGAACGCCTGGTGAGCTTCGAAGTCTGCCCGCGTCTGGTCGCCGAAGTGATCAGCGCCTGGACCGGCGTGCCCTTGGCGCAACTGGCCCGCGAGCACAATGCCAAGGTCGCGAGCTTCGCCACCGACCTGCGCACGCGCATCCGTGGTCAGGAACAAGCCGTTCACGCACTGGACCGCTCGATGCGTGCCACCGCTGCCGGCCTTAACAAACCGGACGCGCCGGTTGGCGTGTTCCTGCTGGTCGGTCCGAGCGGTGTCGGCAAGACCGAAACTGCGCTGGCCCTGGCTGATCTGCTTTACGGCGGTGATCGTTTCATCACCACCATCAACATGTCCGAGTTCCAGGAGAAACACACCGTCTCGCGCCTGATCGGCGCGCCGCCGGGCTACGTCGGTTATGGCGAGGGCGGCATGCTCACCGAAGCCGTGCGCCAGAAACCGTATTCGGTGGTGCTGCTCGATGAAGTCGAGAAAGCCGACCCGGACGTGCTCAACCTGTTCTACCAAATCTTCGACAAAGGCGTGGCCAACGACGGCGAAGGGCGCGAGATCGACTTCCGCAACACGTTGATCCTGATGACCTCGAACCTGGGCAGCGACCGCATCAGCGAACTCTGCGAAAACGGCGCGCGGCCGACCGCCGAAGTCCTTGAAGAAACCATCCGCCCGGTGCTCAGCAAACACTTCAAACCGGCGCTGTTGGCGCGCATGCGCGTGGTGCCTTACTACCCGGTGGGCGGCCCGGTGCTGCGCGAGCTGATCGAAATCAAGCTCGGCCGTTTGGGCGAGCGCCTGAACCGTCGTCAGCTGGACTTCACTTACTCCCAGGACCTCGTCGATCACTTGGCCGAACGCTGCACCCAAAGCGACAGCGGCGCACGCCTGATCGACCATTTGCTCGACCTGCACGTGCTGCCGCTGGTGGCCGACCGCTTGCTCGACGCGATGGCCACCGGTGAAAGCCTCAAGCGTGTGCATGCCACGCTCGACGGTGACGCCAGCGTGACCTGCGAGTTCGCCTGAGGTGGGTGTGATGTTCACTCAAGTGCCGCAACCGCTGGTCTATGCCGAAGCCTTGCTGGCGCAGTTCGCCAGCCTGTCGCGGGCGGCGGACGGGGCTGCGCTGCTGGGTGACTTCGTGCGCGGTCTGGCCGAGCTCAGCGGTTGCGAGCTGACGCAGCTGTACTTGCTGGACGCGACCCACACCTGCCTGGGCATGAACGCCGAATGCCTGAACGGCATCCTGCAACCCCGGGAAGCGGCGAGCCTGCCGGCGGATTACAACGGTGAACAACTGCTGCAGTTCGCCCTGTGCCAGAACCGTGTGGTGAGCCTCAGCGAGCTGAGCGGCAGCCTGCACGAAACCAGTTTCCTGCCGCCCCAGGCCACGCCTTGGCAGTCGCTGTTGTGCGTGCCTTTGGTCAATCAGCAGAAGTCGGTTGAAGGCTTGCTGCTGTGCGCCAGTCGCCGGCATATCGACCTGCAAGGCTTTGCCGACTCCCTCGGTCAGCTGGGTTCGTTCGTGCTCGGCCAGTTGCACCTGCTGCAACGGTTGCGTCAGCCGAGCGGTGTTTCGCGGCCAGCGCCGGTCAGTGTGCCGAGCGCCAGCGGTTACGGTTTGATCGGTAAAAGCTCGGCCATGCGCCAGACCTATTCGCTGATCAGCAAAGTCCTGCACAGCCCATACACCGTGCTGTTGCGCGGCGAAACCGGCACCGGCAAGGAAGTGGTCGCCCGGGCGATTCACGATTGCGGGCCGCGCCGCTCCCAGGCGTTCATCGTGCAGAACTGCGCGGCGTTCCCCGAGAACCTGCTGGAAAGTGAACTGTTCGGCTACCGCAAAGGCGCCTTCACCGGCGCTGATCGCGACCGCGCCGGGCTGTTCGACGCGGCCAATGGCGGCACCTTGCTGCTGGATGAAATCGGCGACATGCCGTTGTCGCTGCAAGCCAAGTTGCTGCGCGTGTTGCAGGAAGGCGAGATCCGTCCGCTGGGTTCCAACGATACCCACAAGATCGACGTGCGCATCATTGCCGCGACGCACCGGGATTTGTCGGTGCTGGTCAGCGAAGGCAAATTCCGCGAGGACTTGTACTACCGCCTCGCGCAATTCCCGATCGAGTTGCCGGCCCTGCGCCAACGTGAAGGCGACATCCTCGACCTGGCCCGGCACTTTGCGGAAAAGGCCTGCTCGTTCTTGCAACGCGATGCGGTGCGTTGGTCTGACGCGGCGCTGGATCACCTGTCCGGTTATGCCTTCCCCGGCAACGTGCGCGAACTCAAAGGCCTGGTCGAACGCGCCGTTTTGCTGTGCGAGGGCGGCGAGTTACTGGCCGAGCATTTCTCCCTGCGCATGGAAGCCATGCCGGAAGACAACAGCCTGAACCTGCGCGAACGCCTGGAGCAGGTCGAACGCAGCCTGCTGCTCGATTGCCTGCGCAAAAACGACGGCAACCAGACTCTCGCCGCCCGCGAACTCGGCCTGCCACGACGCACGCTGCTGTACCGCCTCGGGCGCCTGAATATCAACCTGGGTGACTTCGATGGGTAGGTCAATGACCGTCGATTTCACCTCATTCGCTTCTGATAGCGCCGCCCAATCGGGCCGGCGCTTTGTGCTTTGTCTATCCCTGGAGACCCTCTGATGCCTGTTCGTCACTGGCAAGCCGTCCTGCTGACCCTCGTCGTTCTATGCGGCCTCGGCGGCTGTAGCGGCAATTACAAATACAACGACAACACCTATCGCCCATTGGGTGATCCGCAGGCGGTCAATCGCGGCAAGTGACCGCAAGGAGTATCACCATGGAACTGGTTTTCGAAATGCTCAACACCAAGCAATTCGTGCCCACGGACTTGTGCCAAAAGACCTTTAAACAGGCTGGGGGCGTGATTGGCCGGGGCGAGGATTGCGACTGGATCATTCCAGACCGCAAGCGCCACCTGTCCAACCACCACGCGTTGATCAGCTACCGCGAAGGCACGTTTTTCCTGACCGATACCAGCAGCAACGGTATCCAGAACAGCGAAAGCGGCGCACGCCTGCGCAAGGGCGAAGCCATGCGCATCGAACACGGCAGTGTCTATGTGCTGGGTGATTTCGAGATCCGCGCGCGGCTGGTGCGGGACCCCGCGACCTTCGACGTCGAAGTTGGCCGTCCGCAAGCGGCCGGCAGCATCATTCCGGATGACGCGTTCCTCGACCTCGACCCGCTCAATGCACTGGATCAGCAAGAACGTGTGTATTCGGAAATCGAGCAATTGATCTCCCCGAGCACCGCCATCGAAGACACCCGTCAGCGCGCCGACTACGCGCGCATCGACATGGAAAGCCTGATGGTCCCGGAGCTGATCAATGCCCCGGCCGAACCCGCTCCGGCCCCACCGCCGAAAGCGGTCGAACGTCAGAGCGAAGGCTTCTGGGAGCATTTCGGTGCCGCGCTGGGCGTGGACCTCAAAGGCCTCGACCACGACGCCCGCGAAGCGCTGGCGCTGAACGCGGCACGCTTGCTCAAGCAAAGCGTCGGCGGCTTGCAGCAGAGCCTGCGCACCCGCAGCGAACTGAAAAACGAACTGCGCCTGGCCCAGACCACCGTGCAAGGCTCGCAAAAGAACCCGCTGAAATTCGCCGTCGATGCCGGTGAAGCACTGGGCATTTTGTTGCAGCCGAACAAGCCGGGCCAGTTGCCGGCAGAACAAGCGATCTCCCGCGCGTTCCGCGATTTGCAGGCGCATCAGGTGGCTTTGTTGACCGCCAGCCGCGCCGCCGTTCGCGGCACGCTGGAGCACTTCTCGCCACAGCAATTGACCCTGCGTTTCGAGCGCGACAACAAGCCGTTGCTCGCCACCTCGGGCAGTCGCTGGAGAGCCTACGGTCGTTATCACCAGGCCCTGCGTCAGGACGATGACTGGAGCGAGCGCCTCTTGGCCCGTGACTTCGCTCAGGCCTACGAAGAGCAGATCCGCCTGATTTCCACCCTACACACCGACCACCAAGGATGATGCGCATGTCTCGCTGCTCGACCGCTTTTTTCAAGACGCTGACGGCGCTCATGGCCCTGGTGCTGTTGGCCGGCTGCTCGTCGCTGTCGCCGTATTCGAAAGTCACCAAGCTCAACCTGAAACTGACCGCCAGCGATCAGCTGAACCCGGACCTCAACGGGCGTCCGTCGCCGATTGTCGTGCGCCTGTTCGAGCTCAAGCACCCGGTGACGTTCGAAAACGCCGACTTCTTCAGCCTGTATGAACGCGCCAAGGAATCCCTGGCCCCAGACCTGGTGGCCAGCGAAGAACTCGAGCTGCGCCCCGGCGAAACCGTTGAGCTGAAACTCAGCGTGGAGGAGGGCAGCCGCTACGTTGGCGTGCTCGCCGCTTACCGCGACCTGCCGGAAACAAAATGGCGCTACACCGTGCAAATCACCCCGGTGGAAGTCACCGACGCTGACCTGACGCTCGATCAGGCCGGTATCCGCAATAGCCTCGAAACGCTCGCCAAGGCGGATGACTGATCATGAATAACCATAAAGTCATTTGGCAGGAAGGCATGCTGCTGCGCCCGCAGCATTTCCAGCATAACGATCGCTACTACGATCACCAGATGAAGACCCGCACCCAGTTGCTGGGCAGTTACACCTGGGGTTTCCTGAACCTGGACATCGATTTGCAGTTCCTCAACATGGGCAAACTGGTGGTCAGCCAGGCCTCGGGGATTCTGCCGGACGGCAGCCTGTTCGAACTCGGTGGCAACACCGAACCGTTGGCGCTGGATGTGCCGCCGAACACCGGCAACACGCCGATCTACCTGGCGTTGCCGCTGGTCACCGGTAACCACATCGAGGCGCGCCGTCCGGAGCAATCCGACGTGCTGGCGCGCTACACCGCGTACGAAGCCGAAGTCGCCGACTCCAACGCCGGCGACGACTCTGCCAGCCAGGTGCGCTGCGGTCGCCCGGACTTCAAATTGTTGCTCGGTGAACAGCAGAGCGATCAGGCCTACGTGAAGCTGAAAATCTGCGACGTGCTCGACACCACGCCCGACGGCGTGATCAGCCTCGACCCGGATTTCGTGCCGACCTACATTCAGGCGCATGCCTCCAGCTACTTGCTGTCGTGCCTCAAAGAAGTGATCAGCATGCTCGGTCACCGTGGCGACACCATCGCCGAGCGCATCCGTTCCAACGGCAAGGTCGGTGGCGCGGAAGTCGGCGACTTCATGATGCTGCAACTGATCAACCGCACCGAACTGTTGCTGCGTCACTACCTCGGCCTGGAGCAGGTTCACCCGGAAGAGTTGTACCGCACGCTGCTGACCATGCTCGGTGACCTGGCGACCTTCTCCAGCGACAGCAAACGCCCGCGTCTGGACAGCCGTTACCAGCACAGCGACCAGGGCGCGAGCTTCCGCAAACTGATGGAAGCGATCCGCCAGGTGCTGTCGATGGTGCTGGAACAGCACGCCATCGAACTGATCCTGCAGGAACGTCAGTACGGGATCATCGTCTCGCCATTGCACGACCACAAACTGCTGGGCTCGGCATCGTTCGTGCTCGCGGCCAGTGCCAACTGCGACTCTGAAGAACTGCGCCACCGATTGCCGGCGCACCTCAAGGTCGGCCCGGTGGAGCGCATCCGCCAACTGGTCAACCTGCACCTGCCGGGCATCAAGGTCAAACCGTTGCCGGTGGCCCCGCGGCAGATCGCGTTCCACTCCAACAAAACCTATTTCATCCTCGAACTCAGTTCGGGAGACCTGGCAGACCTGGAGCGCTCCGGCGGCTTCGCGTTCCACGTTTCCGGTGAATTTGCCGAGCTCGAACTGAAATTCTGGGCCATCAGGAACTGACTGAAATGATTAAGGACATGGAACACCATCAGGACGATAAAACCGTCTTGCTCGACCGCCAGGGCCACGGCCCGGCGCAAAGTCCGCTGACCGATTTCGCTGCACCGCCGCGTTTCGAACAGCTCGAAGAACGCATGATCTACGCCGCGCGTTTGCGTCCGGCCGAAGCGTTCAACATCAGCCTCAATTCGCTGGTGGCCGCTGCGTCCGAGCTGCTCTCGGAAGTGGTGCGACTCAAGCACAGCGACACCCGCGAAGACATGTATGCGCTCAACGAGCGACTGACCGCCGGGCTCAAGCTGTTTGAAGTGCGCGCACTGCACAACGGCGCCGAAAGCAGCCAGGTGATGGCCGCGCGCTACGTGCTGTGCACCGTGGTCGACGA
This sequence comes from Pseudomonas sp. SIMBA_041, assembly GCF_046535095.1. Classification (NCBI taxonomy): domain Bacteria; kingdom Pseudomonadati; phylum Pseudomonadota; class Gammaproteobacteria; order Pseudomonadales; family Pseudomonadaceae; genus Pseudomonas; species Pseudomonas sp. SIMBA_041. Next base: position 272,889 of record NZ_JAWRXJ010000001.1, read on the forward strand.
AGCCGTCGTGACCACGCCGTGGGGCAACGAAAGCGAGTGGTCGCAGATGAGCCTGCTCAGCAGCTTCCACAACGAAACCTTCGGTGGCGAGAAGTTCTTCCAGCTGCTGGATCGCCTGTCGAAAAACCCGGTCAAGCACCTGCCGATGCTGGAGTTGATGTACCTGTGCCTGTCCCTCGGTTTCGAAGGCAAGTACCGCGTACAAGCGCGCGGCATGCTCGAACTCGAAGGCATCCGCGATGCCTTGTACCGGCAGATCCGTCAACTGCGTGGCGACGTGCCGCGTGAGCTGTCGCCGCACTGGGAAGGCCTGAACGATCAGCGCCGCAGCCTGGTGCGCATCGTGCCGGCGTGGATGGTGGTGCTGTTCACCTTTGTCTGCCTGGTGGTGATGTATTCGGGTTTCGCCTGGGTGCTCGGCGAGCAGCGCGACACCGTTCTGCAACCTTTCCAGCCGCTAGATCCGGCCGCGGTCCAGCCGCAGTCACAGCCGTAAACAGGGACGTGTCATGAAAAAGTTTTTCAAGAAAGTCGGCGCATTCTTGCGCAAGACCTGGGTCTGGACCTTGCTGGTGGTGCTGTTTGTCGCGCTGCTGGTGTGGTTCGTCGGGCCGCTGCTGGCGGTGGATGACTACAAGTTCTGGGAAGGTTCGACCTCGCGCTTGCTGACCATCAGCGTGCTGTTCCTGATCTGGGGCCTGACCATGGTCTTCGTCAGCTGGCGCGCCGGTGTGCGTAAAAAAGCCATCGAAGACACCGAAGACGGCCAGGACCGTATCCGCCGCGAAGAGCTGATCGACGAAGAAGAGAAAGAGCTGAAGGTGCGTTTCAAGGACGCCCTGAAAACCCTCAAGACGTCGAGCCTGTATCGCGGTCGCAGCGAGCGCTGGCGCAGTGATTTGCCGTGGTACTTGCTGATTGGCCCACAGGGCAGCGGCAAGACCAGCCTGCTGGACTTCTCGGGCCTTGAGTTTCCGATCAACAAGATCGACCGCAAGCTCACCCGCGACACCCAAGGCACTCGTCATTGCGACTGGTATTTCGCCGACCACGGTGTGCTGATCGACACCGCCGGGCGCTACCTGACCCAGCCGGACGGCGAAGTCGACGGCAGCGCCTGGAGCACCTTGCTCGACCTGCTGCGCAAGCGTCGCCGCAACCGGCCATTGAACGGTGTGCTGGTGACCATTCCGGTGGAAACCCTGCTGTGCCCCGACGAGAAAGACCTCGACACCCTGGCCCGCCAGGTGCGTGCGCGCTTGCAGGACGTGCATCAAAAACTCCACGTCGACGTGCCGGTTTACCTGGTCCTGAGCAAGGCCGACAAGCTGCTCGGTTTCGACGAGTTCTTCGATCAACTGACCCGCGAAGAAAGCGATCAGGTGCTCGGCACCAGCTTCCGCAAAGAGCAGAGCGGCACCGACGTTGTAGTATTGCGCGCCGAGTTCGAAGAGCTGCTGCGTCGCCTGAACAGCCAGGTGATCATGCGCATGCATCAGGAGCGCGACACCCAGCGCCGTGGCCGCATCCTCGACTTCCCGCATCAGCTGGGGCAGATCGGCGAGCGCCTGTGCCTGTTCGTCGACATGGCGTTCACTGGCAACCGCTACCAGCGTGTCAGCCAGTTGCGCGGTTTCTACCTGACCAGCGCACCGCACCTGACCCAGGAAATGGACCAGACCACCGCCGGCATCGGCGCCAATCTGGGCATGAACGCGGGCGTGCTGCCGACCTTGCGCAGCGGCCGTTCCCGCTTCATCCATCATTTGCTTAGCCGGGTGATTTTCCCCGAGGCCGATCTGGCCGGTCTGGACAAGCGCGAACGCAGCCGCATCCATTGGGGCCAACGTGCGCTGTATGTGGGCGCGCTGGCGGCATTGGCGCTGTTCGGCATGCTCTGGGCGGGCGGTTTCTCCGCCAACTACGAGCGTCTGGAAAACCTGCGTAACTTGGCCACCAACTGGACGCAACAGCGCTCGGCGCTGACCGCGCGCGATGATTCCATGGCGGTGCTCAAGCCGCTCGACACGGCCTACGCGGCGACTCAGGTCTTCCCGAAAAAAGGCGACGTGAGTTACCACGAGCGTGGCGGTCTGTATCAAGGCGAAGACGTCAATCCAGTGGTCAAGAACGCCTACGAGCGCGAGCTCGAAGCGCAATTGCTGCCGAAGGTTGCGACGCTGCTGGAAGGGCAGATCCGCGCCAACATGCACGACCGCGAACGCCTGCTCAACAGCCTGCGCGCGTACCTGATGCTGAACATGAAAGACCGTCGCGACGGCCCGTGGCTCAAGGATTGGGTTGCCACCGAATGGTCCCAGCGTTATGCCGGCAACACCGCCGTGCAGAACGGCTTGAACACGCACTTCGAGCGTTTGCTGCAGCAGCCGTTTATCTACCCGCTCAACGATCAACTGGTGGCACAGGCGCGTCAGGTCCTGCGCAGCGAATCGCTGGCCAACGTGGTTTACCGGATGCTGCGCGAGCAGGCCCGCAACCTGCCGGAATACCGTCTCAGCCAACACCTCGGCCCACAAGGTTCGCTGTTTGTCGGCACCGATTACGTGATTCCCGGCTTCTACACCCAGCAGGGTTATCAGCAGTATTTCTCGGTCCAGGGCAGTGCGCTGGTCACCGACATCCTGCGTGACAACTGGGTACTGGGGGAAGGCTCGGGCATCAGCGGCATGGACTTGCGTCGCCTGATGGTCGAACTGGAGCAACTGTACTTCCGCGACTACGCCAACTTCTGGAGCGAAGCGGTCGGCCAGGTTGCGTTGCCGCCGATCAACGACGCGGGTGAGGGCGCCGAGCAACTGGCGGGCCTGACCTCGGCCAACTCGCCAGTCCTGCAACTGCTGGTGGAAGTGCGCGAGAATACGCGCTTCCCGGTGGCCGCTGACAGCGCTGAAGACGCCGCCGATGCAGCCGGGAAACTGGCAGAGAAGGGCGGCAAGCTCGGCAAACTCGCGGCAGCGGCGGCGGATAAAGCCGCTGACATGACCAAGAACCTGCCGGACACCGCGAAGAAATCACTGCAACGCCGCTTTGAACCGTTGCACCGTTTGCTGGACGACAACAACGGCCCGGCCGCTGATTTGACCCCGGCCCTGGCGGCGCTCAACGACCTGCAAATGCAGCTGGCGAGCCTGGCCCGTGCCAGTTCCCCGGAGCAGGCCGCGTTTGAAATGGCCAAGACCCGCATGAGCGGCCAGCGTGATGCGCTGAGCGCCCTGCGCAATGCTTCGAATCGTCTGCCGCGTCCGGTCAGTGTGTGGTTCAACGTGCTGGCCGAAGACACCTGGCGCCTGGTGCTCAACGATTCCTACCAGTACCTGAACCAGCGCTATCAGAGCGAGCTGTACAGTTTCTATGGCAAGGCGATCAACAAGCGTTATCCGTTCAGCGCCCACAGCACCAGTGACGTGGCGATCAGCGACTTCCGCGAGTTCTTCAAGGCCCAGGGCATCAACGATCGCTTCTTCGAGACCTACATGCGTCCGTTCGTCAGTGGCGATCCGGGTAACTACCGCCTGCGTAGCATCGACGGTCACAGCCTGCCAATTTCCAAGGTCTACCTCGACCAGATGGCCGCAGCCCAAGTGATTCGCCAGAGCTTCTTCTCGATCAACCCGGCCGAGCCGCAAGTGCAGTTCAAACTGGAGCCGTACACCCTCGACCCGGCCGTCAGCCGTTCCGAGTTCAAGTTTGGCGACAAGACCATCGAATACCGCCACGGTCCGATTGTGCCGGTGTCGTTCAAATGGCCGACCGACGCTGAAGACGGTCGCACTAGCCTGGTCCTCGACAAAATGGCTGGCCGCCCGATCGGCATCGAGAAGAACACCGGCCCATGGTCGCTGTTCCGTCTGTTCGATCTGATGCAGACCGAGTACCTGAGCGGTCGCGATGTGCTGGTATTGAAAGCTGACGTAGGCGGCCTGCGCGCCAATTACCTGCTCAGCAGCCAGCGCACACCGAACCCGTTCGACATGGGCGTGCTGCGCACCTTCCGTATGCCGGTGCAGCTCTGATGCTGGTTGCCAGTCCCTGGCGCAGCGCTGCGCGTACCGACGCCGGCAAGGTTCGGGCGCGCAACGAAGATGCTTTTCTCGACTGCCCGCAGCAGGGGCTGTGGGTGGTCGCGGACGGCATGGGCGGTCATCAGGGGGGCGACATCGCCAGCCAGTTGATCGTCGCCAGCCTGGCGGAATTGCCAGTGCAGGATGACTTCGACGAACGCCTCAAAGGCATCCGCCAGTGCCTGCACTGGTTGAATCGCCGCTTGGGTCAGGAGTTGACCGTCACCGCCGGGCGCCATGACAGCATCATGGGCAGCACCGTGGTGGCGCTGCTGGTGGAAGGCAATCGCGCGGCCTGTATCTGGGCCGGCGACAGCCGTTGCTACCTGTGGCGCGGCCAGCGTTTGTATCAGCTGTCCAAGGACCATTCGCTGCAACAGCAACTGATCGACGAGCAAAACATGAGCGTCGAAGACGCCAAGGCTCACCCTGCCGCCCATGCCCTGACCCGAGCGGTCGGGGCGGCCGAGCAATTGACCCTGGACGTGCTCGAACTCGAGGTTTACCCCGGCGATGCGTTTCTGTTGTGCAGCGATGGTTTGTACAACGGGTTGAGCAGCGATGCCTTGGGCAACGCCCTGAGCCTGACCGCGCCGCACGTTGCGCTGGAGCGTCTGTTCGACGGCGCCTTGCGTGGCTCGGCCCGGGACAACCTGACTGCCGTGGTGATCCGACAATGACCCAACTCATGCCGCCGCTCGACGACCTGCTGGTGACCGACGAGGAAGCCAATAACCTGACTTACTTCGCGTTCGCCAAGTCGCATAAAGCTGAGCCCGCGCTGGCGCCAACCAAGGCCAGCATCGGCGAAATGCCCGACGTGCTCGCAGGCCGTTACCGCATCGAGCGTCTGCTCGGTGCCGGCGGCATGGGCGCGGTTTACCGCGCACGGGACTTGCTGAGCGAACAGTTCGGCGATCCCGACCCTTACATCGCGCTGAAAATCCTCAGCGAAGAATTTGCCGAATCGCCGGACGCCAGTGCCTTGCTCTACAGCGAGTTCGCCCTGATCTGGCGCCTGCGCCACGACAACGTGCTGCGCTTGCACAGCTTTGAAGTGGACACCGATTGCCAGCGCGCCTTCATCACCATGGAACTCATGCGTGGGCTGACCCTGGACAAACTGCTCTGCGAGCGCCCCTTGGGCCTGCCGTGGAAAGAACTGCGCGACATCGCGCTGCCGCTGCTCGACGCGCTGGCCTACGCCCACTCGCGCGGCGTGCTGCACGGCGACATGAAGCCGAGCAACGTGATGCTCAGCGAAGAGGGCGTGCGCCTTTTCGACTTCGGCCTCGGCCAGGCGGTGGAAGGCATTCTCCCCGGCCTGCCGCACCTGAGTCGCGACCGCTTCAACGCCTGGACCCCCGGCTACGCCGCCCCGGAACTGCTCGAAGGCCAACCGCTGACCGCCAGCGCCGATGTGTACGGCGTGGCCTGCGTGCTCTACGAACTGGCCGGCGGCAAACACCCGTTCCGCCGCTTGCCCTCGACCGAGGCCCGCGACGGCCAGCTCGAACGCGAGCTGCACCCGCCGCGAAACCTGCCCAAACACTGCTGGCCAGCCCTGCGAACGGCGCTGGCTTTCGATGCGGCCAAGCGCACCATCACCGCCGCCCAACTGCGTGACGCCCTGGGCGCCACATCGTCTTTGCTGCAACGCCTGCGATTGAAGGCGTAACGGATGACCACCGAACAGGGAGCAAGCAATGTTCAACCTCGCTAACGAAACACATTTCACTCTGACGGTTGAAGACTACGTCGGCGACCTGCAAGTGCTGTCGTTCACCGGCACCGAAGGCATCAGCCAGCCGTATCGCTTCGACCTCGAACTGGTCAGCGAAAACCCCGATCTGGACCTGGAAAAACTCCTGCACAAACAGGCGTTCCTGGCGTTCGATCCACAGGGTTCCGGCATCCACGGCCAGATCTACCGCGTCGCCCAAGGCGATGCCGGCAAGCGCCTGACCCGTTACAAAATCTCCCTGGTGCCGCACCTGCAATACCTGCATCACCGCACCAACCAGCGCATTTACCAGCAGATGTCCGCGCCGAAAATCATCGCGCTGATCCTCGAAGAGCACGGCATCAAAGGCAACGCCTACCGCTTCCAGCTCAGCCAACCGTGCCCGGACCGCGACTACTGCGTGCAGTACGACGAAACCGACCTGCACTTCGTCCAGCGCCTGTGCGAAGAGGAAGGCATTCACTACCACTTCCAGCACAGCGACAAAGCCCATCTGCTGGTCTTCGGCGACGACCAGACCGTGTTCCCGAAACTCGGCCAGCCAACCGCGTATGTGCAAGGCAGCGGCATGGTCGCCGACGAGCCCGTCATCAAAGGCTTCAAACTGCGCCTCGAAACCCGCACCGGCCGCGTCACGCGCCGCGACTACGATTTCGAAAAACCACGGCTGCAACTCGAAGCCGCCTACAAACCCGACGGCGAAAGCACCGAACCGGATCTGGAAGATTACGACTACCCTGGCCGCTTCCTCGATCGCGCGCGCGGCAAGTTCCTCAGCCAACGCGCCCTCGAACGCCACCGCGCCGACTACCAGCAAGCCGAAGGCCACGGCGACCAGACCAGGCTGATCAGCGGCCACTTCCTGGAAATGTCCGACCACCCGCGCACCGAGTGGAACGACCTCTGGCTGCTCACCGAAATCGTCCACGAAGGCAAACAACCGCAAGTCCTCGAAGAGTCCGTGACCAGCGACACCACCGACAACAAAGACGACTTCCACCAGGGCTACCGCAACCGCTTCCTCGCCACCCCGTGGAACGTCTTCTACCGCCCAGCGCTGGAACACCCGAAACCCCGCGTCCTCGGCAGCCAGACCGCCATGGTCACAGGGCCCAAGGGCGAAGAAATCCACTGCGATCAGTACGGCCGCATCAAAGTGCAATTCCACTGGGACCGCGAAGGCTTGGCCGACGACAAAACCAGCTGCTGGATGCGCGTTTCTTCAAGTTGGGCCGGGGATCGCTATGGCGCCATCGTCATTCCCCGCATCGGCATGGAAGTCCTCGTCACCTTCCTCGAAGGCGACCCCGATCAGCCGTTGGTGACCGGGTGCCTGTACCACAAGGAAAACCAGGTCCCCTACGAATTGCCGGCGAACAAAACCCGCACCGTGTTCAAGACCCTCAGCTCACCGGGGGGCGGTGGGTTTAATGAACTGCGGATTGAAGACAAGAAGGGTGCGGAGCAGATCTTTATTCATGCGCAGCGGGATTGGGATGAAAACATTGAGCATGATCAGAAGATTCGCGTTGGCAATGAACGGCATGACACGGTGGTGAAGAACACCTACACCGAGCTGAAAGCCGAAGAACACCGCACCACCATCGCCGACCGCAAGGTTGAAGCGCGGCTGGATGATCACCTGACGATTGGGCAGAACCAGCATGTGAAGCTCGGCACCGCTCAACTGACCAGCGTTGGGAAAGAGATTCACCTGAAGGCTGGGGCGAAGATTGTTATCGAGGCTGGCAGCGAACTCACCATTTTGGGGGGAGGGAGCTTTATCAAGCTGGATGCCGGTGGTGTGACGGTTGTTGGGCCGGTGGTGAAGATTAATGCGGGTGGTTCGGCAGGGAGCGGGACGGGGATTGGGATTAAGCCGCCGGTGCTGCCGGGGGCTGCGGATAAGGATAAGGCGGGGAGTTTGATGGATCAGGCGTTGGGGAATGCGCCTGAGGAACAGGTCAAACGCAAACCGAAACGAATGCTCAATTTTTCCGGGTAAGACATTGACGGCAATCCAAGCCACCAGGGATCAGAATTCAGGTAATTGGTAATGACAGAGACAACAAACAAAATTCAAAAATGGTCGTATCCCCTGAAAGTAGGGACAGCCGAAGCGACCGATCCGCAGCAGTTCTACAAAGCGTTAGCCAAAGCTAAAGATGGTTACTACCCATTGGGGGCAAATGGCCTTTGGCATGGTGGTGTTCACTTCGATGAAGCTTCGGGGTTGGTGAAGGATTTGACGGAGGTCAGATGCATCGCTGATGGAGAGGTCGTCGCATACCGAATTGACGAGAAATATCCGACTTCTGATTTTGGCTCGGCGCACTCGGTTTATTCGACGGGGTTTGTGCTGGTGAAGCATCGACTTGAACTTCCGTCACCTTCTACGCCAGCTCCTGCTACCGGTGCGGCTGCTGCAACTGGGCCGAGCCTGACTTTCTTCAGTCTCTATATGCACCTACTTGATTGGGAAACCTATAAAACGAATCCTACGCTTAAACCACCGGGTTTCTGGGGGAAAGGCCTTTATCAAGTAAAGGAAAATCTTCGAACCAAATCATTGGGGCTTAGGGTTCGTGAAGGAAATTCGTCTCAAACACCCATTTTGGCCGTACTACCCCGTGGCACTAAGATTCTCACCAAACCGGCACCGTCTAACCAAAACTGGCTTGAAGTAGTAAGCGTCACTCCTGAGTTCCCAAGCTTGGCTGTCAACACTGGATGGGTATTTAAGGGGCAAATGAAACATCTGGGGGGTGAGAGCTATCTGGTAGGAGAGGAAGCAAAAGACGCTCCTCCAGACCAAAAGAGCGGCGCTAACGTTCGCGATGCTACTAGCAGTGGGCAACCGATCGCGTTTTTACCGGCGGGTACGCAGATTAGGATTAGCGACGAACAAGCCGCAAGACAATATCGCAAGCTGGTAGAGATCGTAAGCGGTCAGCCTATTCCAGTTCTAAAGGCTGGTGGCGACGGTAAATTGCCTGGATTTGTTTGGCTTGAAGATTTGGAGGCCAAGAACGAGCCCCATGCCCCTATTGGGCAGGTAGTTCCACTGGCTCAGGCCTTCAAAGTTAGGGCCGGTGAGGTGTTGGGGCATGTTGGAAAATACCAGACCCATGCAGATGCCGCCCCGAAGAATTTATTACATCTCGAAGTTTTCAGCTGTGAGGACGTGAAATCTTTTACTAGTAAAAGTAAAGAAAAGGCTGTCGGCCTACCCGCTGCTGAAAAGACATTAGTCAAGATACCAGTAGACACGTGGTTAGTTACTCATGCTCCACACATGAATGCCGCGACCCCTCCTAAAGCAGCAGATCCAGGTAATAAAGTGGGGTATGACTTCTATATTCCTGTTGGATTGCTTGAAGCATTGCCAGCGGAGAAGAAAATCAAAGAATCTGTTGTGATGGGTACATCGACCTCCACCACCTATTGGTGGCGCCTAGATGGGTTATTAGGTGACAAAGATGGTAATGGAATTGATGGATGGTTTGCAGAACCCGACACAGTGCTCTCGCGGCACTCTCCTTTTGAATGGAATGGGTTCAACTTTATTGACGAAACCACGAGCAATGTCGACCACCTAGCAGCTTTTCTGCATGCCCAAGATAGGCTCGATGAACAAGAGCGTGAATCGTATCTTCCGAATGTAGAGGTCGCCCTCGCTGGTTCTGTTAGCGAGACGCTGTACAAGATTCTCGACAGGAATGGGGATAAAAAGCTGGCGCCGTCTGAAATTGCGGAGGCGTTGGGCAAACCGTGGTTCTCTCAACCCATATCGCAGATGGTGACGCGTTATGAGAATGAATGGGACTACAAAAAAGAAAACTGGGATGCCCTGGATGAAATTATTGGCCACAGCGATTCTGACCCTCATAAAGCTTGGGTAGAAGAAAAGGTACGAATTGAACGGTTAAGTTGGTGGGCGAAGTTGGTTGGGCAGCATGGAATAACTGCTACTACTAGCGTACAACATATTCACCCTGTTGGCTTGATATCAAATTGTATGAAGTATTCTTGCGGGTGCTTAAATATAGAGAAGTTCGTTGAAGAGTACAAAAAAGAACATCGGCATGTATTTGGCTGGTTCGAAGACGACAACGTGACTCATGTTTCACTGGCTTATTCTCTGAATCAAGAGTCAGAAGAAAATCTGAAAAAGCTATTGGCGATGATGATGAAGTTGTGGGGTGAGTACTTTGATGAGTGCAATGATGTTTACTTGGCCTATATGTTAGCCACAATTCGTGTGGAGGCATACGATTTTAATCGCGTTGTTTTCTTCGCCCCTATTGCTGAAAAAATCAGTGAAGAAAAAGCTGAAATAGATTACGGTTCTGGCCCCACAGGGCGTAGGGCCGCTATGGCGAGGGACTATCATAATACTGAAATTGGTGATGGCTACAAGTATCGGGGTCGTGGGCTTAGTCAGATAACCTGGAAAGCTAACTATGAAAAGTTTTCTGCAGCCTTGGGGATAGATTTTACAAATAATCCAGATTTGGCTTTAGAGTTAGAATATGCAACTAGAATTATGATTGGCGGAATGAAGGGCGGGGTATTCAAAGCAGGAGAGACACTTGCTGCGCATTTATCTCCTGGAAATAAAAATTATGTTACGGCTCGTAGAATCATTAATGGGACTGACAAGAAAAACGTAATTGCATTTTATGCCCAAAAATTTGAAAATCTTTTAGAGAGAATTAAAAATTGAAGATTTTAGTTTTGATTTTAGCCATTCTGGTTCCCGCCTTAAGTTACGCGAAGCCATTTTTTCCCAGTCATGATTCGTGCGCCGGCAAAGAAAAAACACAAGCTTGCAAAGTTGTACTCAATGAAGACGGTTTTTTAGTTGATGCTGTTACAGGTGAAAAGCTATCAGAAATCTCTGAGGATACGGGGATGATGAGCGCTAACTGGCTTTATATATATGGTGATAAATATGTTCTGGAGCATTTGGACTTTTCATCCTCTAAGTCCCGTAGCTGGGTAGTGTTCTCCTACAGTAAGCAGCAAGTTGTGGTCGATAGGATCTACAGTTTTTCTCAGGTCATTTCAGCGGCATCGGTAGCTGCTTGGTATGGATATGAATGCCGAGCCGGCGAAGGAAGTCTAATCAATGCAAAGGATCAAGCATTTAGTGAGTCGGCAGTAAGCGCATTTTGTGGAAAAGCTGCCAGAAATAGTCTGAAGCTAAGAAAAGAAACGCCTGATTCGTCCATGGGTGTAGATATCGCTATAAATATCCCTGTTTATAGCGCAGGGGAAACAGCCGATTCAGCTACGTATTTGTTTTTCGACACGGATAAGCCCGATTTTTTTCAGATGGCTTGTTATTCGAACTGCAAACTGAAGTCTGATGGCACGGCCATCACGTATGTCGGAAGAGTTTCCAAAAGTACCTGGTTTCTCGGCGACATAAAAAATACTTCATGTGCTAGTGAAGGGAGTTATAAATATAAGAGCTCCTCCGAGAAAATTGTTTTTGATGGATGTGTCGAAGCAGGAAGCATGAAATTGACTGAGTACGCAGCTGGTGGAAAAAGCCCGCGGGCTCAGTTTGTTGGTAAGGCAGATGGTGATGGCTATAAAGGCGAGTGGATATCAAAATCTGGTGATAATAAAAAATATAGCTTCTTCATGTTTCCTTTAACAGTTTATTGAATTGCAGATGAAAGGGGGTGGGGCAAGCTTTAACAGTTATGTGGAGGTTTGGCCTGTCTCGCAGCAAATTCGAAAAGCGCGAATTTATATATGAAGTACTTTTTTGTTCTTGCTTTGTTTGCTACTGCTGCTCGCGCTGCCCCTGTAGATGTCTGTTATCCCACGGAAGGGCCTAAGCATTTTTTATCGCAGTGGACCGAAGACTCACGCACAATCGATTTGCTTTCACGGGTTGAGGATGAGAAATTTTCAATTGAGGAAGGGGAAATCGTCTATAACGAAGACTTCAATGGTGATGGAGTGAAGGATTTTATTTTTCTTTCATATTCTAACGCGGGTTCCAGTGGTGATTTTACTTACGGATTTTTTGTCCAGTGCCAAGGCTTTCTGAGGAATGTGGGAGGTGATTACTTTGCAGATGTAAAAGTTCTAGATAGCCATCCAGAGAATACTCCATATAAAGATATTCAGATCTATTCTTATAATAGAGATAAACAAGATCAAATTATGCACAGAGATGGAAAGCCGCTGACTACTCCCCATCTTTGGCGCTTCAATTCAGAAACGAAGCTGTATGAAGGTGAGTCAAGATAAGTGGAGGTTGAAAGTGAAAAGTTGACGGATTTATTTATGATGATGCGGTCGCCAATAAATAATCCATCCCCTTTTCCTAGTCCCCTTTTTCTAATAAATAAATCTGCCCTGCGGTTTTACTTCTTCTCCTGTGATCGGTCGTAGCGTCGAGGGTCAACCGTGACAACGAAGTTTAAAAGGTTTGCTGTAGCACTGGTGAGCGCCGCTTTCGCGGCATCGATGATTTCGGCTCATGCACAGGTGAAAAGGGGACGGATTTATTTATGATGATGCGGTCTCCAATAAATAAATCCGTCCCCTTTTCCCCGTGAGTGGATTAAACCCGGATCTCCGGGTGTTTTATTAATTGCCCGATGAACATGGAGGAACCGAAGGTATGTCAGTATTAACAGGTGTTATTAAGTCAGTTCGCTGCTGCGCGACGTTGATGGTAGAGCTGTTTGTAGGAAGGCAGTATTTAGATCGGAAAAATATTAACTCTAATAGGCCTGGAAAATTATTAATCCTATCAGTCGGAATGCTTTGCGTAAGCGCGTGCAACGCTGGTCCGGAAATGGTGTCTGCACCGGTTACTGGTTATAACCATACATCCGCAGAAATTATAAGATTTAGTATTAACGGTGCCGGTGGTCCACGGATTCCAGCAAATCAAGGTGGAGGTGAAGTTTGCTGTGGCACACTACCCGTTCAGTGGAATCCTGGAATTAGAGCGATTATCGAGTGGGACAAAGATCCAAAGCCATACCAATCCCTCAAACGTGATCAGTATGGGCAAATTGTTAAAGAGGCTGCAGTTCGTCACTCCTCTGGTTACTCTCACCATACAGCTACGGTTGAGATTCCCAAGTACGCCGAAAAACTATGTGCGTTACAGGTTCACTTTCTTCCCTGCGACCAGGTAAAAGTATCCACGACTTGCTTCACACCCGGCAATCCAAATTATCCAGATAGAGCGTACTTTCAAGCTAAGGAGCCGACCTCATGTTCGAATCATTGATGGCAGATGGTGCTCCTCCGCCGGAGGGAGCACTAATTGCCCCAAGCTTTCCTCTTACGCGTCGGTTGCCAAATGATCCGGGACAGTTGTCGAAGAACATACAACAGCAGAAAAAAGACGAAAGAGTATTTGGTAATAATCAACGCAAGCTTGCTCAAACTAAGGGGCAGGCAAATAGCGGGGTGCCTTGCTGTAAAACATTACATATCACATTGGCTTTTGATGGCACCAATAACAACGATCAAGCAGACGGCTCGTCAACACCCAATTCTCGAAGCAATATCGCTCGGCTTTTTCACGCAAGTTTGGGGGCAAACCCTGATACGCAGAGTGAGGGATTTCTAAAATATTATTGTCCCAGTGTCGGGACAGTTTTTCCGGTGAAAAGGGGACGGATTTATTTATGATGATGCGGTCTCCAATAAATAAATCCGTCCCCTTTTCCCGCTTTTCCCCTGATACCAAGCCCTCGCTGCACTAATGAATATTAACTAAGAGGTCATTCGCTATGCTCCGTTTTTTTATGTTTGCTTTCGTTTTTCTTATATCAAATTCCAGCAGTGCTCAAGATGTAGATTACCTTCAGGGTCGAGTGATTCAGGGGCCGTTTAAAACTAATGTTGTAAAGGGAGGGGAGCTGTCCTTTTTGCAGACAGGGAGCGCAGAGTTTCCGGTTTCTTTGGTTTTGGATGTTGTTGGTGTCGATAATAAAAAAAATAGAAGTCTTGTCGATAAATATGATGTGGCGGGCTCGGACCCAAAAATCGAGTCGATTTTTTTTATCCGGTAAAGGGTAAGAAAAATGTACTGGTTTTGGTTTCTTGGGAAATCACGAGCAGAGGAATTGGAACGTACGGAACCCTTTATCAAGTTTATGGGTATGAAAAAGGTTCGGACAATAAATTGGTTGTGAATAAGCTTGTCAGGTTTGATAAGAACTTGAGTGGGATGGAAGGGTATCAAGAAGGTGAGGAGCAACATTTCCCTTATGTTAATGCAGGTTTGATCAAGTCCTATATTAACGCTGCTAAATAGTGATGGCTGGCAATTTTTTGCGTGCCATAGGGGAACACCACGCTCTATCACTTGTGCGTAAACGTGGCTTGTCCCCGGATTCACGGTTTTCGTAGTGATTGGGAGGTAGTGGGCAAAAGTGCAGCCAGCGGCTTCCTTGTCGCGCATTTCAGGGTGAAAAGGGGACGGATTTATTTATGATATGCGGTCTCCAATAAATAAATCCGTCCCCTTTTCCTTACAAAAAACTGATGGCGCGATTTGAGGCTCAGCAAAAGCGTGATACGGAACAAGGGAAAGCGTTCATGGCTATTGCCAGAGATTCCCAGCGGGCCTGGATCAAGTTGCGAGACACCACTTGCCCGCTTGAAGCCATGGATATCGAGCCTGGTACAGCGGCGCATGCCACGACGATCAATAACTGCATTGCCAGAATGAGTTTGGAGCGTGCTGTTTATCTGGACGGGATCGTGACGGATAGGTCGGGCGACTTGCTCGATCTTAACAAGGTGTTTACGGCGGGCTCACAACGCTACGGTGATGTTGTGGCTCGCTATGTGACTACCTTCGGCAGCGTTTGTCTCAACGCCCAGATCCTTGCGCCTGACGGCGGCTGGAGAGTACTGTCATCTGCGCGGTTCTGCAGCTTTGACGGCAAATCGTTTTGGGATGGTTATTCCTATGCCGGGTTCGAAAACCTTGAGTTTCATGCGGACGGGTTGCACGTGACGCTCAGCTTGTCGGAACTTCGTGGCAATGGTGAGGAGCGTCGTGCCTGTGTAATTCCGATTCAGGACTCGCAAATCAAAGAGCTGAAATGCGGCCCGCCTGAATCCATGTAAGTACAAGCAAAGATATGAATTGTTCGATTCGTGTATCACCAAGGAAGGTAGCTGAAATTGGAAAGGCTTTTAAGGTATGCCTGCGTGCTCGGACTCATGGTTGGCTTACCAATTCAACCGGCATCGGCAAGCGACCCGCAAACCATTGGTGAGCTGCATCCGCCTGTAGTGGCATCCGTGGGCGATCAAAAGATCATGGTGTACTTTTTTAAGAACAATCTGAAAGATCAGGCGACAGAGGTCCACGTTCCTGACGCCGAAATTTTCTACTCACCAGTAAACGCAACGAAGCCAACGCTGAACTATGTGTGGAAGCTGGAAGATGAGCAGGTTGTGTCGGTGTTTTTCTTCGAGCGAAAGACCCCGGAGCGGGCGGGGAAATCCATGTTTGTGCTGGGGAAAAGCAAAGAGTCGTACATTAGCTTCGAGGGCTTTTCCTATTCAGTATTAGAGCTGCCGCTCATTAAAAACGGCAACCAGTTGTCTTTGAAGTTTTTTCGCGGTGATCCGTCAGATCCTGAATTGCAGAACTGTCGCGACGGTAGAGATCTGGAGAGGGGGGTAGACGTGGTATGCGCTTACAAGGACGCGGCGAGTATTAAAAAGCGTTTGGCAGCACTTGATGGAAAGGCTGTTGCAGATCAAAAGCGGGAGCCCGGTCGTCGCATTGGTATTCAACAGTGACCACGGTAGTTCAGAGGCTTTCGGTCGTAACGTTGACGGACAACACCGCTAAAGGAATGATCGATTTGAAATCTTTGTCTGTGTTTTTTATTGCGTTGTTGCTCCTCTGCCCGATGGCGGCTTACAGCGAAGTCACAACTGAGGTTTCTTGTTTTCGTTCGCTGGAAGGCAAAAACATCAATTTCGAATTCAGAACCTATTACGACTCGGTCATCAAATGGGGAGGCGCCGGGGTTAGGTATAGCAAGTCGAAGAAGGCCATTCCTCTCGTCTATCGGAACACTGAGGAAGAAGTCATGACGGAAGACGGGCCGTATCAGTTCACGACGACTTGGGTGGAGGTTTCTGACGGTGTGGTGACGGGGGAGTATGAAAGGGCAACTCAGGGGGCTCGGGTAAACTCGATGTACTACACGAATTACAAATCCGGTAAGAAGTATTCGTTCGATCAAGATATCAGCATGGAGGCGTCACCAGAGGCAGGCTGTCAGTGGTGAGTCGAGATCATCAAGAAAGGGGACTCAACATCCCCTTTTTTTATCCCGTGGCTCCGTTACACCTTCGCCCGATGCTCCGCCGGATTCGGCGAATCAATGTGATCCAGCGCTCGCTCCACCAACAACCGGACCCCATCCGCCAATCTGCTAAGCGCCAAAGCTAAGGAGCGACGTGCTCCGTCCACGTCGTCGGCCAGGTTGGCGGCGATGGCGCTGATGGATAGCAGGTCTTCCGAGGCGTTGGCCAGGAGGGCTTCGGTGTCGATGTCGGGGGAGACGGCGAAGAGGTTGCCTTTGCGAGGCTTGGGTTTATCGCCTGGTGGTGGGGCGAAATGGTGGTTGAGGGCGCGTTCGGCGGCTTCGTGGAGTTTCTTCGAATCGAGGGATTCGTAGGGGGAGGTGGCTTCGTTTGCTGGTGGATTCGGTGTTGGCTTGATCATTAGTAATTTCCGATATGTGTTTTAGATGTAGCTGTCTACTCTTCGCTTGCATTCGAATAAGGGTGGCAGCCGTGCGCAGGTGTGCAAGACCGGGCATATCGGACCCCGGCAGACCCCAAAGGGACCTCCCACGCACAGCCGCCATGAAGCATTTACATCAAGCTGAAAGACGCTTGATGTTCGGTTTGGCGACCGTGCGGCGATATGTACCGGACTTGCACGTCCGTGTCACCGATTTTGCGGTAACGAACAAAGACTATCGGCGAAGCCAAAGGCTGCCTAGTTCACGAACAGCACCACGTGTTGAAGGAAATATCCGAGGGAGTCGAGCGTAGAAACATCAAAATCCTCACGCTTTTAAACACCCTCGTTTCGTCAATGACTTGGTAGTCATCAGCGTCAAAAACCACGGCATCTTCTTCTATCGCTGCACAACAGTGGCGTTCTCGCTTGAAGCCGCTACACTGCGCCGGCCGTTCACTTTTCTCTTGAGGCTGTGCGCATGAAATTTCGTTTTCTACTGTGGATGCTGGGTTTGTTGATGGGTAAGGCCAGTCGGACTAATCCTGCGTTTCAGCAGCAGTTGGGTGACAAGGAATTGGTGTTCCAGCTACAGACCCTGGACGGGAAGGTGGCGCGGCATTTCTTTGTGAAGGATCAGCGCATTACCAGCAAGTCGGGCGTGTATGCCGAGCCGGCGTTTGCGATTGCGTTCAAAGATGCGGCGTATGGCTTTGCCACGATGCAGGCGAAGAACAAGCAGTTGGCGTTTATGACGGGGATTCAGGACAAGTCGATTCAGATCAAGGGCAACCCGGCGTTGGTGATGTGGTTCCAGGGGTTGACCAAGTATTTGAAGCCTAGGAAGGCTAAGGCATAGGTCATTCAGCCATTCGACTCAGAAGGCTCGCCGCCGTCGAGTGGCTGGGCGGCCTCTAAGTCGCTGAGCGGATTAAGACTCATGAGCTACGTTTCTGCGCACGCCTCTCCTGAAGATAGCGCCCTTGCAGCGCCAGGATCTCAGACTTGCTGAGAACACCCTTTCTCTTGAGATTGACGAGCAGTTGCTCGATGCCATCCAACTCAACGACATCGCCAGTCATACGGGTAATGATCACGGCTATACGGCTCATGCCGTCAGGATCAGCAGTAACCTTGTGATCGTTAGCAAGTTTGCGGATTTGACTTGCAACACTGACAGCCGCTGTTTGGGTCATCGGAAGCGCTCAATTGGCAGTCGCATCATAGCGGGGCGCAGGTTTGAGGTGATCAGATAAACCGCGGGGTATTCTTCGCGAGCAGGCTCGCTCCCACAGGGGCTTGTGGTGATTCAGAGATACCGAGTTGGATTCATCGCGAGCAGGCTCACTCCTACAGGGTCTTGTGGTGAATCAGGTAGATCGGCGGGGGATTCTTCGCGAGCAAGCCCGCTCCCACATTAGACCGAGTGTGGGAGCGGTTTTTTTTAGGCCTGTGTGAATTGCGAAGCCAGTTCGCGCAGCAGCACTTCAGCCTCTAGAACTTTGCTGACCACGTCGTTGGCTTTGTCGCGGCTCAGGCCGACGCGTTCCAGCAGGGCGTCGGGGATGTCTTCATCCGGCCCGGAGCCAATCCCACGACTACGCAGCAAACGCACCGCCAAACACACGAGGTTCGGGTACTCGGCGTAGTCGCCGTCGTAGTGCGGGTCGTGCTGGAAGCGCAGGGCGGTGGCCAGTTCGTCGGGCATGTCCCAGTAGCGCATCAGCCATGAGCCGATCTGTTCGCGGCTGATGCCGAGCAGGTGTTGCTCGACGTAGCTGTGGCACAGGTGCTGGTTGACTTCCAGGTGACGGCAGATCAGCGAGAAGTGCGGCGGGAAGACGTGGGCCAGCAACAAGTAGCCGAAGTTGTGCAGCAGGCCGGCGAGGTAGGTCAGGCCGGCTTCCGGGCGCTGGGCCCGCGGCATGGCGCGGGTCAGGCCTTCGATGACGGCGGCGGTGTAGATCGATTGCTGCCAGTACGGCGTGGCGTGTTGCGGGTGGTCTTTGGGCAGGCTCAGGGTTTTGCCCAGAGCCAGGCCGAGCGCGAGGTTGATCACCAGGTCGAAACCCAGGACCCGCACAATCGCGTCTTCTACTGAACGAATCTTGCCCGGCGAGGCGTAGTACGGCGACGCGGCCCAGCTGACGACTTGCGCGGCCAGCGCCGGATCGGTTTCGACGACGCCGGTGATGTCGTCGATGGTGGCGTTGGGGTCGACGCGCAGTTTGATGATTTTCTGTGCGGTCTCGGCCAGCGGCGGAATCTCGATGGTCTCTTCCAGGCGTTGCTGGATGCGTCGCGCGGTGAACACTTGAACGGCCTGGGTGATTTCCTTGCGGTCATCGTCGGGACGGTCGAGGTTGGGGCGGATGCTGGTCAGGTTCTCGCCGAAGTTGGCGGCGCTGGCCTTGGTCAGCATGGTCTTGAAATCTTCGCTGGTGATTTCCAGCAGCAGGCCCGGCTCGCCCGAGTTGATCAGCAACTTCGGTTGGCGCAGCAGGCTTTCTTCGTACAGGCACGGCGAACTGGTCAACGCCGGCAGGCCGGGTAACAGGCTCAAGCTGTGTTTGCCGAGCATCTTCACCAAGCGTTCGGTGGGCACGGCAGTGAGGCGGCGGCCGGTCAGTTCAGCGAGGCGATTGAGGTCGAGCAATTGGCTTTGCGCAAACAGCACCATCAGCGCGCCGACGGCATCGTCCAGCAACACGGCCTGTACTTTGCGCGAGGCGTTCAAGCCGTGGTGGTCCAGCACTTCTTCGTAGGCAATGCCCAGCTTGCCCAGCAGCAACCGAATAACAGACGGAGCGTGCAGGGGTTCCGGGGCGAGGGCAGCTTCAGTCATGGTCTGTATCCGTATTCAAACAATTGCAGGAGTATAACCAGCTTGTTTAAAAGCATCGTCCACAAACTGCGACGGTGCTCACACTTGGCCGTATTGCTGCCCATGGCGCAGCCAGCGGTCGAGCAGCGGGCTGACGTGGTCCGGCCAGCGCTCCAGCAATGCCTGGGCGGCGTCGCGCACGGCGGGCAATAAATCGGCATCACGCATCAGGTCGGCGACCTTGAATTGCAGTAGGCCGGTCTGGCGCGTGCCGAGCATTTCGCCGGGGCCGCGCAGTTCGAGGTCCTTTTCGGCGATGACAAAACCGTCGTTGGTTTCACGCATGATACCGAGGCGTTGACGACCGATTTGCGACAGCGGCGGATGGTAAAGCAGCACGCAATGGCTGGCCGCGCTGCCTCGACCGACACGGCCACGCAACTGGTGCAATTGCGCGAGGCCGAGGCGTTCAGGGTTTTCGATGATCATCAGGCTGGCGTTCGGGACGTCGACGCCGACTTCGATCACGGTGGTCGCAACCAGCAGTTGCAGGTTGCCGGCCTTGAATTCGGCCATCACGGCGGCTTTTTCCACCGGCTTCATGCGGCCGTGGATCAGCCCGACCTTCAACTCGCCGAGGGCGGCGGTGAGGTCTTCGTAAGTGGTTTCGGCGGCCTGGCAGGTCAGCTCTTCTGACTCTTCAATCAGCGTGCACACCCAATAGGCCTGACGCCCTTCGGCACAGGCGCCGCGCACCCGTTCGATGACTTCAACGCGCCGGGTGTCGGTGATCAACACGGTGTTGACCGGGGTCCGGCCGGGCGGCAGTTCGTCGAGGATCGAGGTGTCGAGGTCGGCGTAGGCGCTCATGGCCAGCGTCCGCGGAATCGGTGTGGCGGTCATGATCAGTTGATGCGGACACATGCGCCCGCCGACACCTTTCTGTCGTAACGCCAGACGCTGCTGCACGCCGAAGCGGTGTTGTTCGTCGATGATCACCAGCGCGAGGTTCTTGAACTGCACTTCGTCTTGGAACAGCGCGTGGGTGCCGACCACCATCGGCGTGCCGCTGGCGATCTGTTCCAGCGCGGCGGCGCGGTTCTTGCCCTTGAGCTTGCCGGCCAGCCACGCGACTTCAATGCCCAGCGGTTCGAGCCAGCGCTTGAAGGTGATGAAGTGCTGCTCGGCGAGGATCTCGGTGGGCGCCATCAGCGCGACCTGGTAACCGGCCTCCAGCGCTTGGAGCGCGGCGAGGGCGGCGACCACGGTTTTACCGGCGCCAACGTCGCCCTGAATCAGCCGCAGCATCGGTTCGTGCTGGCTCAGGTCGTAGGCGATTTCGTTGCCGACCCGTTGCTGTGCGCCGGTCGGTGCGAAGCCCAGATTGGCCAGGTACTTGGCCGGGAGTTGGGTGGCTTTTGGCATGGCCGGTGCGCGCAGGGAACGCATGCTTTCCCGCAGCCGTTGCTGGGACAGTTGATGGGTCAGCAACTCTTCAAAGGCCAGGCGGTGCTGCGCCCAGTGATGGCCGAGGGCGAGTTCATCGACGTCGGCATCGGCAGGCGGGTGATGCAGGTAGCGGATCGCATCGGCCAGCGGCGCGAGTTGATAGTCACGAGCGAGTTCGGTCGGCAGCCAGTCGGGCAGGCTGGTCGGGCCGAGCATGGTCAGGGTTTGCATGCACAGTTGGCGCAAGCGCTGCTGGGTCAGGCCTTCGGTGAGCGGGTAGACCGGGGTCAGGGTTTCGTCCACCGGCGGTGGCTCGTCGCCGGTAATGGCGCGGTATTCCGGGTGGTAGATTTCCAGACCCGACGCACCGGGCCGCGCTTCGCCGTAGCAGCGAATCCGCGTGCCGCGTTTGAGGCCTTCTTTCTGGGCGTTGCTGAAATGGTAGAAGCGCAGACTGAGCCCGCCGGTGCCGTCCTGCAGACGCACGACGAGGCTGCGGCGACGGCCCATGACCACGTCGGCGCCGCTGACGGTGCCTTCGATCACGGCGTCCTGGCCGGGTCGCAAATGGCCAATCGGGACCACACGGGTGCGGTCCTGATAACGCAGCGGCAGGTGGAACAGCACGTCCTGGAGATTCTCCAGGCCGACCTTGGCCAGCTTCTCGGCCATGGCCTCGCCGACACCCTTGAGTGCCGTCACCGACACTTGCGACAACTCGGTCATGACAGCAACTTACGCCGCCACCACCGGCACGGACGGCTTGGCCACCGAGCACAGGCGAATGGAGTCAGCGAGGATTTCAATCGCCTTCGGCCGCGGGAAGCTGGCGCGCCAGGCGATGGCCACGGTGCGGAACGGCACCGGCGGCGTCAGTGGGCGCACTTCGATCACGCCGGGGGCGTAGTGATGGCTGTCGACGGCCGACAGCGGCAGGATCGAGATGCCGAGGCCGGAAGCGACCATGTGGCGAATGGTTTCCAGGGAGCTGGATTCCACCGTGGTGTGTTTGGCGCCGTCGTTGCCTTTGGTCAGGGTCGGGCAGGCTTCCAGCACTTGATCGCGGAAGCAGTGGCCTTCGCCGAGCAGCAGCAGGCTCTTGTCGTTGAGCAGGCTGGCGTCAATGGATTCTTTTTGCGTCCACGGGTGCTGGGCCGGCATCAGGACGTAGAACGGCTCGTCGTAGAGCTGCAAGGTCAGGACGTCGGCTTCGTTGAATGGCAGGGCGATGATGATCGCGTCGAGCTCGCCGTTGCGCAGTTTGTCGCGCAGCACGTGGGTGAAGTTTTCTTCGATGTACAACGGCATCTGCGGGGCGACCCGGTGCAGTTGCGGAATCAGGTGCGGGAACAGGTACGGGCCGACGGTGTAGATGGCGCCGACTTTCAGCGGGGCAGTCAGCTGGTTTTTACCGGCCTGGGCCAGTTCGCGGATGCCTTGGGCTTGTTCCAGGACTTTTTGCGCCTGGGCCACGATGCCTTCGCCGACCGGAGTCAGGCGCACGGCGCTCTTGCTGCGCTCGAAAATCAGCACACCGAGTTCGTCTTCAAGCTTTTTCACGCCCACCGACAGGGTCGGTTGACTGACGTGGCAACGCTCGGCCGCATGGCCGAAATGCTGCTCTTGGGCGAGGGTAACGATGTAGCGTAATTCTGTGAGAGTCATAGCAAGCGTCCATGAAGTTGCGCGCCAAGCATAACGGCTGCAATCGATAGACGCACGTTATCAGAGTGAGTGTGTTGAGTGACACTGGGTAATGCGTGTTTGCCGCTGGCAGATACGCGAAAGGCACCTTTCGGTGCCTTATCGCGGACATTCCTGCTGGGGGAGAACCCTGTGGGAGCGAGCTTGGCTCGGTATTGCTTCTAGCGGCGGCGTTTGTCTATGGAATACAGGAACGGGGCCGTGATTTCGATAGTGCCGTTGGTGAGCATGTCAGCCGGTGGCTTGGGCAGCGGCTGGGCGTCACGGATCATTTGCAAGGTGGCGCGGTCCAGATCGGAATTGCCGGAAGGGCTCTCCAGTTGGAATGACAACACATTCCCTTGCGCATCCACGACAAAGCGCAAACGGTTCACGCCTTCCTTGTTCCGCAGCCGTGCAGCGTCCGGGTATTTCTTGTGTTTGGCGAGGTGAGCGAGCAATTCGCTTTGCCAGCTGGCCTTGGCAGCCTGCTGCGCCGGCGATGGACCCGGTGCCGGTTGTGCGGATTGTTCGGTAGGCGCCTGAGTCGGTTGTGCGTCGCTCGGTTTAGCCTCGGACGGCTTTTCCTTCGGCGGCTCCGGCTTCTTTTCCACGGGCTTGGGCGGTTGCGGCTTGGGCTTGGGTTTGACCGGCTTGGGCACGGCAATCTCGGCTTTCGGCGCCTCAGCCAGTTTCGGGATCGGCAGTTCTTCCACCGGGGCCGGTGGCTGCGGCGGCGTGATGACCTTCGGCGGCGCGGGCGGTGGCGGCGCCGGGACCGGTGCCAGCTCAACCATCATGGCCTGCGGCGGCAGCTCAATCGGCGGGCGCGACGTCCAGTTCAGCGCCAGCGCGATGGCCAGTGCATGAACGCCCAGCACCACGGCCAGGCTCGCGCTGTAACGCGTCAGCTTATGGCGCGTCGTGATCATTTCTTGACTGCCGACTCGAGCCCGACCAGACCCACCTTCAGGTAACCGGCGGAGCGCAGGTTATCCATCACGCTCATCAGGTCGCCGTAATCCACGCCTTTGTCAGCCTGGAAGAAGATCGTTGTGTCTTTCTTGCCCTTTGTCTTGGCGTCCAGTGTGGCGCCGAGGGCTTCGGCCTTCACTTCTTCTTCGCCGAGGAACAGGCGCTGGTCAGCCTTGACGCTGAGGAACACTGGTTTTTCCGGACGTGGTGCCGGTTTGGCGGTGGAGGCGGGCAGGTCGACCTTGATGTCCACGGTGGCCAGCGGGGCGGCCACCATGAAGATAATCAACAGCACCAGCATCACGTCGATGAACGGCGTGACGTTGATTTCGTGGTTCTCGGCCAGATCGTCGTCTGCGCCTTCTCTCAAATGCAAGCCCATGGCTGATTACCCTACTTTGACCATGTGCGGTTGCGTGGAGCGCTCGGTGGTCGGCAGGTGATCGAGGTCACGGCTGACCAGCAGCAGGACTTCAGCCGAAGCGTCGGACACTTGAGCCTTGTAACCGGCAATGGAGCGGGCGAAGACGTTATAGATCACCACGGCCGGGATCGCTGCCACCAGACCCAGCGCGGTCGCCAGCAGGGCTTCGGCGATACCGGGCGCCACGACAGCGAGGTTGGTGGTCTGGGTTTTGGCGATGCCGATGAAGCTGTTCATGATGCCCCACACGGTGCCGAACAGACCCACGAACGGCGCGGTGGAACCGATGGTGGCGAGGACGCCGGTGCCGCTGCTCATGTTGCGACCGCACGCCGCTACCAGGCGCTCGAGACGGAAGGCAACACGTTCCTTGATGCCTTCTTTTTCGCGGCTGTTGACCGACAGGCGCATCTCTTCCAGGGCGTCATGCACCAACAGGTTGGCGAGGGTGCCTGCCTTGGTAGCGGTCGCGCTGGCTTCTTTAAGGGTGGTGGCTTTTTTCAGGTGGACGATTTCGCTGCGCAGACGACGCTTGGCGCCCATCAGTTCAAGGCCCTTGGCGATCCAGATGGTCCAGGTGATGATCGAAGCAATGGCCAGACCGATCATCACGATTTTCACGATAATATCGGCGTTCTGGTACATCCCCCACGGCGACAGGTCGTGGGCCATGCCCAGGGAGTTGTCGGCTTCGAGCACTTCAGGAACGTCCGCAGCGTCAACCGCCTGAGCCGGATCGGTCGCGGCTGGCGCGGCGACAGGGGGGGCGTGATCGGCGGGTGCAGGAGTCGCGGCGGCAGCCGGCTCGGCAGGTGCTTGTGCGTCAGCGAATGCGGCGGTCGGCGCGAGCATCAGGCTCAGCAGCAGAGCGGCCACTGCGCTCCAGGCGCGAGGTCGTTTGGTTGGCGAAGCGGAGAATTGATTGCGTGTCATGCTGGCCGGACCTGAGAGAAAAAGACGGTTAATGTTCTTCCAGGCCTCGCGAGGCCGAGAACAAAAGTGGCGTGCATTATTGCAATTAATTCTTGTTAACAAAAGTAATAGAGTCTCTTTTTTTCCTGCATTACTAGCCGCTCGTCTTGTGTCGGCGCTAGTCTGCGGCTTTCCGATAGGAGTTTTTCGATGTCCACACCCTCAGTTTTGATCGCCGGTTGCGGTGATGTCGGCAGTCGCCTGGCCACGCAATTGGTGGCTGGCGGGTGGGAGGTCCATGGCCTGAGACGTGACGTTTCACGCCTGCCCGAGGGCGTCATTGGCGTTGCCGGCGACTTGTTCAAAGAGGACTGTCCCGAGACCTGGCCTATCGGTGCGGTGGATTACCTGGTGTATTGCGCGGCGGCTACCGATCACGATGAAGCCGGTTATCGCGCTGCGTATGTGCAGGGCTTGGAGCATGTGCTGGAGTGGCTGAGCGACTACGGCCAAGTGCCAGAGCGACTGCTGTTTGTGTCCAGCAGCAGTGTGTATGGCCAGCAGGAGGGTGAATGGGTCGATGAGACTTCGCCGACCATTGCCACCGGCTATTCAGGTCGTTTGATGCTGGAGGCTGAGCGGGTGGCACTGCAAAGCGGCATCCCGGCGAGCATTCTGCGCTTGACCGGCATCTACGGGCCGGGCCGCGAATGGCTGCTGACACAGGTTCGTCGCGGTTATCGCGTGGCAGTCGATCCGCCGTTGTACGCCAACCGTATTCACGCCGACGATGCGGCGGGGTTGATGGCGTATTTGCTGGAAGCGGATCGTCGTGGTGTGGCGCTGGATGACATTTATATCGGCGTCGACGATGCGCCTGCACCGTTGGCCGAAGTGGTGGGCTGGTTGCGCGAGTATCTGGGCGTGACGGAGTGGGATGAAGACTCGAGCGTGCGGCGCACGGGCAGCAAGCGTTGCAGTAATGCGCGGGCCAAGGCTTTGGGTTGGACACCGAAGTACCCAAGCTATCGCGAAGGTTATGCCGCCATTCTCGAAGGCCGCAGCTGACTCCCAGTGGCCACAAAACTGTGGGAGCGACGGTGCGACCTGTTCGCGAAGGGGCCATAACATTCAACATTTCTGTTGGCTGTTAAACCGCTATCGCGAGCAGGTCGCACCGTCGCTCCCACATTTGATCTTCGTTGTAGCTGAGATCGGGTTACTGCTTTTCCAGCAACCATTTGCGGTCGCCCGGGGTGAACTGCGGCATTTCGTCAGCCTGTGCGGTGTTCACCGCCTGGAAGATTTCCAGCTCCTTGCCCTTGCGCGCAAAGATCCAGGTGTTGCCTTGGCCGTTCAGCTGCAGCCACATGTTGTCGTTGCCGCCGCTCATCGACGCGCAATCGCCCGCCAGGCACAAGGCATAGCGGTCTGCGCCGGGCAGGCCGGCCACCTGGCCATCAGCCTGGAATTGCACGGTATTGCCTTCGCCCTGACCGCTGACAATATTCCAGTTGCCACCCATGTACGCCGTATACAGCGCACGTTCGAAGGTCGCACCCACCGGCGCACCTTCCGGTACCTGGATCTGCGCGCGGTCGAAAACCTGGGCAGGTTCGTTATCGAGTGCCGCCTGGCGCAGTTGCTTGCCGTCGCGTTTCAGCTCACTGCCGGAACTGCCGTAAAACTCGATCTTCCAGGCGCCGGACTCTTCGCCCAGCAGCTTGCCGTCGACATTTTCAAAACCGTTGGTATAGCGGGCCTGACCGGCCTTGGTGTTGACGTCCCATTCCAGATTCGGGCCATAGGCCTGGAGCGCTTCGCGCAGGGGAGCGCCTTTGGCTGCAGTGTCAATCGCCACCTGATTGATCCAGGTGCCGCTGATGTCACGATCGGCAGGGTTGCTGGCACAACCGCCCAAGAGTAGGGCGACCAGCGAGAGGGCTAGCGCATGGCGCATGGTGGAATCCTTTCAAGACAAGATCGGCGCAGCCTTTAAGAGGGCTGCGCCGGACGCATTACTCGATGACCAGAATGGCATCCATCTCAACCTGCGAACCCTTTGGCAGGGCAGCCACGCCGATGGCGGCGCGGGCAGGGTAAGGCTGGTCAAAGTACTTGCCCATGATCTCGTTGACCTTGGCGAAGTGGCTCAGGTCGGTGAGGAAGATGTTCAGTTTGACGATGTCTTTGAACGAGCCACCGGCCGCTTCGGCCACGGCTTTGAGGTTCTCGAACACCTGGACAGTCTGGGCTTCGAAGCCTTCAACCAGTTCCATGGTTTTTGGGTCCAGAGGAATCTGACCCGACATGTAAACAGTGTTGCCAGCCTTGATCGCCTGGGAGTAAGTACCGATGGCAGCCGGGGCCTTGTCGCTGGTGATAACAGTCTTGGTCATGAATGACTCCTTGTAAGAGTGGGCTTTACGCACGCATGCGGGTGATGCGAATCACCCCGGTCAAGGCACGCAGTTTCTTGATCACGCGAGCCAGGTGCACGCGGTCGTGCACGCTGACCACCAGTTGGACCACGCTGATGCGACCATCGCGTTCGTCCATGCTGATTTTTTCGATATTGCCGTCGGCCGCGTTGACGCTGCTGGCCAGCAGGGCGATCAGGCCGCGCTGATGTTCCAGCTCGACGCGCAGCTCGACGTTGAATTCGCCGGTGACATCCTTGGCCCACGAGAGCTGGATGCATTTTTCCGGGTTGTGGCGGATTTCGCTGATATTGCGGCAGTTGTCCAGGTGCACCACCATGCCTTTGCCTGCGGACAGGTGGCCGACAATCGGGTCGCCCGGGATCGGCGTGCAGCACTTGGCGTAACTGAGGACCAGACCTTCGGTGCCGCGAATCGCCAGCGGGCCTTCCGGGCTTGGCAACTGTTCGCCTTCGCCAAGCAGGCGGCGGGCGACCACGTACGCCATGCGATTGCCCAGGCCGATGTCTTCCAGCAGGTCTTCGATCAGTTCGAGGCGGTACTCGGCAAGCATCGCCGTAACACGCTCTGGCTGGATTTTTTCCAGCGAACTGTCGAAGCCGTTCAGCACCTTGTTCAGCAGGCGTTCGCCGAGGCTGATGGATTCGGAGCGGCGTTGCAGTTTCAGTGCATGGCGGATGTGTGTCCGCGCCTTGCCAGTGACCACGAAGTTGAGCCACGCCGGGTTCGGCCGCGCACCGGGAGCGCTGACGATCTCGACCGTGGAGCCGCTTTGCAGCGGTTCGGACAGCGGTGCGAGACGACGATTGATCCGGCAGGCGATGCAGCTGTTGCCCACGTCGGTGTGCACCGCGTAAGCGAAGTCGACCGCCGTGGAGCCTTTGGGCAGCTCCATGATCCGGCCTTTGGGCGTGAACACGTAGACCTCGTCCGGGAACAGGTCGATCTTCACGCTTTCGATGAATTCCAGCGAGTTGCCGGCGCGTTGCTGCATTTCCAGCACGCCTTTGACCCACTGGCGGGCGCGGGCATGCGTGCCTTTTGGCTGCTCGTCGCCGCTGGATTTGTACAGCCAGTGGGCGGCGATGCCGTTGTTGGCCATCTCTTCCATTTCACGGGTGCGGATCTGGATCTCGATCGGAACGCCGTGCATGCCGAACAACGTGGTGTGCAACGACTGATAGCCGTTGGCCTTGGGGATCGCGATGTAGTCCTTGAAGCGACCCGGCAACGGCTTGTACAAATTATGCACAGCACCCAGCACGCGGTAGCAGGTGTCGACCTTGTCGACGATGATCCTGAACGCATAGACGTCCATGATCTCGTTGAAGGCCCGACGCTTGCCGCGCATTTTCTTGTAGATGCCGTAGAGGTGTTTCTGGCGACCGCTGACCTCGCCCTGAATGCCGTCGACGGCCAGGCAGTGGCTGAGGGACTCTTCGATCTTGTTGACGATTTCCTTGCGGTTGCCCCGGGCGCGCTTGACGGCCTGGTTGATCCGCGCGGAACGCATCGGGTGCATGGCCTTGAAGCCGAGGTCTTCGAATTCTATGCGGATGGCGTGCATGCCCAGCCGGTTGGCAATGGGCGCATAGATTTCCAGGGTTTCCTTGGCGATCCGCCGGCGCTTTTCACCGGACAGGACTTCCAGCGTGCGCATGTTGTGCAGGCGGTCGGCGAGCTTGACCAGGATCACGCGAATGTCGCGCGCCATGGCCATGGCCATTTTCTGGAAGTTTTCGGCCTGGGCTTCGGCTTTGGTCTCGAAGTTCATCTGGGTCAGTTTGCTGACCCCGTCGACCAGTTCGGCCACGGTTTCACCGAACTGCGCTTGCAGCGCTTCTTTGGCAATACCGGTGTCTTCGATCACGTCATGCAGCATCGCAGCCATCAGGCTCTGATGGTCCATGTGCATGTCGGCAAGAATATTCGCCACGGCAAGAGGGTGCGTGACGTACGCCTCACCGCTACGGCGGCGTTGACCGTCGTGAGCTTGTTCGGCGTAGAAGTACGCTCGGCGAACCAGGTTGACCTGGTCCTTGCCGAGGTAGGTCGATAAGCGATCGGCGAGGGCGTCTATGCTCGGCATGATAACTCCTGCCGTTCGCTGTGACCCCGCGCCGTGCTACGTCGACCAGGCATAGGCTTAGACGGCCTCGTTGGACTCGTCCTCGAACGCTGCGAACAGCGGTTCGTCTTCGACGATTTCAGCGTTGGCGATGAACTCGTAGCTCATCAGGCCTTCAGCGATTTCACGCAGCGCTACAACGGTAGGCTTGTCGTTTTCCCACTGTACCAGTGGCTCTTTGCCGCCGGTGGCCAGTTGACGGGCACGCTTGGTGGACAGCATGACCAGTTCAAAACGGTTTTCCACGTGGTTCAGGCAGTCTTCAACGGTTACGCGGGCCATGGTATTCCTCGGAGCGAATGCAATATGCGCGCTGCCCGGGTGGGCGAGCGGACTGAACAGTTTAAAAAATCACCAGCGATTAGGGAAGCGCTGATTTTTTGACCAAGCCCTTCAACGCGCTGCAAGTACCAATGTAAAGCCCTTGCAGCGGTTTTGGGAAGTGCTGTTTAGCCGAGCAATTCAGCCAGCAGCATGCCGAAACGCACCTGTTGGCGCTTCTGTTGCAATTGATTGGCACGGAAAATCGCCTTCAGGTCATCCAGCGCGTGGGAGAAATCGTCATTGATGATCAGGTAGTCGTACTCGACATAGTGGCTCATTTCGTTGACGGCTTCGCGCATCCGGCCGGCAATGATCTCGTCGCTGTCTTGGCCACGGTTGGTCAGGCGCTGGTGCAAGGCTTGCAGCGATGGCGGCAGAATGAAGATCGAGCGCGCCTGGGGCATCAGCTTGCGCACTTGTTCTGCGCCTTGCCAGTCGATTTCCAGAATCAGGTCATGGCCTTCGTCCAGCGTCTGCTGCAGATGGCTTTGCGAGGTGCCGTAGAAGTTGCCGAATACTTCGGCGCGCTCCAGGAAATCACCGTGCTCGCCCATTTTCACAAAGGCTTCGCGGGTCACGAAGTGATAGTTCACGCCGTCCACTTCACCCGGACGCATGGCGCGGGTGGTGTGGGAAATCGATACGCGAATCTCCGGGTTGGTGTCGGTCAGAGCCTTGACCAGGGTGCTCTTGCCCGCGCCCGAAGGGGCGGAAATGATGTACAGGGTGCCGGTGCTGTGGGTCATGTCGGGTTTGCCTTACTCAATATTCTGCACTTGTTCGCGCATCTGCTCGATCAACACTTTGAGGTTGACCGCCGCTTGGGTGCTGCGCGGGTCGAAGGCTTTGGAGCCCAGTGTGTTGGCTTCGCGGTTGAGCTCCTGCATCAGGAAGTCCAGGCGCCGACCAGCAGCGCCGCCGGATTTGAGCACCCGGCGAACTTCGATGATGTGAGTGCTCAGGCGATCCAGTTCTTCGGCGACGTCGCTCTTTTGCGCGAGCATGACCATTTCCTGCTCCAGACGCTGCGGGTCGAGGTCGGCCTTCATGTCGGCGAAGCGGTCGAGGACTTTCTGGCGCTGGGTGGCGAGCATCTGCGGGACCAGTTCGCGCAGGGTGACGACGTCTTCCTCAATGGAGGTCAGGCGATCGTTGATCAACCGCGCCAACTCCGCGCCTTCGCGCTCGCGACCGGCCTTGAGTTCTTTCAGGCCTTCGTTGAACAGCGCCAATGCTTCGGCATTCAAGGCTTGCGGGTCGGTGGCGTCGCCTACCAGCACGCCAGGCCACGCCAGCACTTCCAGCGGGTTGAGCGCCGCAGGGTTCTTGATCAGGCTGGCAATCGTCTCGGCAGCGGCGACCAATTGCGCGGCGCGCTCGCGGTCCACTTGCAGTGGTTTGTCGGTGTTTTCTTCGGTGAAGCGCAGGGTGCATTCAAGCTTGCCCCGGGAGATGCCTTGACGCAGGGCCTCGCGGACCGCGCCTTCGAGATCCCGAAAGGATTCCGGCAGGCGCAAGTGCGGCTCCAGGTAGCGGCTGTTGACCGAGCGCAGTTCCCAGCTCAGGGTGCCTTGGGTGCCGGCTTTTTCTACGCGGGCGAAGGCGGTCATGCTGTGCACCATGGAGGTACCTCGCAAGTCGGGTTTGCGTTACCAAAGGTTTCGCGGACCCGATATCTGTGAATTAAAGCCGACAGGCAGCAAAGGCGCAGGATTGTAGCGCAGTGGGGCAGATGCGCCCAAACACACGGTGTGACAAAGGGCTGCAGGCCGTCGGTAAAGCGCTGTTCAGGGCCTTCGGTCGTCGGGCGGATTTTTTAGAAGTGCCCACTCGTGGCCTGCCGCTCTATAATGCTCCGCAGTTTTCCGTCCCCCGTACAGGTATTCCCTATGAAACGTCCAAGTGGTCGCGCTGCCGATCAGCTCCGCTCGATCCGCATTACCCGCAACTACACCAAACACGCCGAGGGTTCTGTGCTGGTCGAGTTCGGTGATACCAAAGTCATCTGCACCGTCAGCGTCGAAAACGGCGTGCCGCGTTTCCTCAAAGGCCAGGGCCAGGGCTGGTTGACCGCCGAATACGGCATGCTGCCGCGCGCCACTGGCGAGCGTAACCAGCGTGAAGCGAGCCGTGGCAAGCAAGGCGGCCGTACCCTGGAAATCCAGCGTCTGATCGGTCGTTCCCTGCGCGCTTCGCTGGACATGTCCAAGCTGGGCGATGTGACCCTGTACGTCGACTGCGACGTGATCCAGGCTGACGGTGGCACTCGCACCGCGTCCATCACCGGCGCCATGGTTGCACTGGTCGATGCCTTGAAAGTGATCAAGAAACGCGGCGGCCTGAAAGGCGGCGACCCGTTGAAGCAAATGATCGCGGCCGTTTCCGTGGGCATGTACCAGGGCGAACCTGTGCTCGACCTCGACTATCTGGAAGACTCGGCTGCCGAGACCGACCTGAACGTGGTGATGACCAGCACTGGCGGTTTCATTGAAGTTCAGGGCACTGCCGAAGGCGCACCGTTCCAGCCTGAAGAGCTGAACGCTATGCTGGAACTGGCGAAGAAAGGCATGACTGAAATCTTCGAGCTGCAAAAAGCTGCACTGGCCGACTGATCGGACCCGCTTCAACCAAGGAGGACGTTATGAGTGATGAGCAAGAGCTGCTTCCCATCCCGAGCAAAGAGGCTCGACAGTGGGCGATGTTTTGTCACTTGTCCGCCTTGCTGGGGATCTGGATTCCGTTTGGCACGTTGATCGGCCCGCTGATTCTCTGGCAGATGAAGCGTGAGATGGACCCGTTTGTCGATGCACAGGGCAAGGAGGCGCTGAACTTTCAGATCACCGTCGCCATTGCCTCGGCCATCTGCTTTTTGCTGATGGTGGTGATTATCGGGTTCTTCATGTTCGGTCTGGTGGCGATTGGCGCGTTGGTGCTGACAATCATTGCGGGCGTGAAGGCTAACGAAGGGTTCCCTTACCGTTACCCATTCACCTGGCGGTTGATCAAATAACGACCAGCGCTGATTTTCCCCTGTGGGAGTGAGCCTGCTCGCGATTGCGGTCTGACATCAGAGTTCATGTCGCCTGACACGCCGCTATCGCGAGCAGGCTCACTCCTACAGAAAAAGCCAAAAATCAGCGCGCACAAAAAAGCCGACAGTGATGTCGGCTTTTTTGCATCTGCGAATTCACGCTTAGATAGTCAGCGTCCAGTCGTAGTCCACGATCAGCGGTGCATGCTGCGAGAACCGTGGCTGACGTGGCAGGCGCGCGCTACGAACAAAGCGGCGCAGGCCCGGGGTCAGCAACTGGTAGTCGAAACGCCAGCCCAGGTTGAGCATCTCCGCCTGTTCGTTGTCCGGCCACCAGCTGTACTGGTCGCCTTCACGGCTGACTTCACGCAGGGCATCAACATACCCCATGTTGCCGACAATCTCGTCCATCCAGGCACGTTCAGGTGCCAGGAAGCCCGGGGATTGCTGGCTGTCGCGCCAGTTCTTGATATCCAGCTTCTGTTGCGCCACGTACAGCGAGCCACAGTAAATGTACTCGCGACGTTTGCGTCGCTGTTTATCCAGATAACGGGCGAAGTCGTCCATTAGCTTGAACTTCTGGTTCAAGTCTTCATCGCCATTCTGCCCCGAAGGGAGCAGCAAGGTCGCGATGCTGACCTTGTCGAAATCGGCTTGCAGGTAACGCCCGTAGCGGTCGGCCGTCTCGAAGCCGAGACCGCTGATGACTGCCTTCGGTTGCAACCGCGAATACAAAGCCACGCCACCCTGGGCAGGAACTTCGGCTTCGCAGGCATAAAGGAAGTAGCCATCCAGTTGGAAGGCTGGATCGTCCAGTTCAAAGGCGGAGGCGCGGGTGTCCTGCAGGCAGATGACGTCGGCATTCTGTGCTTGCAGCCAACTGAGCAAACCACGCTCGACTGCAGCCTGAATACCATTGACGTTCACACTGATGATCCGCATAAATGGCCCCAAAAATCGCGTGCGTGTATGATACACGGCGTCAACCTAATTAGCTAAATCCGTGGTATTTGGGGTTTTTTTCATGCAAGCGTATCAGCGCGATTTCATTCGTTTTGCCATCGATCGCGGCGTTTTGCGCTTCGGTGAGTTCACCCTGAAGTCCGGGCGCACCAGTCCTTACTTCTTCAACGCTGGCCTGTTCAACACGGGTTCGGCCCTTGCGCAGCTGGGTCGTTTCTACGCGGCAGCCATCGTCGAGAGCGGTATTTCGTTCGACGTACTGTTTGGCCCGGCCTACAAAGGCATCCCGTTGGCGGCAACCACGGCAGTGGCCCTGGCTGAACACCATGACCGTGACCTGCCATGGTGCTTCAACCGCAAAGAGGCCAAGGCCCACGGCGAAGGCGGCAGCCTGGTCGGCGCACCGCTGACCGGCGACGTGCTGATCATCGACGACGTGATCACCGCCGGCACCGCGATTCGTGAAGTGATGCAGATCATCGCTTCCCAGGATGGCGCCAAGGCCAAGGGCGTGCTGATCGCCCTGAACCGTCAGGAGCGTGGCAACGGTGAGTTGTCGGCGATTCAGGAAGTGGAGCGTGATTTCGGGATTCCGGTGATCAGCATCGTTTCGCTGAACCAGGTGCTGGAGTTCCTGGCTGACGATCCGCAGCTCAAGCAGCATTTGCCTGCCGTAGAAGCCTACCGCGCCCAATTCGGCGTGTAACCCCGTCCCTTTGTGGGGGCGAGCCTTTGTGGCGAGGGAGCTTGCTCCCGCCGGGCTGCGTAGCAGACCCAAGAATTTTGTGAGTGCTGCGCACTCAAGCGGGAGCAAGCTCCCTCGCCACAAAAGATGATATGCCGCAGGGATCGCAGGCAAAAAAAGACCCCGCTCAGCCTGGCTGAGCGGGGTCTTTTTGTATGTGCCGCTTAAGGACGCTTGCGATTACTGATCAGCGTACCCACACCGGTATCGGTGAAGATTTCCAGCAGAATCGCATTCGGCACCCGGCCATCAATGATCAACGAGCTGCCGACGCCGCCCTGAACCGCTTCCAGCGCGCAACGGATCTTCGGCAGCATGCCGCCGTAGATCGTGCCGTCAGCGATCAGCTCGTCGACCTGCTGGGTGGTCAGGCCGGTCAGCACGGTGCCCGACTTGTCCATCAGGCCAGCGATGTTGGTCAGCAGCATCAGCTTCTCGGCTTTCAGCGCCTCGGCGACTTTACCGGCCACCAGGTCGGCGTTGATGTTGTACGACTCGCCGTTCTCGCCAACGCCGATTGGCGCGATCACCGGAATGAAGTTGCCTTTCACTAACAGGTTCAGCAGCTCGGTGTTGATCCCGACCACTTCGCCCACCTGACCGATGTCGATGATTTCCGGTTGGGTCATCTCCGGGGTCTGGCGGGTGACGGTCAGTTTCTTCGCGCGAATCAGCCCGGCGTCTTTACCGGTCAGGCCGATGGCGCTGCCGCCGTGACGGTTGATCAGGTTGACGATGCTTTTGTTGACCTGACCGCCGAGAACCATTTCCACCACGTCCATGGTCGCGGCGTCAGTGACGCGCATGCCGTCGACAAAATGGCTCTCGATCGACAAGCGCTTGAGCAGGTCGCCGATTTGCGGGCCGCCGCCGTGAACCACGACCGGGTTGATGCCCACGGCCTTCATCAAGACGATGTCGCGGGCGAAGCCGGTTTTCAGCTCCTCGCTTTCCATCGCGTTGCCGCCGTATTTGATCACCAGCGTCTTGCCGACATAGCGGCGAATGTAAGGCAGCGCTTCGGACAGGACCTTGGCGGTGTTGGCGGCGGCTTCGCGTTCGAGGGTCATTCAGGGCTCCGGGTGCTTCGTTAAATCAAAACGGTAATTGGAGATCAGGTGCAACACGTTTCAGCTGGGTGTGGAACACGTCCTTGATGCGCTGCAATTCAGCCTCATCATCGGCCTCGAAACGCAGCACCAGCACCGGTGTGGTGTTGGAGGCGCGCACCAGGCCCCAGCCTTTGGCGTAGTCGACTCGCACGCCGTCGATGGTGGTCAGGTCAGCGCCTTCGCCCCACTTCGCATCGTGCAGTGCATCAATGATGCTGAATTTGCTCTCTTCGGTCACATGGATATTGATTTCCGGCGTAGAAATATCGTTCGGGAAGGTCGCAAACAGCTCTTCCGCGGTGGATTTTTCTTTGCTGAGGATCTCCAGCAGACGCGCGGCGCTGTAAATGCCGTCGTCGAAGCCGAACCAGCGTTCCTTGAAGAAAATGTGCCCGCTCATTTCGCCGGCCAGCAACGCGCCGGATTGTTTCATTTTCTTTTTGATCAACGAGTGACCGGTCTTCCACATTAGCGGCCGACCGCCATATTCCTTGATCAGCGGAACCAGGCGGCGGGTGCATTTGACGTCGAAGATGATCTCCGCGTCCGGGTTGCGCGCCAACACGTCGCGGGCGAACAGCATCAGCAGGCGGTCCGGGTAGACGATGCTGCCGGTGTTGGTCACGACGCCAACGCGGTCGCCGTCGCCGTCGAAGGCCAGGCCGAGGTCGGCGTTGGTTTCCTTGACCTTGGCGATCAGGTCGACAAGGTTTTCAGGCTTGCCCGGGTCCGGGTGGTGGTTCGGGAAGTTGCCGTCGACGTCGCAGAACAGCGGAATGACTTCGCAGTTCAGCGCTTCGATCAACTGCGGGGCGATCACGCCGGCCGCACCGTTGCCGCAGTCGACCACGACTTTTAGGCGACGGGCCAGTTTGATGTCCTGGACGATTTCGGTGTTGTAGCGGTCGAGGATCTCGACCTTGGTCACGCTGCCCTTGCCGCTGCTCAGGTTGTGGGTCTTGAGGCGGTCGTGCAGGGCCTGGATCTGTTCGTTGGCCAAGGTGTCGCCGGCGATGACGATCTTGAAGCCGTTGTAATTCGACGGGTTGTGGCTGCCGGTGAGCATCACGCCCGATTTGCCGGCCAATACGTTGGCGGCGTAGTACAGCGCCGGCGTCGGCACCAGGCCGACGTCGCTGACGTGGCAACCGGCATCGGCCAGGCCTTTGATCAGTTGTTCGACCAGCTCCGGGCCGGACAGGCGGCCGTCGCGACCCACGGAAACGTTCGGTTCGTCCTGAGCCAGGCTTTGGGCGCCGATGGCGCGGCCGAGCCAGTAAGCGGTTTCAGCGTTCAAGAACTCCGGGACGGTGCCGCGAATGTCGTACGCACGGAAGATGCTGTCGGGAAACTTGGGGGCGACTTGGGCGGGGGTGTTCATCTGTAGGAATGCTCCATCTCGAAAGTGGCTGTACCTGCCTGCGACAAATGCATCGGCCGGCTCAAACTGAAGGGTATGACGGCGTTTTCCGCGGAGAGTTCGTGGTGCGAAAAGGCCATGCCACCGGGAGTAGCGGAACCTGGGACGGCCAATGCCTTGATTTTCGGCGGTAAACCTTCCAGATGAACGTTGTAATTCAGTGCCAAACCAGTGGGAGCGAGCAAGCTCGCTCCCACTGGTTTTCTATCGGATCAATGGCTGCCGGAATGTCCGAAACCGCCCGTGCCGCGCTGGGTTTCGACGAACTCTTCAACCATCTCGAAATGCGCTTGAACCACGGGCACCAGCACCAATTGAGCGAGGCGCTCGCCAACGACCATGGTGAATTCGGTCTGGCCACGGTTCCAGCAGGACACCATCAACGGGCCCTGGTAATCGGAGTCGATCAAGCCGACCAGGTTGCCCAGCACGATGCCGTGCTTATGGCCCAGGCCAGAACGCGGCAGAATCAGTGCCGCCAGGCCCGGATCGCCGATGTAGACCGACAGGCCGGTCGGAATCAGCACGGTTTCACCCGGCTTGATCACGATGTCTTTTTCCAGCATGGCGCGCAGGTCGAGGCCGGCGGAGCCTGGGGTGGCGTATTGCGGCAGCGGGAATTCGGTTCCGATGCGAGGGTCGAGGATCTTGGCTTGCAAAGCGTGCATGTAAATTAAACCTGGTTCAGACGTTCGGCGATAAAAGTGATCAGCTGGCGAGCAATCTTGCTCTTGCTGGTCTGGGCGAAAAGTGTGGCGTGTAGCTCGCGGTCGATCACGCTGCAGGCGTTTTCTTCGCTGTTGAAGCCAATGCTCGGGTTGGCGACATCGTTGGCAACGATCAAATCGAGGTTCTTGTCTTTCAACTTGCGCGCAGCGTAGTCGAGCAGGTGTTCGGTTTCAGCGGCGAAACCGACACTGAACGGACGGTCAGGGCGTGTGGCGATGGTGGCCAGGATGTCCGGGTTACGCACCATCTGTAGCAACAAGCCGTCGCCGTTCGTAGGGTCTTTCTTGAGTTTCTGTGGGGCGACAACTTCCGGGCGGTAGTCCGCGACCGCTGCCGAGGCGATGAACAGGTCGCAAGGGATCGCAGCTTCGCAGGCGGCGAGCATGTCGCGGGCACTGACCACGTCGATGCGCGTCACGCGATCCGGTGTTGGCAGGTGCACCGGACCGGTGATCAGGGTCACGCGGGCGCCGGCCTCTACCGCGGCTTCGGCCAGGGCAAAGCCCATTTTTCCGGAGCTGTGGTTGGTGATGTAGCGCACCGGATCGATGTTTTCCTGGGTCGGGCCGGCGGTGATCAGCACGTGTTTGCCGGTCAACGCTTTGCGCTGGAAGCAGTCCGCCGCGCATTGGGCGAGTTCGACGGCTTCGAGCATGCGCCCCAGGCCGACGTCGCCACAGGCCTGGCTGCCGGAGGCCGGGCCGAAGGCCTTGATGTCGCGGCTTTCGAGGGTTTGCAGGTTGGCCTGGGTTGCCGGGTCGCGCCACATGGCCTGGTTCATCGCCGGAGCAACGGCCACCACGGCGTCAGTGGCCAGCACCAACGTGGTCAGCAGATCGTCGGCAATGCCTTGGGCCAGGCGGGCGATCAGGTCCGCGGTGGCAGGGGCGATCAGCACCATGTCGGCCCATTTGGCCAGCTCGATGTGGCCCATGGCAGCTTCAGCCGCCGGGTCCAGCAGGTCGAGGTGGACGGGGTGGCCGGACAAGGCCTGCATGGTCAGCGGGGTGATGAACTCGCTGCCGCCACGGGTCATGACCACGCGCACTTCGGCGCCCTGGTCGATCAGGCGGCGAACCAGGTCAGCGCTCTTGTAGGCAGCAATGCCGCCGCCGACGCCCAGAACGATGCGTTTCCGATACAGCCGCTGCATAGGTCTGCCTTTCATTTCGTTGATGACAGCATGGCGAGACCCCCTCCCCAGGGATGAAATCGCCAGCAAAAAAGATGGGCTACGATATCACAGCGACCGCTATGGAACAGCGGCGCCCACATACAGGGAAGGTGCTATGAGTATTCGTGATTGGCCGGCGGCGGAGCGGCCGCGGGAGAAGCTGTTGGAGCATGGCTCGGCGAAACTGTCGGACGCCGAGTTGCTGGCGATTTTTCTACGAACCGGTGTATCCGGTAAAAGCGCAGTGGATCTGGCGCGACACCTGTTGAGTCAATTTGGCAGCCTGCGCAGACTGCTGGAAGCGGATTTGCGCACCTTCAGTGGGGAGCTCGGACTCGGCCCAGCAAAGTACGCGCAGTTGCAGGCCGTGCTGGAAATGGGGCGCAGGCATCTGGCCGAGCGGTTGCGTCACACCTCGGTACTTGAGAATCCGCTGGCCGTGCGTGAGTACCTCAAGTCGATGTTGCGTCATGAGCCACATGAGGTGTTTGGCTGTCTGTTTCTGGATTCCAAACACCGAGTACTGGCGTTCGAAGCGCTGTTTCGCGGCTCAATCGACAATACCAGCGTCTATCCACGGCAAGTGGTCAAACGGGCTCTGGCGCACAATGCCGCGGCTCTGATCCTGTGCCACAACCATCCGTCGGGCAATCCTGATCCGAGTCAGGCTGATCGGTTGCTGACCAAACGCCTGCAAGAGGCGCTGGAGCTGGTTGATGTGCGGGTGCTCGACCATTTCATCATCGGCGACGGCGATCCGCTGTCGATGGCTGAGTATGGGTGGATGTGAGCGAGGGATTCGACGCTAAGTGAGTCCCTGTGGGAGCAGGCTTGCCCGCGATGACGTCGGCACATTCAACAGTTGTCGCCTGAAAGTCCGCTATCGCGGGCAAGCGCGCTCCCAAAGATTTTGTGTGGGTGCTTATGGCTTGAGGACTACCTTCGAATAGTCCTGACGACCGAACGGGCTGACCGAGTAACCCCCCACCTCTTTGCGCGTCAACGCGAAAGCCGTCGGGTGAGCCAGTGGCAGCCACAACGCCTGCTGCTGGATCTGCGCCTGCGCCTGTTCATAGAGCTTGGTGCGCACACCTTGCTCGCCGGTGGTCTTGCCGGCGCTGATGAGCTTGTCCAGGTCCTGATTGCAATAACGGGCGAAGTTGGTGCCGGACTTGACCGCTGCGCAGGAAAACTGCGGCGTGAGGAAGTTGTCCGGATCACCGTTGTCGCCGGCCCAGCCCATAAACAGAAGGTCATGCTCGCCGGCCTTGGCGCGACGGATCAGTTCGCCCCATTCGATCACCCGGATTTCGGCTTGAATGCCGATTTCCGCGAGGTCGGATTGAAGCAACTGCGCGCCAAGGCTTGGGTTGGGGTTCAGCAAACTGCCGGAAGGACGGGTCCAGATGGTGGTCTGGAAACCGTCTTTCAGCCCGGCCTTGACCATCAAGGCCTTGGCTTTCGCTACGTCGTGCGGGTAGCCCGGCAGGCCTTTGGCGTAACTCCAGGTATTCGGTGGGTACGGGCCATTGGCTGGCTCGGCGGTGTCCTCGAACACCGCTTTGATGTAATTGGCCTTGTCGAACGCAAGGTTGATCGCCTGGCGCACTTCCGGTTTGTCCAGCGGTGGATGCTGGCTGTTGATGCCCACAAATGCGGTCATGAAGGCGTCAGTCTTTTCCACTTTCAATGTCGGCTCTTTCAGCGCGGCCTGTACGTCCAGTGGCTTGGGCGACAGGGCGATCTGGCATTCATTACGACGCAATTTCTGCAGTCGCACGTTGGCATCCGGTGTGATCGCGAAGATCAGCGGGTCCACCGACGGCTTGCCGCCGAAGTAGTCCGGGTTGGCCTTGTAGCGAATCGAGGCGTCTTTCTGAAAGCGCGTGAACACGAACGGGCCGGTGCCGATGGGCTGGCTGTTGAGCTTCTCTGCAGCGCCGGCCTTCATCAGCTTGTCGGCGTACTCGGCGGAATAGATCGAGGCGAAGCCCATGCTCAGAGTGGCCAGGAACGTCGAGTCCGGGTGATCGAGGGTGAAACGCACGGTCAACGGGTCCAGCGCGTCGATCTTCTTGATCAGCGTGGGCAATTGCATCGATTGCGCGTGCGGGAAACCGCTCTGGGCGACCTTGTGCCACGGGTTGGCCGGATCGAGCATGCGCTCGAAGCTAAAAATCACGTCTTCGGCGGTCAGGTCGCGCGTCGGGCTGAAGTAGTCGGTGCGGTGGAATTTCACCTGCGGATGCAGTTTGAACACGTACGTCAGGCCGTCGGGCGTGACTTCCCAGCTGTCCGCCAGGCTGGCGACCACTTTGCCGCTGGCCGTGTCGAAGTCCACCAGGCGGTTCATCAGCACGTCGGCCGAGGCGTTGGTGGTGGTCAGCGAGTTGTATTGCACCACGTCGAACCCTTCGGGGCTGGCCTCGGTGCAGACGCTAAGCGCCGCGGCATGGGCCAGTGGGCTCAGCAGGAGAGGGGCGAGCAACAGGGGTAGGGCAGCGAGGCGCATGGTCGGATTCCTTTACAGATCGAAGGCCCATCTGCAAGTGCAGTCTGGAAAAGGCTTACCCTAGTGGGCTCTTTTGCAAATGACTATCCCCTTTTTCATTTTAAGGGGAGTATGTGCGATTGTTTTCAGTGCGCACCGGCTGAGAAGAACCCTGGGTTGGCCGGTTGGCCGATTCTCTGCGACGAGCGGTCTTTCGCAACGATAGCCTTTATCCAAGGCGCTTGTGGCCCGAAAAACCGGGTTTTTATTTAGTCTGTGCACACGGAATGTTGTTGCTCTTCAGTCTTTCTGGTATAAAGCAGCGCTCTTTTCTAGGGGCCCGGTTCCTTCACTGTAGGTGTAGCCGGTAAGACCTCTAAAGAAACGCGGCGCCTGGCGCCAAATGACTGAGAGATTAAGCGGCCAACCCATGCCGGGTTGGGCATGTGGTTTTAGAGGGCTGAGGCATGTCGAGAGTATGTCAAGTTACCGGTAAGGGTCCGGTGACTGGGAATAACATTTCCCACGCAAACAACAAAACCCGTCGTCGTTTCCTGCCGAACCTGCAGCATCACCGCTTCTGGGTTGAAGAAGAGAAACGTTTCGTGCGTCTGCGCGTATCTGCCAAAGGCATGCGTATTATCGACAAGCGTGGCATCACTGTCGTGCTGGCCGAAATCCGCAAAGCCGGCAAGATCTAAGGGAGCTAATCATGCGTGAATTGATTCGTTTGATTTCGAGCGCCGGTACTGGTCACTTCTACACTACCGACAAGAACAAGCGTACTACCCCGGACAAAATCGAGATCAAGAAATTTGATCCGGTTGTTCGCAAGCACGTGATCTACAAAGAAGGCAAAATCAAGTAATTGATTTTTCTCTCTTACGAAAAAGGCCCGTATCGCGAGATACGGGCCTTTTTTGTTGCCTCAGGAAAGCCTCAAGCCTTCTGCTCAAACGCCACATAAATCTTGCGGCACGGCTCCAGTACTTCCCAGGTGCCCCGGAAGCCGGCAGGAATCACGAAGCGGTCACCCGCGCGCAGGGTTTTGCTGTTGCCATCGTTGTCGCGCAGCACCGAAACCCCTTGAACGATTTCGCAGTACTCGTGTTCGGTGAAGTTCACCGTCCATTGCCCGACTTCGCCTTCCCAAACACCAGCATTCAACTGCCCGCACGGGCTGTTGTAATGGTTGTACACCGCTTGCTCGGGATCGCCCTTGAGGACTTTCGCCGGGTCCGGCCGATAGCGCTCGGGCGCGGTCGTGGCCTGGCTGAAGTCGACGACATCCTGGATATTCATTGTTGTAATTTCCCGTGATTGCCTGAAAAGTCCAAAGTCTATGTTTATTAAAATGAACATCGCAAGGCCGTTTGCCGGCCTTATGTCAAATATATTGAAACATGAGGGGTGGCTGGTTTAGGGTGGCAGTTGCCTTGGGCCGAAAAAGCAGGCTGGCCGGGCAGAATTCCTGACAGCGCCCGCGAAGACCGCGCAGCGTTCGTATTCAATAAGAGGAGGACACTCGAATGACCACCCTGACTCGTGCCGACTGGGAACAACGCGCTCGCGATCTGAAGATCGAAGGCCGCGCCTACATCAATGGCGAATACACCGACGCTGTCTCCGCCGAGACCTTCGAGTGCATCAGCCCGGTCGATGGCCGTCTGCTGGGCAAGATCGCCAGCTGTGACGCCGCCGACGCCCAGCGCGCTGTTGAAAACGCTCGCGCCACCTTCAATTCCGGCGTCTGGTCGCGCCTGGCGCCCGCCAAACGCAAAGCCACCATGATCCGTTTCGCCGGTCTGTTGAAGCAGAATGCTGAAGAGCTGGCGCTGCTTGAAACCCTGGACATGGGCAAGCCGATCAGCGATTCCCTATACATCGACGTTCCCGGCGCGGCGCAAGCCCTGAGCTGGAGCGGCGAAGCCATCGACAAGATCTACGACGAAGTCGCAGCCACCCCGCACGATCAGCTGGGTCTGGTGACGCGCGAGCCGGTCGGTGTCGTGGGGGCCATCGTGCCGTGGAACTTCCCGCTGATGATGGCCTGCTGGAAACTCGGCCCGGCACTGTCCACCGGTAACTCGGTGATCCTCAAGCCGTCGGAAAAATCGCCGCTGACCGCCATTCGCATCGCGGCACTGGCCGTTGAAGCCGGTATCCCTAAAGGCGTGTTGAACGTGCTGCCGGGTTACGGTCACACCGTCGGCAAGGCCTTGGCCCTGCACAACGATGTCGACACGCTGGTGTTCACCGGTTCGACCAAAATCGCCAAGCAACTGCTGATCTACTCGGGCGAGTCGAACATGAAACGCGTCTGGCTCGAAGCCGGCGGCAAGAGCCCGAACATCGTATTTGCCGATGCACCGAACCTGCAGGAAGCGGCCGAAGCCGCTGCCGGCGCCATCGCCTTCAACCAGGGCGAAGTCTGCACCGCCGGTTCGCGCCTGCTGGTGGAGCGTTCGATCAAGGATGCATTCCTGCCGCTGGTGATCGAGGCCCTGAAAACCTGGAAGCCAGGCAACCCGCTGGACCCGGCGACCAACGTCGGCGCGCTGGTCGATACCCAGCAGATGAACACCGTACTGTCCTACATTGAGTCCGGTCATGCCGACGGCGCCAAACTGGTGGCCGGGGGCAAGCGCACGCTTCAGGAGACGGGTGGCAC
The DNA here is from genome assembly GCF_046535095.1 of Pseudomonas sp. SIMBA_041. Taxonomy (NCBI): domain Bacteria; kingdom Pseudomonadati; phylum Pseudomonadota; class Gammaproteobacteria; order Pseudomonadales; family Pseudomonadaceae; genus Pseudomonas; species Pseudomonas sp. SIMBA_041. Next base: position 316,976 of record NZ_JAWRXJ010000001.1, read on the forward strand.
TTACGTTGAGCCAACGATTTTCGACGGTGTGAGCAACGCGATGAAAATCGCTCAGGAAGAAATCTTTGGCCCCGTCTTGTCGGTCATCGCTTTCGACACCGCCGAAGAAGCCGTTGCGATTGCCAACGACACGCCATACGGCCTCGCCGCTGCGGTGTGGACCAAGGACATCTCCAAGGCTCACCTGACCGCCCGTGCGCTGCGTGCCGGTAGCGTCTGGGTCAACCAGTACGACGGCGGCGACATGACCGCACCGTTCGGTGGCTTCAAGCAGTCGGGTAATGGCCGCGACAAGTCGCTGCACGCGTTCGACAAGTACACCGAGCTGAAGGCGACCTGGATCAAGTTGTAATCAGTAACGGGCCCCGATACCGGGGCCCGGCACAACGAAGATCCCCTGTGGGAGCGAGCTTGCTCGCGATAGCGGTCTGACAGTCGACGTCATTGTTGAATGTGAAACCGCTATCGCGAGCAAGCTCGCTCCCACAGTGTTTTGTGTTGTACATAAAAATATCCACAGGAGCGTGGAACATGCGTTGGGCGACTTATTTCGCCGTGTTGGCGTCTGTCTTGAGTGTCGGCCTGGCCTTGGGCGTCAGCATGCCGCTGGTGTCGTTTCGCCTGGAAAGCTGGGGCTATGGCTCGTTCGCCATCGGTGTGATGGCGGCAATGCCGGCCATTGGCGTGTTGCTGGGGGCGAAGATCTCCAGCCACCTGGCCGCGCGTCTGGGCACGGCGAATCTGATGCGTCTGTGCCTGTGGGCCGGGGCGTTGTCCATCGGCTTGCTGGCCCTGATGCCGAGCTACCCGATCTGGCTGCTGTTGCGCCTGATGATCGGGGTGATCCTGACGCTGGTGTTTATCCTCGGTGAAAGCTGGATCAACCAGCTCGTGGTCGAACAGTGGCGCGGGCGGCTGGTGGCGCTGTATGGCTGCAGCTATGCCCTGAGCCAACTTGCTGGCCCGGTGCTATTGGGCGTTCTGGGCACCGAACATGATTACGGTTTTTGGGTCGGTGTCGGCTTGCTGACGACAGCACCGTTCCTGTTGTTGGGTCGCAGCGGCGCGCCCAGCAGTGAAGCGAGCAGCGTGACCTTCAGCGACTTGCTGGCTTTCTGCCGTGGCCTGCCGGCGATTGCCTGGGCGGTGTCGCTGTTCGCCGCCTTCGAAGCGATGATCCTGACCTTGTTGCCGGTGTATTGCCTGCGCCAGGGTTTCACCACGGAAATCGCCCTGGCGATGGTCAGTACCGTGGTGGTCGGTGATGCGTTGCTGCAATTGCCGATTGGTGCGCTGGCGGATCGTCTGTCGCGGCGCACGCTGTTTACGGGCTGCGCGGTGGTGTTGCTGCTGTCGAGCCTGGCGATTCCGCTGCTGATCGACACGCTGCTGATCTGGCCGTTGTGGGTGCTGTTTGGTGCCAGTGCAGGCGGTTTGTTTACCTTGTCACTGATCCTGATCGGCGAGCGTTATCGCGACGATGCGCTGGTGCGCGCCAATGCGCATATCGCGCAGCTGTGGGGGATTGGTTGCCTGGTCGGGCCGTTGGCCGCTGGGGCGGGTAGCCAGTGGATCAGCGGGCATGCGTTGCCGTTGCTGATGGCAGCCGGTGCGTTTGGGTTGGTGATTCTGCTGATGCGCCAGGGTGCGTTTGGCACGGTGGCCGAACCCGCCTGACACCGTCCCCTGTAGGAGTGAGCCTGCTCGCGATAGCGATGTGTCATTAGGCATCTGTGTTGGCTGGCGTGACGCCATCGCGAGCAGGCTCACTCCTACAGATTTTTATCGCTTGTCAGAGCATCCGTTCGAGGCCGACCGTGGTACTCATCCACGCATTGAACCGTCGCCACCAGCTCCCCGGTTCCTTGGTCAGGGTGTGCAGTTTGCCGTCGTCTTCAGTGACCCAAACCACCTTGCCATCCTGCAGTTTCGCCTCATAGCTCAATGGTGGCTCCATACCCTGCATTGCCAGGTCGCGCACATGCGCGGCCAGTTCGGGGCTGTCCACCAGCACCCCGACTTCGGTGTTCCACAGCACCGAGCGCGGATCGAAATTGAACGAGCCGACGAAGGATTTCTGCTGATCGAAGATCATCGCCTTGCTGTGCAGGCTGGAGTCGGAGCCTTGGTAAGCGGGGCGTCCAAAGAAGTGTGGTCCACTGCCGCCGCTTCCTCCTTCACCCGGTTGACGCCGTAGTTCGAATAACTTCACGCCGTGTTCCAGCAACGCCTTGCGATAGGGCGCATAGCCGCCATGCACGGCCGGCACGTCCGTGGCTTCCAGCGAATTGGTCAGCAAACTCACCGAGACCCCGGCATCGGCGCGACCGGTCAGGTACACCAGTCCAGGCTGGCCGGGCACGAAGTAAGCCGAGATCATGATCAGCTCTTTGCTGACGCCGTTCAGTTCGGGCGCCAATTGTGTCGTCAGCAACAAATGCGGATCCGGCTCTCCGTCGGCCAGCACCTTGCTCGGCGCATCCCACAGCGCCTGGTTCCAGGCCCAAATCAGCTCACGACGCCAGATGTCCAGGCGCGGATGCGTCTTGAACGTCATCAGTTGTTGGTACAGCGCATGGTTCTCTTTGCGCGTGTCATCCAGCGATTCCTCCAGGCGGGTCCGGGTGTTTTTCAGGTCCTTGGCCGTGGGTTTGCTGGACAGGAATTGTTCGATCGGCTTGCTCAGCGCGCTGTTCCAGTACTGATCAAAACTGTGCCCCAGTTGTTCGGCCACCGGGCCGACGCCGAGCATGTCGATGTCAGTGAAATTCAGGTTGGGCTCGGCATCGAAATACTCGTCGCCCAGATTGCGCCCACCCACGATGGCCATGCTGTTGTCCGCCAGCCACAACTTGTTGTGCATGCGCCGGTGTTGCTGCGACAGGTTGAACAAGCGGCCCATGGTTCGTGTCACGCCGGTGCTGCGACCCAGGTGCAACGGGTTGAAGACGCGGATCTGAATGTTCGGGTGCGCGGCGAGGGTAGCGATGATCTGGTCCAGGCCGTCGCTGGTGGTGTCGTCTAGCAGCACCCTGACGCGTACGCCGCGATCTGCCGCTTTGAGCAACTCCTCGACGAGCATCCGCGTGCTGATGCCGTCATGCACGATGTAGTACTGCAAATCGAGGCTGCTTTGCGCGTTGCGGATCAGCTCGGCGCGAGCGGTGAAGGCTTCGGTACTGTCGGACAGCAGGCGAAAGCCCGACTGGCCCTGATGCGGCGCAGCCTGCGCCTGGACCGAACGGCCGAACGCCGAGTCTCTGGCGGGCAGCGCCTGACTGGCCTGACGCTGAACGTCAACGCTGGCGCAGCCGCTGAGGAACGAGGCGAAGAGCAGAACAGCGAGCAGGTTTTGTCTGACTCTCACGTAGGATCGTTCCGATTGGCGGCAGGTGTCGGCATATGGACGCTGGTTTCCCGAGAAAAGTCAGTCAGTGATGCTGTCAGTTTCGGCTAACAGTTTGATAGCCAGGGCACCGACCTTGCGCACCGCCTCTTCAATCTGCGGTGTTGGCTTGGCAGCGTAGTTCATGCGCAGGCAGTTGCGGTACTTGCCTGACGCAGAAAAGATGCTGCCCACGGCAATCTGTACGCCTTGATCGTGCAACGCACGATTCAGTTTCAGGGTGTCGAAGCTTTCCGGCAGCTCGACCCACAGCATGAAGCTGCCTTGCGGGCGACTGGCGCGGGTGCCGACCGGGAAGTAGCGCGTGACCCAATCGATCATCACGTCGCGATTGCGTTGATACTGCGTGCGCATCCGCCGCAAATGCGGCTCGAAGTGCCCGGCCTTGAGAAACTCGGCGATCGCAATCTGCGGTTGTGGCGCGGTGGAGCCGGTGCTGATGTATTTCATGTGCAGCACCCGCTCCAGATACCGGCCGGGCGCGACCCAGCCGATGCGTAATCCGGGTGCCAACGTCTTGGAAAACGAACTGCACAGCAGCACGCGACCGTCCTCGTCGAAGGATTTGATCGTGCGCGGTCGCGGGTAGGTGTAGGCCAGTTCGCCATACACATCGTCCTCGATAATCGCCACGTCAAAACGCTGTGCGAGCGTCAACAACGCGCGCTTTCGCGACTCGGGCATGATGTAGCCCAGCGGGTTGTTGCAGTTGGGGGTCAACTGTATGACTTTGATCGGCCACTGTTCCAAGGCCAGTTCCAGCGCGTCGAGGCTGATGCCGGTGATCGGGTCGGTGGGAATTTCCAGCGCTTTCATGCCCAGCCCCTTGAGGGTTTGCATGGCGCCGTGAAAGCTCGGCGAGTCCACGGCCACAATGTCCCCCGGCTCGCAGATCGCCCGGATGCTGGTGGACAGCGCTTCGTGGCACCCGGTCGTGACCACCAGATCGCTGGCGCTCAACTGGCACCCGGAGTCGAGCATCAGGCGTGCGATCTGTTCGCGCAGTTCGAGGGTGCCGTGGATGTTGTCGTAATACAGGCCGGGCATGTCCTGCCGACGGCTGATACGCGCGAGGTTGCGCAGCAGCGGTTTCATGGTCGGCGTGGTGATGTCCGGCATGCCCCGACCCAGTTGCACCACGTCCTTGCGCGGCACCGCGCGAATCAGCTCCAGCACCTGATCCCACTGCGAAATATCCACCGGCCGCTGGGCCGGACGCCCGATGGCCGGCAGCTCCGGCAGTTCGCGACCCACGGGTACGAAGTAGCCCGACTTGGGTTTTGGCGTCGCCAGGCCACTGTCTTCCAACACGCGATAGGCCTGCTGCACCGTGCTCAGGCTGACCCCGTGTTCAACACTCAGCGCCCGCACCGAGGGCAGCCGGTCACCGGGGCGATAGAAGCCCTGTTCGATACGCGTGCCGAGCAACTCGGCGAGGTTGACGTAAAGGGTCATGGTGCAGTCTCGGTGTGGGTGATTCGGTAAACCAATACAGATCTGGCAAGAAAAGAGGATTCAGACGCTGGGACGCCAAATCTGTATGGAATTAATACTTATCTGTTGAATCTGTAATGCTTTTCGTCGCCCACGCATCATGAAAGCTCTGGCTACCCAAGTAAACAGGAGCAATCAAAATGAACGGCTTGAGCGATGTGCGGCTGACGTTACACAGTCAGGAACTGGTGAGAGGGCAGGAACACGGTACACGTGAGGCGCTGATGCGCAACGCACCGTCCGGCCTGGGTCGCTGGGGTCTGTTCTGGCATCGTCTGCACACGCGCAAGGCGTTGCTGGCGCTGACGCCGGAGCAGCTCAGGGATGTGGGGCTGACGCGGGAACAGGCGCGGGAGGAGGGGCTCAAGCCTTTCTGGCGGATCTGATTTTTATGGTTTTCTCCCGGCCCAATCGCGAGCAGGCTCACTCCTACAGTTGATCTGTGTTGTTCACAAATCCCCTGTAGGAGTGAGCCTGCTCGCGATGGCGCCGGAACAGACACCAAAAACCTGTCAGGCCAACTCTTTAAGCCGATGCCACAACATCCCCAACGCCAACAACGGCGAGCGCAAATGTTTCCCGCCCGGAAAGGTGATATGCGGCACCTTGGCAAACAGATCAAACCCACCACTGTGCTGCCCGCTGATCGCTTCAGCCAACAACTTGCCGGCCAAATGCGTGGCATTCACCCCATGACCGGAATAGGCCTGGGCGTAATACACATTCGGCTGGTCTTTAAGCCGGCCAATCTGCGGCAGGCGGTTGGCGCCGATGCCGATCATTCCGCCCCATTGATAGTCGATCTTCACCGTGCCCAGTTGCGGGAAGACTTCCAGCATCTTCGGTCGCATGTACGTGGCGATGTCTTTCGGATCGCGGCCTGAATAATGGCAGGCACCCCCAAACAGCAAGCGCCGGTCGGCAGAGAGCCGGTAGTAATCCAGTGCCACGCGCTGATCACAGACCGCCATGTTCTGCGGCAGCAGTGAATGGGCCAGTTCTTCGCTCAACGGCTCGGTGGCGATGATGTAGCTGCCGGCGGGCAGCACCTTGCCGCTGAGTTCGGGGTTGAGCTGATTGAGGTAGGCGTTGCAGCCCAGCACCAGCGTCTTGGCGCGGACCGAGCCGTGGGCTGTGTGGACCTTGATCTCGGGACCATAATCGATGCAAGTGACCGCCGATTGTTCAAACAGTACCGCCCCCATTTCCTCGGCCGCCGCCGCTTCGCCCAGTGCCAGGTTCAGCGGATGCAGGTGCCCCGAGCCCATGTCGATCAAACCGCCGACGTAACGATCGGAGCCCACCACCGAGTGCATTTCATTGGCCTGCAGCAGGCGGGTTTCGTAGCGATAACCGAGGCTGCGCAGCTCTTCGGCATCCTCGGCGAAGCCTTCGAGGTCGCGGGGTTTGTTGGCCAGGTCGCAGTAACCCCACGTCAGGTCGCAGGGGATCTGAAAACGCGCGACGCGCTGGCGGACGATTTCCACCGCCTCCAGGCCCATGAGCTTCATCTGGCGTACGCCGTCGGTGCCGATCACGTTGGCGAATTGATCAAGGCCATGACCGACGCCGCGAATCAATTGTCCGCCGTTGCGCCCGCTGGCGCCCCAGCCGATTTTGTGGGCCTCGAGCAGGATGACGCTCAAGCCTCGTTCCGCCAGTTCCAGAGCAGTGTTCAGCCCGGAAAACCCGCCACCGACCACGCACACATCCGCCACCAGATCCCCCCTGAGCGCCGGATAATCGGGTCGCGGCAGGCTGCTGGCGGCGTAATAAGAGGCAATGTGCTGGTGACCTGGAGCGGATGGCTGAGCACCGGCATTCATGGGCGTGTTCCCGATTCTGGCGTCTGGAAAAGTTGACGGAGCATAAGCCGGACCTTCTGGCACGGGCAACATTGGTCGGCTGCTGCTGTATGGATCGGCGCCTTTGCTGCAGAATCGCGCTCTATTCCGCTTTTGGTCACCGCTTCAATGAGCTGCAACAGTCAGAAAATCCGAACGCTTCGCCAACAGATTCCCTCGTTCGAGTGCGTGCCCGGCTGCCATGACTGCTGTGGGCCGGTGACCACCTCGCCGGAAGAAATGTCCCGCCTGCCGCGCAAGACCCGCGCCGAGCAGGACGCGGCGATGGATGAGCTCAATTGCGTGCACCTGGGGCCGAACGGTTGCACGGTGTATGACGAGCGTCCGCTGATTTGCCGGTTGTTTGGCACCACCAAGACCTTGCCATGCCCGAATGGGCGGGGGCCGGTGGAGCTGATTCATCCTCGGGTGGAGAAGCAGATTCATGAGTACATGGCGTCTACCCGGCAAGTGCTTGTTTGAATCCATTCAGGTAGACCGAGTTGCCTCAATCGCGGGTTGGCCACCGAATATCTCAATCCGGAATCGGCAAACTCAAGCTCTCCTTCACCTCTTCCATCACGATATAGCTCTTGGACTCGCGCACATGCGGCAGCTTGAGCAGGATGTCCCCCAGCAGCTTGCGGTACGAGGCCATCTCGGAGATCCGTGCCTTCACCAGGTAGTCGAAATCCCCTGACACCAAGTGGCATTCCAGCACATGGGGCAGTTTCAGCACCGCGCGTCGGAACTCTTCGAAGGTATCCCCGGATTTGTAGTCCAGGCTGATCTCGACGAACACCAGCAGACTGCCCTTCAAATGCTGCGGATTGAGCCGGGCGTTGTAGCCCATGATGATCCCTTCGCGCTCCAGGCGCCGCACCCGCTCAGTGCACGGCGTGGTAGAGAGCCCGACCTTTTCCCCCAGCTCCGTGAACGAGATGCGTCCGTCCGCTTGCAGGATCCGCAGAATGTTGCGGTCGATCTTGTCCAGCTCTCGTTTGGTCTGAGTGTTGGTACGCATAGGGGATGCGCCTCCGTGAAAAGGGTTTTTGCCGAGAATTGTCGCCAAATATAGCTGCTTATATAGTGAAAAACACTGGCAAATCTTTTTTACACTGCGCACATCACTGCTTGAATACAACACACGTCAGCGGTCAGCCGCGATGAGGGATATGAAAATGCGCGTTATGGTCTTGGGTAGCGGCGTCATCGGTACCGCCAGTGCTTACTATCTGGCTCGTGCCGGGTTTGAAGTGGTGGTGGTGGACCGTCAGCCGGCCGCTGCCATGGAGACCAGTTTCGCCAACGCAGGTCAGGTCTCGCCGGGCTATGCCTCGCCGTGGGCCGCGCCGGGCGTGCCGCTCAAAGCCATCAAGTGGCTGTTGCAGCGCCACGCACCGCTGGCGATCAAGGCCACGGCCGATATCGACCAATACTTGTGGATGGCGCAGATGCTGCGCAACTGCACCGCCAGCCGTTACGCGGTGAACAAGGAGCGCATGGTCCGCCTGTCCGAGTACAGCCGTGACTGCCTCGACGAATTGCGCGCCGAAACCGGCATCGCGTACGAAGGCCGCAGCCTCGGTACGACCCAACTGTTCCGCACCCAGGCTCAACTCGACGGCGCCGCGAAAGACATCGCCGTGCTGAAAGAGTCCGGCGTTCCGTTCGAACTGCTCGACCGCGCCGGCATTGCCCGCGTCGAGCCAGCGCTGGCCAGCGTCACCAACATCCTCGCCGGTGCCCTGCGCCTGCCGAACGACCAGACGGGCGACTGCCAGATTTTCACCACCCGCCTGGCCGAAATGGCCGTGAAACTGGGGGTGGAATTCCGTTTCGGCCAGGACATTCAGAAACTCGACTACGCCGGTGATCGCATCAACGGCGTGTGGATCGACGGCAAGCTGGAAACCGCTGACCGCTACGTGCTGGCACTCGGCAGCTACTCGCCGCAATTGCTCAAGCCGCTGGGGATCAAGGCGCCGGTATACCCGCTCAAGGGTTACTCGCTGACCGTGCCGATCACCAACCCGGCAATGGCCCCGACCTCGACCATTCTCGACGAGACCTACAAGGTCGCGATCACCCGTTTCGACAACCGCATCCGCGTCGGCGGCATGGCGGAGATCGCCGGTTTTGACCTGTCGCTGAACCCGCGTCGGCGCGAAACCCTGGAGATGATCGTCAACGACCTTTATCCTCAGGGCGGCGATCTGGCCCAGGCGAGTTTCTGGACCGGTCTGCGTCCGACTACTCCGGACGGCACGCCGATCGTGGGCGCGACCCCATTCAAGAACCTGTTCCTGAACACCGGTCACGGCACACTCGGCTGGACCATGGCCTGTGGCTCCGGCCGCTTGCTGGCTGACCTGATGGCCAAGAAGACGCCGCAGATCAGCGCCGAAGGCCTCGATATTTCCCGTTATGGCAGCAAACCCCAGGAGTCCGCAAAGCATGGCAATCCAGCGCCAGCTCACCAATGAACGCATGAGTCAGATCGTCAGCCACAATGGCACCGTGTATCTGGCGGGGCAGGTCGGCGATGACTTCAACGCCGGGATTGAACAGCAGACCCGCGATGTCCTCGGCAATATCGAGCGTTTGCTGGATCTGGCCGGGACTGACAAGCAGCATCTGCTGTCGGCGACGATCTACCTGAACGACATCGAGGCGCACTTTGCCGGGATGAATTCGGTGTGGGACCAGTGGCTGCCCAAAGGCGCCGCACCGGCCCGTGCCACCGTCGAAGCGAAGATGGCCAAGCCGAGCATCCTGGTTGAGATCTCCATCGTCGCCGCGTTGCCCTAACCGTTTCAAAAATCCCTCTGCCGGTGCTGTTGGCGGTTTACGCCGCCAGCCAGCGCCGGTTTTTTTATTCCCATGACCGCCTAGAAGTCTGCCGCCATGCGTCCAGCCCGTGCCCTGATCGACCTTCAAGCCCTGCGTCACAACTTCCGAATCGCCCGCGAAATTACCGGGGCCAAAGCCCTCGCGGTGATCAAGGCCGATGCCTATGGCCATGGCGCGGTGCGTTGTGCCCAGGCGCTGGAAGCCGAGGCTGACGGTTTTGCCGTGGCCTGCATCGAAGAAGCGTTGGAGTTGCGCGCGGCGGGTATTCGGGCGCCGGTGTTGCTGCTGGAAGGGTTCTTCGAAGCCGATGAGTTGGCGCTGATCGTCGAGCATGATTTCTGGTGCGTGGTGCATTCGTTGTGGCAACTCGAAGCCATCGAGAAAGCCACGCTGAGCAAACCGATCACTGTCTGGCTCAAGCTCGATTCGGGCATGCACCGCGTGGGTCTGCATCCAAAGGATTATCAGGCGGCCTATCAACGGCTGCTGGCCAGCGGCAAGGTCGCGAAAGTGGTGCTGATGAGCCACTTCGCCCGGGCCGATGAGCTGCACGAACAGGCCAGCGCCGAGCAGGTCGCGGTATTTGAAGCCGCGCGCAAAGGTTTGTCGGCGGAAGTCAGCTTGCGCAACTCGCCGGCCGTGTTGGGCTGGCCGCAGATCCCAAGCGATTGGGTTCGCCCCGGTATCATGATGTACGGCGCGACGCCGTTCGAAGAAGCCAACACCGTGGCGGCCCGCCTGCAACCGGTGATGACCCTCGAATCCAAAGTGATTTGCGTGCGTGAACTGCCGGCTGGCGAGCCGATCGGTTACGGCGCCAAATTCATTACACCCAAGCCGATGCGTGTAGGCGTGGTCGCCATGGGCTATGCCGACGGTTACCCGCGTCATGCACCGACCGGCACGCCGGTCATGGTAGCCGGGCAACGCAGCCAGTTGATCGGCCGGGTGTCGATGGACATGCTCTGCATCGACCTGACCGATGTGCCGCAAGCCGGCCTCGGTTCGACCGTCGAGTTGTGGGGCAAAAACATCCTCGCCAGCGATGTGGCAGCGGCGGCGGACACGATTCCTTATCAGATCTTCTGCAACCTGCGTCGGGTGCCACTGCTCTATTCCGAGGGCTGACACCTCGCGGGCCGCACCGAAAATCGCCTCGCCCCACAGGATTCAGGTCCAAGTGTTGTAAATACTGAACGCTGTCGCCATGATAACGCTCAATATTCCAACAACCTGAATCCCTGGAGGCGCAAGCATTGGACGTCGGTGAACGACTGCAATCCATCCGTAAGCTCAAAGGCCTTTCGCAGCGTGAGCTCGCCAAGCGCGCGGGTGTCACCAACAGCACGATTTCGATGATCGAGAAGAACAGCGTCAGTCCCTCGATCAGTTCGCTGCGCAAAGTACTGGGCGGGATTCCCATGTCCATGGTCGAGTTCTTTTCTGAAGAAATCCTGCAGGAAAAACCGACGCAGATCGTCTACAAAGCCAACGAGCTGATCGATATTTCCGATGGCGCCGTGACCATGAAACTGGTCGGTCGGGCACACCCGAGCCGGGCTATCGCGTTTCTCAATGAAATCTACCCGCCAGGCGCCGACACCGGTGACGAGATGCTCACCCATGAGGGCGAGGAAACCGGCATTTTGGTGGAGGGTCGACTGGAACTGGTGGTCGGGCTGGAAACTTTTGTGCTCGAGGCCGGCGATAGCTACTACTTTGAAAGTACCAAGCCGCACCGTTTCCGAAATCCGTTCGATGCGCCGGCGCGACTAATCAGCGCAGCGACACCGGCGAATTTCTGAGTAAAGAAGGCGCCCTGCCAGTCAGGCCGAGGCACCCGGGCGGTTTTTCCGCTGCAGCATAAGACCCCTTCGACTTTGGGGTTGTTTCAGTGTGGCGGGCTTACCGCTATACTTGCGCCCGCCTGCGAACCGTGGCCGTAGGCGTGACTAGCCACCATTGAGGGTGAACGCGTGAACCTAATTATGAAAATGCTGGCTGCACCAGCAACCGTATTGGCCCTATGGGCTGTCAGCGCTCAAGCTGCGACGAACGACGATATTGCCAAACGCCTTGAACCGGTCGGTCAGGTCTGTGTACAGGGCAAAGAGTGCAAGGGGATGGAAGTTGCTGCCTCTGCGGGCGGTGGCGGCGGTGCCAAGACCCCGGACGAAGTGATTGCCAAACATTGCAACGCTTGCCACGGTACTGGCCTGTTGGGCGCACCGAAAATCGGTGACGCTGCTGCCTGGAAAGAACGTGCCGATCACCAGGGTGGCCTCGACGGTATCCTGGCCAAGGCCATTACCGGTATCAACTCGATGCCGCCTAAAGGCACCTGCGCCGACTGCTCGGATGCCGAGCTCAAAGGCGCGATCCAGAAGATGTCCGGCCTGAAATAAGCCCGGGTCTTCAGCGAAAAAACCGGCCTCGGCCGGTTTAATGAGATGGTCACCCCACACCCTGCGAGGGCTACGCTTTCGCAGGGTGTTTTGTTTTCGCAGGCCATCATCATGAGCGAGTCAGCGCTGATCGGTATCGATCTCGGTAAACACAGTTTCCACCTTCACGGCCAGGATAAGTCGGGTCGTGAGGTGTTTCGCAAAAAATGTTCACGACCGCAGGTGATGCATTTTTTCGGCAACCTGCCGAGCTGGGTAGTCGTTTGCTGAGCTTGCCGTGTGTCGGGCCGATCACCTGGAGATGGGCGATGGTCAGCAGTACCGATGCAGTCGCGATTTTGCTGCGTCCGTTGGCTTGGTGCCCAGGCAGTACAGCACGGGTGGCAAGGCCAACCTGCCGGGGATCAGCAAGCGCGGTGACAAGCACCTGCACTCAGTATGAAGCAGGGCCAGACGCGCTGAACGCCTGACCCTGCGGTTGTTGCAGTACCACGAATCACCCTTCAGGTTTTGCGATAGCTGAACAACGGATGACGTGAACGGCCTACCGGCCTGGCGAAGATCCTGACACAAAAATCGGCTCCAGAAGCCGACGGTTTTTTAAGGATCGTCAGGCGCGACTCTCATCGTGGCGCTGGGGCATGCCCCAAACAGACGCCGGATAGATTTAAGCAAGCCAACCACTTCAGCCACTAATCAGTATTGCAAAAATGGGGGTGACCATAGATTTTTGTGCCTGCGATTTGTGCGGGAGGCTATCCATTGCAGCAAAGACCCGGCAAGCTCGGTCCAACCCCGATTCACGGAATGTAAGGGAGGATCACATGGTGCAGCTGTGTTCTATCGAGCAAGCGGTCGATGACGTACTGGCGCGATTGCCGGCGCACATTCACATGGGCTTGCCCCTCGGCCTGGGCAAACCCAACCACTTCGTCAACGCGCTGTACCGGCGCATCGCGCAACTGCCGCAGCGGCAGCTGACGATCTACACCGCGTTGTGCCTGGGTCGTCCGTCACTGGGTGACGGTTTGCAGAAGCGCTTTCTCGAACCCTTTATCGAGCGCGTATTTGGCGACTATCCGGAACTGGATTTCCTCGCCGAACTGCGACGCGACAACCTGCCGCCGAACATCCATATCCAGCAGTTCTTCATGCAGCCGGGCAGCCTGCTGCATAGCGCATCGGCCCAGCAGGATTACGTCAGCAGCAACTACAGCCATGCCGCGCGGGACATCAACGCCGCCGGTTTGAACCTGATCGCGCAACTGGTGGCCAGCCATTCCGAGCACCCCGATCGCCTGAGCCTGAGTTGCAACCCGGACATCACCCTCGACCTGTTCCCGATGATCGCCAAACGGCGGGCGGCGGGGGAGACGATCCTGCTGGTGGGCCAGGTGCATAACGATTTGCCCTACATGCCTGGCGACGCGGAAATCGGCATCGACACCTTCGATCTGCTGGTCGACGAAAAGGACGACAGCACGTTGTTCTCGACGCCGAACATGCCCGTGGGTTTCCAGGATCACTTCATCGGCCTGCACGCCAGCACATTGGTACGCGACGGCGGCACGTTGCAGATCGGCATCGGTTCCATGGGTGATGCACTGACGGCGGCGTTGCTGGCACGGCAAGCCGACAATGGCGGTTACAAGGACTTGCTGGCGGACGTGAATCTGAGCCAGTGGGCGCAGTTGATCGACCGTGAAGGTGGTCTCGAACCGTTCGCCAAAGGCCTGTACGGTTGCAGCGAAATGTTCGTCAACGGCTTGTTGGTACTGGCCGATGCCGGGATCGTGCGGCGCAAGGTGTATCCCGATGTGCCGACTCAGCAACAGGCCAACGCCGGCACCCTCGATGACGCCGCGCAAACCGACGGCATCTCGGTGCACGGCGGTTTCTTCCTCGGGCCGCGCAGTTTCTACGAGCGCCTGCGCGAGCTGCCGCAAAGCAAACGTCTTGAATTCAACATGACCCGCATCAGCTACATCAACGAACTGTACGGGCAGGAAGAGCTCAAGCGTTTGCAGCGCCTGGATGCGCGGTTCATCAACACCGTGTTCACCATGACTCTTCTGGGTGCTGGTGTGGCCGATCAGCTTGAAGACGGACGCGTGCTGAGCGGCGTGGGCGGGCAATACAACTTCGTTGCCCAAGGCCATGCGCTGGAGGGCGCGCGTTCGGTGTTGCTGCTGCGCAGCTGGCGCGAGGCGGGCGGGGACGTCAGCTCGAACATCGTCTGGCAGTACGGCCACTGCACGATCCCAAGGCACCTGCGCGACATCGTGGTCACCGAATACGGCATCGCTGACTTGCGCGGCAAGACCGATGCGGCGGTCATCGAGGCGTTGCTGAACATCAGCGATTCGCGGTTCCAGTCGGGGCTGATCCAGCAAGCCCAAAGCGTGGGCAAGCTGCCGAAAGACTTTCGCCTCGACCCACGCTTCGCCGACAACAGCCCGGAGCGTTTACAGGCGATTCAGGCACGGCATCCGAACCTGTTTCCGGAATATCCGCTGGGCTGCGATTTCACTGAGGTGGAGCGCGACGTGTTGCGGGCGCTGAACTGGCTGAAGAGCAAGTTCAAACTGACGGAGATTCTGGAGCTGGGCAAAGCGGCACTGGATGCGCCAGAGGCATCGATGTTTCCCGAGCATCTGGAGCGGATGCAACTGACCAACCCTGACGGGTTGAAAGAGGACTTGTTCCAGCGCCTGCTACTCACCGGCCTGAAAGCCACCCCACAATAACAACCATCCCCAAACAACTGTGGGAGCCGGGCTCGCCCGCGATGAGGCAATAACATTCAACATCGATGTTGTCTGTTCAGCCGCCATCGCGGGCAAGCCCGGCTCCCACAGGTTCGGTGCTGTACTGGTTTATTCGATGAAGGTCACGACACCGCCGGCCAGCGATTGCACGCGAGCCAGGGATTCCACGCGATAACCCTGAGCATCCAGTTCGGCACGACCGCCCTGGAACGACTTCTCGATCACGATACCCAGGCCCGCCACGGTCGCGCCGGCCTGTTTGATGATCGAGATCAGCGCTTGCGATGCCTTACCGTTGGCCAGGAAGTCATCGATGATCAGCACGCGGTCGCTGCTGGTCAGGTGGCGCGGGGAGATCGCCACGGTGCTTTCAGTCTTCTTGGTGAACGAGTAAACGGTCGCCGACAGCAGGTTTTCAGTCAGGGTCAGGGACTGTTGCTTGCGGGCGAAGATCACCGGCACGCCGAGGTTCAGGCCGGTCATGATCGCCGGAGCGATGCCCGAGGCTTCGATGGTGACAATCTTGGTGATGCCCGAGTCCTTGAACAGTGCGGCGAATTCGTCGCCGATCAGCTTCATCAGGGCCGGGTCGATCTGGTGGTTCAAAAAGGCGTCTACCTTCAGGACCTGATCGGAAAGCACGATGCCTTGTTCGCGGATTTTCTGGTGCAGTGCTTCCATGAAGCGTTCCTCTACTGGCGCCAAATGCGCCTAGTTTGTAAAAAGTGTTCGGTTAAAAATGCTTTGATTAAAAAGTGCTCAATTCTAGCGCTTTAACATCGCGCGTATATCCGCCAATGCGGTATTTCCGCGAACGGCTTTGACTTCAACCGGCGTGTCGTCGTTGCCTTCCCACGCCAGATCGTCCGGCGGCAGCTCATCGAGGAAGCGGCTCGGCGCGCAATCGATGATCTCGCCGTACTGCTTGCGCTTGGCGGCGAAAGTGAAGGCCAGGGTCTGACGCGCGCGGGTAATCCCGACGTAGGCCAGGCGGCGTTCTTCTTCGATGGTGTCGGCTTCGATGCTGGAACGGTGCGGGAGGATTTCCTCTTCCATGCCCATGATGAACACGTACGGGAATTCCAGGCCTTTGGAGGCGTGCAGCGTCATCATCTGCACACCTTCGGCGCCGTCTTCCTCTTCCTGCTGACGCTCCAGCATGTCGCGCAGCACGAGTTTGCCGATGGCATCCTCGACGGTCATCTCGCCTTCTTCGTCCTTCTCCAGGGTGTTTTTCAACGCCTCGATCAGAAACCAGACGTTGCCCATGCGGTAATCGGCGGCCTTGTCACTGGAGCTGTTGGTGCGCAGCCAGTTCTCGTAGTCGATGTCCATGACCATGCTGCGCAGCGCCGAGATCGGGTCTTCGCCAGAGCACTGCTCGCGCACCTTGTCCATGAAGCGCTTGAAACGCGACAGGCGATCGGTGAAGCGCGTGTCCAGATGCTCGCCCAGGCCGATTTCGTCGGTGGCGGCGTACATCGAGATTTTGCGTTCGGTGGCGTAGTTGCCGAGCTTTTCCAGGGTGGTCGAACCGATCTCCCGGCGTGGGACGTTGATCACCCGCAGGAAGGCGTTGTCGTCATCCGGGTTCACGATCAGGCGGAAGTAGGCCATCAGGTCCTTCACTTCCTGACGTCCGAAAAAGCTGTTACCGCCGGACAGGCGATACGGAATCTGGTGGTGTTGCAGCTTCAGCTCGATCAGCTTGGCCTGGTAGTTGCCGCGATACAGGATCGCAAAATCGCTGTAGGGCCGGTCCGTGCGCAAGTGCAGGGTCAGCAGTTCCACGGCCACGCGCTCGGCTTCGGCGTCTTCGTTGCGGCAGCGGATCACGCGGATCTCGTCGCCGTGGCCCATCTCGCTCCACAGCTGTTTTTCGAATTCGTGCGGGTTGTTCGAGATCAGTACGTTGGCGCAACGCAGGATGCGGCTGGTGGAGCGGTAGTTCTGCTCCAGCATCACCACTTTCAAGGACGGGTAGTCATCCTTGAGCAACATCAGGTTTTCCGGACGCGCGCCGCGCCAGGCGTAGATCGACTGGTCATCGTCGCCGACCACGGTGAACTGGTTGCGCGTGCCGATCAGCAGTTTCACCAGCAAATACTGGCTGGCGTTGGTGTCCTGGTATTCGTCCACCAGCAGGTAGCGGACTTTGTTCTGCCACTTTTCGAGGATGTCGGCGTGTTCCTGGAACAGCTTCACCGGCAGCAGGATCAGGTCGTCGAAGTCCACCGCGTTAAACGCCTTGAGCGTGCGCTGGTAGTGGGTGTAGACGATGGCGGCGGTCTGTTCCTTGGGGTTGCGCGCGTTTTCCAGGGCTTCGGCAGGCAGGATCAGGTCGTTTTTCCACGAGCCGATCATGTTCTTGATCTCGTCGACGCCGTCGTCGCCCGCGTATTCCTTCTGCATGATGTCGGTCATCAAGGCTTTGACGTCAGTCTCGTCAAAGATCGAGAAGCCCGGTTTGTAGCCCAGCCGCACGTGTTCCTTGCGGATGATGTTCAGCCCCAGGTTGTGGAAGGTGCACACCGTCAGGCCACGGCCTTCGCCGCCCTTGAGCAGGGTGCCGACCCGTTCCTTCATCTCGCGCGCGGCCTTGTTGGTAAAGGTCATGGCGACGATGTACTGGGCGCGGATGCCGCAATTCTGGATCAGGTGCGCGATCTTTCGCGTGATCACACTGGTCTTGCCGGAGCCTGCGCCGGCGAGCACCAAAAGAGGGCCGCCGACGTAGCTCACGGCTTCTTGCTGCCGGGGATTGAGTCGGGACATACGGAATTCAGGGGGTCATTTATGAAATGGGCCGGCATTTTAACAGGCTCAGCGAATTCTGCTGCTCTGTCCGACTTGTGACGCAACACGCTTTCTCTAATTGCCGGTTTTGTTACTTTCAAGCAGGATGCGCGGTGAATCTGCGGCTAATGTTCGTATTCCTGACACAAAGTCACGTTTGACAACTGATGTCATTTGGTCATTGGTTAGCGGCGCGGCATAATGCCTGCCGCCTACATCTTTGCAGAGTCTAGGGAGCTAGCTTGTCTACGCCTGTCGAACCCTTGCGTTTGCTGCTACTGGCCGAAGAGCCAGCGTGGGCAGCGTTGTTGCGCGAGTGTCTGGCTCCGATGGGGAGCTCGGCCGTGCTCATCAGCGCGCCGAGCTGGGAGTCGGTCAGCAGTCTGTTCGATGACAATCGCCATGCGGTGTTGTTGACTGTTCCTGCACTTCAGCCGCTACCAGGCCGTTGCAGCTTGCCGACGGTGTTGTTGCTCGAACACGAGCCACTGATGCCGCCCGATGGTGTGAGTGACTGGCTGGTGCGCGACCTGCTCGATGCCGGGATGCTGCGTCGTTGCCTGCGGCATGTGCGCGAGCGCGGCCTGCTGGAAAACACCCTGCAACGCCTGGCTGAGCAAGATCCGCTGACCGGCATCGCCAACCGCCAGGGCTTCCAGACCCTGCTGGCCGCACGCCTGGCGGAAAACGAAGGCCGTGGCCTGGCCCTCGGTCACCTAGACCTCGACAACTTCCGTCACGCCAACGATGCCCTTGGTCACCAGGCCGGCGACCGCTTGATCCTGCAAGTGGTCGCGCGGCTGAAAAGCCAGCTTGAGGCCGGCGATCAACTCGCGCGCCTGGGCAGCGATGAGTTCGCCTTGCTGATCGACACCCGCCGCGCACCTCAACGTGCCGAATGGATGGCCGAACGCATCACCGAAGCGCTGGCCGAACCCTACTGGGTCGACGGTGAAAGCCTGTTGATCGGTTCCAGCCTGGGCATCGCCCACGCCCGGGCCCAGGCCGGCGCCGACCCGCTGATGTGGCACGCGCACATCGCCATGCAGCAGGCCAAGAGCACGCAAGGCTGCACCTTTCACATTTTCAACGAACGCATCAACCGCAACGCCCGCAGCATGGCCGACCTTGAAAGCGAGCTGCGCCGGGCCTTGCGCCGTGACGAGCTGGAACTGCATTACCAGCCGCGCCTGAACATGGCTGACGGCCAGATCGTCGGCCTCGAAGCCTTGGTGCGCTGGCGGCATGCCGAGCGCGGCTTGCTGGCGCCCAGCGAATTCGTGCCGCTGGCCGAGCAAAGCGGTTTGATCGTGCCGCTCGGTTACTGGGTGATTTCCCGGGCGCTGCGGGACATGCAGGCCTTGCGCGAACAGGGCCTGCCGGCGCTGCACATGGCGATCAACCTGTCATTCCGGCAGTTCCAGGACAGCCAATTGCTCTCCACGCTGAGCCGGCTGATTGCCGAACGCGGCGTCGAAGCACAGTGGCTGGAGTTCGAACTGACCGAAACCGCCGTGATGCGCCGCAGCGATCTGGTCAAGCAAACCATGGACGCCCTCGGACGCCTGGGCGTGCGCTTCTCCCTGGATGACTTCGGCACCGGGTTCTCCTCCTTCGTGCACCTCAACAGCCTGCCGATCGCCTTGCTCAAGGTCGACAAGAGCTTTGTCGGCGGCATGGAAGAGCGTGAAGAGAACCGCAAACTGGTCCACGCGATGATCAACCTGGCGCACAACCTCAATCTTGAGGTCGTCGCAGAAGGGGTGGAAACAGTGGAGCAGCTCGATTTGTTGCGCGGGTTTGGTTGTGATCAGGTGCAGGGTTATCTGATCAGCAAGCCGCTGCCGTTGGCGGATCTGGTTGAGTACCTGACCTTCGGCAGCGATCAGTTGCCAGTGCTGGAAGTCGTGAGCTAACTCAAATCCCTTGTAGGAGTGAGCCTGCTCGCGATAGCGGTGTATCGGTCAGCATCATTGTTCACTGACAGACCGCTATCGCGAGCAGGCTCACTCCTACAGGGGGATTTCATTCGGCCTGAGCGATCTTGAATCCTTGAGATTGAGGCTCCTGCCGAATCATCCGTTTCATCTTCCATTCAAACGCCAGCGTCAAACTCACCGCTGCGCACGCCAGCCCCAGCGCCAACCCCCACCAGACACCCGTCGGCCCCCAGTGCAAATGGAAGGCCATCCACCACGCGGCCGGTGCGCCTATCAGCCAGTAACAGCCCAACCCGACCAGGAACGTGGTCTTGGCGTCCTTGAGCCCGCGTATGCAGCCCATGGCGATGGTTTGCGTACCGTCAAACAGCTCGAACCACGCTGCCACCGCCAGCAGGCTTACAGCCAGTTCAATCACGGGGCGGAACGCCGGGTCGTTGTGGTCCAGGAACAGGCCGATCAACTGATTCGGCAGGAACCAGAAGACCATCGCAAAGCCCAGCATCGCCGCCGCGCCGAAGGCAATGCCGACCCGTCCGGCCAACCGTGCATCCAGTAACTGCCCGGCGCCATAGTGCTGACCGATGCGCATGGTGATCGCGTAGGAAAGCCCCGCCGGAATCATGAACGCCACCGAAACAATCTGCAGGGCGATCTGGTGCGCCGCCAATTGCGTGCTGCCCATGGTGCCCATGCACAGCGCGGCGAACGCAAACAGTCCGACTTCCACTGCGTACGTGCCGCCAATCGGCAGGCCGAGGCGCCACAGTTCTTTCAGGTACTGACGGTTCGGCCGTGACAGGCCCTGGCGCAACGGATAGGCGTCATATGCCGGATGCCGGCGGATGTGCAGGGCCAGTGCCACCGCCATCAGGTTAGCGACAATCGCTGTCACCAGCCCAATGCCCATCAAACCCATTTTCGGCAGGCCGAACATGCCGGTGATCAACGCATAGTTGAGCAGGAAGTTGGCCACGGTACCGCCGAGGCTGATGACCATCACCGGCGTCGCCCGGCCGATGGCGCTGGTAAAACCGCGCAACGCCATGAAACTCAGGTAACCGGGCAGGGCGAACGGCAGGATCAGCAGAAACTGCCCGGCGGCGTGGACGTTGGTTTCGGTTTGGCCGAACAGCAGCAACACCGGTTTGAGGTTCCACAGCAGCAGTCCGGCCACCAGCGCCATCAACCACGCCAGCCACAATCCGGCCTGGGTCAGTCGTGCGGCGCCAACAATGTCACCCGCGCCCTGACGAATCGCCACCAAGGTGCCGACCGCCGCAATCACGCCGATGCAGAAAATCGACACGAACGAGTAGGTCGCCGCACCCAGACCGCCGCCGGCCAACGCTTCGGGGCTCAGGCGCGCCATCATCAAGGTGTCGGTGAGGACCATCAGCATGTGCGCCAACTGCGAGGCAATCAGCGGCCCCGCCAGCCGCAGGATGGCCCAGAGTTCAATACGCGCTGGATGCTTCATGGTCATCACGCTCGATTATCAAAGAGGTCTGGAAAGCGTCGATTCTCGGCGCTTCACGGGGTTAACACAAAGGGATAAAAAGGATGGGTAGCATGAGTCAGACTCATGCAGAACAGATTCTGCTACGGTAGCCGGATTGCGCTATAGGAGCTTTCCTCATGTCCCGTCGTCTTCCTCCCTTGTATGCCTTGCGCGCATTTGAAGCGGCGGCGCGGCACAGTTCATTCACCCGCGCGGCTGAAGAACTGTCGATCACCCAGAGTGCGGTGAGCCGGCATATCCGTACGCTCGAAGAGCATTTCGCCTGTCGGTTGTTTCACCGCAGTGGGCGAAATTTGCAACTGACCGAGTCGGCGCGGTTGATCCTGCCGGGCATTCGTGACGGTTTCACCGCCCTGGAGCGCGCCTGCAATACCTTGCGCGCCGAAGACGACATCCTGCGCATGAAAGCCCCCTCGACCCTGACCATGCGCTGGTTACTGGCGCGGCTCAGCCGTTTCCGGCACCTGCAACCGGGCAATGAAGTGCAACTGACCAGCGCCTGGATGGACATCGATTCGGTGGACTTCAATCAGGAGCCGTTCGATTGCGCCGTGATCCTCAGCAACGGGCATTTCCCGCCGGACTGGGAGGCCACGCTGCTGTTCCCCGAGGAGCTGATCCCCGTCGGCGCGCCGAATCTGCTGAACGACCAGCCGTGGGACGTCGCGCGTTTGGCCAGCGCTGAGCTGCTGCACCCGACACCGGATCGGCGTGACTGGCGCAGTTGGCTCGACCGCATGGGCCTGACCGATGAGGTCTCGCTCAAGGGCGGCCAGGTGTTCGACACCCTGGAGCTGGGCATGATCGCCGCCGCGCGGGGCTATGGCGTGTCCATGGGGGATTTGCTGATGGTGGCGGAGGATGTCGCACAGGGGCGCTTGAGTCTGCCGTGGCCGACGGCGGTCGCCAGCGGTGAGAATTACTACCTGGTCTGGCCGAAAACCCGCCCCGGAGGTGAACGTTTGCGCAGGCTCAGCGATTTTCTGCTGGGAGAGGTCCGGGCCATGGATTTACCGGTTGTGCAGCGGTTGAGCTGAATCGATAGAGCCCACGCAGTAGAGGCCTTGAGCCATATCCGGGCTATTTACTCAAGTATTCGGTTTTGCCGCCGAAAATCTGCAGGTGGAACCTTCGTGCTGGTTCGACGCTTTTCCCCATTATCTGGAAAATTTTGCTGAGTGCTCAGCCCGATCAAGCAGGATCAGGTCGCTCGGCCAGGAGCTGTCATGTCTCAACCCCGTGCCCGGATCGCCTCACAGCTTGGTCTTGCGCTTGCCGTGATACTGGCGATTGTCATCACTGGCAGTACCGTGTTCGCCCTGCGTTCGCTGGACACTGCCAACCTCGCCACCCGCGAAGAGCACCTGGCCAGTGAAGCCCGGTTGCTGGCCGATCAGTTGAGCACCTTTCACGGCACCTTGCGTGAAAGCACCCAGCGTCTGGCCGGTCTGTTCGAGAAGCGCTTCAGCGTCGGTCTGAGCGTGCACCCGGAGGAGCCGGTGGCGGTGGCGGGCACGCAGACTCCGGGCTTGCACCTGGGTAGCGAAGTGTTGAACAACAATTTCAAGGAAGTCGACGAGTTCAAGCAAATGACCGCGGGCGTGGCGACGTTGTTCGTGCGCAGCGGCGAAGACTTTATCCGGGTCAGCACCTCCCTGACCAAACAGGACGGCAACCGCGCCATCGGCACGCTGCTCGATCACGCTCATCCGGCGTATGCACGCTTGATGGCGGGGCAGAGCTATGTCGGTCGCGCCTTGCTGTTTGATCGCTCCTACATGACGCAATACACCCCCGTGCGCGACAGCAGCGGCAAGGTGATTGCCGTGCTCTTCGTAGGGTTCGATTACACCGACGCGCAGAACGCGCAGTTCGAGAATCTTAAGCGTTTCCGCATCGGCCAGACCGGCTCCCTGGCGTTGCTCGATGAGCAAAGCAAATGGCTGGTGCCGATTTCGGGTGTGCAGGCACTGGATCAAGCTGTCCCGGCCATCGTCGGACTGGCGAAGACACCGGGAAAAGGCCAGTTCTGGAGTGATAAATCCGAAGATTTCTACAGCGTGTCCGTGCCGTTCGATGGTGGCCCATGGTCGGTCGTGGCGAGCATGCCAAAAGCTGAAATCAGTGCGGTGACCTGGAGTGTCGGCATTCAATTGGCCATTGGCAGTCTGCTGGCGATGTTGATCGCGGTCGGTTCGGCTGTCTGGTTGCTGCGCAGCAAACTCGCGCCGCTGGGTGATCTGGTGCGTCAGGCCGAAGCCTTGGGCGCCGGTGATTTGAGCGTGCGCCTGAACGTGGCGAGCAACGACGAGATCGGTCAACTGGCCCGCGCGTTCAACCAGATGAGTCAGGCCTTGTCGACCATGGTCGAGCACATTCGCAAGGCCTCGGCCGAGGTCAACAGCCGTGCGCAGGCATTGTCCGGTCTGTCCGGTGGCGCCTACGAAGGGATGGAGCAGCAGTCCGGCGAGATCACCAGCATGGCCGGCGCCGTGGAGGAATTCAGCGCCACGTCCCTGAACATTGCCGACAACATGGGCAACACTCAGCGGCTCGCCCAGGAAAACGCCCAGCAAACCCAGATCGGTCGTACCTCGATGGACGAAGCCTCAGCATCGCTGGAACAAATTGCCGGTGCGTTGAACAGCACCGCGACGGTGATCAACACTCTGGGCCAGCGTTCCCAGGAAATCGGCGGTATCGTCGGTGTGATTACTGCGATTGCCGAACAGACCAACCTGCTGGCGCTGAACGCCGCCATCGAAGCGGCTCGCGCCGGTGAGCAGGGCCGTGGCTTTGCGGTGGTGGCCGATGAGGTGCGTAACCTGGCATCGCGCACTCGTCAGGCCACTGACGAAATATCCGGGATGATCAACAGCATCCAGCAAGAAACCGGCAACGCCATCAGCACCATGGAACAGGGCAATGTGTTGATGCAGGAAGGTCTGTCGCGGAACGCCAATGTGGCTTCAGCCCTGGCGCGGATCGATGAGCAGAGCCGTTCGGCCGGTCAGCAGTTTGCGGCGATTACCACCGCGACTCAGGAGCAAAGCAGCACGGCGACGTTGCTGAGCAGCAACCTGCAGAGTATTGCGTTGGCGAACAGTGAACAGCGGGAAGTGGTGTCGAACCTGGCGGTGACGGCCAAGGAGCTGGAAAGCCTGGCGGCGGACTTGCGCCAAGAGGTTGACCGGTTTCGTTGAGGCGCCTTTGAAATCGCTTTCGCGAGCAGGCTCCGCTCCCACAGGGTTATAGGTTGTTCCGCTCTCTTGTGAGCGACACAAATCCTGTGGGAGCGTGGCTTGCCCGCGATGGGCCCACCTTAGTATTCAAGCCAAGTGACTAGTCGCACTTGGCATTGCTCGACACTTCCTTGGTCGCCTGTTTCAGCTGACTACCCAGCTCAGCCGCATTGGTGCTGCTGTAAACCCGGCCACCGGTGTTTTCAGCGATGCAGCGTGACGGGCCACCGGCGCCGATTTTCACCACGTTGACCCGCAAGCGCGGTTGTTCCCTGGCGATTCGGCGGGACACCGCGCAAGCGTCTTTCTGGCAACCGTCCTCACCGTCGACAAACATCACGATCACCGCATCGTTATTGCGCCCGTCGACCGTGCTCGCTGCGTAGGCCAGGCTGTCGGCCAGCGGCGTACCGTCGTTGGGCACCAGTCCGCGGATCCCGTTGATCAACCGCTGACGGTCGCCGAACCGGAACACGCCCTGGTCCGGTGTTCTTTCGCAACCGGCGAAGGTGATCAGGCGTGTGTCGATCTTTGGATCGAGCCCGTTGATCATGCCGGCCAGCGAGTCCTTGGCGACGTCCATGCGGCTGGGCTTGGCGAAAATTTGCCGGGTGCGGTTCACGTCCAGGTACTTGTTCATCTCATTGCCGAAGAACCAGTCCTCATCGGATTTCACCGACTTGATGTTCAAGTCCATCGAGCCCGAGGTGT
Organism: Pseudomonas sp. SIMBA_041; assembly: GCF_046535095.1. Lineage (NCBI taxonomy): Bacteria > Pseudomonadati > Pseudomonadota > Gammaproteobacteria > Pseudomonadales > Pseudomonadaceae > Pseudomonas > Pseudomonas sp. SIMBA_041. Next base: position 341,957 of record NZ_JAWRXJ010000001.1, read on the forward strand.
CGAGTACCACCACAAATTGCGGAGGCACGGCATCCGGCGCTTTTTTACGGCACGCGTAGTTATCCAGCGTCGGGGCTGGAGGTGGCGGCGGTGGTGGCGGTGGCGGTGGCGGCGCGGCCGGTTTTGGTGGTGGGACCGGCTTGGGTGGCGGCACTGGTTTTGGTTCGGGCACCGGTTCTGGTTCCGGAACAGGTTCCGGTTCCACGACAGGCTCGGGAACTGGCTCTGGAACAGGCTCAACCGGTTTCTCGACGGGCGTCACCACGGGCGCGACCGGCGCAACCGGTGGCACCACGACAACGGGTTCACGGTGCAGGAACCACCAGAGCCACAGCGCCAGCAGCAACAGCAATGCGAGCAAGGCCGCCGCGATCCACCAGCCACGACGCGACGGCGGTACGACTGGCACCACCGGGACCACCGGCGGCACGATGGGCTTGGGCGGACGCTGGTGCCAGCGCACCACCAACGGCTCACCGTTGAGGCTGTAGAGTTTGTCCAGCTCTGGCGTACCGAGCAGGCTGCGCAGGTCTTCCGCTTCCTTCGGTTGACCGCGTCGTTGCAGTTCGTCCGCCAGCTGTCCGAGGGACGTCTGACGCACTTCATAGGTTTGCAGCAAACGTCGTTGCGCGTCCTCGTTGAGGTCGGCGTAGGGCGTGGGTTGGCCACCCAGTTCGGTCCACCATTCCAGCACGTCGCCGCTGCCCATCCGCGGGATAGCAAACAGGCTGGCGACGGTCGGCGGAAAGTGTTTCTGGATGAGGGCGACTTTGGCTTGCAGCGCACTCATCCCCTCCGGTGTGGCTTGCGCATCCCTGATGACCCGCTGCATGACGACGATTCCTGAAAAAGTGCGGGCCTCCGTCGGGAGGCCTGCGGGGTGAAAAGTTACTCTTCGTAGCCGAGGCTGAATTGCAGTTGATTGACCTTCTTCTGCAACGCCTTCAGCTCTTCCTGCTTGGCCGCCAGGGTTGCGGGCGTTGATTTGGTCACGGGCGCCGCTTGCGAAGCCTTGAGCTGCTGCTCGAGGCCGGCAATCTGCTTCTGCACCGAGCTTTCATTGGCATGCCGGGCCTTGAGCGAGCTCAGCAGTTGCCCCAGCGACTGATTCAGCGTTGCCTGGGCTTTCTGCTGGCTGGCCAGGTCGGTCTTGGTGCTGAGCTGCTGGGCCTGGATGTTCTCGTACACCTGACGGAACATCGCGTTTTGTTGACGGGACTCGCTCAGGGCCAGTTCCTTCTGCTTGACCTGATCGCTGTAACCACCGGAGTAGTCGCAGTTCATCTTGGTCAGCATGCTGCTGTCGCGATTGGTCGCATCGCATTCGCCCGGCTTGGTCGCGCAACCGCTCAAGGCCAGGACGGCGGTGAGGACCGCCAGTTGTCGTAACGTCATGTGCTTAGCCCAGGGTGATCGCGGAGCGTTGGCTGTACAGACCGTCGACTTCCTTCTGCAGGGCGGCGACTTTCTGGTTCAGTTTCATGATGTTCATGTCCACCTGCTTGATCTCCGCACCGGTGGCGCCTTGTGCACGCTCGGCGTCTGCCACTTTGGTGTACTCGGTGACTTTGGTGCGCATGTTGCCGAGGTCTTTGCGCAGGCGCGCGATGTTCGAATCAATCTCGGCGATTTGCACCTGGGCCTTGGCCTTGTCGACTTTCTTGTTGGCGATGTCCTTTTTGATCTGGGCGATCTGCGCCTGATCGTCATTGATCACTTGCTGAGCGGTCGCGGTACGGGCGATCACGTTCTGCGTGTCTTGTTCGACGTCGCTGTTCATTTTAGCCAGGCGGGTGGTGGTGTCGGCGTATTCGCTGCGACGCTGATCCAGATAGTAGTTCGCGCCCATGGCCACACCACACGCGGTAATACCGGCGGCGACGGCACACACCGCTTTGTTGTTGCTGTTGGACAGTGCGCACGCGAGGATGCCGACACCGGCGCCCATGGCACAGGCCTGGTAGCCGGACTTGCTGAAGAACTCTGCGTCCTGGCCCTGGGTCAGGCGCGGGTCGGCCCCGCCGCTTTCGCCGAGCATGGAGCTACCGGTGTTGGCGCAACCGGTCAGCAGCAGGCTGCCGGCAACAACGAAAGCGATCTGTAGCTTGAAGCGAGTCCAAAGGCTGCGCGACATGGTGAAACTCCTAGGTGACGGTGTTGACGCGTTTTTATTGAGGTGAGTTATTGAGTGACGGCTTTGCAGCTGCTCAGCCAGGCTTCAGTGTCGATCTTCTGTTTTTGGAGGAACGCTTTCTGATTGGCCCAGTGGGTGCGCAAGTAAGGTTTCAGGTCTTGCAGCTGTTTGTTGCGGGTGATGATTTCTTCCATCACCGGCACCTGAGTTTCAAGCAGTGGCTGGCCGTACAAGGTCGCCGATTCCACCAGGCTGCTGGCGTAGTAACGGCTGAGTTTGTGCAGGCGATCCTTTTGCTCGTCGAGCTTGGTTTTACGCATGTCGCAGCTCGCGTCCTTGTCCGCGCTTTCGCAATTGAGCTTGTAGTTCTTTTGCAGGAAGTCCACGTACTGGCCGTCGTCGAGCATCTTGGTGCACAAGAATGCGCCCAGATTGAGGCTGGCGCGAATCGCCTGGTCGCGGGTTTCTTCTTGCTGCTGGTTGCTGGCGCGCAACTGGTTCTCCAGGGCCTGGAGTTTTTCCTTGAGCGCTTTGTCTTCGACGCCCGAAGCGAGGCTGTTCAGGGATTGCACCGTGCCTTTGTCGGCGGATTCGGTTTCCTTGCTGCCGGTGCCGAGTTTCTTCCAGCTGGATTCGATGCTGGCGACCCGTTCGCGAGAGGTCAGGGTCGGTGAGACCATGACCAGGCGCAGGCCCGTGGTTTTGTTCTTCACCTGGCCGTCGGCGTTGTAATACGGCGCTTCCTTGCGCAATGCCGTGCGCAGGTCGGCCTGAGCGGTCAGGTAGTTGCCGCCGCGCACCACATAGCCGCCGGCCTGACCGTGCTGGCGGTCGAGCTTGTTCAGGCGAAACGGCTCGAACATCATTTCGTCGACGTTGCCGAGCATGTCATGCAGGCCCAGCGGATTGGGCTTTTGCAGACCGGACAACTGCACTTTGCCGTTGGAGGATTGCGCCCCGGCGAACCACTCGTAGGCATTGATGCCGTCCGGCATCGGGTAATGCGTATCGCGGAATTCAGCGGCGCTGACTTCCAGCCCTCCGCGTGCGGCGAACTCCCACTCGACTTCAGTCGGCAAGCGCAGGAAGCCCTGCGCGCCGTCTTCCTTGGGCAACTTGTCGGCCGCGTTTTTGCGCAGCCACAGGTTGTACTTGTCGGCGGCTTCGATGGCTTGCACCCAGCTCACGGCCGTTTGCGGCACGCGCAGTTTGGTGGCAGCGGTGGGGCAGGTGGCTTCGGTCAGCGCGGCGTATTGCAGCTGACTCATCTCGTACTTGGCCATCAGGTAATAGCGGGATTTGTCGTTTTTGCCGCCCGTGAAGCTACCGGCGATGAACGTCGGCCGGGTCTGCTCGACGTAGCCGTATTCCGCGCCGTCCTGACCGATGTTGATCGGGTAGTCGTCGAGCGGCCCGGCCACCGGGATGAACACCTTGCGAAACACCATCGAGCCTTCGCAGGGCATCGGCAGCACCACGTCGGCGGCGTCCGGCATCGGGTTGTAATACTTCTCTTCCCAGCCCGCCGCCGAGGCGTCGAGCAAATAGCCGAGGCTCAGGGGCAACAGCAAGCCAAAACGTTTATAGCTCACGCAGACTCTCCGCAGGTTGGATGTTGATGGCTCGCAGGGCGCCGACCACGGCCACCAATGCGGCGACCAGAAAGGTCAGGAGCAGGGCGGCAACGCCATGCCAGACGGTGATGTGGCAAACGAAGGTGCCGGTGGCCTGGCTGCTGCCCAGCAAGTAGTCGAACAAATGGCTGCCGACAGCATAAAACCCCAGCCCGCCGATGTAACCGGCCAGGCTCAGTATCAGCGCTTGCAAGACCACAAAACCACCGACGGCCCGACGCTTGAATCCCAGCAGGCGCAGGACCGCCAGGCTTTTACGCTTGCGGTCGATGTTGGCCAGGAACGCGCCGACCATCGACGCCACGCAACCGATCAGCGCCGCCACGGCAATCACGCCGAAGATCAGTCCCAGCACATGGTTGATGGCTTTGACGTTGTCGATGTCGGCCAGCCGGCTCGACGTTTCGATGTGTTGTTCGTTGAGCCAGTGCTCCAGCGGTGCGACCTGATCGATGTTGCGTGCATACACGCGGGCGCGGGCGTACAGCGGTTGCAGATTGCCCAGCGGCTTGCCGGTGGCGACGCCGAACGCACTGACCTGATAACCGTCGCGAAAGTGCTCCAGGTCCAGCAGCAGCGGCGGGGCGACAAACCCGGCCGCACGCCCGAACCGGGCGCCGTCGAGCACCGCCAGCACGGTCAGCGTCATCTCGCCGCGTTCATTGACCCCTTCGAGGCGCCGCAACGCCCGCAGTTGCACGCTGTCGCCAACCTTGGCCTGCAAACGTTGCGCGGCGCTGGCGCTGAGGATCACTTGATTGCCGACGGGGGTAAGCGACGGCAGGTTCAGCTGTGGATCGCCAGGTTCCGTGGCGATGATTTCCGCACCTTCGACAAACCGTTGCATGCCGATCAGCAGGTCTGCCTGGGTATTGAGCGAGCGGGTCTGGCCGAGGGCAAAACCGGTTTCGGGGCGCAGGCGCAAACGCTCGATCCAGGCCGTGTCGTAGTTGCCGTTGCTGAGCATCTTCACTTCAAGGTTGCGCGGGTCACGCAGCAGTTCGTCCTGCAACTGGCTGACCACCCCGTGCTTGAGCCCGAACAGCAGCAACAGCGGCGCTATCACCGCCACCAGGGACGCGGCGATGCACAGCGAGACCTTGCGGTCGTGCCAGAGGTCTTGCAGCGCCAGTGAGCCCAGCAGGCGCAAGCGATCAATCCATCGGTTCAAACAGTGTTTCTCCCTGATGGCTGATAGCGCCGAGTCGCGGCAAGCCGAAATCCTTCAGCAAGGCCCAGTCATGGGACACCACGAGCGCACTTAACCCCATGCTCGACACCAGGCTCAGCAGCAACTCGAACAAACGCCGGGCGCTGTGCGGATCGAGCGCGGCGGTCGGTTCGTCGGCCAACAGCAGCAGCGGTTCATGGGCAATCGCCCGAACGCAGGCCACGCGTTGGCGCTCGCCGATCGACAAGGCCTGCGGTTGTTTATCCAGCAACCCTTGCAGGCGCAACACGTCGACGGCGTGGTCGATGTGTTCGCTGTTCGCCGACATCCCGAGCAAACGGCGCGGCAGGCTGATGTTGTCGCGCACGCTCAGGAACGGCAGCAAACCGCCGCTCTGCAAAATGAAGCCCAAGTGCCGTGAACGCACCGCTGCGAGCGCCGGCTGGTCGTCGGTCGCCAGCAGGTGGGCGATATCCTGAGCGTGCGTCGGGCCCAACCGAAAGCGCTCGAGCTCCACCGGCGCGAGCAACAGGCCGATGGCTTCGAGCAAGGTGCTTTTGCCGCTACCGCTCTCGCCGGTGATGGCGAGGATTTCCCCGGCACCGATCTGCAAATGCGGCAGGCGTACATGATGAGCCAGCGCGCCCTCACCACGGCGCACCAGCAGGTTCTTGATATCGAGCATCAGCGTCTCGTTAAGGCATCATTTCCAGTGGCACGGGGTAAACGTTGTCCCGCGCATCGCTGTCTTTGGCTAAAGCAACCCAGCGGTCGACGTCAGCGTTGTAACGCTGGTAATGCCGCAGTTTGGTGTTCAGCGTGCGGATGAATTTCTCTTGCGCCAGACCGTCCCAGCTCTTCCAGGTCTCTTCATCCAGGTTCAGCACTTCGCTCTGGTAGGGCAGGTCTTCGAGGTACTCGCCGAGCACGCCCATGTCCGCCAGTTTGGCGTTGCTGTTCTGCTTGAGCTGATTGGGATCGGCGCCCATGGTCGCCGCCACGGAACGCAGGCGATCGAACATTTCCGTTGGCGAAATCAAACCTTCGTTGGCGGCATCGAGGATCTGCTTCATCACGTCGCTCAAGTCGCTGAGCTGCGACTTCGTCAGCAGTACCCGCACATCGGTCGTCGGGATGTTCTGCTTGATCAGGTCGCGGTCGGTGATCCACGCCTTGAACACCGGCGGGGCCTTGCTGTTGGTCTTCTCGCCGAGATAGGCCAGTTGCATGGCGTGGCCGATCAGCGCCGCGTCCTCGAGCATTTTCTTCTCGGCCGGGTCCTGCTTGGCGTTCGCCGCACTGCCGATGGCGTCTTCACCCATGTAGGCGGCTTTCACCTGGGTGGTGATCGCGGCGGCCAGTGCGTCGACCTTGCGCCCGAACTCATGCACATCGCCCGCGTCCACCGGGTAGTACAACGAGGTGTTGGTGCCCGGGTAAGTCGACAGGTTCTTGTATTGCGCCTCAGCCTTGGCGTGGTCCTTGGCCCCGGCCGGGGTTTTCAAGTGCAGGGTGTAAATCGCCACGCCGGGGTTGGCGGCCTCGATACGCACCTGCGCAGCGCTCAACCCGGTCTTCGACAGCTTGTCGTCGCCTTCGATGGCGCCGGCATCGGTGATCAGCACCACATAGCGCGCGCCGAACTGGCTCCAGTCGACCTTGTCGATACTCTCCATGACACCGGCAAACGAGTCTTCGTCGAAGCTACTGCTCGACACGGTGGCTTGTTTGAGGTCGGCGATCTTGGCAAAAAAGTCGGCGCTGTCTTTCACCTTGGTCGGGTCGGCGTACATCTTGGTGGTGTATTCCAGCCCCGGTACCGCCTGGGTGTTGGAGCGGAAAGCGACCATGCCGAACTTGACCTGCTTGCCGAGGTTCTGCGCTTCGATCTGCTGATAAACCTTGCGGATCGCCTCGCGGGTGCGGTCGATGTACGGGTCCATCGAAATCGTCGAGTCGATGACAAACACCACGGCCGCACTGAACTCCTTCAGTTGGTTGGTGTTTTTGTCCTCGGCTTCCTTGCCGCCGGCAGCGCTGTTGGCAGCACCGGGCTTGGCGTTCTTGTCATCCGGTTTGCTGACCGACGCGACGTTCAGCAGGCGCGTGCGGAAACCGCTTTCGGTCATCACTTCTTCGCCGCTGAGCACCGGCAGCAGGTAGAACTGCTTTTGCAGGTCGACGAAGAATTCAGGCTCTTCCGCCAGCACGCCTGGCGCCTGCTGACCCTTTTTCAGCTTGGCCCGCAGCGGTGCAACTTTGCTCACCGGGTCCGGCGCATCGAGGATGGCTTCGACGGTGGCGCGGTCCTTGAAAAACAGCAGCCGGTCGCGATTGGCCGGGTTGGTGAAGGCCAGTGTCAGCTGCATCTTCCAGTCTGTGGTGCAGCCGGCCGGCAACCAGCCAATGGTTTTGCCATAACTGTCGGGGCCGACTTTCAGCCACTCGGCGTTGTTCGCTTGGGCGCGCTCGTACACGTAAAAGCGGCTGAACACCGGCTGTTCGTCACCGGCGGCACCGCCCGCCGTCGGGCTGATCTTGCAGCCGGGTGTGGTCAGCACGCGCTGGAACAGGGTCTTTTTACCGGCCTGGATCAGTGGTTTGTCATCGGCCTGGGACAGCGGGCTGATGCACAGCGCCAACAGGGCGGCGCCGCTCAACAGGAATCGACTCAGGGGAGAGCGCATCACTTCTGCAACTCCTCGAAACGCTGCTTGGCTTCGGCGTTGTTCGGGTCTTGGGTGAGGATGGTTTCGTACCAATAGGCGGCGGTGGCGTTGTCCGCGGTCGGGAAACACTCGCTGGCCTTCAGGTATTTAGGGTCGTATTCACGGGCATAAGCGTTGGCGATCAGCGCGTCACCGGCCTGGGCACGGTTGGCGTACAGCCGTTGGGCGACACCGCAGTGTTTGCCGGCCTTGGCCTGGTTGATGATCTCCAGCAACTTGGCACTGTCGGGCGCCGCCTTGATGCAGGTCTGGACGAAGGTCAATTCGGGCAGGCTGTTCATGCTTTCGAGAGTGCAGGCTTGAGCGTCGGCGCCGGCCGGTGCGGCAGCAGGGTTGGCGGCTACCGGGGCAGGCGCCGGGGTGCGTTTGTAGAACCAGAATCCACCACCCGCGGCCAGCAGCAACAGCACGACAACCAACAGGCCGATCAGGCCTTTGTTGCTTTTCTTCACCGGCGGGGGAGGTGGTGCGTAGTCGGGCTCGTGGGGCACTGACTCCAGCTCCACTTCGGGCTCGGCGGTGGACAGGACCAGTTCCGGCAGCTCCGGGATTTCCAGGATTTCCGGTGCTGGTGCCGGTGCACTCGGCGCCGTCAGTTCGGCGCCGCCATACGTCGAGCGCGTCTGGCCGCCGGCCGTGGACGGCAACACGCCAACGCCTGGGCGAACCACGCCTTTGTCGGTGTGGCCGTGGCTCTGCTCGCGCAGTTCGATCTGGAATTGCGAGTTGGCGCCACCTTCCAGCAGCGGGTCGACCACGTCCGGGCCGACCTGCGCTTCCAGGCCATCGCCGCTGTCCGTGACGTTGAAGCGCGAGACCTTGAACCAGAATGGATTGTTGCTCCAGGCCTTGTGGTCCTGGAGGTAAAAACCGTCCTGGTTACGCTGAATGGAAAACTCCAGCTGTTCCTCGCCACCCTGCCATTTCTTCACAGTCAGGCGGGCCTTGCCAGGCACATTGGGCTCTAACGCGAGCAGGTCGACACGAATTGGCATTACTTATCTCGCTGCGAAGGCTGTGAGCACTTTGCCCAGCCGTTCGTTCTGTTCAGGGGTGATTTCACGTCCGGCACCATGGCCGGCATTGTCCTGCGTGATGTAGGCCAGGCCCGAGAGCCAGTCGCCGAGGTAGCGCTGCGCCTGGTTCGCCGGTTGTGCCGGCAGCACGGGCACTTGTCCCGGGCCAACGTCGGTGTAGAACGAGAACAGCGGCGCCTTGGCCCCGGCGCGGCTGTTCGGACGCTCGCTCACCGGCTTCTGCAGGTAGCCGAACCAGGACACGAAATCGCGCAGCACACGTTGCACTTCGAATACCTGGCGTTCGACCAGTTGATCGCGTCGCGCGCCACTTTGTGCACGCTTGAGGACGGCGCGACTCAGTTGCCCCGGCAAGTCCTGGCGATAGCCGGCGGTGATCAGTTCGTCGACCACCGCTTCGAGCAAGGCCTTTTCCAGGCCGAGCAGATTGAGCAGGCTTTGGCGGGTGGTCAGCTCGCGCAGGTGCGCGATCCAGGCCTTGAACGCCGCTTTGGCGAATCGGTGCTCGTTGCTTTGCAGCTCGGGCGCGGGGGTACCGTTTTTGCTGCTGACCGGTGCGTCAAGGCTCGTGTCGTCACCGAAATCGAAATCGAAACCGGCGTCGTTGCCGTACAGGCTCTGGCTCGGCGTCGGGGCGGCCGGCTCGTCGTTCGCGGCTGGCTCGTCATCGGTTTCATACACGCCGCTGAGGTACAGGTCGCGCACTTCTTCGCTCGGCATGTCGAGTTGATCGATCAGCTCGCCGAGCACGGCCGGGCGCCGACCCAGACCAGTCAGAATCATCTGCGCCTGGGCTTTCTTCGCGGCGGCGGCACCATCGCCATCGGCGTGGTACCAGGTGCTCAAGCCGTGAGTGGTCAGGCCTTCGAGGCATTCGCTCAATTGTTCGCGGATGCGCTGCAATTTGAATTCGATGTTGGCCACGCCGGTGAAGCTGCTGCTGAAGTGACTGATACCACCGTCATCGTTGCGCAGCATTTCCGCCCAGGCATTGACCGGATTTTTGATGTGTTTGCACACCAGGGCGTTGCTGGCGAAGCTGCTGCCCAGTGCGTCAACACGCTCCTGATAGATGGCATTGAGGCCGGTTTCCGCACCGCTCGCGTCTTGCTCGATGAACGCCGCGTCCATGCGCGGTTTGCGCACCAGGAAGGTGTTCTGGAACGGCGTGCCGGCCCAGTCGCTCATCCAGCTCAGGCTGCCGAAGCGCTCCAGCATGGTCAGCTTGACCATGCCGTTCCAGCTCTCGTCGTACTGATCCGGCGTCAGGCTCAGGGAGTTGGTGATGCGCAGGTCGAGCATGGTCAGCGCCCAGATCAGACCGGTGTCGCGTTTGCTGCGAGCGGCCGAGTCGGCGCCCTGGGTTTTTTCGATCCAGCGGGTCAGCACCGGGCCCACGTCGTTGACGTCGCTCTGCTTGGTCGAACCGGTGCAGACCACTAGCGCGTTCATTTCCTGGTTGTCGGTGTAGCGCTCGAACAGGTAGGCGACCTTGCCCCGCAGGATCAGCTGCGAAACGGAGTTGTCCTTGGTGGCGGATTGCGGATCGTTGGAGTCGGCGATCTCGTGCAGTTTCTTGCGCCCGCGATAACCGGGGAAATCCAGCAGGTCGACTTGATTGACGATGTCATCCAGCGGCGCTTCGATCAGGCGGAAGGTCATTTCGGCCGTCAGTGCCGCCAGTTGCGCGACCGGGATGCCCTGACTGTTTTGCAGGCGACCGCCAATCAGGGGGCGAACCTCGATCGGCAAGTCCCGTGGGCTCCCGAAGCGTTCGAGGATGTCGACGTTCATGATGCTGTCGCGCTGGCTGTAGGTGTCGTTTTCGAAACTCACCAACGCTTTCAGCGGTGCGAACACGGTTTCGGGCAGGCCCAGCGCGTGCAGCGCACCGGCCAGTTGCTGGTACACCCGCGTCAGCTCGCTTTGCTCACCCCACAGGATCGAAAACAGCTCGGCCCGTTCCTGGAAATTCAGGCGTGGCGCCAACTGCAACGCTTTGGGCCAGTACAGGTGCTCAAGTTTTTTCACCGAGTTGCGGAAGTTGTCGCGCAGGTAATCCCACAGCGACACTAGATCGTCGGCGTTGACGCCCGTTTGCAGCGGCCCGGTTTCGCGGCCTTCGAACGGTTTGAGCACGCGCTGGATGCGCTCTTCGTCGATCTCGTAGGAAATGCGCTCAAGGTCGAAATCCTTGAACCAGGAGTTGGCGAGAATCTTCGCCAGCTCGATTTCCTTGAACAGCGTGAGCTGTACCGGAAAGTCATTGTCCTGGCTTTCCGTCGCGCGACGGCTGAAGCGTGTCACCAGACCGGTGGCTTCCTTGCCGCCACCGACCGGGTTGATGTGCTTGATGAAGTCCAGGCGCTGGCCACCGAAATCGGTTTCCAGTTTGCCATTCTGACCTGCCGCGAGGGCCGAAATCAGGTAGGACTTGCCGGCCTGGGACAAGCCGAAAAAGCCAATGGTCATCGGCGTGCAGGCCACGCGGCCGAGGCTGTGAGCCAGGTTGCGGGCACGGTGCAGGCGGATGTTCAGGTTATCGGCTTCGCTGTCCAGGCGCGGCGCGTTGCCGCGCGTCTGGGCAATCCAGTCCAGCGCCTGACCGGCGCCTTCATAAACAGCGGCCCAACTGGCAGAGAGCTGAGTTTGATCGGGGGTCAGGTCATTCATTTGCGTTTCACACTTCCACTGTCGAGCCAGTACTTGGTCTCGCTCAGGCCGGCGTCGAGCATGGTGTTGAGTTCCAGCTCGAGGTCGCTGCGCGGGTTGAAGTTGACGTTGTTACAGTTGGATTCGATGTTGCGAACCGAGAGGCGGTCGCTGACCAGATCCTGCTTGCGGGTGTACTTGTCCGCTGGCTTGACCTCGAACCGTACCTTGAGCAGCGGCGCACTGCCGTTTTCACCGATCGCCCGGGAAAACTTCTCCCGACCGGCCTTGGTGAACCGCAAGGTGTACAGCGGCGAGGCGGCCCAGCGGTCAGCGGCCAGTTGGCGGAAACCGAGGCGCAGATCGCCGCGCATTTCCAGTTGTGGCGTGTCGGCGGCTTCGCCTGTGCCGATTTCCGGCAGCTTGATTTTGTAGTCTTCGGACTGGATGTCGCGGTACAGCACGTCGGCATCCTTGATCACGTTGTTCAGGTCGATGACGCCGATGTGCTTGACCGTCGAATACGGCTTGAGCGCCGAAGAGCGGAAGTAGAAGTTCGGCACGCTGTGGTTGGCGCACAACAGGCACAACATCGCGCCCACCGAAGCGGTGCTTTTCGGGTCGTCAATGCGGCCGTTCTTGTGGAACGGGTACCAGCCGCCGGTGCGATAGTTTTGCAGCGCCAGAATGCGCCCGGGTGGCAGCGGCAGCACCTTGCGAATGAACGCCTGGATGCCGGGCAGACGCGAAGGGCGGCCAGTCAGCAGCAGAACATCGCACGGATAGTGCGCGACCACTTCACAGAGTGCGCCGAGGATCTTGGTGATGTTGATCTGATCGTTGAGAAACGCGGCGTGGAGCTTTTGCAGGTCGAAGCCGATCAGCGATTCGTACAGGTCGAAACCGCTCTGGCCCCCGACATCGCGGCGCACGGCGGCGTTGACGTAGTCGAGCACGGTCTGGCTGATCGCGTTGTCACCGAGCAATTGGCGATAGCTTTGCGGGGTGACTTCTTGAGGGACCTGCGGATCGTAGTGCTCGTACGCCTTGAGCAGCGCCAGGCCCAGTGGGACGAACACCTGCAGGTTCAATTGCTGGCGCAGGATCATGTCCTGAGCGCTGACCGACTCGTCGCCACACAGACGCGACATCAGTGAATCCGGGGCTTTCACGCCCGCGTTCTGCAAGGCTTTTTCGAAGCTCGGCAGAATGAAGTCTTGAATCACGTCCAGCAGGATGTCGTCACCGGCCACTTTGAAGCCATCGCGAAAACGCTGTTCGGGCACGATGTGCACGTTGCTGCCGCTGCCGGTGTTGCCGGCGCGGTCGAGGCGGTAGTCGGTGATCACCAGGTCGGTGGTGCCGCCGCCGATGTCGATGGTTGCCAGGGTGATGCGTTCGCGGTCGGTCTTGTCGGGCCGGGCGATGGTGTCGAAAAACTCTTCCGGGTGACCGGCGAAGTTTTCGTTGACCTCGGTGTACAGGTACACCAACTGTCCGCAGGAGGCTTCGTCCCATTCCACGCGAATGCTCGGGATCGGCGTGCGCGGGCTGACAGCCTGATCCAGATGCGGGTCTTCCTCGCCGGCATGCCAGCCGAGGCTTTTCCACACCAGGCCGATGGCTTGCAGCATGCGTTCGTTGAGGATGCTGCGCTCGGCCTGGGGCATGCCCGGCGGCACGGTCAGGGTGATGCTGTTGAGCTGGCGCGGCACGCGGGTGTGACCCTGGCGCGAGCGCTGGGCCGGGCTGTTGATTTGCGACAGCGCCTGGGCCAGCACTTCGGCGAGCATGAAGGTCATCAGCGAGCTGCGCGAATAACGCGGCATGAACACTGGCAGACGATCATCTTCTTCAAGGCTGTACAGCGCCTCGCCGGTTTCGTTGATCAAGTGCGAGAACGGCGCGGCGGTGGCGTACGGCTCGCTGTCGGTCTTGATGTACGAGCAGTTGAAACGCCAGCCGTGGCCGTAGGCATTTTCGTCCCACAGGTAGCGTTTCGGGCTGGACAGGCCGGTAGAGCCTTCGGTGCCGCGACGACGGCTGGCCAGACGGCTGGCCTCATTGCCGACGCGGGCAATCGTCGCCCACTGGAACGCATCGTGCCGGCCGCTCTTGACCGAGCAGTGGTCCTTGCCGAAGTACGCCTGAGCGAATTCCACGCGGCTTTCGAACGGTAGGTTGTAGGTGTGTTCCGGGGTGATCAGGTCGCGCAGTTCCAGCACGTAGTTCTGCTTCAGCCCGGAGCCGGCCTGACCGTGGTTCTCGATCAGGATGCCGCAGGTGCGCGAGTTGCCGACGTCCAGCACCAGGTCCACCGGAATCGGTTTGACCAGGCCATTGCTGTCGTTGGCGACCACTTTCAGCTCGGGGATTTCAACTTTCGCACGGGCCGTCGATTGCTGGGCGGCGGACGGTGCGCCCAACAGGCTGAGCAAATTGAGGTAGTGCGCCAGGTGATAGTTGGCGCGGATATCGGTGTCCAGCTCCGCGCGCGAACGGTGGGCATTGCCTTCGTTGAAGACTTCCAGCAGCCACTCGTTGACCCACGGCTGCGCCAGGAACCAGCGGGTTTCGCTGGCCTTGGTTGCCAGTTTGAAGGACACACCGGAGCTGATGTCCTCTTCATTTGGCGCCAGGTAAGCGGTGCCGTCACGCTTGGGCATGACGCGGCTGTCGAACGCCATCGTCAGACGGTGAGTGTTGCCGTCAATGTCGGGTGTCGCCAGTTTCACCAGGCGCATGCGCGACCAGTTGGTCGGGCCTTCATCGAAGCGATGAGGCGGCATGAAACGGAAAAACGGAGTCGGCAGCCAGACACCGTCGAGCAATTCGAGGCTGCTTTTCATGTCGACGCTGAACGCAGGCTTGGCTTTCTCGATCTTTTCCGGTTCGGGCTCGTAGAAAAAGAAGTCTTTCTCTTCGTTGTACGCCAGGCGGCAGATCAACCCGCTGATCATCGGCGCGAATTCGCCCGCCGGTTCCTTGCGGGGATCCAGGCGCAGGGCGAAATCCATGAACTGGATGCCGGTGTCGCTGACCAGCGTGACGGTGTCTTCGAATTGGGTGACTTCAGGCAACATGTCGGGTTATTCCGTTTTTATTCGGCCACGTGCCGCATGGACATGGGGAATTGATCTTTTCCGTAACCGCCGGTGCAGTCCGCGACCGTGGTCGCCCCTTTGCGGCAGTTGACCTTGGGCATGTCGTACGTGCTGCCGTCAGCGCACACGGCCTGACCCTGGCTGTCGATGGCCAGGCTGCCTCCCTTCATGGTAGCGCTCACTGGCCCGCTGCACTTGGTGCCGTCGGCCTGATGCACGGTGACTTCGCCCTTGCCGTCCTTGAGCTGGTACTCCAGACGCAGCGGTTTGCCGGTCCGGCGATCCTGAATACCCGCCCCGGCACGGTACTGACCGTCGAGGAACTTGGCGGCACCGTCAGCGGCGTCTGGCGGAATGCTCAGGGGAGGGCCGGGTTTTGCGGCAGCGGCGGGTTTTTCGCCCTCGGGGGAGGTGATATCCGGCGGCGCGGTTTTGTTTTCGGGTGGTGTGGTTGGCGATTCGGCGGCCGGGTCTGCTGCCGGGTCTTTGGCGGGGTCTTGGGTCACGCCGGCGGGCGCTGTGTCAGCCTCGCTACCTTCGACCGCGGGCGCTTCTACTCCATGAGTGCCGGTCACGGCGGTGCCAGTTCCTGTGGTGGAGCCCACGACAGTGCCATTCACCGGAACGCCATTCAGCGTCGTGACATTGCCAGTCACTTGCGGCTCTTCCAGTTGTTTTTCCACCGGCACGATGCCCTCAGGCAACAGATCTACCGCCACCGACGGAATCGGCACGCAACCGCGCAGGCCGAGCAGCAACCACAAAAGCAGCAGCAGGAGCGGCAGCAGCAACAGCCACCACCAGCGACGCCACCATGGACGAGCAACCACCGGTACGACGGGCGCAACAACAGGCGCGGGTTCGACCTCAGGTGGCAGCGTGAACGCGGGCGGAACCTGATAGAGGCAGTGCAGGGGATCGCGAGTGCCGTTACCGGCATGCTCGAAACCCCAAAAGGTCAGCACCGGTTTGCCTTGCACCAGGTAGACGAAATTCTCATCGGGGAAATGAATGACGCGCTTGAGCAGCTTGCCGAACACGGCTTTGTCGCCTTGCTGCGGTTCGCCGGAATCAGTCACCAGGAAACGCTGGCTCAGTTCCTCGAGCGCGGTTTTCAGCGCTTCAAGTTGGCGGCGGGCAGGGGCGCGTTCTTCTTCGGTCGCACTGCTCCACGGGATCACATCACCGTCGAGGCCGCTGTACCAGTCGATCTGGTTACCGAGCTCATCGCTTTGGGGGATGGCCAGATGATCGACCAACTCAGGATTTTTGCGGCGAATGGCTTCGCGCAATTGCAAGGCAGCCCGGTAGACCGGCTGACCTGTTTCACCCAGGGCAATGAATGACCCGCTCTTACCGCTGCGTAATAATGCCCCGCGCATTCAAACTCCCTATGTTCCGTTGCGCAAAAATGACAGACAAAAGCGTCTGCGCTTGCTCCTGCAATTAGCTGGCGACCTTAATGTCATAATGATGTCGCCGTCAATTAGCGGAGGTCCAAAACCGTATGAGACTAGCGTAAGTGCGCAGAGGTTGCATGAGGTCAATTTGAATTGACGTGGGAAGGTTTGGTGGTGTGCTTTTTTAAGCTTGCTGAAACGATTCATCAGCGCTATAAAAAACCCACAACTCCAAGAAAGGCTTTCCCCATGACCCCGCTCAAATTCGCTGTCGCACTCGGCGCGCTCACCGCTGCCTCTCACGCCCTGGCCTGGGATTACGTATTGCTCGACAGCGACAAGGCTCCCCAGAATTGGCAGATCACCAGCCAACAACTCGGACTGAAAACCGACCGACCTTTTTCCGTGACCCTTCGCACCTTGCACGGCGGTCGGCAAGAGGGCGTCAGCATCGTCGACATCGATAACGGCACGATGAAACTCTCGGTGGTACCGACCCGCGGGATGAACGTCTTGCAGGCGTCGGTTGGTACTGTGCGCATGGGTTGGGATTCGCCGGTCAAGGATGTGGTCAATCCGTCCTTCATCGAACTCAACGGCCGCGGCGGCCTGGGCTGGCTCGAAGGCTTCAACGAACTGGTTGCCCGCTGCGGCTACGAATGGGTCGGCCATCCCGGCATGGACAACGGCGAACTGCTGACCCTCCATGGCCGCGCCGCCAACATCCCGGCCAGCAAAGTCACCCTGCACATCGATGAGAAACCGCCTTACGCCATCAGCCTGCGTGGCGAGCTTAAAGAACAGGCGTTCAAGAAAGTCGACTTCTCGGTGATGACCGAACTGGTCACAGAGCCCGGTAGCGTCACGTTTGCCCTCAACGACACCCTGACCAACAACGGGGATTATCCGAAGGAATACCAGGCGCTGTACCACAGCAACTTCAGCACGCCGTTCCTGGAGCAGGGCGCGCGGTTTGTGGCACCGGTGAAACAGGTGTCGCCATTCAACGACAAGGCCAAAGGGGATTTGCCGGATTGGCAGACTTACCGTGCGCCGACCAAGGACTACGACGAGACGGTTTACAACGTCGTGCCCTACGGCGACGCCAAGGGCGATACGCTGACCGTGCTGCATAACAAGGCCGGGAGCCTTGGGGTGTCGGTTGGGTTTAATACTCAGCAGTTGCCAGTGTTTTCGCTGTGGAAAAACACCGATACGCAAGGGCAGGGGTATGTCACCGGATTGGAGCCAGGGACGAGTTTTTCCTACAACCGTCGGTACCAGCGGCCGCTTGGTTTGGTGCCGATGATTGGGGTTAAAGAGCAGAAGCAGTTTCAGATTCATTACAGCCTGTTGGCAGATAAAGGGGCTGTGGATAAGGCGCTGAAGCGGGTGAGCGAGATTCAGGGTGGGCGGGAGACTGAGGTGCGGCAGGTGCCGTTGGTTGATCTGACCAAGGAATGACTTTCGTCAGTTTGTGCTTGGCCGATACTGCAATGCCTCCGCCAGATGTTCGCGGGTGATGCCATCGACCTGTTCAAGGTCTGCCAAAGTGCGTGCGACTTTGAGCAGTCGATGGGCTGACCTGAGTGACAAGGTCAAACGCTCGCAAGCAGTTTCCAGCCACGCCTCGTCGGTTGTGGATAACTTGCAGTGTCGACGCAGCCCTGGCAAATCAAGGAATGCGTTGGCACAGCCTTGGCGTTTGTTTTGAAGCTCCCGGGCGTCGGCGACCAGTACCGCAGCAGTGGCGGTGTCATCACCGGGTTTGAGCGCAGGATTCAGAGCCGTGGCTTCTCGGGCGACAGTCAGGTGCAGGTCGATCCGATCCAGCAGAGGCCCCGACAATTTGTTGCGATAACGCTGGACCATGTCCGGTGTACAACTGCATTTGCCGCTGGGTTCGCCAAGATATCCACAGGGACACGGGTTCATCGCGGCCACCAGTTGAAAGCGCGCCGGAAACCTCACGCGATCCTTGGCGCGGGAAATCACGATGTGCCCGGACTCCAGCGGTTCCCTTAAAACCTCCAACACCTTGCGATCGAATTCCGGAAGTTCGTCGAGGAACAGCACGCCATGATGGGCGAGGGTGATCTCGCCGGGTTGCGGCTTCGAGCCACCGCCAACCAATGCCGGCCCCGAGGCGGAGTGATGGGGCTGGCGGAATGGTCTTTGCGGCCAGTGGCTCAAGGGCACGCAACTGGTGACGGATTGAATGGCAGCGACTTCCAGCGCCTCGTTTTCGGCTAACGGGGGAAGCAGCCCCGGTAACCGACTCGCCAACAACGTTTTCCCGGTCCCCGGCGGTCCGCTAAAGAGCAGGTTATGAGCCCCGGCCGCCGCAATCAGCAATGCGCGCTTGGCCGAGATTTGCCCCTGCACTTCATTCAAGTCCGGATAGGGTTTGCTGGCGTAGAGCAAGCCATTGGAAACGTAGGGCTCGACCGGCGTATGTCCGTTGAAGTGAGCAACGGCTTCCAGCAGATGGTCCACGGCAAACACCTTTAACCCCGAGGCCAGGCACGCTTCCTCGGCGTTCGCCCGTGGCACCATCAACGAGCGTCCGGCCTTGCGTGCAGCCAGTGCAGCCGGCAACACGCCTCTCACGGCACGTACCGCGCCGGACAACGCCAGCTCTCCCAGGCATTCAATGTCATCCAGCGTCACCGTCGGCACCTGCACGCTGGCGGACAGAATCCCCAAGGCAATCGCCAGATCGAATCGGCCGCCGTCCTTTGGTAAGTCCGCAGGCGCGAGATTCAGCGTGATGCGCCGCGCCGGGAATTGCAGACCGGAGTTGATGATCGCGCTGCGTACCCGATCCTTGCTTTCCTTTACCGCCGCTTCGGGTAATCCGACCATCGTCAATGACGGCAGACCGTTGGCCAGATGGACTTCTACGGTAACGGCGGGCGCATCGACACCAATCTGGGCGCGGCTGTGAACGATGGAGAGGGACATGGTCGTTCCTTGAGCTTTACGGGAACCGCTTCCTGCGGTTTTTTGAAGGGTAGTCGGGGGCGTGTGATGGCGCAGGCGCCAAATTTTCGCAGGATGTTGCGAGTGTCTTTCTGATGGGGGAAGCGTAAGGGAGTGGGGATTTGCGACGTAATCAGTCGCGGGATGAGGTTGTTGTAGGACGTTGCCTGGATTGATGAAGGACGGCGGCGAAAGGGTGTGAGCGATCTTGTCTGGCTGGCAGGGCTGCTTATGATCGTCAATTGATCGCTGCCTTCGGAGAGGAAAAATGAACAGTAATGGAATGCGGCCGATTCATTCCGGTGAAATCCTCAAAGAGGAGTTTCTTGAGCCGTAGGCATTTCAGAATCAGCGTTCGCCCATTCGTTGGACGAATGTTTGGAAACGGTAAACGAAATCGTCATGTACCAGCGTTGTGTCAGTGCCGATCTAGCGGGCAAGGTATCTCGTTGCCTGAACACCACGCCCGAGTTCTGGCTGAACCTGCAAGCGACTTACGATTTGCGGGAAGCCGAAATCGAACGTGGTAGGGCTTCAAATACTTAAAGCGATTGCAACATCCGCGAAGCACGCTTCCACCACGATGCATTGATCGAGCGCTGCGGCCGTTCATGGCCCGGCAACATCTGCGGAACATCCTGCAACCGAATCCACGGCTGGTTATTCCAGTGCAGCAAACTCAACGACATCTCCGGCCAGTTCAGCAGGCTCAGGATCGGGCGTTCGGTTGCGGTGGGGTGTTGCGCGTCTCTGAGAGCTGGCACTACGTCGTGGGTCAGCCATTCGCGCAGGCCTCGGTATTCGGGGCAGTAGTGGTAGACGAGCAGGGCGTAGACGCCAGATTCGCTGATTAGCAGGGTGTTTTCGAGGGTGCCGTGGATGAGAACTCGCGCGGATTGATGTTGATCAGGATCGAGTTTGCGGACGGCGCGTTCGTCGAGGAAGAGGCGCAAGAGACGGCCTAGATCACGGGCGCTAAACTAGGCTTGGTTTTCCAACAGCAGGGCGTGGAGATAGAGTTTGTGGCGGATGAAGATGTGTGGGGACAGATAAGCGTCATCGCTATTCATTGATACAGCTCCTTTTGCTAATGGGGCTGCCGGCAATCGTCGCCAAACGATTGGGGGTGGCAGCTGTACGCGGGTTGGCGAACCGGAGCAAAAGGAACCCGGCAGACCCGAAGGTCTCCCACGCACAGCCGCCATGACTCGAGAGATGGTCGTCGTGCACCTTAAGCTTCCAGGTCGCCAAACCCAGTGCTGAATATTCAGCTGGGGATGAGCTTAGGAACCTGGGCTTCGCGGCGCTATCGGACGGCGGTGGTGATCTTTGTAGGACGTTGCCGAGATTGTGGCGGGGCGGAAGATCAAAAGATCGCAGCCTACGGCAGCTCCTACAGGGGGCGGTCTATCCAGTGTGGGAGGGCTGGTAGACCGAGGTGACGCTATTCGCGGGCGAGCCCGCTCCCACAGGGATTTGCAGTGTTACTCGGCAGGTGGATTCAGCTTCGCTTCCAGCTCCGCCACCTTGGCTTCAAGACTCTCCAGCCGTGCCCGGGTGCGTGCGAGCACGACCATCTGGCTATCGAACTCTTCCCGGCTCACCAGATCCAGCTTGCTGAAGCCACTCTGCAACAAAGCCTTGAACTGGCTTTCGATTTCGCTTTTCGGCAATGGGGTTTCGCCGCTGAAGAGGCGTGAGGCGGTGCCGGTCAGGGCGTCGAGGAAGTCTTTGGGTGCGAGCATGGCAAATGTCCTGTCAACAATGGCGGGCAGTGTATCACGCAGTGTCTATAGTCAATTTCGGCGGGTCGTCGACGCACGCTTTTCGCGCATGCGGACGGACGGCAGCGCACTGTTGTTGTGCGTTAGTTCGCGGGTAATGGAGGGCGCCGGCTCGTGGTATTGGCCAAGGGATTGAATTCAGTGGGTTTTGGCGAGATGGCAAGCTTTCTGCTTAGTGACTATCAACCCATGCACTGATGCAGTCGCTGTGACGAATGCAGTGCGCCAGGCGAAACGGGGGAAGTGTTTCGTACGGGGTGGTTAGCTGGGGTCGTACGGGCATTCAAGGCCGACGATGCGTTACAAAGCCAGGCACTGCGCTTAGACTTGAGTCGGGTTTGTTTTCCTGGGGCAAGTCCACCAATTCGGGAGAGAGTTTTCATGAAGCTAGTCACTGCCATCATCAAGCCGTTCAAACTGGACGACGTGCGCGAGTCGCTGTCCGAGATCGGCGTGCAGGGCATTACCGTTACTGAAGTCAAAGGCTTCGGTCGGCAGAAGGGTCACACCGAGCTATATCGCGGCGCGGAATACGTGGTCGATTTTCTGCCCAAGGTGAAGATCGATGTCGCCATTGACGACAAGGATCTGGACCGGGTTATCGAGGCGATAACCAAGGCAGCCAACACCGGCAAGATCGGTGACGGCAAGATCTTCGTGGTCAATCTGGAACAGGCGATTCGCATCCGTACCGGCGAAACCGATACCGACGCGATTTAAACGCCGCCACAAACCCAACGCCCCAGGAGAAAACAATATGACTCTGCGTAAATTCGCAGGGCTAGGAGCCCTGTTGTCCCTCGTAATGCCCGGCCTGGCCTTGGCGGCAGACGAAGTGGCGGCCCCAGTCCTCAACTCTGGCGACACCGCCTGGATGATGACCTCGACAGCCCTCGTGCTGTTCATGACCATTCCCGGCCTCGCGCTGTTCTACGGCGGCATGGTTCGGTCCAAAAACATTCTTTCCGTGATGATGCAGTGCTTCGCCATTACCGGCCTGATCAGCGTCCTGTGGGTCATTTATGGCTACAGCATCGCGTTCGACACCACCGGCATGGAACAGGGCGTCATCAATTTCAACTCGTTCTTCGGGAGCCTGAACAAGGCCTTCCTCGCCGGCATCACGCCAGCCAGCCTGACGGGTCCTGCGGCGCTGTTCCCTGAGGCGGTGTTCGTTACCTTCCAGATGACCTTCGCCATCATCACTCCTGCGCTGATCGTCGGTGCCTTCGCCGAGCGGATGAAGTTCTCCGCCATGCTGATCTTCATGGGCGTGTGGTTCACCCTGGTTTACGCACCGATTGCGCACATGGTCTGGTCCGGTAACGGCGGCCTGTTGTGGGACTGGGGCGTACTCGACTTCGCCGGCGGCACCGTGGTGCACATCAACGCCGGTGTGGCCGGTCTGATTGCCTGCCTGGTACTGGGCAAGCGCAAAGGCTTCCCGACCACTCCGATGGCCCCGCACAACCTCGGTTACACCCTGATGGGCGCCGCGATGTTGTGGGTCGGCTGGTTCGGCTTCAACGCCGGTTCCGCTGCGGCGGCCAACGGTACCGCCGGCATGGCGATGCTGGTAACGCAGATCGCAACCGCTGCGGCCGCACTGGGCTGGATGTTCGCCGAGTGGATGACTCACGGCAAACCGAGTGCACTGGGTATTGCTTCGGGTGTGGTCGCCGGTCTGGTCGCCATTACGCCAGCCGCTGGCACGGTGGGCCCGATGGGCGCGCTGGTGATCGGCCTGGCAGCGGGCGTGGTGTGCTTCTTCTGCGCCACCACCCTGAAACGCAAACTCGGTTATGACGATTCCCTGGACGCCTTCGGTGTGCACGGTATCGGCGGTATCCTCGGCGCGATCCTGACCGGTGTGTTCGCTGCACCGTCGCTGGGTGGCTTCGGCACCGTCACCGACATCGCCGCACAAGTCTGGATCCAGTGCAAAGGCGTGGGCTTCACGGTGATCTACACCGCGATCGTCACCTTCATCATTCTCAAGGTCCTGGACGCTGTCATGGGCCTGCGTATCACGGAAGAAGAAGAGGCTGTCGGCATCGACCTGGCACTCCATAACGAACGCGGCTACAACTTGTAAGACGCGCATAAAAAACTTGCCCGGCTTGCCGGGCATTTTTTTGTCTGGCGTTTGTCAGTGAAGGACCTGCTGAAAGGTTTTTTCGTACACGTTCAGGGGCGTTTGCGACGGGCGTTTTTCTGCAGGCAATGGCTTACATGATTGAAGGAATATTAGGGCCTTTGTTTTTTCCCAGAGCGCGCTAGAATGCGCCCCGAACGTGCGGAGAACTGTATGTGGCAACAGACTCTGATTACCCTGCGGGCACGGCCCCGGGGCTTTCATCTGGTAACGGACGAGTTACTCGCCGGCTTGCCTGAACTCAAGGCGTGTCGGGTCGGTCTGTTGCATTTGTGGCTACAGCATACCTCGGCGTCGTTGACCATCAACGAGAACGCCGATCCGGCGGTACGTCGCGACTTCGAACGATTTTTCAATCGTCTGATCCCACAAGGAACAGACGGCTATGAGCATAACGACGAAGGCCTGGACGACCTCCCGGCGCACTTCAAGGCCAGCGTGCTTGGCTGTCAGCTCAGTTTGCCGATCTCGGCAGGCCGACTGGCGCTGGGGACCTGGCAAGGTGTTTATCTGGGCGAGCACCGTGATTTTGGCGGTGCCCGTAAAGTCCTCGCCACCGTGCACGGTGAAGAGGCATGAACCGCTGGTCACCAGCGGTTATTGAATTTTTCCGGCAACTGTCGACAGACGGTAAAGCTGGGCTATAACTAATCTGCTTTTCGCAAGAGTCATGAGGTAGAACATGAGCGACGATGATCTGGAAAACGACGACCTCGAAGTAGGCGACGACGACGAAACCGAAGAAGGTCTGGAAGCAGCGGCCGAAGACGTCGCTGAAGACGACGGTGGCGACGCGCCCGTTCCGACCGCCAAAGGCAAAGCCAAGGCAGCGGTATCGGTCGATGAGCTGCCGAGTGTCGAAGCCAAGAACAAGGAACGCGATGCTCTCGCGCGGGCCATGGAAGAGTTTTTGGCCAAGGGCGGCAAGGTGCAGGAAGTGGAGGCCAACGTGGTCGCCGATCCTCCCAAGAAGCCTGATAACAAGTACGGCAGCCGGCCTATCTAAGCGTCTGCCCTTGGTTGCTGAAAAAGCCCGCCGTCGCTGCGGGCTTTTTCATGGGCGGTGCAAAACGCTTGAGCTCGACACGATCCCCTGTAGAAGTGAGCCTGCTCGCGATTGCGGTGTGTCAGGCAACATAAATGCTGAATGTCACACCGCAATCGCGAGCGGGCTCACTTCTACAAGGGAAAATCGGTGGTTTCAGGATGGGTGTCGGGAATTCCACAGGGCCAGCAACGCCGGCAATTCGGTCAAACTGCGAATCTCGGCATCCGGAGCCTTCGGCGCTTCCCACGCTTTACCTTGCGGGTTAAACCAGATCGCCCGCAGCCCTGCCTGCTGCGCACCGGCAATGTCATCGCCTGGATGATCGCCAATGTGCACAGCCGTTTCAGGTGTTGCCCCGCCACGTTGCAACGCTTCATGAAACAAGCGCGCATCCGGTTTGGCGATGCCGATGTCTTCGGCGCACAAGGCAAACTTGAAGTAGTCCGCCAGCCCTAACCGACGCACATCGGCGTTGCCATTGGTGACCACGCCGAGGGCGTAGTGTTTGGCCAGGGTTTCCAGGGTCGGCTCGACTTCCGGGAACACCTCGATCTGATGCCGCGCATGCAAAAACACTTCAAAGCTTTGGTCGGCGAGATCGTTTGCCTGGTGATCGTCGTAACCGGCTTCTTCCAGGGCGTGGAACAACACTCGACGACGCAACGCGCTGATGCGGTGCTTGAGCCCCGGTTCACTACTGAGGATCCGCTCACGAATCGCCCACAAATGCTCTACCGGTACGCCCCCAAGGTTCGGCGCATGCTCGGTCAGCCATTCACGCAGTACGGCCTCGGCGCTGATGATCACCGGGGCGGTGTCCCAGAGGGTGTCGTCGAGGTCGAAGGTGATCAATTGGATGGTCATGAGTCATCGCCTTTAATGCGTTTGGCCCGTGGATGGGCGCTGTCGTAAACCGTGGCCAGGTGCTGGAAATCCAGGTGGGTGTAGATCTGGGTGGTCTTGATGTCCGAGTGGCCGAGCAGTTCCTGCACCGCGCGCAAGTCCTGCGAGGACTCGAGCAAGTGGCTGGCAAAGGAGTGCCGCAGCATGTGCGGGTGCAGGTTTTGCCCCAGCTCCCGCTCGCCGGCCGCCTTGACTCGCACCTGAATCGCTCGTGGCCCGAGGCGTCGGCCTTGCTGGCTGACGAATACGGCGTCGTCGGCCGGGTTGGTCATCGCGCGCAGGGGCAACCACAGCTCCAGCGCTTCGCGCGCTTTCTTGCCGACCGGCAACAGACGGGTTTTGCTACCCTTGCCCAGCACTTGAACCATGCCGTCGGCCAGATCCAGCTGATCCAGATTGAGCCCGGTCAGCTCTGAAAGACGTAATCCCGAGGAATAGAACAACTCCAGAATCGCCTGATCCCGCCGCGCCAGGAAATCATCCTCCACCGCGCCCTCCAGCAGTTGCAGCGCGCGGTCGGTGTCGAGGGTTTTCGGCAGGCGGCGTTCGCCTTTGGGCGGCGCCAGGCCATTGGCCGGGTCGTGGTCGCACAGGCCTTCGCGATTCAGATAGTGATAGAGCCCGCGAACCGCTGATAACAGTCTCGCGAGGCTGCGGGACGATTGGCCCTGTGAATGCAGGCGCGCGATCAGGCTGCGCAGACGCTGAATGTCCAGCGCGGCCCAGCTGCCGATGTTCTGTTTGACGCAGAAGCCCAGCACCTTATCGAGGTCGCGACGGTAGGCGTACAGCGTATGAGGCGACACCTGCCGCTCACTGCGCAGGTGTTCGCAGTAAGCGTCCAGTTGCCGTTCCATGCTCAGCGGACCGAGCGCAGGGAGCTGTTGACCCGTGGCAGCACGCGGCCCATGACTTCGGCGATGTAGCTCAGGAACAGGGTGCCGACCGAGCTTTTGTAGTGTTGCGGATCACGGCTGGCGATGGCCAGAATACCGTGAATGCCTTGATGGCTGATCGCGACGACGGCGGTGGAGCCGATTTGCTTGCGCTGTTCTTCGCCGAACAGGAAGTCCAGTTCGTGTTCGCGCAGGCTGCCGCTGACGCTTTTATCTTCCGAGAGCAAGCCGCCGATGGTCGTTTGCGCCTCGGCGTGAGTCACCCAGCGGCCCACCGGCATCGGGTTGTCGCCCAGCAGGATCAGGCTGACAAAAGGCACCTGGAAATCCTGGCGCAAGCTGTCTTCGACGCTGATCACCACGTCTTCCAGGCTGGTGGCGTCCATCAGCGCGAGAATCAGGCGGCGGGTCTTGTCAAAGAGACGGTCGTTGTCGCGGGCCACGTCCATCAAGTGCGACAGGCGATGCCGCAGCTCGATGTTGCGGTCGCGCAGGATGGTCATCTGGCGTTCGACCAGCGAAATGGTGTCGCCGCGACGGTGCGGAATGCGCATGGCCGGGAGCAGTTCTTCGTGCTCGATGAAGAAATCCGGATGAGCCTCCAGGTACGCGGCAATCGCCGCCGCCTCAAGGCTTTCGGAAGGGGATTCGTCGGGCTGCAGGGCGGGAACCTGGGGCTTGTCGGTCATGGATTTCGCTCACTCAAAGACGCACTTGTCCTTCGTATACGCGGACTGCCGGGCCGGTCATCATGACCGGTTGGCCAGGGCCTGCCCACTCAATGGACAAGCGCCCGCCAGGCAGGTCGATCAATAGCGGCGAATCCATCCACCCCTGGCTGATCGCGGCCACTGCAGCTGCGCAGGCACCGGTGCCGCAGGCCTGGGTTTCCCCGGCGCCACGTTCCCAGACGCGCAACTGCGCTCGGTTCCGGTCGATGACCTGGAGAAAACCGACATTGACCCGCGCCGGGAAGCGCGGGTGGTGTTCGATTTTCGGCCCCAGTTCATGCACCGGTGCGTTATTGATGTCGCTGACCCGCAGCACGGCATGGGGGTTGCCCATGGACACGGCGGCCAGTTCGACGGTCGTACCCTCGACATCGAGCTTATAACTCAAGGCCTGTTCTGGCGCGTCGAATGGAATCTCGGTCGGTACCAGGCGCGGTGCACCCATGTTGACACCAATCTGGCCGTCGCTGCGGATATCCAGTTCGATGATGCCGCTTTTGGTCTCGACGCGAATCTGCCGTTTTGCGGTCAGGCGCTTGTCGAGCACGAAGCGGGCGAAACAACGCGCACCGTTGCCGCACTGTTCCACTTCGGAGCCGTCGGAGTTGAAGATCCGATAACGGAAATCCACGTCCGGATTGCTCGGCGCCTCGACGATCAGCAACTGGTCGAAACCGATGCCGGTGTGCCGATCGCCCCATTGTTTGGCGTGCTTGGGCAGAATGTGCGCGTGCTGGCTGACCAGGTCGAGGACCATGAAGTCATTGCCCAGGCCGTGCATCTTGGTAAAACGCAGCAGCATGGGGTTACTCCGGCAGCAGGCTTTCGCCAGCAAACAACTCGGCTACCGTCTCACGGCGACGCACTTCAATTGCCTGATCACCGTCCACCAACACTTCAGCGGCGCGGCCGCGGGTGTTGTAGTTGGAACTCATGACAAACCCGTAGGCGCCAGCCGAATGCACGGCCAGCAGGTCGCCTTCTTCCAGGGCCAGCTGACGATCCTTGGCCAGGAAGTCGCCGGTTTCGCAGATCGGGCCGACGATGTCGTAGGCACGCGCCGCGGTGTCACGCGGGCGCACGGCGGTGACGTCCATCCAGGCCTGATACAGCGCCGGGCGGATCAAGTCGTTCATGGCCGCATCGACGATGGCGAAGTCTTTATGTTCGGTGTGCTTGAGGTACTCGACCTGGGTCAGCAGCACGCCGGCGTTGGCCACGATGAAGCGGCCCGGTTCGAATACCAGTGCCAGGTCACGCCCGTCGAGACGCTCGCGCACAGCCTTGATGTAGTCGCCAGCCAACGGTGGCTCTTCGTCGCGGTAACGCACGCCCAAACCACCACCGAGATCGATGTGGCGCAGGTAGATGCCGCAATCGCCGAGGCGGTCGACCAGGCCCAGCAGGCGGTCGAGGGCATCGATGAAGGGTGGCAGGGTGGTCAGCTGCGAACCGATGTGGCAATCGACGCCGACAATTTCCAGGTTTTGCAGTTGCGCGGCGCGGATGTACACGTCTTCGGCGTCGGCAATGGCGATGCCGAACTTGTTCTCTTTGAGACCGGTGGAAATGTACGGGTGCGTGCCCGCATCAACGTCCGGGTTCACACGCAGCGAGATCGGTGCGCGAACGCCCAGCTCGGCGGCGACCACTTGCAGGCGTTCCAGCTCATCGGTGGATTCGACGTTGAAGCAATGCACGCCGACTTCGAGGGCGCGACGCATGTCGTCACGGGTCTTGCCGACACCGGAGAACACGATCTTGTCAGCGCTGCCGCCAGCGGCCAGCACACGTTCCAGCTCGCCACGGGAGACGATGTCAAAACCGGCGCCCAGACGCGCCAGGACATTCAGTACACCCAGGTTGGAGTTGGCCTTGACGGCAAAGCAGACCAGGTGCGGCATACCGGCCAGTGCATCGGCGTATGCCAGGTATTGGGCTTCGATGTGCGCGCGGGAGTAGACGTAGGTCGGTGTGCCGAAACGTTCGGCGATGGCCGACAGGGCCACACCTTCGGCAAACAGCTCCCCGCCACGGTAGTTAAAAGCGTCCATGGCGTTCCCTTATTGGTAGACGTCGTGCTTGTGTGCTTTGGAGACAGGCTGTTTTTGCGAGGACTTGGCCTGTTCGACAGGGTCCTGGTCTTCGTCTGGCAGATACAGCGGGCCTTTTTGACCACAGGCCGACACAAGGCAGGCAACCGCGACGAGCGCAGCAAGGGAAGAGATCAGGCGCTTCATGGCGAAATCCTTGAAAATGCGTTAATTGCGCCGGAGTATACCGGCCACCCGTCAGCTTGCCTATGCGACGGGGCTCCCGTCCGGCGGGGCTTGGCACGATGCCGGTCAGCCGGGCGCAATCCCTGTGGGAGCGAGCCGGCTCGCGAAGGCGTAGTGTCAGTCAACATTGATGTTGAATATGATGGGCCCTTCTCGAGCAGGCTCGGTCCAACAGGTTTAGTGATCACCTTGGGTCGTTATCCTTTGCAATCACCGGGGCTCGCCCGTATCTTGCGGCGCTTGAGCGTGAACAGACACTTTTTGAGGTTGCCGCAATGAGTTTGACCGAAGCCCGTTTCCACGATCTGGTCGATGCCACCCAGCAGACGCTGGAGGATATTTTTGACGAGTGTGACCTGGATATCGATCTGGAGAGTTCGGCCGGTGTGCTCACCGTCAAGTTCGAAAACGGCAGCCAGTTGATCTTCAGTCGTCAGGAACCGCTGCGTCAGCTGTGGCTGGCGGCGGTCTCCGGTGGTTTCCACTTTGACTACGACGAAGAGAGCGAGCGCTGGATGTGCGACAAGAGCGAAGAGCAGCTGGGCGAAATGCTCGAGCGCATCGTCAAGCTGCAAGCGGACGTCGAACTCGATTTCGAAGGTCTGTGAGATTGTGACCGAGCCTGCCGTCGTTCGCCCACCGAAGCCGCTCTACAGCAATGTCAGCCCGGCGGTCCCTTCGCCGTGCAGTGGTGTGTGCCGGCTGGATGAACAAAAGGTGTGCCTGGGGTGTTTTCGCCATGTCGAAGACATCCGCGAATGGCGTTCGGCCGACGATGATCGTCGGCGTGTGATCTGCGCCCAGGCAGTCCAGCGCAAAGCCTTGGCATAAGAGCTTTTGTGGCGAGGGAGCTTGCTCCCGCTGGGCTGCGAAGCGGCCCCAAAAAGCTTACGACTGCTGCGCAGCCGAACGGGAGCAAGCTCCCTCGCCACAGGCAAGCCTCTCTCAAAAATGTCAGCGCAGGTGCGTGGTCGCCCCTCACTTGTATATTTATTGAGCTGTGATAGTGTCCAGAAACGCCTCAACCCATCGAGGCTCGTGAAAACCCCGCCTTTTTCTGGCGGGGTTTTGCTTTTTCTGTGCAGAAGAAAGGAGTCTGCCTTAATCATGACCGCACCTTCCATCACCCTTACTCGTCTGGACGTGCAACGTCTGGAGCGCCTGATCGACAGCCTGGATGACACGCTGCCGGGCGTTATTGCGCTGCAAACCGAGCTGGACCGCGCCGATACGCTGGTCGGTCACGAAGACGTGCCTGCCGATGTCGTAACGATGAATTCCCGTGTGCATTGCCGTGAAGAAGGCAGCGGCAAGGACTATCACCTGACGCTGGTTTACCCAAAAGACGCCAATGCCGACGAAGGCAAGATTTCCATACTGGCGCCCGTCGGCAGTGCACTGCTCGGTCTCAAGGTTGGTCAACACATCGACTGGCCGGCACCCGGCGGCAAGACCCTCAAGCTGACGTTGCTGGAAGTCGAGTCACAGCCGGCCAATGGCGGCGACTTCCCGGAGTAACGCTCCTCAGACCTGTTCGAGCGCCTCGTTCAACGAGCGCTCCAGGTCAGCCTTGTAACGCAGATACAGATTGCTTGAACTCTGACCGTCACCGAGCAGGCCCGAGAGGTCGAGGTCGGTGATGTAACAGCGATAGCGCTCGGTCTCGCGGCGTTGCTCGACGATCTCTTGCGCGACCACGCTGAACAGTTGGTCGCCATGTTCCAGCTCTGAAAACTCTCGCTGATTGCAATACAGCGTCACCTGTACCTCGCCCGGCGCGGCTTTGCCGATGATGGCCTGCACGTCGTAGAACGGTTTGTTGACTGGCGTTTGCGGCGCTGGCCGCGTTTCTACCCGGCGCCCGCGCCCGGAGCCGGACGGCAGCAGTTGGTAGTACAACGTGTCCAGGGTCAACGGCTGCGCGGCATCCATCGGCAACAAGGCATCGCGCCGGTACTGGATCGATTGCAGGAAACGTTGCAACGGCACCAACAGGCTTTGTTCGTCGTGATAGGGCAGGCGTTGTTGCCACAGTGCATTGAGCTCATCCAGCACGTAGAGATCAGCCTGATCCTCATTGATTCTGTAGAACACCTGAATGCACTCGGGCTGGCCCATCGGCAGGATCAGCGCGAGGTCGTGGTCTTCCAGCGCCATCGGGTCCAGGTGCAGCGGGCTGTAGCCTGTCAGTTCCTCACCCAGGTAATCAATCAGCGCCGGCAAGGTGGCGATGGCGACGTGGTTGACCTGGCCCGGCACCAGTTCCAGCACGTGATAGTGCTGCTGGACCTGGATCAGGTAACGGTGATTGAGGTTGCTTAACAGCAGGTTCTGCGCGGAGTCGATCACCTCTTCTACCCGGCGGGCAATGAATTGCGCACGGTTATGGCAGAAGCACCGAACCCGCAGCTTGGGCTGCTGTGGCCCGCTCGGCAGGTTGTTGAGGTAGGCGCGCAGGCAGTCGAGCAGGGCATGAGGGCCGTCGTAGCGGCTGACCAGCACTTCGTTCCAGCTGTTGAGCGTGACCTGGTCCAGCGTCAGCACCAGGTTCTCGCGAACCCCGGCATAGCTCAGCGAGTCGGTGCGCTCGGTGGTCATCAGGATGTTTAAATCGCGATGGTGCTTGAGCGGGTCGACGCCAACGTTCACGAGGATCAGCACCTCGCTCGGTACGCTGGCGCGCAGCAAGGGTTCTTCCGCGACGGTAGTCAGGGGCAGGGCAATGCTCTGTTGCAGGCTGCCGAGCAGGTTGAACAGTTCGAACTCGCTCAAATCGCTGGTGCCTGGGTGCAAGGCCAGCCGCGTGCTGCTGTCGATCACGCCATTACGGTGGCACCAGGTCAGGAGTTCCAGCAATTGGCGGCTGCGCTTGATCGGCGCGAAATGTTCCCACTCATGAGCGGCCAGGCTGCCGTTGTACAGACCCCACTGGGTTTGCCCGGGTTCTTTCTTGTTGGGCGCCTGCACCAGCGTCAGCGTGTCTTCGGCCAGGTCCGGGGCGATGCCCGGGTTGATGAATTCGACCTTGTCAGCCTTGCGCTCGAAGGCCGCGTACAACCGGCGACCCAACACGTTGAGGTCGCGCTTGTTGATCAGGCTGACGGTGTCTTCGGTGCGGGCGAACTGGGTCAGGAAGCGGTAGCTGTAGTTCAACTCGTTGACCAAGGCGCGACGTTCAGCGCTGACCTGGCGGACTTTCCACTGGCTGCGGCTATCGAGCAGCGCCAGTTGCCGCTGATCCCAGCCCCATTCCTGGGCCAGTCGCTCAAGCAATGAACGCTGCCAGCTCTGGGTGCGGGTGTTGCCGGTCAGTTTGCGATTGACCTTCAGGTACAGCGCGCGGCGCACCAATTCCAGCCGTTCCGGCTCGCCCCGGGCCTTGAGGTATTCCTCGATGCGCCGGTAGACCACGATGTACGGGTCCAACTCGTCGAGGTCCAGTTGATTGGCGAAAACGGCTTGCTTGAAGCGCAGGCTCAGGCAATGAACCTTGGGGTGCTCGCTGGCGTAGACCTCGGTCAGCAGCAGCTTGAGTACGGACTTGTAGGGCGACTCGATGCCCTTGAACAATTGCCAGAGCCCGGCGCCGATGAACTCCCCCGGCGGTATGAATGCCAGATGCCCCAGGTCCAGGCTTTCGTCGGCACGGATGAAGCGTTTGGACAGCAGCGTGTGGGTGTAGCGGTCGTAGGCGGACTCTTCATAGACTGGCACCAGCCACCAGATCGGCGTGCGGCCGGCCAGCCAGATGGCGGTGCGGTAGAACTCGTCCAGCAGCAGGTAGTGCTGGGTGGTGCCGCAGTCTTCGGAGCTCAACTGGGTGTCGCGCTCACCGAGCACGAAGCGCGTCGGGTCGATCAGGAAGAAATGCGCCTCGGCGCCTTGGCTTGCGGCCCAGACCTCCAGCAGCTGGCACTTTTTACGCAGCTCCGCGAGCTCGCTTTCGCCGAGGTCCGGCGCGTGGCAGACCCAAACGTCCATGTCGCTTTGATCGGCTTGAGCCAGCGTACCCAGGCTGCCCATCAGGAACAGGCCGTGGATCGGTCGCGGCGGATTGCTGCCATGGCGCGGCTTGTAAGAGAACGAGCGGGTCAGGCGCTGGGCTTCAGCGAGGGCATTGGCGTCCGGCTCGAAGTTCGACAGCCCGGCCGGCGTAGCGCCGGAAACATACCCGGGCAATAACGGATGATTGACGTGGAAAAACAGCGGTAGCAGCGTCAGCACCGTTTGCTGGCGGGTCGACAACCCTTCCATGGCCCGGGCCATGCGGCCTTCATTGAGTTTGAGAAAGCGTGCGCGCAGTTGGCTGAGAACCTTGCGGTCGATTCCCTCGTCCAGATCGGGGCGGATTTCATGGGTGCGGGTCATGTCAGCTCAAACCGGCTCGCGAGGCTCGGACGTGGGGGCGGCGGATGAGGGGCAGTTTAGCGCCTCGGGCCCGCCACCTTTAAGCTGAATTTGTATTTTTGACGTCAGATTTTTATCGCGAGGCGACAGCAGGCCGCCGGGTTTGCCCGCGGAAATCCCGTGGCAGGGGTTTCCGTGGGCGAAGCGGTGATCTCAGGCAGTTTCTCGGACGTTCAGAATGGTCAGCAGCGTTTGCACGTTTTGCGCGGCGTCACGCCCCAGGCTGGTCAGGTAACCGCCATCGGGCTGGTCGATCAGTTCCTTTTCAAACAGGCGTTGGGCGGCGGCAATGGCTTTCGGGGCAGCGGTCTGATGAATTTTCAAACCTTCCTGGGAACTGTCCAGGTTGAAGAGTGCGAGGATTTCCAGTTCGGCAACCAACTCAGGGGTAAGCGACATAAGGACTCCAGACTTTCTAGGAATTGGACGACAGCGCCCCTAAGGTGAGCCCACTCGTGCGGCATGTCCAGTGCCTGCATCAGGGTTTTTTCACCTCGGGAAGCATTCCCCGGCGGCTGGTGCGGCAGCGGGGTGCGTACCAGTGTAGTCAGGGCATGGGGGAAGGCAGGATGGATGGGTGACAATTTGTGTAGGAGCGGATTGCCCGCTCCCGCATGGTGTTCGCTTACTTCTTTTCCGGCGGCAATTCCGGCAGCGCACGCAGCGCTGTTTCGTACCATTCGGTGTTGAACGCGCGGTCTTCTTCCAGGATCGCGTCGATTTCTACCGCTAACACGTGAGCCATCATGTTGAGGATTTCTTCACGTTCGTAACCCACCAGGGTCAGCTTGTTGAAGGTGGCCTTGGCCGCTGGCGGGTTGTCGCTTTCAATCTGGTTTTCGATGGCTTCGATCAGGGTGGTTTCGGTAAATTCTTCTTCGTCGCTATCGATGTCGATTGGCTCGCTCATGGCAGGCTCCTCAAGTTAAGGCGGCCAGTTTACCTGCATTCAGCGCTGTGATGCTGCTGGCAAGAATCGCTTCGGCGTTCTATAAAACAGGACTGCCAACCCCGCACGGCCTGGAGGCTTTGTGATGCTCAAGCTTTATGGATTTTCCGTCAGCAACTACTACAACATGGTGAAACTGGCGCTGCTGGAGAAGGGACTGCCGTTCGAAGAAGTGCTGTTTTACCCTGGCCCGAGCCCGGAAGCGCTGACCATCAGTCCGCGCGGCAAGGTGCCAGTGCTGGGCGTCGAACAGGGTTTCGTTAATGAAACCGCCATCATTCTCGAATACATCGAACAAAGCCAGAAAGGCACACCTCTGTTGCCAAGCGATCCTTTCGAGCGCGCCCAGGTGCTGGCGCTGGCCAAGGAAATCGAGCTGTACATCGAGTTGCCGGGGCGCATGTGCTACGGCGAGGCGTTTTTTGGCTCGCCAGTGCCAGAGGCAATCAAGGACAGGACCAGGTCCGAGTTGCTGCTGGGGTTCGCCTCGCTGGCGCGACACGGCAAGTTCGCCCCTTATGTGGCGGGTGACAGCCTGAGCGTTGCCGATCTGTATTTCCTGTATAGCGTGCCATTGGCCGCTGCG
Organism: Pseudomonas sp. SIMBA_041; assembly: GCF_046535095.1. NCBI lineage: Bacteria > Pseudomonadati > Pseudomonadota > Gammaproteobacteria > Pseudomonadales > Pseudomonadaceae > Pseudomonas > Pseudomonas sp. SIMBA_041. The sequence goes on from NZ_JAWRXJ010000001.1 coordinate 376,538, forward strand.
GTGGGGCAGAAGTTGTTTGGCCTGGATTTGTTGGCCGAGATGCCAGAAGCCAAGGCGCTGCTGGAGCGTCTGGAGGCGAATCCGAATGTGCAGAGGATTGCTGCGGACAAGGAAGCGGCGATGCCAGCGTTTATGGCGATGATCGCGTCCAAGAAATGAAATTTGTAGCGTTCTGAAGTCAGACATCGTCGGAGCGCCGCCCGGAGCAAGCTCGCTCCCACAGTGGAAAGTGCTGAACACACCGGGCCACTGTGGATGCGAGCCGGCTCCGGGCGGCGTTCCGACGAAGCTTTTAGCGGCTGGCGAGCAACGCCTGGCCGCGAACCACTGCCTGCTTGACCTGTGCTGGCGCAGTGCCGCCGATATGGTCACGGGCATTCACCGAGCCTTCCAGGGTCAGCACGGCAAACACGTCCTGATCGATCTGGTCGCTGAATTTACGCAGCTCTTCCAGGCTCATTTCCGCCAGGTCCTTGCCGTTTTCCACACCGTACTTCACCGCATGGCCAACAATTTCGTGGCAGTCACGGAACGGCAGGCCACGGCGCACCAGGTAGTCGGCCAGGTCGGTGGCAGTGGAGAAACCGCGCAGCGCCGCTTCGCGCATCATCGCGTGCTTGGGTTTGATCGCCGGGATCATGTCGGCAAAGGCTCGCAACGAGTCGCGCAGGGTATCGGCGGCGTCGAACAGCGGCTCTTTGTCTTCCTGATTGTCCTTGTTGTAGGCCAACGGCTGGCCCTTCATCAAGGTCAGCAGGCCCATCAGTGCGCCGAAGACGCGGCCGGATTTGCCGCGAACCAGTTCCGGCACGTCCGGATTTTTCTTTTGCGGCATGATCGAGCTGCCGGTGCAGAAGCGGTCTGGCAGATCGATGAACTGGAATTGCGCGCTGGTCCACAGCACCAGCTCTTCGGAGAAGCGCGACAGGTGCATCATCGCGATGCTGGCCGCCGAGCAGAACTCGATGGCGAAGTCGCGATCGGACACGTTGTCCAGCGAGTTGCCGCCGACGGCGTCGAAGCCCAGTAGCTGCGCGGTGTATTCGCGGTCGATCGGGTAGGTGGTGCCCGCCAGCGCAGCGCTGCCCAATGGCATGCGGTTGGTACGCTTGCGGCAGTCGACCAGACGCTCATAGTCGCGGCTGAGCATTTCGAACCAGGCCAGCATGTGGTGCCCGAAAGTCACGGGCTGTGCGGTTTGCAGGTGAGTGAAGCCGGGCATGATGCTGCCAGCTTCGCGCTCTGCCTGCTCCAGCAAACCTTTTTGCAGGCGGGTGATTTCGCCGAGGATCAGGTCGATCTCGTCACGCAGCCACAGGCGGATATCGGTGGCAACCTGGTCGTTACGGCTACGGCCGGTGTGCAGCTTCTTGCCAGTGACGCCGATGCGATCGGTCAGGCGCGCCTCGATGTTCATGTGCACGTCTTCGAGGTCGATGCGCCAGTCGAACTGGCCGGCCTCGATTTCACCCTGGATGGTGTTCAGGCCATCAATGATGCTGTCGCGCTCGGCATCGGTCAGCACGCCGACCTTGGCCAGCATGGTGGCGTGGGCGATCGAGCCCATGATGTCGTGGCGATACAGGCGCTGGTCGAAAGTGACGGAGGCGGTGAAGCGGGCGACGAAGGCGTCGACGGGTTCACTGAAGCGGCCGCCCCAGGACTGATTGGTCTTGTCAGTGCTCATGAATTCGCTCGTATCGGCTGGAGAAAAGTGACGTTGAAAGCTGTCGCGGATAATAACAGGGTTGCCAATCCTGTCGCTGACACTGGTCGATACGTTTTTTTCTTATTGCGCGGTCCATACTCAAGGTGAGCCTTCGGGAAATTGCGCAACGATATTTTTCATTTGAGCAATAACGTCCCGGCAACCGTCTACAGTTGGACAGTAGGATCACCGCACTTTCTGGTGCGATTACTGACTATAAGAAGAGGGGGTGTTCATATTGTGTATCGGCAAACCCTACGGCGATCCCTCGCCAACGCGGGCCAGAGCCTCCAATCACGCGGCAGTTGAAAATTTAGCCGCCGATTTCGCGGCACTTTTTGGCCCTCGCGCTAGTCTTAGCGTGGATCGCGGTGACGGACGTCACTTCACCTGTCTACGTTATCCTTGTGCGAGACTCACGCAGGAATCCAGCGCAATATGAATGTCCTGATCGTTGATGACGAACCCTTGGCCCGCGAGCGCCTGAGCCGAATGGTCGGCGAACTCGAGGGATACAGTGTCCTGGAGCCGAGCGCCACGAACGGCGAAGAGGCGTTGGCACTGATCGACAGCCACAAGCCGGATATCGTGTTGCTCGATATCCGCATGCCAGGCCTTGACGGCCTGCAAGTGGCTGCGCGGTTGTGCGAACGCGAAACTCCGCCCGCTGTGGTGTTTTGTACAGGACCCGATGAATTTGCCGTGGAAGCCTTACAGGCCAGCGCCGTAGGCTATGTGGTGAAACCTGTGCGTACTGAACATCTTCACGAAGCATTGAAAAAAGCCGAGCGCCCCAATCGTCTCCAGCTCGCCGCCCTGACGCGTCCCGCCGCCGAAAGTGGTAGCGGACCGCGTAGCCACATCAGTGCACGAACCCGAAAGGGTATCGAGCTGATCCCACTGGATCAGGTGGTCTACTTCATTGCCGACCACAAATACGTGACCTTGCGCCATGAAAGCGGCGAAGTGTTGCTGGATGAACCGCTCAAGGCCCTTGAGGACGAATTTGGTGACCGATTCGTGCGTATCCACCGCAACGCCCTGGTCGCCCGCGAGCGTATCGAACGCTTGCAGCGCACACCTCTGGGGCATTTTCAGCTGTTCCTCAAAGGTCTGAACGGCGACGCATTGATCGTCAGCCGACGCCATGTGGCCGGCGTGCGCAAGATGATGCAGCAGCTTTAATTCGCCGTTCACAGGGCGAACTTCACACCCGCTTGCCGCACATACAGGCCAGGGAGGCCACGCAGTATCTGATTCAAGTCAAAGTGGATTTGGCTGAGCTGTTATTATCCGCCGTATCTATTCAGTACGGATTGATCCATGTCCTCTCGCGAAATCCGCATCGCCACCCGCAAAAGCGCCCTGGCCTTATGGCAGGCCGAATACGTCAAAGCCCGTCTGGAAGAGGCCCATCCCGGTCTGCTCGTGACGCTGGTGCCCATGGTCAGTCGTGGCGACAAGCTGCTGGACTCGCCGCTGTCGAAAATCGGCGGCAAGGGCCTGTTCGTCAAAGAGCTGGAAACCGCGTTGCTGGAAAATGAAGCCGACATCGCTGTGCACTCGATGAAAGACGTACCGATGGACTTTCCCGAAGGCCTTGGCCTGTTTTGCATCTGCGAGCGTGAAGACCCGCGCGATGCATTCGTCTCCAACACCTACTCCAGCCTGGATGAGTTGCCGAAAGGCAGCGTCGTCGGTACCTCCAGTCTGCGCCGTCAGGCTCAACTGCTGACCCGTCGTCCGGACCTGCAGATCCGCTTCTTGCGTGGCAACGTCAATACGCGCCTGGCCAAGCTCGATGCGGGTGAGTACGACGCCATCATCCTCGCTGCCGCTGGCCTGATTCGCCTGGGCTTCGAAGACCGCATCACCTCGGCCATCAGTGTCGACGACAGCCTGCCGGCCGGTGGCCAGGGCGCAGTCGGTATCGAATGCCGCTCCGCCGACAGCGAAATCCATGCCTTGTTGGCACCGCTGCACCATCTGGACACTGCCACTCGCGTGACCGCCGAACGTGCACTCAACAAACATTTGAACGGTGGCTGCCAAGTGCCGATTGCCTGCTACGCCGTGTTGGAAGGCGAGCAGATCTGGTTGCGTGGCCTGGTCGGAGACCCAAGTGGCGGCCTGTTGCTCAGCGCAGAGGCCCGTGCGCCACGCGCAGACGCTGAAACCTTGGGCGTGCAAGTCGCCGAGGACCTTTTGAGCCAGGGCGCCGACGATATCCTGAAAGCGGTGTATGGCGAGGCAGGTCACGAGTGACTGGCTGGCGCTTGCTGCTGACGCGCCCTGCGGATGAATCCGCAGCGCTGAGCGATGTTCTGGCGCAAGCGGGGATTTTCAGCAGCAGCTTGCCGCTTTTGGAAATCGAGCCAATCCCGGCCTCTGACACAATGCGCGCGCTGATTCAGACACTGGATCGCTTCTGTGCGGTGATCGTGGTCAGCAAACCCGCGGCCAGAATCGGTGTTGATCTGGTTGACCGGTATTGGCCGCAGTCACCTGCGTTGAAGTGGTTCAGTGTCGGCGCCGCCACTGCGCAGATCCTCGAGGGCCGTGGGCTGGACGTGAGCTTTCCGGCCGAGGGTGATGACAGCGAAGCCTTGCTGGAACTTCCCGGGTTGCGCGAGGCTATCAACCGGCCCGATCCGCGCGTGTTGATCATGCGCGGGGAAGGCGGGCGTGAACTCCTGGCAGAGCGTTTGCGCGAGCTTGGTGCTAGTGTCGAGTATCTGGAGTTGTACCGTCGCGGCTTGCCGCATTACCCGCCGGCGGCACTGCCTGACCGGATTGAAGCGGAACGCTTGAACGGGCTGGTGGTCAGCAGTGGACAAGGTTTTGAGCACCTGCATCAACTGGCTGGCGTTGCCTGGCCACAATTGGCGCGGTTGCCGTTGTTTGTTCCAAGCCCCAGGGTCGCCGGGCTGGCACGTGCCGCCGGGGCCCAAACAGTTGTGGATTGTCGCGGCGCCAGTGCCGCGGCTTTGCTGACGGCGTTACGGGAGCATCCCGAACCCGTTCTCTAATGCAAAGGATGGATACGTGAGCGAAACTGCCTTGCCTAAAGATGACGTCCAGCCAGTGCTTGATGCGCCGGTTGAAACTCCGGTTGAAACCGCGACACCCGCTGACGTGCAGCGCCGAGGCAATGGCCTGGCAATCGTCGCGCTGCTGCTCGGCGCTGCCGGTGTTGCCGTGGGCGGTTGGGGTGTCTGGCAGGTGCGACACCTGCAAGCCAATAACCAGCAGCAACTGGCTCAGGTGCAAGCGCTGAACGACCAGGCGCAAAGCCTCAGGCTCAATGAACAGCGCATCAGCGCACGTTTGGAGCAGTTGCCCGCCGTTGATGAACTGGATGCTCGCGCCCGTCTGGTCACGCAGTTGCAGGGCGATCAACAGCGTCTGAACCAGCGCCTGGAAACCGTCCTCGGTGCCAGCCGCAAGGATTGGCGCCTGGCCGAGGCCGAGCACTTGCTGCGTCTGGCCAGCCTGCGCCTCTCTGCCTTGCAGGACATCAGCAGCGCCCAGGCGCTGGTGCAGGGTGCCGACGACATACTCCGTGAACAGAACGATCCGGGTTCCTTCGCCGCTCGCGAGCAAGTGGCCAAAACCCTCGTGGCGTTGCGCAGTACAGAACAGCCGGATCGCACCGGCTTGTTCCTGCGCCTGGGCGCATTGCGTGATCAAGTGATCGACCTCACCGAGCTGGCGCCCGAGTACAAGGACCGGGGTGAATCACTGCTGGGCCTGACCGCTGATGGCGACGGTGCCAGTCGCTGGGCGCAGTGGTGGGATCAGATCTCCCGTTACATCCGTATCGACTTCAATGCTGACAAAAATGTCCGTCCACTGTTGGCCGGGCAGAGCCTGAGCCAGGTGCGCCTTGCCCTGAGCCTGGCGCTGGAGCAGGCGCAATGGGCCGCGCTCAATGGCCAGGCCGCGGTTTACACCCAGGCGCTGGCGGAGGCGCGGGACGTGTTGACCGGCAACTTCAACCCGGACAACCCCCAGAGCAAAGTGATGCTGGAGCAGGTTGGCGAGTTGAGCAAACAACGGGTCACGGTCGTGACACCGGATCTGACGGGTACGCTGAGCGCGGTCCAGGGGTATCTGGAGCGGCGTAATGTCAACGCTGAAGACTCGATCAAGCCAATGGCCAAGCCTGCTGCGGGTACCGCCCAGGAGGCAACGCCATGAAACGCCTCTATGTGATCGTGTTCCTGGTGATCGCCGCTGCTGCCGCGCTGGGACTGGCGATTGCCGAGCATGCCGGATACGTGCTGATTGCCTACAAGGGCTTTCGTTACGAATCGAGCCTGTGGGCGACCCTCGCATTGATCGCGGTGTTGTGGCTACTGTTCTGGGGCATCAAGGTGCTGGTTGAGCTGGTGATGACCTCCAGTGGCGTGGTCAATCCCTGGTCGCGGCGCAATCGCAGCCGTCGGGTGCAAGTGGCGATCGAGCATGGTCAGCTGGATCTGGCGGAAGGTCGCTGGGCCAGTGCGCAGCGTCATTTGCATCGGGCGGCCGAAGCCGAGCGCCAGCCACTGCTCTATTACCTCGGCGCGGCACGTGCCGCCAACGAGCAGGGTCATTACGAAGAAAGCGACAACTTGCTGGAGCGCGCCCTCGAACGTCAACCGCAGGCTGAACTGGCGATTGCCTTGAGTCATGCGCAATTGCAGACCGACCGTGGCGATACCGACGGAGCCTTGGCCACCCTTGAGGCCATGCATGAGCGTCATCCCCATAACGCCCAGACATTGCGCCAGTTACAGCGCCTGCTTCAGCAGCGTGGCGACTGGTCAGCGGTGATTCGCCTGTTGCCCGAGTTGCGCAAGGATAAAGTCCTGCCGCCCGCCGAACTGGCCGAGCTGGAGCGTCGTGCGTGGGGTGAAAACCTGTCGCTGGCGGCGCATCAGGAAGAGGACGGCAAGGTCGGTTTGCAATCGCTCACTCGCGCCTGGCAACAGCTTACGTCGGCTCAGCGTCAGGAACCGCAATTGGTGCTGGCCTATGCCGAGCAGCTACGACAACTGGGGGCGCAGGTCGAGGCGGAGGAGGTTCTGCGCACGGCCCTCAAGCGCAATTACGACAGCCATCTGGCGCGCCTGTACGGATTGGTTCGCGGCAGCGATCCGGCTCGGCAACTGCAGACTGCCGAGGGGTGGCTCAAGGATCATCCGGCTGACCCAAGCCTGTTGCTGACACTGGGCCGCTTGTGCCTGCAAAACAGCTTGTGGGGCAAGGCGCGAGACTATCTTGAAAGCAGTCTGCGGGTTCAGCGCAATCCGGAAGCCTGTGCGGAGTTGGCGCGGTTGCTGGCGCAACTGGGCGATACGGAACGCAGCAATCAGTTGTTCCAGGAAGGCCTGGGCATGCTCGATGAGCGCCTGCTGGCGGCACCGTTGCCCACTCCCGTTTACGCCTGAGACTGGTCTGTAGCAGCTGCCGAAGGCTGCGTCCGGCGGCGAAGCAGTCGTCATAAAGATAACGCGGTCGACCTGATAAACCAGAGCGCCTGATTTTACGACTGCTGCGCCGCCGGATGCAGCCTTCGGCCGCTGCTACATGGGCGGGGCGGCGTTCTCAGGGGGCTCGAAACGCGTCGTGTGTTTGGCTTTGTAGTCCCTGATCGGCAACGTCCTACAGAGGGCTACACCGATTCCTCTCGACACTGTCGGGAATTCCCTACACTTCTGGTGAAGTGTCCGTGCCGGCCTGCCTTGAAAGGCTGGCGCGCTTTCCTCTACCGTAACCACCTGTCTCTACTGGTACGGAAAAGCCATGTCTTTGGCCTGCTCACGCTCCTTGTTTTTCATGGTTTTCATTACAGGTTCCCTGGCCTTGGGCGTTTCCTATTACCTGGAATATGCGGTCGGACTCAAACCTTGCGGCCTGTGCGTTTTGCAGCGGGTTTGTCTGGCGTTGCTGACGGGTGTTTGTCTGACAGCCTCCGTGCAGGGCCCCGGACGCTTTGGATCGTTCCTGTATTGGTTACTTGGATTCTTCTGCAGCCTCGCGGGCATGATTACGGCGTGGCGGCAGATTTTGCTGCAAAGTGACCCATCACATGTGCTGTCGACGTGCCCGCCTGACCTGGAAGGCTCGTACGAGAACATGCCCTGGTTGTGCCGGGTCACGGAGATGTTCAAAGGGAACGCTGATTGTGCCGAGATTTCCTGGACATTGTTCGACCTGAGCATTCCGGAATGGAGCCTGCTGTTCTTTGTCGGGGTGACGATTCTGGGGGTTTATCAGTTGCTGCGCGTCGTCTGGCTCGCGTGTGAGCGACCGCTCAGCGGCGTGTCGTCGCACCGGGTGCAGATGGGTGATTAAACACTTGTATGAACTTTATCTCCTGCGTACCTTGAAGCCACAGTCGCGCGGGCATAATCTGGCCCGCACGTGTCATTGGAATTATGTTGCTCGATGACGCTCTGCCCGACCGCCCACTGACGTAACAAGAGGCGAGCAGGCATAGAGCAGCTGACCCACAAGGGAAGAGAGATCACCATGCTCGAAAGTTGTCAGAATGCTCAGGAACGCTGGGGCGGAGTGCACCTGCTGATCGATCGCTGGTTGCAGGAGCGCAAAGATCTGATTGATGCCTACGACAAGCTCGGTGCAAAGCCTGAAGCACTGAGCGAGGACCGAAAGCCCTTGCAGGAGTTCTGCGGAGTGCTGGTCGATTACGTGTCTGCCGGGCACTTCGAGATCTACGAGCAGTTGACGGGGGAGGCCAAGGCTTTCAACGACAAGCGTGGTCTGGAACTGGCCGAGACCCTCTACCCGCGCATCGATGTCATCACCGAGAAGCTGCTGGCGTTCAACGACCTGTGTGATGCAGGCAAGTGCGTCGCGGAGAAATTCAAGGAGTTGGGCGGCTTGTTGCATGAACGCTTCGAACTGGAAGATTGCCTGATCGAAGTGCTGCATACCGCTCACAAGGAAGAGGATTCGGTTCAGGCCTGAATCCCTCCCGGCAAGTTAAAAACGGTGCGCACTGCGCGCCGTTTTTTTATGCCTGTTTTTCAGCTGGTAGCGCCGCGCAATTCGACTTCAAAAACCAGCGGGGTGAAGGGGGCGATCAGGTCGCCGGCACCGTCCGCGCCATAGGCTTGAGACGATGGAATCACCAGGCGCCATTTCGCACCCACCGGCATGTTTTGCAGTGCGCTGCGCCAGCCGCTGATCACGCTGTCGAGACTGAACCACTGCGGCTGATTGTTCTGATCGAACACCGTGCCGTCCGGCAGGCGCCCGACATACAAAACCTGGACCTTGCCATTTGGGCCGGCCTTGGCACCGGTGCCGGGAGTCAGCTCTGTCAGCAACACGCCATCGGCCAATTCGCGAACACCCGGTTTGGCTTTTTCCTCAGTGAGAAATCGCTGCTCTTTTTCCAGTGCGGCTTCGCTTTGCGGGAGCGCCGGTTGCTCGGCGAGCTGGGCTTCATGCTCGGCCAGGATTCGCTCGATCTGCTCGTCCTTCAGCGCCAGTGGCTTGCCTTGATACGCTTGTTGCAGACCCTCCAGCAGTGCCTGAAGTTGTAGATCGGGAACCTCCTGACGCAGGCGTTCACCGAGGCTCGCGCCCAGGCTGTAAGCAAGATCGTGAGGGTTATTTGCGGAGGTTTTTTCGTCGGCTTGAGCCACTGAAAAAAACACGCACAGCGATAAAAAAAGGTAGCGCGACATGGGCACTCTCCGACCTGGAATGCGGTGGATTATGCCAGTGAGAATGCGCACAAAGGTGAACTGGTTTTGCACAAGCGCAGAAGTTTTTCGATCCGTTGCAACGCAACGCTTTCGATACTGTCAACATGCCCTAGCGGCGGTAGCAGCAGAGGTCTAGTATGAGCCGCACCCACGTCAGCCAGGAGGTAAACCATGTCGGCCACCAAGAAGCCTGTAAATACCCCGTTGCACTTACTCCAACAACTGTCGGGCAGCCTGCTCGAGCATTTGGAAAACGCTTGTTCCCAAGCCTTGGCTGATGCTGAAAAACTGCTCGCCAAACTGGAAAAACAGCGCGGAAAAGCACAGGAAAAATTACACAAGTCCCGTACCAAATTGCAGGACGCTGCGTCGGCCGGCAAGGCCAAGGCACAAGCCAAGGCGAAGGACAGCGTGCAGCAACTCGAAGACGTGCTCGATGCCCTCAAGGATCGTCAGTCCGACACCCGTGCCTACATTCTGCAACTCAAACGCGATGCTCAAGAAAGCCTGAAACTGGCCCAAGGCGTCGGTCGTGTACAAGAGGCTGTCGGCAAGGCGTTGTCCCTGCGTGCAGCCAAACCTGCTGCAGTACCGGTCAAGAAAGCCGCTGCCAAGCCAGCTGCTGCAAAAGCGCCGGCCAAGCCTGCTGCCAAGCCAGCGGTGAAAACTGCTGCAAAACCTGCCGCTGCGAAAAAACCAGCCGCTGCCAGCGCTGCCAAACCGGCGGCTAAAACAGCCGCTGCGAGACCTGCCGCCAAGCCAGCCGCCGCGCGAACCGCTGCTGCCAAGCCTGCTGCAAAATCGCCTGCTGCCAAACCTGCTGCTGCAAGAGCCGTAGCCGCTAAACCGGCTGCTAAACCAGCCGCCAAAACGGCTGCTGCAAAACCTGCTGCCAAGCCAGTTGCTGCGCGAACCGCTGCTGCCAAGCCTGCCGCTAAACCGGCTGTAAAAGCTGCTGCCAAACCAGCTGCTAAACCCGCTGTAAAAGCTGCTGCCAAACCGGCTGCTAAACCTGCCGCCAAAACGGCTGCCGCGAAACCCGCTACTGCCGCCAAGCCAGCCGCTGCTAAACCAGCCGCTAAACCTGCCGCTGCTAAACCGGCTGCAAAACCAGCCGCCAAACCTGCCGCTGCCAAACCGGCTGCAAAACCAGCGGCCAAACCAGCTGCTGCAAAACCTGCCGTTGCCAAGCCGACTCCAGCGCCTGCTGCCAAGCCAGTGACTCCGGCGCCAGCAGCATCGGCTGCACCCGCAGCAACCACCTCGACAGCCACGGCTGCGCCAACGCCAGCCGCACCGTCGAGCGCCAGCACCACCCCAACCAGCGCTTCCTAAGTGCCGGTTACCGCGACGCGCAGCTGATGCAGCGCGTCGCGGTCCAGGTTGGCGGCGCCTGCCGCCACACCTTCCAGCCAGGCCGTCAGATCGGTCGCCTCACCCTGCGGCCAGCTCTGCGCCGTTCGCTCCAGCCGCAACAACAGATGCCGTTCGGCTTCCAGCTCCAGCGCCTTCACTTGTTCACGCAGCTTTTTCAGCTCGGCATCGTCAGTCGCGACGACTTTCCAGCGCATGCGCAAGGCGCGCAACGGTTGCACGACGTCTCCATCCCAAGGCTCCGCCACGGTGCGCAGTAGCTTGATTCGCTGTTCATTGCAGACGACGCCACGCTGTCCAAGCCACGCTCCACAGAACAGCAAACACACATTGGCGCCGGCTGACTGCAACTGCAGGCATGCGCGTTCGACGCCGGGACGGGCGTAAGTGGTCAGGGAAAAGCTCCACAGGTCAGAGGACATAGTGCTACTCGCGCCAGTTGCGAGCGAAGCTGGTAGACTCCGCCGCCATTATGATTCGACTTCAGAACCTGACTTTACAGCGTGGCCCTCAACGTCTGCTAGAAGACGCTGAGCTGACCCTGCACGCCGGCCACAAAGCCGGCCTCATCGGTGCCAACGGCGCCGGCAAATCGAGCCTGTTCGCCTTGATCCGGGGCGAACTGCACCCGGACTCGGGTGACTGCTTCCTGCCGGCCGACTGGCGCATCGCCCACATGCGTCAGGAAATCGAGACGCTCGAACGCCTGGCGGTCGACTACGTGCTCGATGGCGACCTGCGCCTGCGTGAGGTGCAACGCGACCTCGCCGCAGCCGAAGCAGCCCATGACGGTGCCGCTCAGGCCCGCCTGCACTCGGAACTCGACAGCGCCGACGGTTACACCGCCGACGCCCGGGCCAGAAAGTTGTTGGCCGGCCTTGGGTTCACCAACGAGCAGATGGATCGCCCGGTAGGAGATTTCTCCGGTGGCTGGCGGATGCGTCTGAATCTGGCGCAGGCTTTGATGTGCCCTTCGGACCTGCTGCTGCTCGACGAACCAACCAACCACTTGGACCTCGACGCCATCATCTGGCTCGAAGAGTGGCTGAAAAGTTACCCCGGCACATTGTTGTTGATTTCCCACGACCGGGACTTTCTCGATGCCGTGGTCGATCACGTGGCTCACGTCGATCAACGCAAGATCACGCTGTATCGCGGTGGCTATAGCGCCTTCGAGCGCGCCCGCGCCGAACGTCTGGCCCAGCAGCAGCAGGCTTACGAGAAGCAGCAGGCGCAACGTGCGCACATGGAAAGCTACATCGCCCGCTTCAAGGCCCAGGCCACCAAGGCCCGCCAGGCCCAGAGCCGGATCAAGGCGCTGGAGCGGATGGAAGAACTCTCCGCCGCCCACGTCGATTCGCCGTTCGATTTCGTTTTCCGTGAATCGCAGAAAATCTCCAGCCCGCTGATCGACCTGTCCGATGCCCGTTTGGGTTACGGCGACAAAGCTGTGCTGGAGAAGGTCAAGCTGCAACTGACCCCTGGCGCGCGCATCGGTTTGCTCGGCCCGAACGGTGCCGGTAAATCGACCCTGATCAAAAACCTCGCCGGTGAACTCGAACCGTTGTCCGGCCGACTGACCCGTGGCGAGAACACCGTCGTGGGTTACTTCGCCCAGCATCAACTGGATTCTCTCGACGCCAAGGCAAGCCCTTTACTGCACTTGCAGCGTCTGGCCCCGACCGAGCGTGAACAGACCCTGCGCGACTTCCTCGGTGGTTTTGACTTCCGTGGTGCGCGCATCGATGAGCCGGTGCTGAATTTCTCCGGCGGCGAAAAGGCCCGTCTGGCCCTGGCGTTGATCGCTTGGGATCGGCCGAACCTGCTGCTGCTCGACGAACCGACCAACCACCTGGACCTGGAAATGCGCCTGGCGTTGACCATGGCGCTGCAGGAGTTTAGTGGCGCGGTTCTGGTGGTTTCCCACGATCGTCATTTGCTCAAAAGCACGACCGATAATTTCTATCTGGTGGCGGACGGCAAGGTCGAGGAGTTCGACGGCGACCTGGAAGACTACGCCCGTTGGCTGGTCGACTATCGCCAGCGCAATGCACCGGTCAACAACACGCCGGTCAATCCGGACAAGACCGACAAGAAGGCCCAGCGCCAGGCTGCGGCTGCGTTGCGTCAGCAACTGGCGCCGCACAAGCGTGAAGCTGACAAGCTGGAAGCCGAGCTGGGCAAGCTGCACGAGAAGCTGGCGAAGATCGATGCCAGCCTTGGCGACAGCGATATTTACGAGCCGGCGCGCAAGAATGATCTGCGCGATCTGCTGGCTGAACAGGCCAAGCTGAAGGTGCGTGAAGCCGAGCTGGAAGAATCCTGGATGGAAGCGCTGGAGCTGCTGGAAAGCATGCAGGCGGAGCTGGAGGCACTGTCTTGATGGAGGCGTTCAAGCTGCCATTGCCGGCGGTGTGGATCGAGCCCCTCTGGCTGGTCGTGCAGATCCTGCTGATTCTGCTGGCCGGCTACTTCACCCAGCGTTTCGTTGCCAAGGGCCTGACCCGGCTGGGCGAGCGCTATCCGTTTCCGCCGCAATTGCTGATGCCGCTGCGAGGCGGTCTGCGCTGGCTGATCATGGGCAGTGCGCTGATTTTCGTGCTGGAGCGCCTCGGGGTGTCGGCCACCGTACTCTGGACCGCATTGTCCGGTTTCGTCGCGGTGGCGGCGGTGGCGTTCTTCGCCATGTGGAGTGTGCTTTCCAACCTGCTGTGCGCGATCCTGATTTTCACCGTCGGCCCATTCCGCCTCGGCGATGTGGTCGAGTTGGTGGACACCACTGACAAGCCCGGCGTCAAAGGCCGGGTGGTGGCGATCAATCTGCTGTACACCACGTTGATCGAAGCGGAAGAACTCGGGACTGGCAGTGCGATGGTTCAGGTGCCTAACAGCCTCTTCTTCCAACGATCGGTTCGACGCTGGCGGGGGAGTGATGTGTTCCCCTCGAGCGGGTTCGAGAAGTAAGGCTGCTGTAGTCTGATAGATCGCCATCGTCGGAACGCCGCCCGGAGCGAGCTCCTACAGGGTTTTCGGCTGTTCACTAAATAGGTGTCCACCGAGGATTCAATGTAGGAGCGAGTCTGCTCGCGAAGGGGTCCTAAAGCTGTAAACGCTGGTCGGCAGCCGTAACATCCTGCAAAAAATCGATAGTCATCCGCCCAAAGCCGCATTAGCTTAGACGTCTGTCACGAGTCTGAGTCGAGGTGTGCAATGGAGCTTCAAACATGGCTGGCGTTTTTTGCTGCCTGCTGGGTGATCAGTCTGTCGCCTGGTGCCGGCGCCATTGCGTCGATGTCCAGCGGTCTGCAATACGGTTTCTGGCGCGGTTACTGGAATGCCCTGGGCCTGCAATTGGGCCTGGCGGTGCAGATCGCGATTGTCGGCGCCGGTGTGGGCGCGATCCTCACGGCTTCAGCGTCCGCCTTCTATGCGATCAAATGGTTCGGCGTGGCGTATCTGGTGTACCTCGCCATCAAGCAATGGCGCGCGTTGCCCAGCGACATGAGCGATGACGCGGCTGTGCGTCAGATCGGCAAGCCGATGGCGCTGGTGTTCCGTGGTTTCCTGGTCAACATCAGCAACCCCAAGGCGCTGGTGTTCATGCTCGCGGTGTTGCCGCAGTTCATTGACCCGCACGCTCCGTTGCTGGCTCAGTACCTGATCATTGGCGTGACCATGATCTGCGTCGACCTGATTGTCATGGCCGGTTACACCGGGTTGGCGTCCAAGGTGCTGCGTCTGTTGCGCACGCCCCAGCAGCAAAAACGCATGAACCGTACGTTTGCCGGGCTGTTTATTGGCGCGGCGGCATTTATGGCGACTCTGCGTAAAGCCGCGGTATAAAAGCTGTCAGGCACAAAAAAGGCGACCTTTAGAGGTCGCCTTTTTCATTTCGGGTGTCAGCGCAGAATGACCGGCGCGGTATCCGGCGGCAGGTCATTGCGTAGCTCGGGTGGCCCCGGCGGTTGATAACTGCCATCACCGAGCTGCTCGCTCAATTGCCGCGCCACATCCTCACCCAGCGACCTGGATACTTCGCGCACCACCCGCGGCCGGTTCAGCGAGACGTGGATATCCCGGTCATTCACCAGTTTGGTGTCCTGAGCCTCACCCATTGCGGTGAAGGCCGAGGTGATCTCGTAGGTTTTGGTGTTGATCAGGCTGAAGTCAGCCACCAGGGTCAGCGCCAGCACCGCTGAATAGCTGTCGGTATTGGCCAGTTCGTTCATGTCCTGGGTGAAGTCGATGTCTGACAGCGTGCCGAACAGCACGTAGTCGGCTCCCTCGAAATCACCGGCCTTGATGCGTTGGATCACGTCATACACATCGCGTTTGGCGTTGGCGGTATAGGGCGTCCCCTGAACCAGCTGGAACATCCCGGTCTTGAGCATCTGACCCTTGATGTCACCGCTGAATCGACGGATTTCGGTCTGTTCCAGATAGCTGTTCTGCGTCGTGTACTCGTCATAACTGGACGAGCCGCTGGCGCCGTAATAATCCTGCTGATGATCATCCCTAGACGAAATCACGTGGACGTATTGATCCACGCTGGCCTCATAGGCGATGTCGGTGACAGCGATTTTCGGCGCCGCCTGAACGCCCAGGGCGCAGGTCAGGGCCATGATGCCAATCCATGCACGCATTGTTCAGCGCTCCGTGGTCTTGCGGATTTCTTTCTCGTCCATCCACTCGGCCAGCCCGCTTTCGACATCGATCAACTGCAGGCTGAATTTGTAGAAGACGTCCTTGTAATCATTGCTGCGCTTGACGATCGAGCTGATCGAGCCTTCCAGTCGATAGCGGGCGGCGATCATGTTGCCGGTCTTGGCCACCGTGCTTCTCTTGTACAGGCCGCTCTGGTTTTGCAGTTTGAGTTGATCGACCTGGCTCTGCATGTCGGTGTTGTCGCTGGCAAAGCGGGCGGTACCGGAGCGCATCAGCTGGGTCTTGATCGACGTGGTGATGTCGCGCGTGTCGATGTACTCGCTGGTCTTGTTTCGTACGTCGTACACCTGAACCACCGGACGACCTTTCAGGACCCCGGACTGGGCGAGCGAGCGGGTCATGCTTTCAGCGATCATCTGCAGGTCGGTGGAACCGAATTCGTTGGTCACCAGCTCCACGGCTTTCGGGTCGCCGTAACTGATGTTGCCGCTGCCCAGTACCGGCGAGTGATTGACCGCGCAGCCGCCAATCAGCAGGGCGCTCAGGGCGAGGGACGACAAGCGTACAAACATGGGCAGGTTCTCGTGTGGACGGTTCACGGCGTATTGATCTCCAGACGGAAATCCACGGCTTGTGGCACGGGAGCGATCGCCGGCAGGAAGCTCGTCTGCTCGGCATACAGGGTCAGGCTTTTCCAGGACTCGGCTTCGGCCACTGGAAAACCTTCGGGGCCGAGCCAGAGATAGCGGTAGTAGAGCGTTTTGTTACGGGTGTCGGCGTTACTCAGCTGCGTGCTGACGGTGAGGAAACCGTTTTCCCGGGCCATGCGCATGGGGCCGATAGCCAGGTCCTCGATCGGTCCCGTGGCCAGGACTTTGCTGGCGGCACTGCCCGGTTCCGGCGGCGGTGGGGTGGTGCAACCGGCCAACAGGGCCAGCGCGACAACGGCGATGCATTTCAATCCCATGAAGATCTCCGTTCAGGGTTGAGCGCGGCGGGTGACAGCCTGCGGTGCGGAAGGGGGGTTGAGCTCCAGAGCAACATCAGCGGCGAAAATCCGGTTGCTCACTGCGCGCAGGCTGAAGGCTTGATGTGTCTGGTCGATCCTGAACCTGACCGGTAGTTGTTCCGGGGCATTGGGCAGGGTCAGTTGATGCTCGCCTTTCTTGAGTCGCAGGCGAGCGATCAGCGTCTTGTCCGGTAGCGTGCGCCAGCCTCGTGTGTCGGCATCTTCACGTTGAGTTTGCTGCACGAGGGTTTCCTCAAGCTTTTCGGGTTTGTTTTTTTTCAAATAGGCCAGGTACTCGACATTGGACCGGGCGCGATGGAGCGTGCGCTGGATGATGCCAGGCATGTCGTCGCGCAACGTTCGCCGTGACATGTCGCCATAGCTGTTGAGCAAGGTCAGCTTATGTTTTTTGCCGTCCACCATGACGAAGTCCACCGGTGGCGTAGACGCATCGGGGACAAGGATCGGGAACGACATGTTGGTGATGTAGGTTTCGCCTTCGACATCCACCGAAATCGGCACACGCACCGAGTTGCGCGCGGGTGCAAGGCCGGTTTGCACGATCAGCAAGACATCGCTTTCGCCGGCCTTGAGCGGCGACTTGTCGAGATTGCGCAGCGCCTGCTCAAGCAGCGGTGTGTTGGGGCGCAACTCAAGGGCTTTGCGATACCCCGGCGCGGCGAGGTCTTTTTCGTCAAGCGTTTCATAGACGAAACCTGCCAGGTAATGACTGAACGCACTTTGGTAGCTGTTTTTCAGGGCAATCACTTCAGGCGCATCGAGGGTCGCCACCGGGTAGCCCTGAAGGTTCTGGTATTTCAGGGGTACGCCTTGCTCCTGGGCCTGGTTCTCCAGTGCCAGGTATTGCACGTCGCGCTTTTCGGCAATGGTTGCCTCGCGCTCGTGGGTTTTCTTGATCATCACCCGAGCGAGGTCGACTTCGGCACTGGACAGGCACGTCAAGGCCATTTGCGTGGTCAGGGCGACCTTCTCGAAATCGTAGCCATCGTACAAACGCACTTTGTCATTGGCGCCGTAACTGTTGAACTCGGTGAAGGCTTTGAAGGCGCCGAATCGCGGCGAGTTTTCCCACCCCTCAATCAGCCGGTCGGCGTAATCCCAGCTGGCGTAGCTACCGGTCATATCGCCAGTGAGCCGCAGCAGTTCGCCCTTCTCGAAGTTATAGAGCAAGTCGCCCGGGGCAATGGGATTGTTTCGGTCCAGGACAGCAACGGCGGAGTCGACCTGGCCGGCTTTGAAATAGTCGAGGGTCTCGCTCAACTCCGCGTTGTAGTCCCGCAGGGTGGGGCAACCGCTCAGTAGCAAGCATGCACCGAGCAAAAACAAGAAGCGCAGGCGGGTAGCCATTTGCTGTGTGTCTTCCTTGAAGATAAGCCGCCAAGAGGCGGCAAACTATAGAGGCGAATGATGGCACTTTGTTCCGCGCCCTCTGATCTCTTCTTGCAGACAAAGCTTGAGTGAAACTCATTGAGAGTGAACAATGTGTTACTTCGTATTTCCATTTGAGATTTATTCATGATTGCCTCCTCTCGTTTTCCGGCGTGGCTCGTGCTGTCGGTGATCGCGTTTTGCAGCTTCAATGCGCAGGCCGAAACCACGGAAGGTGCGCCGAAGGCCCTGCATTTGCTCGATTACATTGGCGCTGATTACCCGGCGACGGTCGAGGCGGGCAAAGTCATCGATGAGTCTGAATACCGCGAACAGCAGGAATTCCTAAAGGTGTTGCAAGGTTTGATCGCCGATTTGCCGGCCAAACCTGAACGCGCAGAACTGGAGCAGGGCGTCAGCAGTCTTGGCGCTGCGATCTCCGCTCGCAAAGATGGCGCGGACGTCGCCCATCAGGCGCGACAGCTGGGGGCAAAACTGGCGGTGACTTATGAGGTCAGCCAAGCCCCGGTCATCACGCCGGATCCGACCCGCGGCGCGCCGCTGTATGCCCAGCAATGCTCGGTGTGCCATGGCGATGCGGGCGCTGGTGACGGCCCGGCAGGTGTCGGTATGACGCCACCGCCGGCCAATCTGCGCGATGCCGCGCGACTGGACCGTCTGAGCCTCTATGCGATCTACAACACGCTGGGCATGGGCGTTGAAGGCACCGACATGCCGTCCTTCGCTGACCAGCTCGATGATCGTCAGCGCTGGGACCTGGCGACCTACATCGCCAGCTTCAGCGCCGATCCGGCCGCGGCAAAATCCGAGAAAACCTACAACATCGCCGACCTGGCACGTCAGACGCCAGCCGAAGTGCAGGCCGCTGAAGGTCCGCAAGCGGCCGCGACCTTCCGCGCGCAACGGGCGCAACCGCCGCAGGTCAAGCGCGGCCCGGGGCAGTTGCTGGATTACACGGCGGCCACCTTGGACAAAAGCATCGCCGCCTACCGTGCCGGCGATCACGATCAGGCCTATGACCTGTCGGTGGCGGCGTATCTGGAAGGGTTCGAGCTGGTCGAAAGCTCCCTCGACAACGTCGACGCCAACGTGCGCAAAGACACTGAAAAATCGCTGATGGCGTACCGTCAGTCGTTGCAGGATGGTTTGCCGGTGGCTCAGGCCCAGCAGCGTCTGGACACGGCCAAGGCCAAGCTGAAGCAGTCCGCCGACTTGCTGGGCAGCGATGGCCTGAGCTGGACCTTGAGTTACATCTCCGGGTTGCTGATTTTGCTGCGTGAAGGCCTGGAAGCGATTCTGGTGCTGGCGGCGATTCTGGCCTTCCTGCGCAACACCGGCCAGCAATCGGCCGTGCGCAGCGTTAACGTCGGCTGGGGCCTGGCGTTGTTGGCCGGCCTGGGAACCTGGGCGCTGGCGGCGTACGTGATCGATGTCAGCGGCTCGCAACGCGAATTGCTGGAAGGCGCGACGGCGCTGTTTGCCTCGGTCATGGTGCTCTGGCTCGGCGTGTGGATGCATGACCGTCGCCATGCGGCGGCGTGGCAGGATTACATCAAGAGCAGCCTGGTGGGTGGTGGCGGGCGTTTCGGCTTCGCGATCCTGGCGTTCTTCTCGGTGTATCGCGAGTTGTTCGAAGTGATTCTGTTCTACGAAACCCTATGGCTGCAGGCCGGGCCTGCGGGGCACAACGCGGTGTTGGCCGGCGGCGCGACGGCGCTGGTGCTGTTGGTGGGGCTGGCGTGGGTGATTCTGCGCGGTTCGGCGAAGTTGCCGCTGGCGTTGTTCTTCAGCATCAACGCCGGCCTGCTCTGCGCGTTGTCAGTGGTGTTCGCCGGGCACGGCGTGAAGGCGCTGCAGGAAGCGGGGATCTTCGGCACGCGGCCGGTGCCGTTCTTTGATTTTGACTGGCTGGGCATTCATGCGGATGCGTATTCGCTGAGTGCTCAGGCGGTGGCGATCATTGCGATTGTTGTGTTGTATAGCCGTAGTCGGATGGCGGAGAAGCAGCGGGTGGCCGCCTCTTAACAGCATTCGCTGCGCTCATCATCGCGGGCAAACCACGCTCCCACAGGATTGCGTATAACCTGTGGGAGCGAGGCTTGCCCGCGATTTTTTTTGAAGAGGAAAACATGATGCGAGTCTGGATCGATGCTGACGCCTGCCCTCGGGCGGCCAAGGATCTGGTGGTGAAATTCGCCCTCAAGCGCCAGTACGAAGTGGTGCTGGTGGCGGGGCAGCCGCAGATCAAGCCGGGGCTGGCGCTGGTGAAATTGATCGTGGTGCCGAGTGGCCCGGACGCCGCCGATGATTACCTGGTGGAGCATGCGGTGCCGGGTGAGCTGGTGATTTGCAGCGACGTGCCATTGGCGGATCGCCTGGTGAAGAAGGGCGTGGCCGCACTCGACCCGCGAGGCAAGGAGTTCGATGCGCAGAACATGGGCGATCGGCTGGCGGTGCGCAACCTGTTCACCGATTTGCGTGAACAAGGGCAGATGGGCGGTGGCCCGGCACCGTTTGGCGAGCGCGAGAAGCAGGCGTTCGCCAATGCACTGGACCGGATACTCACCCGGCTGACCCGTAAGCCCTGAGCCTTGCGTCGACCCCTGTGGGGGCGAGCCTGCTCGCTCCCACAGTGGATTGAGGTCAGGCGTCGTTTTCGTGGGTCAGTTCGAGGACGCGGTCGACCATTTTGTTGATACCGGACGCCGCTTCGCTGATGGTTTGCGCCAGCATGTACGCTGGGGTACTCACCAGTTTTCGCGCCCTGTCCTCGACGATTTCAGTTACGGCGCAGTCAGTATGCGTCGCGCCCATTTTGTTCATGGCTGCCGCGGTCTCGGCGTCGTTGCCGATGGTGCAGTTCACCCCCGGGCCGTAGATCTTCGCCGCCAGCGCGGGCGATATGCACATCAACCCGACCGGTTTGCCCGCTTCAGCAAAGGCTTCGGTCAGCGCCAGGACATCCGGCTGCACCGTGCAACCGGCGCCTTCAATCGCAAAGTTCGACAGGTTCTTGGCCGAGCCAAATCCGCCGGGCACGATCAACGCATCAAAATCGTCGACGTCGGCGTCGCGAATGTCCTTGATATTGCCCCGGGCGATCCGCGCCGATTCCACCAATACGTTGCGCGACTCGGGCATTTCCTCACCGGTCAGGTGATTGATCACATGCAATTGCGCGATGTTCGGCGCAAAGCACTGCACCTGTGCGCCACGCTGGTCCAGTCTCAGCAGGGTAATCACGCTTTCGTGGATCTCGGCGCCGTCGTACACGCCACAGCCGGAAAGGATCACTGCAATTTTTTTGCTCATGGGTTGTTCTCCAGATTCATGGCGTTAAATGTCCACTAATTTGTCGCTCGTTGCCATAGGGTAAATGGGCGGCTACACCTAGCATCTGTCCTCAAGATTCCGATCAGGGCGCGTCATGGACTTCATTCTGTATGCGGTGCCGTTTTTCATTGTGCTGATCGCTGTCGAACTGCTGGCCGATCGTTGGCGCGGGGTCAGCCATTATCGTGTGGCCGATGCGATCAACAGCATGAGCACCGGTGTGCTGTCGACCACCACGGGCTTGTTGACCAAGGGGGTCGGGCTGCTGACCTACGGGTTTGCCCTTGAGCATGTGGCGCTGTTCGAACTCTCGGCCGACAGCGTCTGGGTCTGGGTGCTGGCCTTTTTTCTCTACGACTTCTGCTACTACTGGCTGCACCGCATGGGCCACGAACGCAATATCCTCTGGGCCGCGCACTCGGTGCATCACCAGAGCGAGGAGTACAACCTGTCCACGGCCTTGCGCCAGACCAGTACCGGCTTCCTGCTGGGCTGGATTTTCTACCTGCCGATGGCCGTGCTCGGCGTGCCGCTGCTGGTCTTCGTCAGCGTCGCAGCGCTGAATCTGCTGTATCAGTTCTGGGTCCATACCAGGCACATTCCCAAGCTCGGCTGGTTCGAATGGTTCTTCGTGTCGCCGTCCAATCATCGGGCTCACCATGCGCAGAACGCTCTCTACATGGATCGCAACTACGGCGGGGTGTTCATTATTTGGGACCGTCTGTTTGGCTCGTTCCAGGAAGAGGACGACAACGAACCGGTGATTTTCGGGGTGACTACGCCGTTGGCAAGCTGGAATCCGCTGTGGGCCAACGTGCAGTTCTATGTGCAGTTGTGGAATGACGCGCGGCGAGCCGAGCGCACATGGGACAAGCTGCGGATCTGGTTCATGCGCACCGGTTGGCGTCCGGCGGATGTGGCGGCCAGGTACCCGATGAACAAGCCCGACTTGAACCTGTTCCGCAAATTCGAGGTGCCGCTGGACGGGCGTCAGCAACTGTATGTGGCGTTACAGTTCTGCACTTACATCGCGCTGGGCAGCTACTTGATGAATCTGGAGCGCAGCCTGCCAACCGCCGCGTTGGTGCTCGGCTGGAGCGCGGTGGCGCTGGGATTGTTTACGTTGGGCGTGGCCCTGGAAAATCGCCCGTGGGCGTTGAAGCTGGAGCTGCTGAGGTTGGTATCGAACGTGCCGTTGGTGTGGCTGGCGCCGTTGGCAGGGCTGTGGCCGGCCAGCGCAGTGGGCTGGATCGGCCTGCTCAGCTACAGTCTGCTGAGCGTTATCGGTCTCTACTGCTGCAGAAACCGCTTCACTCGTTTGGCGTCTTAGGCACTTCGGCGTGAGCCCGTGCGGCTTTCAGGGCTTGCTCGTCGGCGTAGATCTTTTTCGCCAGACGGGCATTCTTGAAGCGCCGACGCAGCCACAGGCCCAGGCCCAGTACCAGCAAGGCGCCGAGCACCCACAGTTCGTACTTCTTGACGCTGCCGAGCATGCCTTCCAGTACGGCGCCAAAGTGGTAAGCCGCTGCCGCCAGGGCTGCCGCCCAGACCGCCGCGCCAATGCCGTTGAGCAGCAGATAACGTCCCGGTGGATAGCCTGACAGGCCGATGGCCACCGGCATCACCGTGCGTAAACCGTAGACAAAGCGGAAGCTCAGCACCCAGATGTCCGGGTGTTTGCGGATATGTTCCAGCGCCCGATCGCCCATCATCTGCCAGCGCGGCTTGCGGGCCAGCAGTTTGCGCCCGTGCTTGCGCCCCAGGAAGTACCACAGCTGATCACCGGCATAACTGCCGAAGAACGCCACGACTACCACCAGGTTAATGTCCATGTATCCGCGGAACGCGAGGAAGCCGGCGAGCACAAGAATGGTTTCGCCTTCGAAGAACGTGCCGAGAAACAGGGCAAAGTAGCCGAAGTCATGCAGAAATTGTTGGAGCATTGTCTGGGTGCTGGCGAAATGAACGCGCAGCCTAACCCTTCGTGCACATTCATGAAAGTGTCCAAATGTGTCTCGACGTGAACATTTCCTACAACGACAATGGAATGCGACTATAGGGGGCGTTCTCAATCAGTTTCCCCACCGCGCCGGGTCTGCTGCTGTGCAGGTCAAGGCGCGAGAAGCGCGGTTGGGTCATTCCAAATAAGCTTCGAGCAACGCAGCCCTGCACAACAGCAGCCCCGGCCCTTCGGGTTGTGCCTTAAAGCGGGCCAGGCTGCGTTGCAGGCCTTGGAAAGGGAACAACCATTCCCAGCGGCCTGCGTCTTGCCTGGCCCGCTTTAAGGCGACAACGCGGCGGGGAAACTAATTGAGAACGCCCCCTAGTCACAGGGGTGCACATAACTGTAATACGTTCGTCATAATGGCCGCTTATAACTGTCACGCTCGCCCGTAAGCGCGGGCTCAGGAGTCTGTCGTGAGCTTTACCCCCGCCAACCGTCTGTTCCCCGCAACCCGCCTGCGCCGCAACCGCCGTGATGATTTTTCGCGTCGGTTGGTCCGTGAAAATGTTCTGACCGTCGACGACCTGATCCTGCCGGTGTTCGTCCTGGACGGTGAAAACCGTCGCGAAGCGGTGGCCTCGATGCCGGGCGTCGAACGCCTGACCATCGACCTCTTGCTGGAAGAAGCGGCCAAATGGGTCGAGCTGGGGATTCCGGCGCTGGCGCTGTTCCCTGTCACGCCACCGGAGCTCAAGACACTGGATGCCGCCGAAGCCTGGAACCCGAACGGTATCGCCCAACGCGCCACGCGCGCCTTGCGCGCACAGTTCCCGGAACTGGGGGTGATCACCGACGTTGCCCTGGACCCGTTTACCACCCACGGCCAGGACGGCATCATCGACGAAGAAGGCTACGTGCAGAACGACATTACCGTCGATGCACTGGTCCGGCAGGCCCTGTCCCACGCCGAAGCCGGCGCCCAAGTGGTGGCCCCCTCGGACATGATGGACGGCCGCATCCAGGCGATCCGCGAAGCCCTGGAGCTGGCGGATCACGTCAACGTGCGGATCATGGCCTATTCGGCAAAATACGCCAGCGCCTACTATGGCCCGTTCCGCGATGCGGTCGGTTCGGCGCTGAACCTGGGCAAGGCCAACAAGGCCAGCTATCAGATGGACCCGGCCAACAGCAACGAAGCCCTGCACGAAGTGGCGGCGGACTTGTCAGAAGGCGCGGACATGGTCATGGTCAAGCCAGGCATGCCGTACCTGGACATCCTTTACCGGGTCAAAGAAGAATTCAAAGTGCCGACGTTTGTTTATCAAGTCAGCGGCGAATACGCCATGCACATGGCGGCGATCCAGAATGGCTGGTTGAGCGAAGGAGTGATTCTCGAATCCCTGACCGCTTTTAAACGTGCAGGCGCCGATGGCATCCTGACTTACTTCGCCGTCCGTGCCGCTCAACTGTTACGAGAGCAGAAATAGCCCTCCCAGGAACATTCCATGAATACCGAAGGACTCACTGAAGTTGCCGTAAAAGAGGCTCAACCCCTGGTCGAGCAAATCGCCGAAACCCCGCCGGAGCTGGAGCCTGCTCCGCCTGCGGTGGTGGCCGAAACCGCTGTCGCAGCCGCGGCGCCGGCGATTGCCATTCCCGGTCTGGATGACAGCAGCCTGTACATCCACCGCGAGCTCTCGCAACTGCAATTCAACATCCGCGTGCTGGAACAGGCGCTGGATGAGTCCTATCCTTTGCTGGAACGGCTGAAATTTCTGCTGATCTTCTCCAGCAACCTGGACGAGTTCTTCGAAATTCGTGTGGCCGGCCTGAAGAAGCAGATCACCTTCGCCCGTGAACAAGCCGGCGCCGATGGCCTGCAACCGCATCAGGCCCTGGCCCGCATCAGCGAGCTGGTGCACGGTCACGTTGACCGCCAGTACGCGATCCTCAACGACATTCTGTTGCCGGAACTGGAGAAACATCAGGTCCGCTTCATCCGTCGTCGTTATTGGACTACCAAGCTCAAGACCTGGGTCCGCCGTTATTTTCGCGACGAGATCGCGCCGATCATCACCCCGATCGGCCTCGACCCGACGCACCCGTTCCCGTTGCTGGTGAACAAGAGCCTGAACTTCATCGTCGAACTCGAAGGCATCGACGCCTTCGGTCGCGATTCCGGTCTGGCGATCATCCCGGCACCGCGCCTGCTGCCGCGAGTGATCAAGGTGCCGGAAGAGGTCGGCGGCGCCGGCGACAACTATGTGTTCCTGTCGTCGATGATCCACGCTCACGCTGATGACTTGTTCCAGGGCATGAAGGTCAAGGGCTGCTATCAGTTCCGCCTGACCCGAAACGCCGACCTGGCGCTGGATTCCGAGGATGTGGAAGACCTGGCCCGCGCACTGCGCGGTGAGTTGTTCTCGCGTCGCTACGGTGACGCGGTGCGTCTGGAAGTGGCGGATACCTGCCCGAAACACCTGTCGGACTACCTGCTCAAGCAATTCAACCTGAGCGAGTCCGAGCTGTATCAGGTCAACGGTCCGGTGAACCTGACGCGTCTGTTCAGCATCACCGGCCTGGACAGCCAGCGCGAGCTGCAATACCTGCCATTCACGCCACAGATCCCGAAACTGCTGCAAAACAGCGAGAACATCTTCAGCGTGATCAGCAAGCAGGACATCCTGCTGTTGCACCCGTTCGAATCGTTTACCCCGGTGGTCGACCTGCTGCGTCAGGCCGCCAAGGACCCGCACGTTCTGGCCGTGCGCCAGACCCTGTACCGTTCGGGCGCCAACTCGGAAATCGTCGATGCGCTGGTGGATGCCGCGCGTAACGGCAAAGAGGTCACGGCGGTGATCGAATTGCGCGCACGCTTTGACGAAGAGTCGAACCTGCAACTGGCCAGCCGTCTGCAAGCGGCCGGTGCGGTGGTGATCTACGGCGTGGTCGGTTTCAAGACCCACGCCAAGATGATGCTGATCCTGCGTCGCGAGGCGGGGGAAATCGTCCGTTACGCGCACTTGGGCACAGGCAACTATCACGCCGGCAACGCGCGCCTCTACACCGACTACAGCCTGCTGACCTCCGACGACGCCTTGTGCGAAGACGTCGGCAAACTGTTCAGCCAGCTGATCGGCATGGGCAAGACCCTGCGCATGAAGAAGCTGCTGCATGCGCCGTTCACGCTGAAGAAGGGCATGCTCGACATGATTGCCCGGGAGACTCAGTTTGCCCTCGACGGCAAACCGGCGCACATCATCGCCAAG
Organism: Pseudomonas sp. SIMBA_041; assembly: GCF_046535095.1. Lineage (NCBI taxonomy): Bacteria > Pseudomonadati > Pseudomonadota > Gammaproteobacteria > Pseudomonadales > Pseudomonadaceae > Pseudomonas > Pseudomonas sp. SIMBA_041. Next base: position 402,975 of record NZ_JAWRXJ010000001.1, read on the forward strand.
TTCAACTCGCTGACCGATCCGAAGATCATCCGCGCGCTGTACAAGGCCAGCCAGTCGGGCGTGCGCATCGACCTCGTCGTACGCGGCATGTGCTGCTTGCGTCCGGGCATCGCCGGGGTTTCGCACAACATCCACGTGCGCTCGATCATCGGCCGTTTTCTGGAGCACACCCGGGTCTTCTACTTCCTCAATGGCGGCGACGAGCAGATGTTCCTCTCCAGTGCCGACTGGATGGAGCGCAACCTCGACAAGCGCGTCGAGACCTGCTTCCCGGTGGAAGGTCGCAAGCTGATTGTGCGGGTCAAGAAAGAGCTGGAGCTGTACCTCACCGACAACACGCACAGCTGGAGCCTGCAGTCTGACGGTCGTTACATCCGTAACACGCCAACCGGCAACCAGAACCCGCGCAGTGCGCAGGCAACCTTGTTGGAGCGTTTGGGCAGCCCGATCCTGACGGTGCGCTAACCCACAGGGGAGGTGTGTCGCTCGCTGAATCGCGGGCACAAAAAAGGGCGATCCATTGGATCGCCCTTTTTACGTTTAGCGGGTTTTCAGCGGGCGTTCAGGACAATGTCGACGCGGGTGAGCCATTCCGCTTCGATGGCGAAGTCGGCCTGGGTCAGTTGGTTTTCGTCCAGCCATTGGTCCGGGAACACCACCTCCAGGCTGTTGCCATTGGCGTGCAGTTCCACTTGAGGCATTTGCTGGGTGCCGCGGATGTGATGGAACAGGATCGCAAAGCGCAGCAGCACGCACAGGCGAATCAGCTTGATGCCGTCATCACCGAACTCGGCGAATTTGTCCTTGGGAATGTTGCGTCGGTGGCCGCGCACCAGCAGTGCGAGCATTTGCTGGTCCTCGCGGGAGAACCCGGCGAGGTCAGAGTGCTCGATCAGGTAGGCGCCATGCTTGTGGTACTGATAGTGAGCAATGTCCAGGCCCACTTCGTGGACCTTGGCGGCCCAGCCCAGCAGTTCGCGCCAGACACCGTCATCCAGGTCCCAATCCTTGGCCACTTGATCGAAGGCGTGTAGGGCCTTGCGCTCGACCCGCGCCGCTTGTTCCAGGTCGACGTGATAACGCTCCATCAGCGAGCTGAGCGTGCGCTCACGGACGTCTTCGTGGTGATGACGGCCCAGTAGATCATAGAGCACGCCTTCACGCAGGGCGCCTTCGCAGTGGTCCATACGCTGAAGTTCGAGGGCGTCGAAAATTGCCTCGAGGATTGCCAAACCCGCCGGGAAAATCGCCCGGCGGTCGGGCTTGATACCGTCAAAGTCGATTTTCTCGACGTCGCCGAGCTTGATCAGTTTGCGTTTGAGCCAGGCCAGGCCCTCAGCATTCACCTCGCCCGTGCCGTGGCCGCCGGCCTTCAGCGCCAGGCCGATGGCGCGGATGGTGCCCGAGGAGCCGATGGCTTCATCCCAGGTCAGGCGGTGCAGGGCGTGCTCGATGCTCATGATCTCCAGCCGTGCCGCGGTGTACGCCTGGGCGTAACGGGCCGGGGTGATCTTGCCGTCCTTGAAATAGCGCTGGGTGTAGCTGACGCAGCCCATTTGCAGGCTTTCGCGCAACAGCGGCTCGAAGCGCTGGCCAATGATGAACTCGGTACTGCCGCCGCCGATGTCGGCCACCAGGCGTTTGCCCGGGGTGTCGGCGAGGGTGTGGGACACGCCGAGGTAAATCAGGCGCGCTTCTTCACGGCCGGAGATGACTTCCACCGGATGGCCGAGGATGTCTTCGGCGCGGCGGATAAATTCGGCGCGGTTACGGGCCTCGCGCAGGGCGTTGGTGCCGACGATCCGCACGGCGCCCGTGGGCATGCCGTTGATCAGTTGGGCAAAGCGCTTGAGGCAGTCGAGCCCGCGTTGCATGGATTCTTCGTTGAGATGGCGCTCTTCGTCGATGCCGGCGGCCAGCTGAACCTTCTCCCCGAGACGCTCGAGAATACGGATTTCGCCGTTCTGGGCCTTGGCCACGACCATGTGAAAGCTGTTGGAGCCCAGGTCGATTGCGGCGATCAGGGACAGATTCTTGGCTTGGGATTGCGGCATGGTCAGGGGGTCTCGGTCGATAACCTCGACATCGTGCCACGATCAAAGGCTGGCGCCAACGCGTAGGAGCTGCCGAAGGCTGCGATCTTTTATCGCGGGGGCATTCGTGGCGTTGCAGATGGCCTCTTCGCGGGCGAGCCCGCTCCCACAGGTTTTTGCGTCGAGCACATGATCGCGTTCCAACAGAGAACCCTGTGGGAGCGGGCTTGCCCGCGAAGGCCCTGAATATTCTTCAGCCTGCCGCTTCCACCGTCCCTATGAAATTCGCCAGCTCCGCCGTCTGCGGATTGGCAAACAGCACTTTCGGATCCCCCACCTCATGCACCTTGCCCTGATGCATGAACACCAACTTGTCCCCTACCTCCCGGGCAAAGCGCATTTCGTGGGTGACCATGATCAGCGTCATCCCATCCCTGGCCAGTTGCCGAACCACACTCAGCACTTCATTGACCAGTTCAGGGTCCAGTGCCGAGGTAATTTCATCGCACAGCAACACCTTGGGCGACATCGCCAGCGCCCGTGCAATGGCCACCCGCTGTTGCTGCCCGCCGGACAGCCGGTCAGGGAAGGCGTCAAACTTTTCGCCCAGCCCGACACGTTCCAGCATCTGCCGCGCCAGCTCGGTTGCTTTGGCTTTCGGTACTTTCTGCACCACCTGTGGCGCGAGCATGACGTTCTCGCCCACGGTCAGGTGCGGGAACAGGTTGAATTGCTGGAACACCATGCCGACTTTCTGCCGCAAGCTGCGCAAGTCCGCGCGGGCGGCGTCGAGGTATTCGCCGTCGACTTCGATCACGCCATCGTTGATCGACTCCAGGCCGTTCAATGTGCGCAACAATGTGGATTTGCCCGAGCCGCTACGGCCGATGATCGCCACCACCTGGCCTTCCTCGACGCTCAGGTCGATGCCTTTGAGCACATGGTGATCGCCATAATATTTATGCAGGGCGGAAATTCTAAGCAGAGGCATGCAGTCTCCTTTCCAGGTAGCGCGCGCTGAGGGACAAGGGGTAGCAGAGCAGGAAGTAGCCGAGGGCAACCAGGCCATACACCATGAAGGGTTCGAAGGTGGCGTTGGCGAGCATGCCGCCGGTCTTGGTCAGTTCGGTGAAACCGATGATGGAGGTCACGGCGGTGCCCTTGACCACTTGCACCGAAAACCCCACGGTCGGCGCCACGGCGATCCGCAGCGCTTGCGGCAGGATCACGTAACGCAGTTGCTCCAACGGATTGAGCGCCAGGCTTGATGATGCTTCCCACTGGCCGTTGGGGATCGAGTCGACGCAACCGCGCCAGATTTCCGCCAGATAGGCGCTGGTGAACAGCGTCAGGGCCAGCGCCGCCGCCATCCATGGCGAAATGTCCACACCGGCCAAGGCGACGCCGAAGAACACCAGGAACAGCTGCATCAACAGCGGCGTGCCCTGGAACAACTCGATGTACGTGCGGGCGATGTTACGCGGCAGGGCTTTTTTCGAAATGCGCATGACCATGATCAGCAAACCGATCAAGCCGCCGCCGATAAATGCCACCAGCGACAGCGCCAGGGTCCATTGCAGGCCCGTGAGCAAGTTGCGCACGACGTCCCAAAAGGTGAAATCACTCATTGGCTGCTCCTGGCGATGTAGCGGCGCCCGATCCAGTTCAGTAACTGGCGGATCACGAGCGCCATGCACAGGTAGAGCAGGGTGGTCAGGGCATAGGTTTCAAAGGCGCGGAAGTTGCGCGATTGAATGAAGTTGGCGGCGAAACTCAACTCTTCTGTCGCGATCTGCGAGCAGACGGCCGAACCCAGCATGACGATGATGATCTGGCTGCTCAGCGCCGGCCAGACTTTGCCCAGGGCTGGCAGCAAGACGACGTGGCGGAACGCTTCGAAGCGGTTCATCGCCAAGGCGGCTGCGGCTTCAAGCTGCCCACGGGGAATCGCCTGGATGCCGGCACGGATGATCTCGGTGGAATAGGCGCCCAGGTTGATCACCATCGCCAGCACGGCGGCCTGCCATTCAGAAATCTGCACACCCAGGGAGGGCAATCCGAAAAAGATGAAAAACAACTGCACCAGAAACGGGGTGTTGCGGATCAGCTCGACGTAAACCCCGAAAATCGTCGAGAACGGGCGAATATTCCACGCCCGTACCAGCGCGCCGACGATGCCCAGACTGACGCCGAGCACAGCGCCAATGGCCGTCAACTCAAGGGTGAACAGCGCACCGCGCAGCAACAGGTCGGTGTTTTGCACCACCGGCAGAAAGTCGAACTGATAAGCCATGCTCAGTCTCCTTGGCGAAAATCAGAGATCGGCCGGCAACGGTTCTTTCAGCCAGGTCCGGGAGTTTTTCTCCAGTGCGCCATCCGTCCTGGCGGTGGCGAGGATCTGGTTGACCTTGCCCAACAGCGCCGGCTCGTTCTTGTTCACACCCACGTAGACCGGCGAATCCTTGAGCTTCACTTTCAATGCGGGCACACGTTTCGGGCTTTTCTCGCTGATCGCCACCATCACCACGTTGCCGCTGGCGATCAGGTCAACCTGGCCGGCGAGGTAGGCGGCGATGGTCGAGTTGTTGTCTTCGAAGCGCTTGATGGTCACGCCTTCGGGGGCCACCTTGGTCAGTTCGATGTCTTCGATGGCGCCACGGGTGACGCTGACGGTTTTACCCTTGAGGTCGTCCAGGCTTTTGATATCAGCGTCTGGCGGACCGAACACGGCGAGGTAGAACGGCGCGTAGGCGCTGGAGAAGTCGATGACTTTCTCGCGCTCGGGGTTCTTGCCGAGGCTGGAGATCACCAGGTCCACCTTGCCGGTGGTCAGGAACGGGATACGGTTAGTGCTGTTGACCGGGGTCAGTTCGAGTTTGACCTTGAGCTCATCGGCCAGCAGTTTTGCGGTATCGATGTCCAGGCCGCGCGGTTTCATGTCCGGGCCGACCGAGCCGAATGGCGGGAAGTCCTGTGGCACGGCGACTTTGAGAATGCCGCGTTTGACCACATCCTCCAGACCGTCGGCGTGGGCGGGCGCCTGGCTCAGCATCAGGCTGGCAAACAGGGCGGCAAGGAGGGCGCTGTAACGCTGGGTCATGGCAAATCTCCGGATCGGCGAAAAGTGAATGCTGCGGATCGACAGAGCACGGGCCATGCCAAGAGTCGGTTTCAGGGGGCGCAGGCCGCGGGTTTACTGGCGTCGATCGGTCTTACTGGTCTGAACAGTCAACTTGTGTTTCGCACCCCGATAGCGCACCGCCGGAAACGGCCGAACCCCCATGGGGCACGACTTGCCGGGCGTCGCGATTAGCTTTACAACTGAGCACTCATTGGCCTGGCTTGTTTGAAAAACCATGAATTCGATCTCCCGCGCCGTTCCTGAAGTGGCCCTGCAGGCCATCCGCAAACTGATCACCGAGCAAGGCTTCGGGCCAGGCGATGCCTTGCCCTCGCAACGGGACCTGGCGGTGCAGTTGGGGGTCAGTCGCGCGTCATTGCGTGAGGCGTTGTCGTCGCTGAGTGCGCTGGGCGTGATCAGTATCCAGCCAGGCAAAGGTGTGTTCGTGCAGGCGCCGGTGGACCTGTCGGGTGACGAGGCGGCGGTGAGCTGGCCGTTCGCTGCCCAGGCCTCACCACTGGATATCTTCCAGTTGCGTTATGCCCTTGAGGGGTTTGCCGCCGGTTTGGCGGCCATTACCTTGAGCACACAAGAGCTCGATGCGCTGGAAGACAATGTCGCAGCCATGCGCCGGGAATTGAAGGCCGGCGACTTCGAGGCGGCGGCGCGGCTGGATTTCGAGTTTCACCGGCGCATCCTGCTGGCCAGCGGCAATCAGGCGATGCTGAGCATCCTGACCGCCAGCGCCGAGATCTTTCTGGAGAGCCAGAAGCTACCGTTCATCCGGGCTGAGCGGGCCATGGAAACCTGGCAAGAGCATCGCAAAATTCTCCGCGCGCTGACTCGACGGGCCTCTGGCGCTGCGCAGAAGGCGATGCACGAACATGTACGAAACGCGGCGCTGCGTACAGGTATTGCCTTCGTCGCTCCCGCCACCTCATGACTTGAGCTATACCCAAACTCATGGACCACCATAGCGAGACTCAATCATCTGCACCTTCCTGAACGAGGGAAGGGCGGCTATGATGGGCCACGTTTTTTTGCTTACAACCTGGAGACTTCCATGAGCAGCGATCTTATCAAACACGTTAGCGACGCTAGCTTCGAGGCCGACGTACTCAAGGCCGAAGGCGCTGTACTGGTCGACTACTGGGCTGAATGGTGCGGCCCATGCAAAATGATCGCTCCTGTTCTGGACGAGATTGCTGAAACCTACAAAGGCAAGCTGACCGTTGCCAAGCTGAACATCGACGAAAACCAGGAAACCCCGGCCAAGCATGGCGTGCGTGGTATCCCGACGCTGATGCTGTTCAAGAACGGCAACGTTGAAGCGACCAAGGTCGGCGCACTGTCCAAGTCGCAACTGGCTGCCTTCCTCGACGCCAACATCTAAGCGTTGATCAAAGCGTCATCAAAAAGGCCCCGCACATTGCGGGGCCTTTTCGTTATTCAGGGCTAGACGCTCCGAAACTCAGGTGGTACATTCGGCCCCGCACTGGTTTCTCCATTGCCCCCTGCTAGCCGTCGCCGACGCACTCCTTTTCGAATAAGTACGCGATCCTGTCGCCTTCTCTGCGGCGCGGCCTCATTAAGCCAAAAGCTTAATTTCCCCCCTCCATAAATGATTACGTCATTCCTATATGAATCTGACTGAACTCAAGCAAAAGCCGATTACCGAACTGCTCGAATTGGCCGAACAGATGGGCATAGAAAATATGGCCCGTTCGCGCAAGCAGGACGTGATTTTCTCCCTGCTCAAAAAGCACGCTAAAAGCGGCGAGGAAATCTCCGGTGATGGCGTGCTGGAGATTCTCCAGGACGGCTTCGGCTTCCTGCGCTCCGCTGACGCTTCCTATCTCGCCGGCCCGGACGATATCTACGTCTCGCCGAGCCAGATCCGCCGTTTCAACTTGCGCACCGGTGACACCATCGTTGGCAAGATCCGCCCTCCAAAGGAAGGCGAGCGTTATTTCGCGCTGCTCAAGGTCGACACGATCAACTACGATCGTCCCGAGAACGCGAAAAACAAGATTCTCTTCGAGAACCTGACCCCGCTGTTCCCGACTGTGCGCATGAAGATGGAAGCCGGCAACGGTTCCACCGAAGACCTGACCGGTCGTGTCATCGACCTGTGCGCCCCGATCGGCAAAGGCCAGCGCGGTCTGATCGTTGCACCGCCGAAAGCCGGTAAAACCATCATGCTGCAGAACATCGCAGCGAACATCGCCCGTAACAATCCTGAAGTTCACCTGATCGTGCTGCTGATCGACGAACGTCCGGAAGAAGTAACCGAAATGCAGCGCACCGTGCGCGGCGAAGTGGTTGCCTCGACGTTCGATGAGCCGCCAACCCGCCACGTGCAGGTTGCCGAAATGGTGATCGAGAAGGCCAAGCGCCTGGTCGAACACAAGAAAGACGTGGTGATCCTGCTCGACTCCATCACCCGTCTGGCTCGCGCCTACAACACCGTGATCCCGAGCTCCGGCAAAGTGCTCACCGGTGGTGTCGATGCCCACGCCCTGGAGAAACCGAAACGTTTCTTCGGCGCCGCGCGGAACATCGAAGAAGGCGGTTCGCTCACCATCATCGCCACCGCGCTGGTTGAAACCGGCTCGAAGATGGACGAAGTGATCTACGAAGAATTCAAAGGCACCGGCAACATGGAACTGCCTCTGGACCGTCGTATCGCTGAAAAACGCGTCTTCCCGGCTATCAACATCAACCGTTCCGGCACCCGCCGCGAAGAGTTGCTGACGGCCGACGACGAGTTGCAGCGCATGTGGATCCTGCGCAAGCTGCTGCACCCGATGGACGAAATCGCTGCCATCGAGTTCCTGGTCGACAAGCTGAAAACGACCAAGACCAACGACGAGTTCTTCTTGTCGATGAAGCGTAAGTAAAACGGTTTTTTTAACCGCTAAAAAATGGCGTCCTTCGGGGCGCCATTTTTTTTGCAAAAAAAAGGGAGGTTTGCGACTGCGATTTGTCAGTACAGAAGCGAATTGGGCCTGCGACCCAAACAACTTCAACTGACTGGCATTCCTGTTTATGAGCACACTTGCTTACCGAAGGGACATCGACGGCTTGCGCGCAATCGCGGTGATTGCGGTGGTGCTGTTCCATTTTGGTGTTCCTGGCTTCACCGGCGGCTTCGTCGGCGTCGACATATTCTTTGTGATTTCCGGCTATCTCATCACCTCGATCATCTGGAATCAGCGCCAGGCCGGGCGCTTCAGCTTTGTGGATTTCTGGGCACGTCGTGCGCGGCGGATCCTGCCGGCGCTGTTCGTGATGATTCTCGCGGTGCTGGCGGTGGGCTGGTTTCTGATGGCGCCCAAGGATTACGAAGAGCTTGGCCGCTCGGTGCGTTACCAGGTGATGTTCGTTTCCAACCTCCTGTTTATGCGTCAGGACGGTTATTTTGATGTCGCTTCCGACCTCAAGCCGTTGTTGCACACGTGGTCGCTGGCGGTTGAAGAGCAGTTCTATATTGTCTTCCCGCTGCTGCTGACGGTGCTGTCGAGTCGCCTCAAGCATTGGCGACTGGCGCTGTTCGGCGTGTTGCTGGTGTCGTTCGGGCTCAGCGTCTGGGCCGTGGCACATCATCCCGAGAAAGCCTTTTTCCTGCTGCCGATGCGCGCCTGGGAGTTGTTGGCCGGTGCCATGTTGGCGGTTGCGCCAAGAACCGGTTGGCGTCTGACCTCTACGGGCGCGCAAGTGGTGAGCCTGGCCGGCTCCGCTCTGATTCTGCTGGCCGTGTTCTGCTATGACAAAAGCACACCGTTCCCAGGCGCAGCCGCGTTGCTGCCGACGCTGGGTGTGGTGGCGTTGATCTGGGCCAACGGTCATCGGCAAACGCTGGTCGGTGCCTTGCTCGCCAGCCGTGTGTTGGTCGGGCTCGGGCTGATTTCCTATTCCTGGTACCTGTGGCACTGGCCGGTATTTGTCTTTGCCAGCTATGCCAGTGTCGATGAGCCAGGCCCGTTCGATATTTCGGGGTTGATTCTGCTCAGTCTGGTGTTGGGTTATCTGTCGTGGCGGTTCGTCGAAACGCCGTTGCGCGAGCGGCGATTGTTGGCGGGGCGTCGGCAGATTCTGCTCGCGGCGGCGTGTGGTGTGCTGGTGCTGGGGCTGGCCGGACAGACGTTGCGCTGGACCGATGGTTTGCCCGTGCGCCTGCCCGACCAGGCCCTGCAATACGCCAAAGGGAAAGAATGGCGCCCGGAACTGATGCGCTGCCTGGCCAACGACCAAACCCCTGACGAAAAGCTGTTTTGTCATTACGGGACGTCCACGCCGACCGCATCAAAAGCGCTGGTCTGGGGCGACAGTCATGCCACGGCGTTGATTCCGGTATTCGACGACGGCGCGCAAAAACACGGGGTCAGCGTGATACTCGCCAGTTCCCCTGGCTGCATTCCGGTTGAAGGGCTGGAACACGAGCTACAGTGTGCCCGCTTCAACCGTCGGGTCGAGCGGGCCTTGAAGCCACAATCGGTGGGCGATGTCGTGCTGGTCGCACGCTGGAGCCTGTACCTCTATGGCGATGTGAAAGGCGACCTCGGGTTTGTGCTGCGCGATTCCAGCGGCCGTTATGACCGGGCGATCGCCGAGCAACGCCTGGCCGAAGGGTTGCAGGCAACCGTCCGGCAACTGCGCAATGGCGGGCATCGCGTCTGGCTGGTCAAGGAGGCGCCGCTGCAACAGTTCAGTCCGCCTTACCGCCTCAGCCGCCTGGCGATGTTGCATCGTCCAACCGATGACGTTGGGTTGCCGGTGACCGAGCACTTCAAGCGTCAGGCTTTCATCAGCCAGTTGTTCGCGCAAATAGCGGCCACCAATCCGGGCGTGACCGTGGTCGATCCGGCACCGCTGCTGTGTAATGACGAAGGTCTTTGCCGCGCCGAACTCGACGGTCATTCGCTGTACACCGACGACAATCACCTGTCCGAGGTCGGGGCTCGCTTCATCGCGCCGGCACTTGAGCCGTTGTTCAGGCGCTTGCAAGCCCGGGCAACACTCGGCAATGGCAACTCAAATGCGGTCAGGTAATCAGCGATAAGCTGCCAGCGGACGGCAGAGCAGGTAGGATGTACGCCTATTTTAGGGGTGCCATCGTCAATGAAATTCAAGGACCTTCGGGATTTCGTGCAGCAGCTTGAGCAGCGCGGAGAGTTGAAACGCATCCAGATCCCCGTCTCTCCAGTGCTGGAGATGACCGAAGTCTGTGATCGCACACTGCGGGCCAAAGGCCCGGCGCTGCTGTTCGAGAACCCGACCGGCTACGACATTCCGGTGCTCGGCAACCTGTTCGGCACCCCCGAGCGGGTCGCCATGGGCATGGGCGCCGAGGCGGTCAGCGAGCTGCGCGAAATCGGCAAGCTGCTGGCGTTCCTCAAGGAGCCCGAGCCGCCGAAGGGCCTGAAAGACGCCTGGTCGAAGTTGCCGATCTTCCGCAAGATCATCGCCATGGCGCCGAAAGTCGTCAAAGACGCGGTGTGCCAGGAAGTGGTCATCGAAGGCGACGACGTCGATCTGGCGATGCTCCCCGTGCAAACCTGCTGGCCGGGCGACGTCGGTCCGCTGATCACCTGGGGCCTGACCGTCACCAAAGGTCCGAACAAGGACCGCCAGAACCTCGGCATCTACCGTCAGCAAGTGATTGGCCGCAACAAGGTCATCATGCGCTGGTTGAGCCACCGTGGCGGCGCGCTGGATTACCGCGAATGGTGTGAAAAGCATCCCGGCCAGCCGTTCCCGGTGTCTGTGGCGTTGGGCGCTGACCCGGCGACCATCCTCGGTGCCGTGACGCCGGTGCCGGACAGCCTCTCCGAATACGCCTTCGCCGGTCTGCTGCGCGGCAACCGAACCGAGCTGGTGAAGTGCCGTGGCAACGACCTGCAAGTTCCGGCGACTGCCGAGATCATCCTCGAAGGCGTGATCCATCCGGGCGAAATGGCCGATGAAGGCCCGTACGGCGACCACACCGGTTATTACAACGAAGTCGACAGCTTCCCGGTGTTCACCGTCGAGCGCATCACCCACCGGATCAAGCCGATCTATCACAGCACCTACACCGGCCGTCCGCCGGATGAGCCGGCGATTCTCGGCGTGGCGCTGAACGAAGTGTTCGTGCCGATCCTGCAGAAACAGTTCCCGGAAATCACCGATTTCTACCTGCCACCCGAAGGCTGCTCGTACCGCATGGCCATCGTGACCATGAAGAAGTCGTATCCGGGGCACGCCAAGCGGGTAATGCTCGGTGTCTGGTCGTTTTTGCGACAGTTCATGTACACCAAGTTCGTTATCGTCACCGATGACGACATCAACGCGCGGGACTGGAACGACGTGATCTGGGCCATCACCACGCGCATGGACCCCAAGCGCGACACGGTGATGATCGACAACACGCCGATCGACTACCTCGACTTCGCCTCGCCGGTCTCAGGCCTGGGCTCGAAAATGGGCCTGGATGCCACGCATAAATGGCCGGGCGAAACCACTCGCGAGTGGGGCCGGGTGATCGTCAAGGACGACGCCGTGACCCAACGGATCGATGCCATCTGGAATCAGTTAGGAATAGATTGATGCGTGTAACCTTGCAGCCCTCCGGAGCGGTGCTGGATATTCTGCCCGGCGAGCGGATTCTCGATGGTGCGCGGCGCCTGGGCTATGAATGCCCGCAAAGCTGCCGCAACGGCAATTGCCACGTGTGCGCGGCGTTGCTGGTGGAAGGGCGGGTCGAACAAAGCGGCAATGTGCACGACCATGGCGAGTTCTACACTTGCATAGCAGAGCCGCTGGAAGACTGCATTTTGCTGTGGGATGGCGTGCTTGCGCTGGGAGAACTGCCGGTGCGCAGCGTGTCGTGTCAGGTCATTGAATGCAGGGACGTCGGCGGCGATACCTGGCGTGTGCGTCTGCGCGCGCCGGCCGGCAAGCCACCGCGCTATCACGCAGGTCAGTATTTGATGATCGAACGTGAGAATGGCGAAAAGTCCGCGTTCTCGCTGGCCTCGGCTCCCCATGGCGGGCGCGATCTGGAAATTCATGTGCTGGCACGCGAAAGCAGTGCGCTGAGCCTGATCGAGCAGCTGCAACGCAATCGGATGGTGCGAGTCGAACTGCCCTTCGGCGATACCCATCTCGCGGAATTGCCGGATGGCCCGTTGGTACTGATCGCCGCTGGCACGGGCATGGGCCAGATCCACAGTCTGATCGAACACTGCCGCGCCAGCGGCTTCAAGCACCCGGTGCACCTGTACTGGGGCGTGCGTCGTCCTGAAGACTTTTACGAGATCGAGCATTGGGATGAATGGTTGAAGCTGCCCAATCTGTTCCTGCACAGGGTCGTCAGTGATCAGTGCGGTTGGCAGGGGCGCTGCGGGATGCTGCATGAGGCGGTGTGTGAGGATTTCCCGGACCTCAAAGCCTTGCATGTCTACGCCAGCGGCTCACCGGCCATGGTCTACGGCACGCTGGATGCGTTGGTGGAAGCCGGGATGGATGCTCATCAAATGCGTGCGGATGTGTTTGCGTATGCGCCAAGATCCTAGGCCATTGTGGCGTGTCAGAAGCGCACGCCAGTCGTCACCATGGCGGCGTTGAAGCCGAGCAACACCAGTTCGGCCGCCAGCGGTCCGTAATGCGCGCCGAGTGAGGGGATGATCACCGGCGCCACCCCGAAGTGATTCAATGGGATCTTGTCCTGATACTTGCCGCTGTAACCCTCCAGGAGACCACCGGTAAGTTTTATATACACCGGATAGTTGGCGCTCTCGTATCGTTTGCCCGCATAGGCGTAATAAGACCGCTGGCTGAACGAGTTGCGAAAAGTGGCGCCGCCCAACACCCAGCCTGACGGGGCCTCACGTTCAAGGCCAATCAGGTCCTGATTGTTATTGTGCTCGGGGTCGGGCGAATAGTGTTTGGTGTAAACACTGGTCTGCAGATACCAGGAGCCGGTGTCCTTGGGGGGTGTCTCGGCAGCCAGTGAAAGCGGCGCCAAGAGCATTGCCAGTAGTCCGTAAATCCACGGTTTTTTCATCATTCAGTCTCTTGTGATAGCCGTCAGCGTACGAGCAGGCGGAAAATCAGAAGAGGATGTAGGAGGAGTCTGGCAGTAGCGTTCTATCTGATCGAGCCTATGGCTTATGTATATTTCATTCTGGTATTTAGAATATTGCCAAGATTACCTTAGGGTATATGAACAGTTCCTGAACCCTTCTGTTGTTTATTGGGCATACGTCCTTTAGCACTTTTCGTTTCACCATTACTGCTATATGTTCTATAACGTTAATGTTGCTTACATTTTGCAATACTCGCAGGGCCGAAACTCCATTGCCATGAATGCCGTTGAATCTGCTTTTTTGAATCTGGCTTACCCTCCGCGGCTCGATCTGGGGCCGCAACTCACGCACGAACAATTACTCTGCTCCATGCAGTCAACCATGGCGCGCCACAAGGGCGGGCCGGTCTGGTTGTTCGCTTACGGTTCGCTGATCTGGCGTCCTGAATGCGCCGCGGTAGAACGCAAGCGCGGCCGGGTGCATGGTTACCATCGCGGTTTGTACCTGTGGTCCCACGAACATCGCGGCACGCCCGAAGTGCCAGGCCTGGTGTTTGGTCTGGATCGTGGCGGTTCTTGCAGCGGCTTCGCTTATCGCTTGCCCGAAGAACAACTTGAAGCCTCACTTTATGCGCTGTGGCAACGTGAAATGCCATTCCCGTCCTATCGCCCACACTGGCTCAACTGCCGTCTTGAAGACGGAAGCCAGGTTCAGGCATTGGGGTTTGTATTGGAGCGCCACCTGCCCAGCTATGCCGGCAACTTGCCGGATCACGTGCTGAGCCAGGTGTTTGAAAACGCTTGCGGGCGCTACGGCACCACTCGCGATTATGTCGAGCAGACCGCCCACGCCCTGCGTAGCCACGCCATGCCGGACCGAAATCTGGAGGCGCGACTCAAACGCTGCAAATCAAAATCCGATCAGGCGATCGCTTCGCGGGTCTGACTGGCGACGTTCTTGTGGCCCAGCGTGGGCGCCAGGAACGCCATCGCCAGCAGGCAGGCCACCACCAGCAGAATGAAGCCGCCATCCCAGCCAAAATAGTCCACGGTGTAGCCCATCAAGGCACTGGCCGCGACTGAACCACCCAGGTAACCGAACAGACCGGTAAAGCCCGCGGCAGTACCGGCAGCTTTCTTCGGCACCAGTTCCAGCGCTTGCAAGCCGACCAGCATCACCGGGCCGTAGATCAGGAAGCCGATGGCGAACAGCGAGATCATGTCGATCATCGGGTTACCGGGCGGGTTCAGCCAGTACACGATCGTCGCGACGGTCACCAACGCCATGAACACCATGCCGGTCAGGCCACGGTTGCCACGGAAGATCTTGTCCGACATCCAGCCGCACAGCAGCGTGCCCGGAATACCGGCCCACTCGTACAGGAAGTAAGCCCACGAGGTCTTGTCGAAGTCGAAGTGCTTGACCTCTTTGAGGTAGGTCGGCGCCCAGTCGAGGATGCCGTAGCGCAGCAGGTAGACGAAAACGTTGGCCAGGGCGATGAACCAGAGCATTTTGTTGCGCAGCACGTATTTGACGAAGATGTCCTTGGCGCTGAATTCTTCTTCGTGGCTGGCGTCGTAGCCGTCGGGGTAATCGTTTTTGTATTTCTCGATCGGCGGCAGGCCGGTCGATTGCGGTGTATCGCGCATCACAATGAAGGCAAACACGGCGACCAGCAGCGCCACGGCGGCGGGTACATAGAATTTGCTGTGCCAGTCGTTGAACCAGCCCATGCCGAGGATCGCCAACGGACCGATCAAACCGCCGCCCACGTTATGCGCGGTGTTCCACACCGACACCACTTGACCGCGTTCTTTCTGCGACCACCAGTGCACCATGGTCCGGCCACTTGGCGGCCAACCCATGCCTTGTGCCCAGCCGTTGATGAACAACAGGATGAACATCATGGTTACGCTGGACGTTGCCCAAGGTGCGAAACCGAACACGAACATGACCCCGGCGGAGACCACCAGGCCGAAGGGCAGGAAGTAACGCGGGTTGGAGCGGTCGGACACGATACCCATCAAAAACTTGGACAGGCCGTAGGCGATGGCAATCGCCGACATGGCCACGCCCAGTTGACCCTTTGTGTAGCCTTGGGCAATCAGGTCCGGAAACGCCAGGGTGAAGTTCTTGCGCAGCAGGTAGTAACCCGCGTAGCCAATGAATATCCCGGCAAAGATCTGCCAGCGAAGGCGTTTGTACGTGTCATCGATTTGTTCGTCAGGCAATGGAGCCTGATGTGCGGCAGGGCGAAAGAAAGCAAACATTCAAGAGCTCCAGATTTCTTGTTTTGACTGCGGATGCGAATGTTACAGTTTCGTTACCGAAAATAGCACCGGTTCGCATTAGCAAAACAGCGGAAATGTGGGCAATCGAGTGTTCCTTTATGAACATGTCGCACAGGTATAAGTGAAGGGCGGTGTGGGAAATGTCTTTTGCAGGCGTTAACGACGCATTTCAGTCCGGGTAGGACGAGGCTTTGGGAAATGTCCTGCGGTGGAATGGGACGTCGCGGCGTTCTGCAGGAAAGGCATTTAGAATCGTCAGGGAATGCCGGGCGAGTCCGATGCGCAGGTATGTGAGCTTGCTGCCGGAGGACGTTCGGACGTTGCTTTAGTCCCGGCCAATAAAAATGCGGTCTGGACACTCCAGACCGCATGTTCCGGCTCAGCGAACCTGAACCACGACTTTCCCGACCGCCTTGCGCTGGCCGAGATCATTGATCGCCTGCGCCGCATTGCTCAGCGGATACACCTGCGACACCAACGGTTTCAACTTGCCCTCGGCAAACCAGCCAAACAGTTGCTGGAAGTTCGCCGCGTTGTCTTGCGGCTGGCGCTGGGCAAACGAACCCCAGAACACACCCACCACGGCCGCACCTTTGAGCAGCGCGAGGTTGACCGGGAATTCCGGAATGCGTCCGCTGGCGAAACCGACCACCAACAGGCGGCCGTTCCAGGCGATGGCGCGCACGGCCTGGTCAAACAGGTCGCCGCCAACCGGGTCGTAGATCACGTCGGCGCCCTGGCCATCGGTCAGGCGCTTGATCTCGTCCTTGAGGCTGGTTTCGCTGTAGTTGATCAGTTCGTCAGCACCGGCCGCCTTGGCCACGGCAAGTTTTTCAGCGCTGCTGGCGGCGGCAATCACGCGGGCGCCCATGGCTTTGCCGATTTCCACGGCGGCCAGGCCTACGCCGCCGGAAGCGCCGAGAACCAGCAAAGTTTCGCCCGGTTGCAGGTTTGCCCGTTGCTTGAGCGCGTGCATCGACGTGCCGTAGGTCATGCTGAAGGCGGCCGCGGTGTTGAAATCCATCGAGGATGGAATAGGCAGCACGTTGTAGCCTGGCACGGCGACCTGTTCGGCAAAGCTGCCCCAGCCAGTCAGGGCCATGACGCGATCGCCGACCTTGAGGTGGCTGACCTTTTCGCCCACCGCGCTGACCACGCCGGCCGCTTCACCGCCCGGTGAAAACGGGAAGGGCGGTTTGAACTGGTATTTGCCCTCGATGATCAGCGTGTCCGGGAAATTCACCCCGGCGGCGTGCACGTCCAGCAGGATTTCATTCTTTTTCGCAACAGGACTGGCGACGTCTTCCAGCACCAGCGATTCGGCAGGGCCGAAGGCTTTGCACAGCACGGCTTTCATCAGGGCTATTCCTTTGGGAGTGATGGCCGATAAGTGTAGGTGTGTGAGTCGATGGGTCAACGAGCATGCCCGACCCTGATAGTCAGCCATAAGCTTGTGCTTGAGCGGCGGGTCGTTATGCTAGGCCGCAAACCGGATAAGGAGCGAATTGTGAAAGCGTGGATCATGTTGTTGCTGGCCCTGTCTCTGCCTGTGGCAGCGATGGCCGAAGAAGCCAAAGAAGGTGAAGCTCCGAAGGTCAATTACATCACCCTGAGCCCGCCGTTCGTGGGTAACTACGGGCTGGACGGTACGCCCAAGCTCAAGGTCTACAAGGCTGATGTGGCCTTGCGCGTGACCGGTGATGACGCCACCAAAGCGGTGAAGGCCAACGAACCGTTGATCCGCAATCAGCTGGTGGCGTTGTTTGCACAGCAGACTGCCGAGACGATGAGCAACGTCGAAGCCAAGGAAAAACTGCGCCAGGAAGCCCTGAAGCAGACTCAGCAAGTGATGAACGACGAAACCGGCAAGCCGGTGGTTGAAGATTTGTTGTTCAACAACCTCATCATTCAATAAGTCATTCGTTGTCCGGGCTGGCCTCATCGTCGGAACGCCGCCCGGAGCAGGTTCGTTCTCACATTGGTTTTGTGAACGCCACATCTCCAATGTGTGCGGGCTTGCTCACGAAGGGGGCGACTCGGCCCCTCAGGACGCGAGACTCTTGCGAAACCGCATCAGCGCTATCGCAAAGAACAGCATCCCTATGGCAGTGAGCGCGAGCAAGTCCGGCCAGACCACGCTCAACCCGGCGTCGCGAAACAAAATGGCGGCGCTCAGGCTGACAAAATGCGTTGATGGCGAGCCCTGCATCACCCATTGCAGCCATTGCGGCATGCTGTCCAGCGGTGTGCTGCCGCCGGATAACAGCAACATCGGGATAATCACCGGAATGGCCAGCAGTCCGAATTGCGGCGTCGAGCGAGCCAGGGTGGCGAGAAAGATCCCCAGTGCGGTACTGGCGAACAGATAGACCGCCGTCACCAGCAAAAACAAACTCAGGGAGCCGGCCAGCGGCACACCGAGCGCGCCTTTGACTATCACCTCAAGCGACAGCCAGGTGCACAGCACCACCACCAGCATGTTGCTCCATATTTTCGCCAGCATGATTTCCAGCGCCGTCAGCGGTAGCACCAACAGGTGGTCGAGGGTGCCGTGTTCCCGTTCACGCAGCAGTGCTGTGCCGGTCAGAATGATGGCGAGGATCGTGATGTTGTTGACGATTTGAATCACCGCCAGAAACCAGCCGCCTTCCAGATTGCTGTTGAACAGGGAGCGGGTGGTCAACATTACGGGCGCTTTGCTCGCCACATCGCTTTGACCGCTGTAGGTCAACAACTCGCGCTGGAAAATTCGCCCTATATACCCCGCGCCCATGAATGCCTGGCTCATGGCGGTGGCGTCGACATTGACTTGCACGGCAGGCTGACGACCGGCCAGCAGGTCGGTCTGAAAGTTTGCCGGCACATTGATGACAAATGTGTACTTGCCACTGTCCATGACCTGGTCCAGTTGCCCGTACGGCAACAAGACCGGCCGTTGGAATTCCGGAGGTTGCAGCGCCTGCGCCAGTTGTCGCGACACAAGGCTGTGATCTTCATCCACGATTGCCACGCTGGCGTTATGTACGCCAATTACCGAGCCCGCAGCCGGCATGTAGATCGCCACCGTAAAGGCGTAAAAAAGAAACAGCAGCAGCACGCTGTCGTGTCGCAGGCTTGTCAGTTCCTTGAGACCCAGGCGCAGAATGTGCGCAAACTTGTGCATCAGGCCTCCTGCTTTTTCAGCATGACCAGGCTGAGCCCGGTGAACCCGAGGAAGAATCCGCACAGCGCCAGGCATTGCGGCCAAAGCTGGCGTATATCCAGAGCCTTCGTGAAAGTGCCTACAGCGATATCAAGGAAGTGCCCGGCCGGAAACAGCATCCCCATTGTGGCGGCAGCGCCTTCGAGGGAGGAACGAGGCACGATCAGGCCGGAAAACTGGATGGTGGGCAGGCTGGTAATGATCATGGTGCCGAGGATGGCGGCGATCTGGGTTCGGGTGAAGGCCGAAATCAACAAACCCATGCTGGTTGTCGCCAATACATAGAGCAGCCCGCCGAAGGCCAGGGTCAGGAAACTGCCCTTGAACGGCACACCAAACAGCCATCGGTTCATCGCGACCAGCACTGCAAGGTTGATCAGGCTGACTGCCAGATAGGGCGCCTGTTTGCCCAACAGGAACTCGAGTCGAGTCAGCGGTGTGGCGTAGAAGTTGGTGATCGAACCCAGTTCTTTCTCCCGCACGATGCCCAGCGCCGTGAGCATGGCCGGGATGAACGCCAGAATCAGCGCCATGACGCCGGGCCCGATGGCGTTGACGCTGACCACGTCCTGGTTGTAGCGGAAGCGGGTTTCCAGTCGGGCGGCAGCTGGCCGGCTCAACGCCGGGCTGCTTTGTTCGGCCAGTTGTTCGATATTGGCCTGGTGCACCGCCTCGACGTAGTTGCGGCTTGTCTCGGCGCGAAACGGCATACCGCCATCGAGCCAGGCCGCCACGGCAGGTTGGCGTCCGGCGTACAGATCCCGGCCAAAACCGGGAGGCACCTCAAGTGCCAGTTTGATTTCAGAGCGCTGAAGGCGACGATGCAGTTCTTTGGCGTCCTGGATGGGCGCTTGCTCGTCGAAGTACCGAGAGCCGCGGAAGGCCTCCAGGTACGCGCGACTCTGTGGTGTCTGATCCTGATCGTAGACAGCGAACGCGAGCTTCTCGACGTCCAGGGAAATGCCATAACCGAAGATCACCATCATGAAGATGGCCCCGAGCAGGGCAAACGCCATCCGCACTTTGTCACGCAGCAGTTCCTTGCCCTCACGACTGGCCACCGCCATCAGGCGGCCGGGACTGAAACCGCGATCCTTCAGGGGCGTGGCCGGCGTGACAGGCGCATTTGCAGGCTCTGCCGGTTTGGGTGGTTCGCAGGTGCCTTGGGCTTGCTCCAGGCAGGTGACGAACGCAGCTTCCAGCGTCTCACCTTTGAAT
The DNA here is from genome assembly GCF_046535095.1 of Pseudomonas sp. SIMBA_041. Lineage (NCBI taxonomy): Bacteria > Pseudomonadati > Pseudomonadota > Gammaproteobacteria > Pseudomonadales > Pseudomonadaceae > Pseudomonas > Pseudomonas sp. SIMBA_041. The sequence continues at coordinate 422,909 of NZ_JAWRXJ010000001.1, forward strand.
TGTTGTTGAAGGGCTGCCGGTGTATCGCAAGCCAGTACCTTGCCGGCATGCATCAACGAGATGCGATCGCAGCGTTGGGCTTCGTTCATGAAATGGGTAGAGAGGAAGATGGTCACACCTTGCTCTCGGGACAACTCGATCAGTAGTCGCCAAAAATCGTCCCGTGCCGCCGGGTCTACACCGGAGGTCGGTTCGTCGAGAATCAAGACTTCCGGCCGATGCAGCACCGCTACCGCCAGGGACAGGCGTTGGCGCAAGCCCAATGGCAATGCTGCGGACTGCTGTTCGCACACGCTGCCCAGATTGAAACGCTGGATCAGCTCTTCGATGCGTTGTGCGCTGTCGACTTTAGGCAAATCGAACAGCCGTGCATGCAGCTCCAGGTTCTGCCGCACACTGAGTTCGCCATACAGCGAAAAGCTCTGCGACATGAACCCGACGCGTTTGCGGGTGGCCAAATCCTTGGCATCCACCGGATTGCCCAGCAGCGTGGCGCTGCCTTCGCTGGCCGGTATCAGCCCGGTCAGGACTTTCATTGTGGTGGTTTTGCCGCAGCCGTTGGACCCGAGGAAGCCAAAGATTTCGCCACGACCGATGGCGAAGCTGACCTTGTCTACGGCAGTGAAGTCGCCGAAGCGCAGGGTCAGATCGTGGGCCTCGATGGCGATATCGGTGGCGGTGCCGGTTCCCGGTGGAATCACCAGAGGCTGCGGGTCATGGCTGCCGTCGCCCTGATAATGGGTGAAGGCTTCGTCGAGTTTGCCGCTCGTTGTTACAGCCCGTAATTCCTTGGTCAACCCAGTGGCAATCAGCTTGCCGCCATCAAGCATCAGGCAATGTTCGAACTGCTCGGCTTCCTCCATATAGGCGGTGGCGACCAATAACGTCAGTTGTGGACGCTGGCGCCGCACATCGTCAACCAGCTCCCAGAACCGCCGACGGGATAACGGATCGACGCCGGTTGTCGGTTCATCGAGGATCAACAGGTCCGGTTCATGGATCAGCGCACAACACAGGCCCAGCTTCTGTTTCATGCCACCGGACAATTTGCCTGCCGGTCGATCGGCGAAGTGCAACAGGTCGGTGGCCAGTAACAGATTGTGCATACGCTGATTGCATTCGGCTTTTGACAGCCCAAACAAGGTGGCGAAAAACTGAATGTTCTCGCTGATCGACAACTCAGGGTAAAGGTTGCCGCCCAGGCCTTGGGGCATGAAGGCAATACGCGCGTAGAGGGTGTTGCGATGGCGGCGGTCCTGGATCGCCCCGTCGAGTACATTCAGTTGCCCTTGCTGCAGCTTTTTCACGCCGGCGATCAGTCCCAGCAGACTCGATTTGCCGGCCCCATCGGGACCAATCAACCCACACCGGGTTCCGGCGGGCAGGCTGAATGTGATGTCATTCAGCGCCTGATATGTGCCGTAACGATGTTCGATTGCGCAAGCTTGAACCGCCAGGCTGGTCATTGCAGATTAGCCGGCCAGCCAACAGGGGCGGTGCGCACATAACCGGCGCCGGGCATGCCGGGTTTGGCCTGGGGCATGGTCCCGGGATCAGTCAAACGTAACTTGACCCGAAACACGAGTTTTTGCCGCTCATCGCGGGTCTCGACTTCTTTGGGGGTGAACTGCGACTTGGCCGCGACAAAGCTGACCTTCGCCGGCAGCGGGCGGTCGGGCAGGGCATCAAGCAAAATTCGCGCTTCATCGCCCACCGCCAGGCGTCCGGTCACGGAGGTCGGCAGGTAGAGGTTCATGTATTGATCGTTCGGGTCGATCAGCACTAATACGCGTCCGCCCGCACCGAGCACTTCGCCCGGTTCGGCCATGCGCAGCTGGATCACTCCGTCGATAGGGGCTCGCAAACTGCTGTCGTCGATTTCACTGTTCAACTGCGCGACTTGCGCTTGCGCAGCGCCAATGGCAGCACCGACCGCAGACTCTTGTGCGCGGGCCGCTGCAACGGCGGCATTGCCCGTGCCAATACGCGCCTGCTGCTGATCGATGATCTGACCGCTCACGAAACCGTGTTTGAACAGCGTCTCGGAACGACTGAGTTCCTGTTGGGCGAGCAGTTGCTCGCTCAGGCGTAATTGCACGTTGGCTTGTGCGGCGGTGAGGTTCTCCCGGGCGCGCAATACTTCGGCTTCGGCCTGGTTGCGTTGGGCTTCAAGGGTACGGGTGTCCATGCGGGCCAGCAGTTGGCCTTTGCTGACCTTGTCGCCTTCATCGACGAGTACTTCGGCCAGTCGCCCGGGTGTTTTGCTGGCGATCTGTACTTCGGTGGCTTCGAGGCGGCCATTGCCGACATACAAGCCTTCGGGCAAGCGGTCATGCATCGACTTCCAGTAGCCAAAGCCCCCGGCGCCCAGCAGCAGTATCACTAAAGCACTGGCAAACAATATTGAAGAGCGACTGTGCGTAGACATGCGGGCATCCTGCGGCTGTTGCGTCCTAGTCTGGTTGATCGAACGCCGGGGCGAGTTGATACCAGTCAACTGAGGACCAAGCCTAACGCTATTGAGCGCAGAAAAGAGGATGACCGGGTGGTTCTGCCCGATTTAACGTAAATCGAGTACCGCTGCCCATTGCTCGGCCGTCACCGGCATCACCGACAATCTCGACCCCTTCTGCACCAGTGGCATCTCGGCCAACGCCGCTTGCTGCTTCAAATAATCCAGCTTCAACACCTTGGCAAACGTCTCGACATGCTCGACATCAATTGCGCTCCAGGCGTTTTTCTCGGCGCTGGCCTTTGGATCGTAGTAATGACTCTCCGGCTCCAGCGCCGTCGGGTCCGGATACGCCGCTTCGACAATTTTTCCAATGCCGGCAATTCCCGGCTCCGGGCAGCTGGAGTGATAGAAGAAAAACGCGTCACCGACCGCCATGGCGCGCAAAAAATTACGCGCCTGATAGTTACGAACCCCGTCCCAGCGCGCTCGGCCAAGTTTCTCCAGACCTTTGATCGAGAGTTCGTCGGGCTCGGACTTCATCAGCCAATAGGCCATGGATTTTGCTCCTTGCGAGGTGAGTGGACAGGTTGTCAGGCAATTTTATGACAAACCGACAGTCGGTTGACGCCAGCGTTTGCGTGTCAGTTCACGTTGTCGCAAAATGCCGGCCTTCTAAGCTTGACGCTGCTGCACGGCCTACACCTGAAACGGAACCGCTGCTGTCATCGTGTTGATGTGCCTTTGGGGGGCAATCGATGAAACGCAAACCGGATTTACTATGGATTTTGGTTATTTTGTTCGGCCTTGGCGTCGTAACCACCGGTTATGCCCAAAGCCTGTGGAATAACAAGACCGATGCGCCGATCGAAATCGCGCAGCAGCAACAGCAGCCATCGGCGTTCAAGCGCTAAACCTGTCTTTTGGACGCCGCTGATCGCAGTGGCGTCTACCCTGCGAAATACCACGCCTTGTCTGTCACCGTGCCTTGCAACGGCACATCCCAGCTCGCCTGAGCCAATCGTTCGACTTTCTGACATTCATGGGCCAGCCCCAGCAGCGTCGGCTTGCGCCAGGTTTTGCGGCGGGCCAGGTACGCCAGGCTTCGATCGTAGAAGCCGCCGCCCATGCCCAGACGCCCGCCGACATCGTCAAACCCCACCAGCGGCAACAGCACCAGATCCAGTGCCCAGACTTTACGTTGTCGGGCGAGGTTGTGCCGGGGTTCGAGAATTCGAAAGCGGTTGGGTTTGAGTTTTTCGCCGGGGCGAATGCGCTGGAAGACCATTTTGGTGCGCGGCCAGGCACTGAGCACCGGCAGATACGTGGCCTTGCCCCGGCGTTGAGCGGCACGCAGCAGGATGCGCGGGTCGATTTCACCGTCGGTTGGCAGGTACAGGGAGATGTGCTTGGCGCGGCGAAACAACGGCTGTTGGGCCAATTGCTTGTACAGCCCGCGAGCAGCCTGGCGCTGTTGACTGGGTGTCAGTGCGCGACGGGCCTTGCGCAGCATGCGTCGAAGTTGCGGGCGGGGCAGCAGCGCAGGTTCGGTCATGGATTCAGGCTTCGACAGGACGAATACGTAAAGCGTACCCGTAAAAAAGCCGATGCCGGTATTTAAACCGGCATCGGACTGAAATCAGGCTCCCCGGATGAACCGCTGCTGACTTAGCCCTTGAACCCGAAAGTTCAAGGTGGAAGATGCAGTAGGCTTTAAGGCTTTCCGTCTAGCGGACATGCACACCAGCCCAACGTGCAGCCTCCAGGGTAGTGCGAATCGGCTCAGGGACGTGGTCAACTGGCAAGCACCCCAGGGAGTGAAGCGAGTATACCCCAAGCGGTTTCGTGTTTCAGCCCTTGGTGACGTCCGGATCGGTGGCGAGCACCAGATCGACGCGGTCCAGCAGGTCGCGAACCTGTTCGCGAGTCGAGCCGCTGGCCTGTACATCCGGGCGTTCTTCCTTGTGCAACAAGTCGTGCGTGATATTCAGCGCGGCCATGACGGCAATGCGGTCGGCACCGATGACTTTGCCGCTGCTGCGAATTTCGCGCATTTTGCCATCCAGGTAGCGGGCGGCGCTCACCAGATTGCTGCGTTCTTCCTGGGGGCAGATGATCGAATATTCTTTGTCGAGGATCTGCACGGTAACGCTATTGCTTGAACTCATGAGTCTTGCTCCAGGGCCTTGAGGCGCGAAATCATCGATTCAACCTTACGCCGGGCGATTTCGTTTTTTTCAATGAGGTGCGCGCGTTCCTCGCGCCAGGTCTTTTCCTGAGCTAGTAAGAGTCCGTTTTGGCTCTTTAGTTGCTCGACTCGACTAATTAGCAGTTCGAGTCTGGCCATCAGCGCTTGCAGGTCGGTGTCTTCCATTGTGTCCACTGAATGTGTGCTTGATGGGGGTAGCTGGCGGACAGCCTTTAATAGTCTTGGCGAGTCTGTCGATGTAGGATACAAGGCCTTCATTCTAGACATAGCGCCGTCTGGCGCCTAGCTGCCCATGACCATTCAGAATTCCCCGTACCAAGCCTTCGCCACACTGCTGACCTCCAGCGGTCATAACGTCTCGCCTGCCGAACTGCATGGCCTGTTGCTCGGCCGCAGTTGCGCCGGTGCCGGCTTCAATGCCGAGGAGTGGTTGATCGATGCCGCCGAACTGCTGGAAAGCGAACCGCAGGACAATGTCCGCAATGCCCTGATCGGCTTGCAGGAGATGGTCAAGGGCGAGCTGACCGGCGACGACGTGACCGTTGTTCTGCTGCTGCCGACCGATGACGCCCCCCTGACTGACCGTGCCGTCGCACTGGGTGAGTGGTGCCAGGGCTTCCTCAGCGGTTTCGGCTTGAACTGCCGGGACAGCAGCACACTCAGCACTGAAGCCACCGAAGTATTGCAGGACCTGGCGGCCATTTCTCAGGTGCAAGATGCCCTGGAAGAGTCCGAAGACGGCGAAACCGATTACATGGAAGTCATGGAATACCTGCGCGTCGCGCCGCTGCTGCTGTTCTCCGAAACCAAGAAAGCGGACGTGCCGCCAGCCGCCAAACCGTCGTTGCATTAATCGCGTGCCAGGAAAAGCCATCTGCCCATGATTCATATCCCGAAATCGGAATACAGCCGTCGCCGCAAGGCCCTGATGGCGCAGATGGAACCCAACAGCATCGCGATCCTGCCCGCCGCCGCGGTCGCCATCCGCAACCGCGACGTCGAGCACGTCTATCGCCAGGACAGCGATTTCCAGTACCTGAGCGGCTTTCCCGAGCCTCAAGCGGTCCTCGTGTTGATGCCGGGGCGTGCCCACGGCGAATACATCCTGTTCTGCCGTGAGCGCAACGCCGAACGAGAGCTGTGGGATGGTTTGCGCGCCGGCCAGGAAGGCGCGATCCGCGACTTTGGCGCCGACGACGCTTTCCCCATCACCGACATCGACGACATCCTGCCGGGCCTGATCGAAGGGCGCGACCGGGTGTATTCGGCCATGGGCAGCAACCCCGAATTCGACCGGCACCTGATGGACTGGATCAACGTGATCCGCTCTAAAGCGCACCTCGGTGCCCAGCCGCCGAACGAATTTGTTGCCCTGGATCATCTGCTTCACGACATGCGCCTGTATAAATCGGCGGCAGAAGTGAAGGTGATGCGCGAAGCCGCACGGATTTCCGCCCAGGCGCACATCCGCGCGATGCAGGCCAGCCGCGTGGGGCTGCACGAGTTCAGCCTCGAAGCCGAACTCGATTACGAGTTCCGCAAGGGCGGCGCGAAAATGCCGGCCTACGGTTCAATTGTCGCCGCCGGGCGCAACAGCTGCATCCTGCATTACCAGCAGAATGACGCGGTGCTCAAGGACGGAGACCTGGTGCTGATCGACGCCGGTTGCGAGATCGACTGCTACGCCAGCGACATCACCCGCACCTGGCCGGTCAATGGCAAGTATTCGCCGGAACAGAAAGCGATCTACGAGTTGGTACTGGCCTCGCAAGAAGCCGCCTTCGCCGAAATCGCCCCGAACAAACACTGGAATCAGGCGCACGAAGCCACGGTCCGGGTGATTACCACCGGGCTGGTGAAGCTCGGCCTGTTGCAGGGTGACGTCGACGAACTGATCGCCAGCGAAGCCTACAAAGCGTTTTACATGCACCGCGCCGGCCACTGGCTGGGGATGGATGTGCATGACGTCGGCGAGTACAAGGTCGGCGGTGAATGGCGGGTGCTGGAGGTCGGCATGGCGCTGACGGTGGAGCCGGGGATCTACATTTCCCCGGACAACCAGAACGTGGCGAAGAAATGGCGCGGCATTGGCGTACGCATCGAGGACGACGTGGTGGTGACCAAGACCGGTTGTGAAATATTGACCAAAGGCGTGCCGAAAACGGTCGCCGACATCGAGGCCCTGATGGCGCAAGCGCGGACACAAGCAGCATGAGCCGGGTCAATCTGGCAATCATCGGTGGCGGCCTGGTCGGCGCCAGTCTCGCCTTGGCATTGCAGGCCGGGGCTAAAGCGCGTGGCTGGAAGATCGTCCTGATCGAGCCCTTTGCTCCCGGCGATACTTATCAGCCGAGCTACGACGCCCGCTCCTCGGCGCTGTCCTATGGCGCCAAACAGATTTACCAACGGTTGGGTGTGTGGCAGGAAATCTCCCGCCGCGCCGAGCCGATCAAGCAGATTCATGTCTCTGACCGTGGACGTTTTTCCACCGCACGATTGTCGGCGATGGAAGAAGGCGTTCCTGCGTTGGGTTACGTGGTGGAAAACGCCTGGCTTGGCCAATGCCTCTGGCAAGGTCTGGACAAGGACGTGGTCGCCTGGCGTTGCCCGGCGGAAGTCACGCGCATGGAACCGCTGAGCGATGGCTACCGCCTGACCCTCAATGATGAAACCACCCTGGAATGCGACCTCGCGGTGCTGGCGGATGGTGGCCGTTCGGGCCTGCGCGAGCAACTGGGGATCGGCATCAAGAAGCGTCCGTATAACCAGAGCGCGCTGATCGCCAATATCACGCCGAGCGAAGCACACAACGGCATGGCGTTCGAGCGATTCACCGACGACGGCCCGATGGCGCTGTTGCCGCTGCCGGACAACCGCTGCGCCTTGGTCTGGACCCGTCTGGGTATGGATGCACAGCGGCTGGCCGCACTGGATGAAAAGAGCTTTCTCAGCGAGTTGCAGGGTGTGTTCGGTTATCGCCTCGGCACGTTGAAACAGGTTGGCGCACGTCATCTTTACCCGCTGACGCTGATCGAAGCGGAAGAGCAGGTGCGTCCACATCTGGCGATCCTCGGCAATGCGGCTCACAGCCTGCACCCGATTGCCGGCCAGGGTTTCAACCTGTCGCTGCGTGATGCCCAAGCCTTGGCGGAGGCCTTGTTGGCCAGCGAGAACGGGCCGGGCGACTTTGCCACCTTGCAGGCTTACCGCGAGCGCCAGCGTCTGGATCAAAACCTGACGGTGGGCTTCTCCGATCAGGTCACCCGATTGTTCGGCAGCACCCAGCCGCTGGTGTCGCTGGGCCGCAATCTCGGCCTGCTTGGTCTCGATCTGCTGCCGCCGGCCAAGCGCTGGTTCGCCCGGCAGGCCATGGGTCTGGGTACACGCCCCGATGCTTAAGTGGCTGACGAGCAGGTTCGGCAAGGCGCGGTTGATGCGTTGGTTCATGTCCTTTTACCCGCCGTACATGGGCGCCGGGGTTCGGGTGCGGCACATCAGCGATGACTTTCGCGACATCACGGTGTCCATGGGCCTGAGCTGGTACAACCGCAATTACGTCGGCACCCAGTTCGGTGGCAGCCTGTATTCGATGGTCGACCCGTTCTACATGCTGATGCTGATGGAAAACCTCGGGCACCGTTACATCGTCTGGGACAAAGCCGCTGACATCGATTTCATTTCGCCGGGCAAAGGCCCGGTGTTCGCCAGATTCCGCATCGACGAGACCTTGCTCGACGAGATCCGTCGGCAAACGGCCGATGGCGAAAAGTACCTGCCGCAATTGCAGGTCGATATTCACGACGGCGCCGGCACCTTGGTGGCGCGGGTCGAAAAAACCCTTTACGTGCGGCTCAAGCCGCAAGCGAGACAGGTTTAAAGCATGGACATGCGCGCAGATCTGCTGATTGTCGGGGCCGGAATGGTCGGCAGCGCCTTGGCGCTGGCGTTGCAGGACAGCGGGCTGGAAGTCCTGTTGCTGGACGGCAGCCCCCTGAGCGTCAAACCCTTCGATGACCAGGCACCGTTCGAACCGCGAGTGAGCGCCTTGTCGGCGGCCAGCCAGCGGATTCTCGAACGCCTGGGCGTGTGGGACGGCATTGCCAAACGACGCAGCAGCCCCTACACCGACATGCACGTCTGGGATGGCAGCGGCACCGGGCAGATCCATTTCTCGGCCGCCAGCGTGCATGCCGATGTGCTTGGGCACATCGTCGAGAACCGAGTGGTTCAGGACGCCTTGCTTGACCGTTTGCACGACTGCGATCTCGGGATGCTGGCCAATGCGCGTCTGGAACAGATGCGTCGCTCGGGCGATGACTGGCTGCTGACCCTGGCGGACGGCCGCACCTTGCGCGCACCGTTGGTGATTGCGGCGGACGGCGCCAACTCGGCCGTTCGGCGCCTGACCGGCATGGCGACGCGCGAGTGGGACTATATGCACCACGCGATTGTCACCAGTGTGCGCAGCTCCAAAGCGCATCAAATGACCGCCTGGCAGCGTTTCACCGACAACGGCCCGCTGGCGTTTTTGCCGCTGGAGCGTGATGGGCAGCAGGATTGGTGTTCGATCGTCTGGTCGACCACACCGAGTGAAGCCGAACGCCTGATGGCGCTGGACGACGACGGCTTTTGCCGCGAGCTCGAACGCGCCTTTGAAGGGCGACTCGGCACCGTGCTCAGCGCCGACCCGCGTCTGTGCGTGCCGCTGCGTCAGCGTCACGCCAAGCGTTATGTGGCCGAAGGCCTGGCATTGATCGGCGACGCGGCGCACACCATTCACCCGCTGGCCGGGCAGGGCGTGAACCTTGGTTTCCTCGATGCAGCCGTGTTGGCCGAAGTACTGCTGCAAGCGTTTGAGCGCGGTGAACGCTTGGCGGATGTCAAAGTGCTGAGCCGTTACGAGCGCCGGCGCATGCCGCACAACCTGGCGCTGATGGCGGCGATGGAAGGGTTTGAGCGGTTGTTCCAGGCTGATCCGCTGCCGGTGCGCTGGTTACGCAATGCCGGGTTGAAGATGGTTGAGCAGATGCCCGAGGCCAAGGCGTTGTTTGTGCGTGAGGCGCTTGGGTTGACCGGGGATTTGCCCGCGTTGGCCAAGGCCTAGGTATTGGGTGAGGCTTATGGCCTCATCGCGAGCACATTCGCCGCAGATTTCTGACGATGCAACATCTGGTAACGCCTCCGCGAACTGATTGATTGAGAAGCTAAATGTGAGTCCTTATCATTTGGCCTCACTTTTTCAATCGAGAGATCGCTCCCATGTTGCCGAAGCGTCTACTGACCGCACTCGCCCTGTCCCTGATTGGCAGCACCGCCGCCCAGGCCGCTGACGAGGTGGTGGTTTACTCCTCGCGTATCGACGAGCTGATCAAACCGGTCTTCGACGCCTACACCGCCAAGACCGGGGTGAAGGTGAAGTTCATCACCGACAAGGAAGCGCCGCTGATGCAGCGCATCAAGGCCGAGGGTGAGAACGCCACCGCCGACCTGCTGCTGACGGTCGATGCCGGCAACCTCTGGCAGGCCGAGCAAATGGGCATCCTGCAGCCATTCACCTCCCAAGTGATCGATACCAACATTCCGCTGCAATACCGCGCTGCCTCCCACGCCTGGACCGGCCTGAGCCTGCGGGCGCGGACCATCGCTTACTCCACGGATCGCGTGAAGCCGGGTGAACTGACCACCTACGAAGCACTGGCCGACAAGAACTGGGAAGGGCGCCTGTGTCTGCGCACGGCGAAGAAGGTCTACAACCAGTCCCTGACCGCCACCATGATCGAAGTCCACGGCGCCGAAAAAACCGAGAAAATCCTCAAGGGTTGGGTGAGCAACCTGTCCACCGACGTGTTCTCGGATGACGTCGCAGTGCTGGAAGCGATCAACGCGGGTCAATGCGATGTCGGTATCGTCAACACCTACTACTACGGTCGCCTGCACAAGCAGAAGCCTGATTTGGGCGTGAAACTGTTCTGGCCGAACCAGGCTGACCGCGGTGTGCACGTCAACCTGTCGGGTATCGGCCTGACCAAACACGCGCCGCACCCGGAAGCGGCCAAGGCACTGGTGGAGTGGATGACCACTCCTGAGGCGCAGAAGATTTTCGCCGACGTGAACCAGGAATTCCCGGCCAACCCGGCGGTGGCGCCTTCAGAGGAAGTGGCGGCGTGGGGCAAGTTCGTGGCCGATACCCTGCCGGTGGAAGTGGCCGGCAAGCGTCAGGCCGAAGCAATCCGCATGATGGATCGCGCTGGCTGGAACTGACACTGCTGCTGATCGTTCCCACGCTCTGCGTGGGAATGCCTCTTCCGACGATCCGCGTCGAAGCGTGACGCAGAACGTCAAAAAATATGTGCCCACGCAGAGCGTGGGCACAATCATTTAACATTTTCTAGAGAACCCCTTTGGCCCACCCCGCCCAACGTCGCTGGTATCCCCTGGTCTTCGCCATCGCTGCGCTGGTCCTGTTGCCCCTCAGTGTTTTACTGCTGTCCTGGCAAACCATCGATCAACAGATCTGGTCCCACCTCTGGGCCACCCAGATGCCGCGCCTGTTGGGCAACACCCTGACCCTGATAGTCGGCGTCGGGGTTGGCGTCACGCTGCTGGGCGTCAGCCTCGCGTGGCTGACCAGTCTCTGTGAGTTCCCCGGCCGACGCTGGCTGGACTGGGCGCTGATGCTGCCGTTTGCGATTCCGGCGTACGTACTGGCGTTTGTCTTCGTCGGCCTGCTGGATTTCGCCGGCCCCGTGCAAACCCTGATGCGCGAGTGGTTTGGCACGGGCCTGAGGTTGCCGGGTGTGCGCTCCACCGGCGGGGTCATTGTCGTGCTGGTGCTGGTTTTCTATCCCTACGTCTATCTGCTGGCCCGTACGGCGTTCCTCGCCCAGGGCAAAGGCTTGATGGAAGCCGCCCGGGTGCTCGGCCAGTCGCCGTGGCAAGCGTTCTGGCGAGTGGCCTTGCCGATGGCGCGCCCGGCCATCGGCGCGGGGGTGGCGTTGGCGTTGATGGAAACCCTGGCGGATTTCGGTGCAGTGTCGGTGTTCAACTTCGACACGTTCACCACTGCGATTTACAAAACCTGGTACGGGTTCTTCAGCCTGTCCACCGCCGCCCAACTGGCCAGCCTGTTGCTGCTGGTGGTGATGGTCGTGCTGTACGGCGAACGTCGTGCTCGTGGGGCCAGCCGGGCGAGCAACGAACGGCCGCGGGTCAAGGCGCTGTATCACCTGCGTGGCTTCAAGGCGCTGGCGGCGATGAGCTGGTGCGGCCTGGTGTTTGCCTGTGCGTTCGTCATCCCGATGCTGCAACTGCTGGTGTGGTTTTGGTTGCGCGGGCGTTTCGATCTGGATGAGCGTTACACCGGACTGATTCTTCACACCTTGTACCTGGGCGGCATGGCGGCGCTGATCACGGTCAGCGTTGCCTTGGTGTTGGCGTTTGCCCGGCGCCTCGCACCGACCCGAACGATCCGCTCCGGCATTGGCCTGGCCAACCTGGGCTATGCCTTGCCGGGTTCGGTATTGGCGGTGTCGATCATGCTGGCGTTCAGTTACCTGGATCGCGAGCTGGTCATCCCGCTGTCCGGCTGGCTAGGCGGCGCTGGCAAGCCTTTGCTGCTGGGCAGTCTCTCGGCGTTGTTGCTGGCCTATCTGGTGCGTTTCATTGCGGTGGCATACGGGCCACTGGAAAGCAGCCTGGCGCGTATACGGCCATCTTTGCCCGAAGCAGCACGTAGCCTTGGCGTCAGTGGGCCACGACTGTTTTTCAAGGTGTATCTGCCGTTGTTGTTGCCGGGCACGTTGAGCGCCGCGTTGCTGGTGTTCGTCGATGTGCTCAAGGAAATGCCCGCAACCCTGCTGATGCGCCCGTTTGGCTGGGACACGCTGGCCGTGCGGATCTTTGAAATGACCAGCGAAGGGGAGTGGGCGAGGGCGTCTTTGCCGGCACTGACGCTTGTTTTGGTCGGCCTGTTACCGGTCATCGGATTGATTCGACGTTCGGCGCATCGAAACAGCTAGGTGCCAGTCCTACACCTTGCGGCTACAATGCGCGGCATTCGGTGCGGTCCGTCTGACAGACCCGGTAGCTGAAATCGGCTGAAAGCCTTCTAGTTCAAGGTTTTCACCCCGTGCAGCGCCTGTCCGCACCTTCGCCACGCCCGGAAGGAGAAACCCATGGGACAGCGTACGCCTCTGTATGACCTTCATCTCGCCCTCGGCGCGAAGATGGTCGATTTTGGCGGTTGGGATATGCCTCTGCATTACGGCTCGCAGGTCGAGGAACACCACCAGGTGCGCCGCGATTGCGGGGTTTTCGATGTATCCCACATGACCGTGATCGATATCAGCGGCCCCCAGGCCAAGGCCTGGCTCCAGCACTTGCTGGCCAATGATGTCGAGCGCCTGCACAGCCCCGGCCGTGCTCTTTACAGCACCATGCTCAATGAGCGCGGCGGCATCGTCGACGACATGATCGTCTATCGCCTCGACGACGGTTATCGCCTGGTGGTCAACGCCTCCACCCGCAATCAAGACCTCGCCTGGATGCAGGCTCACCTCGACGGCTTCGATGTTCAGCTCAACGAGCGTGCAGAGCTGGCGATGCTGGCGATTCAAGGCCCGCATGCCCGTCAAAAAATCTGCGAACTGGTCTCCCAGGCCCGCAGCAATCTGATTCAGCTGCTCAAGCCCTTCGAAGGCCAGCCGGAAGGTGACTGGTTCATCGCCCGTACCGGTTACACCGGCGAAGATGGATTGGAAATCGTTCTACCGGCTGATCAGGCACCGGGTTTTTTCAACGATCTGGTCGGCGCGGGCATTTCCCCCATCGGCCTTGGGGCGCGGGATACCTTGCGGGTCGAAGCCGGCATGAACCTGTACGGTCAGGACATTCATCAAGATGTATCGCCACTGGCGTCCAATATGGCCTGGAGCATTGCCTGGGAACCGGCCTCTCGCCAGTTCATCGGGCGCACCGCCCTAGAGGCCGAACGGGCCGGCGGCGTACAGCACAAACTGGTGGGACTGGTCCTTGAGGAGCGAGGGGTTTTGCGCGCTCATCAAGTGGTCCGCATCGCCAATGTTGGCGAAGGGGAGATCACCAGTGGTAGTTTCTCTCCTACGCTTAGCAAGTCGATAGCACTGGCGCGCGTGCCGATGGCAACTGCCGACCGCGCAGAAGTGGAAATCCGTGGCAAGTGGTACCCGGTCCGAGTGGTCAAGCCGACCTTCGTACGCCACGGAAAAACCTTGATCTAACCTTTTTTGGCGGACTAAAACCGCTGACATTTTTCTTGAGGACACAGAACATGAGCGATATTCCTGCCGACCTGCGTTTTGCCGAAAGTCACGAATGGGCCCGCCTGGAAGCCGACGGCACCGTCACCGTGGGCATTAGCGATCACGCGCAGGAAGCGCTGGGTGACGTGGTCTTCGTTGAGCTGACCGAAGTGGGCAACAAGTTTGCGGCTGGAGATCAGGCGGGCGTTGTTGAATCGGTGAAAGCCGCCTCCGACATCTACTCCCCGATTGCCGGTGAAGTGATTGCGGTCAACGGAGAACTGAGCGCAACTCCGGAATCGCTCAACTCCGCCCCGTACAGCGCGTGGATCTTCAAGCTCAAGCCCAGCAACACCGCGGACCTGGAAAAACTGCTCGACGCCGCCGGCTACAAGGCTGCGATCGGCGAATAGTCCCCGCTCTGCGAAATCGCTGTGGGAGCGAGCTAGCTCGCTCCCACAGGTGTTTAGGGCTTCAGAACAGCTTTGACCGCCGCCACCGAACGCTCGACATCCGCTTTGCTCATCGCCGTGAACATCGGCAACGAGACAATCAAGCGGCCGACCCGCTCGGCGACCGGGAACATGCCCTCCTTGAAACCGCGCTCGCGGTAAAGGCTCAGCAAGTGAATCGGCGGGTAGTGATAGCCGATACCGACGCCCAACGCCTGCATCTGCTCCATGAACGTCGCCCGTGCCGGCAGGCCATCCCCGCGCTCCGGCAACACCAGCTGGAACAAATGCCAGTTGCTGTTCTCGAAATCCGCCGGGGGCAGTTGAGCCCCGTATTGCGCCTCGAAAACCTCACCAAAACACGCGAAATAGTGCCGGGCCAGTTCACGGCGATGGGCCGTGATGGCTTCGATGTGAGCAAATTGCCCAAGGCCGATGGCCGCCGCGACGTCGGTCATGTTGAACTTGCCGCCCAGCACATCGACATCCAAACCATCGAAGCCGCTGCGGGTCACGCCCTGCAAACGGTACTTCTGCGCCAGTCGCACTTCCTCATCATTGTTCAGCACCAGGCAGCCGCCCTCTGACGAGGTGACGTTCTTGTTCGCCTGGAAACTGAAGGACACGAAGTCGCCGGTCGAGCCGATGCGCTGGCCGTTCCAGCTGGAGCCCAGCGCCTGGGCCGCGTCTTCCAGCACCCGCAGGTTGTACTGCTTGGCCAGTGCGTAAAGGCGCGTCATGTCCACCGGCAGTCCGGCGAGAAATACCGGCAGGATCGCTTTGGTACGCGGGGTGATGGCGGCTTCGAGTTGAGCCAGGTCGATGTTGCGGGTGACCGGGTCGATATCGGCAAACACCGGGGTGGCGCCGACTTCGAGAATGACGTTGGCGGTGGCCACCCAGGAGATCGGCGTGGTGATCACTTCATCGCCCGGTCCGATCCCGGCAATGCGCAGGGCGATTTCCATGGTGCAGGTGCCGGAATTGAACGTGAGCACCGGGCGCCCGCCAAAAAATGCAGAGAGTTGTTGTTCAAAGGCCTGGACCTTGGGGCCGCTGGTAATCCAGCCCGAGCGCAACACGTCGCCGACCGCGGCAATCGTCGCTTCATCGATGGTGGGTTTGGAAAACGGCAGGAAAGGCAGTGGGCTCATAAATTCAGGCACCTGATCAGCGGACATTTGGCAGATGCCGAGCATGATGTCTGCAATGGTCGTCGGCGCCAAGCCATCCGCCCGGATATCGACTGCTATGCTGGTTTGACCGTGTTGCATCGACGTTGAGCGCCAGTCAAGAGAGAGCCCGTCATGTCCCAGTTGCCGTCCTTGAGCCAGTTACGCGACCCCAATGCCTTTCTGCGCCGCCACCTCGGGCCCGATGCCGTCGAGCAGCAGGCCATGCTTGACAGCCTCGGCCTCGGCAGCCGGGTCGAATTGATCGAGCAGACGGTGCCGCCGGGTATTCGCCTGAACCGCGCGCTCGACCTGCCGCCCGCCCTCGATGAACAAGCCGCGCTCGCCAAGTTGCGCGGTTACGCCGAGCAAAACCAGGTCTGGACCAGCCTGATCGGCATGGGCTACCACGGCACCCTCACCCCGACCGTGATTGTGCGTAACGTCCTGGAAAACCCCGGTTGGTACACCGCGTACACGCCTTATCAGCCAGAGATTGCCCAGGGCCGGCTCGAAGCGCTGCTGAACTTCCAGCAACTGACCATCGACCTCACCGGCCTGGAACTGGCCAACGCGTCCTTGCTGGATGAAGCCACCGCCGCCGCAGAAGCGATGGCGCTGGCCAAGCGAGTCGCCAAGTCCAAAAGCAATCTGTTCTTCGTCGACCAGAACTGCCATCCGCAGACCATTTCGGTGGTGCAGACCCGCGCCGAAGGCTTCGGTTTCGAGCTGATCATCGACACTGTGGAAAACTTGAAACAGCACCAGGTGTTCGGTGCCCTGCTGCAATACCCCGACACCCATGGCGAGATCCACGATCTGCGGCCGTTGATCGATCACCTGCACGCGCAGCAAGCCCTGGCGTGTGTTGCCACTGATTTGCTGAGTTTGCTGCTGCTGACTCCGCCGGGAGAGTTGGGCGCCGATGTGGTGTTCGGCTCATCCCAGCGTTTTGGTGTGCCCATGGGCTACGGCGGGCCGCACGCGGCATTTTTTGCCAGTCGCGATGAATACAAACGGGCGATTCCCGGGCGGATCATCGGCGTGTCCAAGGATGCTCGCGGCAATGTTGCCTTGCGCATGGCCCTGCAAACCCGCGAGCAACATATCCGCCGGGAGAAGGCCAATTCGAACATTTGCACTGCTCAGGTGTTGCTGGCCAACATCGCCAGTTTCTACGCGGTGTACCACGGACCTGAAGGGCTCAAGCGCATTGCCCAGCGTGTGCATCGCTTGACCTGCATCCTCGCTGCCGGCCTTGAGCGGCACGGCGTCAGCCGTCTCAACAGGCATTTCTTCGACACCCTGACCCTGGAGGTTGGCGGCACCCAGACCGCGATCATCGAAAGTGCTCGGGCGGCGCAGATCAATGTGCGGATTCTGGGGCGAGGACAGTTAGGGTTGAGCCTCGATGAAACCTCAGACGAGACCACCGTCGCCAAGTTGTTCGATGTGTTCCTTGGCGCCGATCATGGTTTGAATGTCGACGATCTGGACGCCGAAACGCTGGCGTCCGGCATTCCTGACGGGCTGCTGCGCGCCTCGCCTTATCTGCGTCATCCGGTGTTCAATGCGCACCACAGCGAAACCGAGATGCTGCGTTACCTCAAGCAACTGGAGAACAAGGACCTCGCCCTCAACCAGTCGATGATCCCGCTGGGCTCCTGCACCATGAAGCTCAACGCCACCAGCGAGATGATCCCGATCACCTGGCCGCAGTTCGCCAACCTGCACCCGTTCGTGCCGAAGGAGCAGGCCGTGGGGTATTCGCTGATGATCGAAGAGCTGGAACGCTGGCTCTGCGCGATCACCGGTTTCGATGCGATTTGCATGCAACCCAACTCCGGCGCCCAGGGCGAATACGCCGGGTTGCTGGCGATCCGCAAATACCACGAGAGCCGTCACCAAGGGGCGCGGGACGTCTGCCTGATTCCGTCCTCGGCCCACGGCACCAACCCGGCCTCGGCGCAAATGGCCGGGATGCGCGTGGTGATTGTCGAGTGCGACGAAGCCGGCAACGTTGATCTGGATGACCTCAAGCAAAAAGCCTCGGAGGCGGGGGACAAACTCGCGTGCCTGATGGCGACGTATCCATCGACCCATGGTGTCTACGAGGAAGGCATCAGCGAGATGTGTGAAGTTATCCACAGCCACGGCGGTCAGGTGTACATGGATGGCGCTAACCTCAACGCGCAAGTCGGCTTGGCTCGCCCGGCGGACATTGGCGCCGATGTGTCTCACATGAACCTGCACAAGACCTTCTGCATTCCCCATGGCGGCGGTGGGCCGGGCATGGGGCCGATTGGTGTGCGGGCGCACCTGGCGCCGTTCGTGGCCAATCACCCGGTGGTACCCATCGACGGGCCGTTGCCGCAGAACGGCGCAGTGAGCGCGGCGCCCTGGGGCAGTGCGAGCATTTTGCCGATCAGCTGGATGTACATCGCGATGATGGGGCCGCAACTGGCAGACGCCAGCGAAGTGGCAATCCTCGCCGCGAATTACCTGGCGCAGCATTTGTCCGGTGCGTTCCCGGTGCTCTACACCGGGCGCAACGGGCGGGTGGCTCACGAATGTATCCTGGATCTGCGGCCACTGAAGGCGCTGACCGGCATCAGTGAAGAAGACGTTGCCAAGCGTTTGATGGATTACGGTTTCCATGCGCCCACCATGTCGTTTCCCGTGCCGGGGACGTTGATGGTCGAGCCGACCGAAAGTGAATCAAAAGCCGAACTGGACCGGTTTATCGGAGCGATGCTGAGCATCCGTGCGGAAATCAGCGAGGTGGAAAACGGCAACTGGCCAGCCGAGGACAATCCGCTGAAGCGTTCGCCACATACTTTGGCGGACATCACCGGAGTGTGGGAGCGGTCGTACAGCATCGAGCAAGCGGTGACGCCGGATGCGCACACCCGACAGCACAAATACTGGCCGGTGGTGAATCGGGTGGATAACGTTTACGGCGACCGGAATCTGTTCTGCGCCTGTGTGCCTGTCGACGATTACCGCTGAGATCCCGAATTCACTCCTACAGGGGGGATTTGTGTTTGGGCAAAAAAATGCCGCTCATATGAGCGGCATTTTTGTATCGATGGACTTACTTCGAAGCGACGGCGTTCTTCGCCAGAATCGCATTCGCCAGTTCCATGTCCGTCGCCTGCAGGCCCGGGTTGTCGGCGCGGACTTTCTGCATCGCCGCTTCCAGGTAAGGGCCGCGAATGCCGCCGTCACTGGCAACAAAACTACCGGCATCGTCCTGGGCCGCGACGATCAGCTTGTGATCCTTGAACGTCAGGTAAGTCGAGCCGGTGGTCGCGCCCGACGAAAGGACGTTAGTCCAAAAGCTATCGGCCATCGCGGAACCGACTGGAAGGGACAGCAGCGCGACGGTGGCGACAGCAAGTTTGAAACGCATGATGGGTGACTCCACTGGGTTAACTACACGGCCTTGGATAGCCATCCCCCCATCCAGTTCCATACACCCGTGCCTACTTTTGCTCGCTCTGCGGCGTCACGCGCAGCACCTCTTCGATCGTGGTCAGCCCTGCCGCCACCTTCTGAGCGCCTGATAGTCGCAAGCTGCGCATGCCCTCCTTGAACGCCTGACGCCGGATCGCCAGCAGGTCGGTGTCCGGATTGATCAACGCTTTGACGCCGTCCGTCAGCTGCATGATTTCGTAGACCCCGGCGCGGCCGTGATAGCCGGTGTCGCGACACTCCAGGCAACCGATGGCGCGTTGCGCGTTGGTCGGCAGCGGGGCTTGCCAGGGTTTGGTCAGGGTCTGCCAATCCTCTTCGCCCAGTGTCAGTGGTGCCTTGCAATGGGGGCACAAGGTACGCACCAGGCGCTGGGCCATGACGCCGAGCACCGTGGCTTTGATCAGGTAATGCGGCACGCCGAGTTCCAGCAGGCGACTGATCGCGCTCGGCGCGTCGTTGGTGTGCAGCGTCGAGAGCACCAAGTGACCGGTGAGCGCCGCCTGAATCGCCATCTCGGCGGTTTCGAGGTCGCGAATCTCGCCGATCATGATGATGTCCGGGTCTTGTCGCATCAACGCGCGCACGCCAGCGGCGAAGGTCAGGTCGATGTTGTGCTGGACCTGCATCTGGTTGAACGCGGGTTCGACCATTTCAATCGGGTCTTCGATGGTGCAGAGGTTGACCTCCGGCGTCGCCAGTTTCTTCAGGGTGGTGTACAGCGTGGTGGTCTTGCCGGAACCCGTCGGCCCGGTGACCAGAATGATGCCGTTGGGCTGACGAGTCATGTCCTGCCAGCGGCGCAGGTCTTCAGCGGAAAAGCCCAACTGATCGAAATCCTTGAGCAGCACTTCCGGGTCGAAAATTCGCATGACCATTTTTTCGCCAAATGCCGTTGGCAAGGTCGACAGCCGCAGTTCGACTTCGCCGCCGTCCGGGGTCTTGGTTTTCACCCGGCCGTCCTGGGGTTTGCGCTTTTCCGCGACGTTCATCCGCCCGAGGCTTTTCAGGCGACTGACAATGGCCATGGTCACCTGGGGCGGGAATTGATAGACGTTGTGCAACACGCCATCGATGCGAAAACGCACCGTGCCTTGTTCGCGCCGGGGTTCGATGTGGATATCGCTGGCGCGTTGCTGGAAGGCGTACTGAAACAGCCAATCGACGATGTTGACGATGTGCGCGTCATTGGCGTCCGGCTCCTGGTCGCTGGCGCCGAGGTTGAGCAGTTGTTCGAAGTTGCCCAACGTGCTGGTTTGCTGATCGGCAGCGGTCGCACCGCTGACCGATTTGGCCAGACGAAAGAACTCGACGCTCAAGCGCTGGATGTCCACCGGGTTGGCCACGACCCGTTTGATCGGCAACTTCAACACATGGGTCAGGTCGGCTTCCCAGCCGCTGACGTAGGGCTGGGCGCTGGCCACGGTCACCGCGTCGCGGTCGATCGATACCGCGAGAATCTTGTGGCGCTGGGCAAAGGCGTAGGACATCAACGGCGTGATGGCCGCGACGTTGATCTTCAGTGGATCAATGCGCAAATAAGGCTGGCCGGCTTGCTGCGACAACCACAGGGTCAGGCTTTCCAGGTCCAGGTGTTTGCCGGGACGGCTGAGATCGTCGAGGTGTTGGCTGGCTATGAATTCCAGCGGGTGCATCTGGCCATTGGCGGCGTGGCGGCGGCGGGCATTGAGCGCGTGCTCGGCCGAGTCCTGGCTGATGAAACCTTGGGCGACCAGTTCGCGCAGCAAATCATTGAGATCCAGCCAGCGGTCCTGAATGGCAAGTTGAACGGACATGCGGGCTCCTCATGAACAACAGTCCGCAAAGGATAGTCGCGCAGCCCTCGACCGTTGGGCCACTACCCGACGAAGCCGTGTCGGGATTTTTCAGCCCGCTGCCTGGGCCGGTTGATCCCACATCACATCAGCCGTTTGCAACTCGACCGAACAGACGCTGATCAGGTTGCGTAATTTTTCCGCAATCACTTGGGCGCGGTGCCAACTGAGACCGTCCATGACGATGTCGATCGACAGCAAATCCTCCTGGCGCTGCACGTTCACCTGTTGCGGCGTCAAGAACTGCAAGGCAAACAGATTGAGCGCTCGGCACAGCAGATCCGGCTCGGCCTCCGCCAGCAGTTGGTAATGAACGCGGCAGTGGGCGTTGCTGGCGTTCCAGACATCGGCGCGGGTGGGCGGGGTGTAGACGGCTTCGAGAGGCGGCATGGTCGGGCTCCAAATTCAATGGAGGAATTTTTACATTCGGTGCCGGGCATTTCTTATCTATGATTGGGCTTATTGGCGATTTATCGAATCGTGTAATTCGAATAACGAACGATTTAAGGTTTTTCTATGCAAAGCGAGCTCGATGGCTACGACCGCAAGATTCTCGCGTTGCTGCAAGAGGACGCTTCGCTCTCCAGCGCTCAGATCGCCGAACAGGTGGGGCTGTCGCAGTCGCCCTGCTGGCGGCGGATTCAGCGGATGAAGGAGGAGGGAATCATTCGTGGGCAGGTGACGCTGCTGGACCGCAAGAAGATCGGCCTGAACACGCAGATCTTTGCCGAGATCAAACTCAATGCGCACGGGCGTTCGAACTTCACTGAGTTCACTGAGGCGATCCGCGGTTTTCCCGAAGTGCTGGAGTGTTATGTGCTGATGGGGTCGGTGGATTTTTTGCTGCGGATCGTCACGGCGGACATTGAGGCGTATGAGCGGTTTTTCTTCGAAAAGCTGTCGATGGTGCCGGGGATACAGGAAGTGAATTCGATTGTGGCGTTGTCGGAGATCAAGTCGACGACGAGTTTGCCGGTGTAACACCGGCAGAGTGCTTTTGTGGCGAGGGGGCAAGCCTCCTCGCCACAGTTGTGTACTTACATACGCAGCAGCATTTTCCAGGCACGATTCTGGTACACCGCAATCGCCTGCTGCTTACGCGCATCCAGCGATTCATCGGTGATCGGCTCGTTGGCCAGTTGCGCCAGCTGTTTCAGCTCACCGTACAGGCGATCCATTTCCGGGATGTCCAGCACGCCACGGGCATGGTGCAGCCACGCCTGAATGCGCTCGATGCGCGGCAGTTGCTCGGCCAGGTCTTCCGGCTGTTGCTGATAACGCTGCAATTGCAGGGACGTTGCTTCTTCACCCAGCAACCGCGGCAACCAGCTACCCAGTTGCGCGGCACCCTGGCGATTGCCACGAACGTTGCGATCAGCCGCCCAGGTGCGGGCCAGCAACCAGCGTGAGGTGTTCAGCGAGAACAGGCCCCAGCGCGGGTCTTCCAGTTCTTCGAGGAATTGCTCCGGCGCGGCTTTGCGCACGTCTTCGTCCTCGATGCCGGCTTGCACCAGCGGACGCCAGTCTTCCAGCAACGCATCCAGCGCAAGGCGCAGGTCGTGGGTGGACTGACGCGGCGCGGCTTGACCCAGGCTGCTAAGCAAAGCACGCAATTCAGCGAGGTTTTCGACCCAGTCCAGCAACAGGCGCCAGTGGCCGTTGAAGCGATATTGCTCAGCCAGACGCTGGCTGCTGCCCAGCAAGTGCCAGCTCAGCGCGGCGAACGCGTCGTCCAGCGGGGTTTCGGCGGTGATTTGCGGCGCCGGCAGGCTCAACGAATAGCTGTTGGCGTCGTACAGGCGATAGCCGCGCTCAGCCTTGCTGATGTCACACGGCATCAGGGCCAGGGTTGCGGCCAGTTCTGCGGCCAGTTCCAGCAGGGCGGCCGGCTCGCCTTCGCGCAATTCCAGTTCCAGTTCGCAGATTTCTTCTTTCTGCTTGCCGACGATCACGTGGCCCAGGTCCAGCGCGGCTTCGATGACCACTTTGGTCTTGCCACGGCCCCAGGCGATTTCAGCGCGTTCGCGAACGAAATCGGTGGTGAAGATCGGCTTGAGGGTTTTCTTGTCCAGCTCGGCCAGCTCTTCAGGCCAGCATTCGCCGTCGAGTTTTTTCACGTCGAGCTTGGCTTTGGGCAGGTTCCAGTCGTATTCGTTACGCTCGGACAGGCCGGCAACACTGTGGCCGCGGGTCTTGAGCGTCTGAATCACTTCTTCGCCATCGCGGCGCAGGCGCAGGGCAACCTTGGCGCGGGCCAGGTCACGCTCAGGCGTGTCGAAGTATTGATTCATCAACTCACGGCGTTCCCAGCCACTTTTGTTGCGTTTTTTCAGGAGCGGGTGCTCGCGCAGGGCCGCGAGGGTTTCGCGGCTGACGCGGAGCTTGATTTCGGTTTCTTTCTGCATGGCCGGAAAATCCAGGATCGGGAGCGCAGCCGGGGGAATGTGTGGCTGCCAAGGTCGTGCAGTGTACAGGAGTGAACGTTCCTACGCCCCGCGACGGTTTATTCCTGTCGCCAGATGGTTCTATGATGGACTTCAATCCGGGAGTTGGAGTCAGCGATGCCCTTGCCGTCCATGAAAGATCAGTTCGCTGCACTGATCGCTGCGCCGTCGGTCAGCTGCACCCAACCGAACCTGGATCAGACCAACCGCCCGGTAATCGATTTGCTGGCGACGTGGCTGGGTGATCTGGGGTTTGCCTGTGATATCCAGCAAGTCAGCCCCGGCAAGTTCAACCTGCTGGCCAGTTTTGGTACCGGCCCCGGCGGCCTGGTGTTGGCCGGCCACAGTGACACGGTGCCGTTCGATGGCGCGTTGTGGCAGACCGATCCGCTGAAGCTCACCGAAGTCGATGGTCGTTGGGTGGGCTTGGGCAGTTGTGACATGAAGGGCTTTTTCGCCTTGGCCATCGAAGCGGTGATCCCGCTGCTCGATCAGCCGTTCAAGCAACCGTTGTTGATCCTCGCTACATGCGATGAAGAAAGCTCGATGTCCGGTGCTCGCGCCCTGGCCAAGGCCGGGCGTCCATTGGGCCGCGCAGCGGTTATCGGCGAGCCGACCGGGCTGAAGCCGATCCGCATGCACAAAGGCATCATGATGGAACGCATCGACATTCTCGGTCAGAGTGGCCATTCCTCGGACCCACGCCTGGGCCACAGCGCCCTTGAAGCGATGCACGATGCAATCGGCGAATTACGTGGTCTGCGCCTGTTGTGGCAGCGCGAATTCCGCAATCCGCAGTTTGGCGTGCCGACGCCGACCATGAACTTCGGCTGCATCCATGGCGGCGACAACCCTAACCGTATCTGCGGCCAGTGTTCGCTGGAATTCGACCTGCGGCCCTTGCCGGGCATGGATCCCAAGGCCTTGCGCGCGGAGATTTTGCAGCGGCTCAAACCGGTTGCCGAGCGCCATCAGGTGAAGATCGATTACGCGCCGCTGTTCCCTGAGGTGCCGCCCTTTGAGCAGGCCGAAGACGCGGAATTGGTGCGGATCGCTGAAAAGCTTACCGGCCATGGTGCCGAAGCAGTGGCGTTCGGCACCGAAGCGCCTTATCTTCAGCAACTTGGCTGCGAGACACTGGTGCTCGGCCCGGGCGATATCGCCTGCGCCCACCAACCGGGGGAATACCTCGAAATGTCACGTTTGCAGCCTACGGTGCATCTATTACGTCAACTGATTCAACATTACTGCCTGACACCGGCCGCAATGCCCGTCAGTTGAGCGCAAATCCATGTGGGAGCGAGCCTGCCCGCGCCCACAGGGTCTGTGCTTTGCCTGACATGCCGTATAAATTGCCAGTGTCCCAACCCGTATTCATGAGGAGAGCGCGCGTGTCGCCAAGCCTGTTCCGACGATAACCATCAGCCCGCTGTGCGTTTTCAGTTTCGCCCATTTTTTGGCTGCTATTTATTACAGGCCCAGGTTCATGCCCGAATACGTTAATTGGCTTCGTCACGCTTCGCCTTACATCAATGCCCACCGCGATTGCACCTTTGTCGTCATGCTCCCCGGCGATGGGGTGGAGCATCCGAATTTCGGCAATATCGTTCACGACCTGGTGCTGTTGCACAGCCTGGGGGTGCGCCTTGTGCTGGTTCACGGTTCCCGTCCGCAAATTGAAACCCGCCTCGCCACGCGTGGCCTGACCCCGCATTACCATCACGGCATGCGCATCACCGATGCTGCGACGCTGGAGTGTGTGATCGATGCAGTCGGCCAGTTGCGTATTGCTATTGAAGCGCGCCTTTCCATGGACATGGCCTCGTCGCCGATGCAGGGCTCGCGCCTGCGGGTGGCCAGCGGCAACCTGGTCACGGCGCGGCCGATTGGTGTGCTCGAAGGTGTGGATTATCACCACACCGGCGAAGTGCGTCGGGTCGACCGCAAAGGCATCAATCGCCTGCTGGACGAACGCTCCATCGTGTTGCTGTCGCCGTTGGGCTACTCGCCGACCGGTGAAATCTTCAACCTCGCCTGTGAAGACGTCGCCACTCGCGCGGCCATCGACCTGGGCGCGGACAAGCTGCTGCTGTTTGGCGCCGACCCGGGCTTGATCGATGAAAACGGTCGTCTGGTGCGCGAATTGCGTCCGCAACAAGTGCCGGCGCATTTGCAGCGGCTGGGCAGCAACTATCAGGCTGAATTGTTGGATGCAGCCGCTGAGGCCTGTCGGGGCGGCGTGGCGCGCAGCCATATCGTCAGCTACGCCGAAGACGGTGCTCTGCTGACCGAACTGTTCACCCGTGACGGTGGCGGTACGCTGGTGGCGCAGGAACAATTCGAAGTGGTGCGTGAAGCCGCGATCGAAGATGTCGGCGGTTTGCTGGACCTGATCAGCCCGCTGGAAGAGCAGGGGATTCTGGTGCGTCGCTCCCGTGAAGTGCTGGAACGTGAGATCGAGCAGTTCAGCGTGGTTGAACGCGAAGGCATGATCATCGCCTGTGCGGCGCTTTATCAGATTGCCGACTCGGACGCCGGGGAGCTGGCGTGCCTGGCAGTGAACCCGGAATACCGGCATGGCGGTCGCGGTGATGAGCTGCTGGAGCGCATCGAAACCCGTGCCCGGGCCCAGGGGTTGAAAACCCTGTTCGTGCTGACGACCCGCACCGCTCACTGGTTCCGCGAGCGCGGGTTCGTGCCGAGCAGCGTTGAACGCCTGCCGTCAGCACGGGCTTCGCTGTACAACTATCAGCGTAATTCGAAGATCTTCGAAAAGACCCTGTGATCCTGTGGCAGTGATCGTTCCCACGCAGAGCGTGGGAAGGATCATCAGTCAGCCACAAACTTCGCACTGACATACGCCGAATAATCCGGCAGCACCGTCTCTACCTTCCCTTGCTCTTTCAAGAGCTTCGCCGTCTCGCCAATCGCCTTCGCCGTGCCGCCCTCCAGTAGCGCAGTGGTTTGCTGAGTGCGCGCGGTCACCACTTCCGGGCCGCTGTTGAAGCGACGCCAGTCAATTTTCTCGCCGATTGTTTTTTTCGTACGGACCGTCTGCCTGGGGACTTTGCTGGGGGCGATACCGGTTGGGTAGCCCACGGTCAAGTTGGCCGCCTGAGCGGAGAGCGTAAATAATCGCGATACACAAACTGTAACAATTTGACTGGATAGTGCGCGTTTGGTCGTCATGGCGGGGCCCTTCGGTAAGGTTTTGTTTCCGAATTGCTTCAAACGCTAAACGATCTAAAAAACGGCTAGTAAATACTGTTTAGGAATTAGCTTATGAGCTGAGGGCCCTATTCTGGGGGGCTGGGAGCGGCGCAGAGCTTAATTCCTAAAGGGTATGAGAAAAGAGGCAGCTAGTTCTTTTCAGGTTTATGACGAACTCATGACCTGCATGGACCAAAAAACGGGGGATTAGACCATGGTCGTAGACACACATAGTTACGATTGACTTGTGGGTCACGCTCTGGCGCTAATCGCGCATCTTAGGATTCCAAGCATCGACTTGGGGCCAGGAACACAAGAATTAGAAACGAGAGGAGCTAAACAATGAACAAGTCCACCTTGGCCTTGGCCGTGGCCGTAGGGGTTTTGGCGCAGCAGGCAGGCGCCGCCGGTTTCCTGGAAGACAGCAAGGCTTCCGTCAGTTCCCGCACCATGTATTTCAACAACGATAACCGTGACGGCGGTGCCGATCAGAAAGAGACCGCTGAAGGCCTCAAATTTGATTACCTGTCCGGTTTCACCCAAGGTACTGTCGGCTTCGGTATCGACGCTCAAGCACTGGTCGGTATCCATCTGGACGGCGGCAAGGGGCATCACCCGTACCCGAGCTCATTCTTCCCAAGCGACTCCGATGGTTCGGCGGCGAGTGAGTGGAGCCGTGCGGCAGCTAACGTAAAGGCACGCTTCTCCAAGACCGAGGCCCACTTGGGCGGCGCGTTGCAACCGAACATGCCGATTCTGGTCGCGAACGACAGCCGTCTGCTGCCACAGACCTTTGAGGGTGGCACGATCTCCTCGAAGGAAATCGACAACGTTACCTTCAACGTTGGTCAGTTGGAGCACGCGGCGGGTCGCGCCTCTTCCAACAGCACCGGTCTGGCCGTGGCTGGTGGTACCGAGGAGAGCAACCAGTTCCGTTACGCCGGTGCCGACTGGAAGGTCACCAAAGACCTGACTCTGCAGTACTACCACGCGAATCTGAAGGACTACTACAAACAGGACTTCCTGGGTCTGGTACATGTCTGGCCGATTGGTACCAATCAGTCCTTCAAGACGGACCTGCGCTACTTCGATAGCGGTTCCGATGGCAAGAACGGCGATGCGGGCTATCAGTTCAACAACAACGGTGGTTACGCCAAGACCCCGGGCGAGGTCGACAACAAGACCTGGAGCGCCATGTTCACCTACACCCTGGGTGGCAACGCGTTCCTGCTGGGTCATCAACGCGTCAATGATGACGGCGGTTTCGTCTACCTGAACCAGGGTAGCGTTGTGAATGACAACCGTCGCAGTGAAGAAGCGGGCGGCGCGAGCTTCTACCTGTTCACCGATTCCATGATCAACGGCTTTGTCCGGGCCGGTGAAAACACCACGTTCGGTCAGTACTCCTACGACTTCGCTGCGTTGGGTGTGCCAGGTCTGAAAGCCTCGGCCGCCTACCTGTATGGCGATAACATCAAGGCCAAAAACGGTACCAGCCCTGATCAGTCCGAGTGGGAACGCGACCTGCGTGTGGACTACACCATCCAGCAAGGCGTACTCAAAGGCTTCGGCACAACACTGCGTCATGGCACTTACCGTGGCAGCGATACCGGTATCGCCAGCCAGGACCAGACCCGTCTGATCTTCAACTACACCTACAGCTTCATGTAATACGTTTTCAGAAAAAGCCTCGCCAACTGGCGAGGCTTTTTTTTGCCTGTCAATATTCCAATAACTGCAGTTGTGCGTACTTTTTATTCTTTTTGGTTTTTGTCACGGGCACCTAAAGTGGGCTCCGACCGGTCCTCATCGTGGAGCCGGCGTTAGTTGAAAAACCTCGTAAGTAGAACAGGTCAAGGAATTGGCTTTCATGCCGATACCTCGGATCTGTGCTGTGCAGGCATATACCTAAACGGTATTAAAAAGAAAAACAAAATTCTTTTTGGCTTTATGAAGCTGTGTATCCTGCACGGCCAAAATGACCGGCCTAGAAGGCTCGGCAACAATTGCGCGTCTTAGGATCCAGGGCATTCGACCCAGGACCAGGACCACAAGCATTAGTAATGAGGAGCGAAACAATGAACAAGTCCACCTTGGCCATCGCTGTGGCCGTTGGGGTTTTGGCGCAGCAAGCAGGCGCCGCTGGTTTCATCGAAGACAGCAAGGCCACCCTGGGGCTGCGTAACTTCTACATCAACACCGATAACCGTGACGGTACCGGTCCGAACAAAAACGAAGAGTGGGGCCAAGGCTTCGATCTGCGTTTCATCTCCGGTTACACCCAAGGCACCGTCGGCTTCGGTATCGATGCGATCGGCCTGTTGGGCGTGAAGCTGGATTCGGGCGGCGGCACCAACGGCGCGACTGCCACCTCGTACGGCGGCACTGTGTTCCCGAGCAAGTCCAACGGCGAAGCGGTTGATGACTTCTCCAGCCTGGGCCTGACGGCCAAGGCCAAGGTTTCCCAGACTGAGCTGAAACTGGGCACCTTGCAGCCGAAAAACCCGGTCATCGTGACCAACGATGGTCGTCTGCTGCCGCAAACGTGGCAGGGTGGCCAGATCACTTCCGCCGAGATCAAGGACCTGTCCCTGGTCGGTGGTCAGATCGAAGCCGTTAAAGGCCGTAACTCCAGCAACAACGAGCAGATGTCCATTTCGGGCGCGAACTCCCGTGGGACCAAATTCCGTGACAGCAACAAGTTCATCTACGCCGGTGGTGACTACAAAATCACCAAGGACCTGACGGCCCAGTACTACTACGGCAACCTGGAAGAGTTCTACAAGCAACACTTCCTGGGTCTGGTTCACAACTGGGCAATCGGCCCGGGCGTGTTGAAGTCGGATTTCCGTTACTTCAACAGCTCTGACGACGGTGCCAACGGTCACGACCCGCTGTACTACACCACTGGCAACTACAACGCGCCAAACGGTAAAGGCAAGGTCGACAACAACCTGTACAGCGGCCTGTTCCTGTATTCGGTTGCCGGTCATACCTTCGGTGGCGGTTACCAGGTCAGCAACGGCAGCAGCGACTTCCCTTGGCTGAACCAGGGTGACGGTTCGTCGAACTACACCATCACCGATTCGCAAATCCAGAAGTTCGGCCGTGCCGGCGAGAAAACCTGGCAAGCACGCTACTCGTTCGACTTCGCCAAGGTTGGCGTACCAGGCCTGACCGCCGGTATGGTTTACCTGCGCGGTGACAACATCGACACCGTCAACGCAAAAGGTGGCGAGTTGGCCAACGGCGCTTCCGAGTGGGAACGCGACTTGAGCGTTGCCTACGTCCTTCAGGACGGCCCGCTGAAGAACCTTGGTGTTGCCTGGAAAAACGCTATGTGGCGCACTGACCTGCCGGGCACTCGCTCCCAGGACGAAAACCGCCTGATCCTCAGCTACTCGATCCCGCTGTTGTAATAGCGCTCTTGTAACCGAGACAAAAAAAGCCCCGCCCGGCATCTCGCCCGGCGGGGCTTTTGCGTTTCAAGGCGGGGTCACCCCCGTAAACCCGCCTCGAAATTCCCCTCTTTTGCAGCACTCAAGGCCTTCTCGAACCTTGTGGGCGATGTTGGGCGCGTTGTCTGTTCGCGTCCAGTGAACAGATCTTTAATATTTCTTTATGATCTAAATAAATCGATATTTATTCTTTTTAATTATTCGCGGATGCAGGCAAAGTCGAGCTCAACACGCATTCACCAGGAGCAGCATCATGAGCCTCAGACTGGGCGATATCGCCCCCGACTTTGAACAGGACTCCAGCGCCGGCACCCTCCGTTTCCACGAATGGCTGGGCGATAGCTGGGGTGTGCTGTTTTCCCATCCGGCGGACTTCACCCCGGTGTGCACCACCGAACTGGGGTTCACCGCCCGGCTCAAGGACGAATTTGCCCAGCGCGGGGTCAAGGCCATCGCCCTGTCGGTTGACCCGGTGGACTCGCATCACCGGTGGATCGAGGACATCAACGAAACCCAGAACACCCTCGTCAACTTCCCGATCCTCGCCGATGCCGACCGCAAGGTGTCGGACCTGTACGACCTGATTCATCCCAACGCCAACGACACCCTGACCGTGCGCTCGCTGTTCGTGATCGACCCGAACAAAAAGATTCGGCTGACCATCACCTACCCGGCGAGTACCGGCCGCAACTTCCACGAAATCCTGCGGGTCATTGATTCGCTGCAACTCACCGATAACTACAAGGTGGCGACCCCGGCCAACTGGCAGGACGGTGATGAAGTGGTGATCGTGCCGTCGCTCAAGGACGAAGATGAAATCAAGCAACGTTTTCCCAAGGGTTATCGGACGGTGAAACCGTATCTGCGCCTGACGCCGCAGCCGAATCGCTAAACATTTTCTGCGCGGCTTGAATCGCCATTGCAATGAGGCCCTGACAGGCACTGCAGAACCCAGATCCAATAGCAGGGGATTTCAGGCCGTTTCGACGGCCTTTTTTTATGTCAGGAAAGCACTGTTTTATATATCTCCATAAAGCATAACCAAATGAATAAATATGATTTATGGATATAACAATCAGCTGTTAAGGTCACTCCCATCCCAGCGAGATCGCAAACCGCGAATCGCCAACACCGTTCAAGGAATCCTCTGAATGCTGGTCGTCTCACTCGGTGGCAGTCCCAGCCAACGCTCCCGATCCGGGGTGCTGCTGGAACGCTCCCAGCGCTGGTTGCAGGAGCAAGGGGTAGAAGTGGTGAGTTACCAGATTCGGGATTTCCCGGCGGAAGACTTGCTGCACGCACGCTTCGACAGCCCCAAGGTCATCGACCTGCTGCAACAGATTGAAAACGCCGATGGCCTGCTGATCGCCACACCGGTTTACAAAGCGTCGTTCTCCGGCGCACTGAAAACCGTGCTGGACCTGCTGCCCGAGCGCGCCCTGGCCCACAAGGTCGTATTGCCGATGGCCACCGGCGGCAGCATCGCCCACATGCTGGCGGTGGACTACGCACTCAAGCCCGTGCTGTCGGCACTGAAAGCCCAGGAAATGCTTCACGGAATTTTTGCGGTAGATAGCCAGATCGCTTACGGCGAAGGCAGTGCCCAGGCGCAATTGGCGCCGGAGCTGGAACAACGATTGAACGAGTCGCTGGACCTGTTTTTCAGCGCCATGGCGCGACGGCCCAAGCCGCTCGATCCGAACCTGTTGAATGAACGTTTGTTGAGTGCTCGCTGGAGCATTTGAGCCTCACCCGACATTGATCCACTCACCTTACTCAGCCGCCAACGGCCAAGCAGGTGCAGCCAACACCCAACTGCAAAAAGGAGAGCGCTATGCGCACTGTCATTTTGCGTCGTGGTCTGGTCGCTCTGTTTGTTGCGGCTGTGTCCTTCGGCGCCATTACTCAAGCTCAAGCCGAGACGTTGCGAATCGGTTATCAAAAGTACGGCACGCTGGTGCTGCTCAAAGCCAAGGGCACCCTGGAAAAACGTCTCGCCGCCCAAGGCGTGGACGTGCAATGGACTGAATTCCCCGGCGGCCCGCAGCTGCTCGAAGGCCTGAACGTTGGCTCTATCGACTTCGGTGTGACCGGTGAAACCCCGCCGGTGTTCGCCCAGGCTGCCGGCGCCGATCTGCTCTACGTCGCCTACGAACCACCGGCGCCCCACAGCGAAGCGATCCTGGTGCCGAAGGACTCGCCGATCAAATCGGTGAAGGACCTCAAGGGCAAGAAAGTCGTGCTCAACAAAGGCTCCAACGTCCACTACCTGTTAGTGCGTGCGCTGGAAGACGCCGGCCTCAAATACACCGACATCCAGACCGTGTTCCTGCCGCCAGCCGATGCTCGCGCTGCCTTTGAGCGTGGCAGCGTCGACGCCTGGGTCATCTGGGACCCGTACCAGGCCGCTGCCGAGAAACAACTGCAAGCGCAGACCTTGCGCGATGGCCAGGGCATCGTCGACAACCATCAGTTCTACCTCGCGACCAAACCTTACGCACAGAAAAATCCTGAGGTGATCAAGACCCTCGTCGAAGAAGTGCGCGCGGTCGGTGAATGGTCCAAGGCCAATCCCGAAGACGTGACCCAACAGGTGTCGCCACTGCTCGGTCTGCCGGCCGACATTACCCTGACCTCGGTGAAACGCCAGGGCTATGGCGCGCTGTTCCTCACGCCTGAAGTGGTCGCCGCGCAACAGAAAATCGCCGACACCTTCTACCAGCTCAAGCTGATTCCGAAGCCGTTGAGCATCAAAGACGTGATCTGGACGCCACCGGCAGCCGTTGCGAAAGCGCAGTAATTCGATTCTTTGAAGGAGACCACTCCATGAGCCTCAATATTTTCTGGTTCCTGCCTACCCACGGCGACGGCCATTACCTTGGCACCGCCGAAGGCGCTCGCGCCGTCGACCACGGTTACCTGCAACAAGTCGCGCAAGCGGCGGATCGATTGGGTTTCGGCGGGGTGCTGATTCCTACCGGGCGCTCCTGCGAAGACTCGTGGCTGGTGGCCGCGTCGCTGATCCCGGTGACCCAGCGTTTGAAATTCCTTGTCGCTCTGCGCCCCGGGATCATTTCCCCGACGGTGGCCGCGCGTCAGGCGGCGACCCTGGATCGTCTGTCTGGCGGTCGTGCGTTGTTTAATCTGGTCACGGGCGGTGATCCGGACGAATTGGCCGGCGACGGTTTGTTCCTCAGCCACGAAGAGCGCTATCAGGCCTCGGTGGAGTTCACCCGCATTTGGCGTCGCGTGCTCGAAGGCGAAACCGTTGATTACGACGGTCAGCACATCAGCGTGAAAGGGGCGAAATTGCTCTATCCGCCGATCCAGCAACCGCGTCCGCCGCTGTACTTCGGTGGCTCGTCGGAAGCGGCGCAAGACCTCGCGGCAGAGCAAGTGGAAATGGTCCTGACCTGGGGCGAACCGCCGGCCGCCGTGGCCGAAAAAATCGAGCAAGTGCGCGCCAAAGCGGCGAAGCTCGGTCGCACAGTGCGCTTCGGTATTCGTCTGCATGTAATCGTTCGCGAGACCAACGCCGAAGCCTGGCAAGCCGCCGATAAATTGATCTCGCATCTGGACGATGAAACCATCGCTCGTGCCCAGGCTTCGCTGGCGCGTTTCGATTCCGTCGGCCAGCAACGCATGGCCGCCCTGCATGGCGGCAGCCGCGACAACCTCGAAGTCAGCCCCAACCTGTGGGCCGGTGTCGGTCTGGTGCGTGGCGGTGCCGGTACGGCATTGGTCGGCGACGGCCCGACCGTGGCCGCCCGCGTGAAGGAGTACGCGGACCTGGGCATCGACACCTTTATCTTCTCCGGTTATCCACACCTTGAAGAGTCTTACCGCGTGGCCGAATTGCTCTTTCCGCATCTGGACATTCAACGTCCGGAGTTGCCGAAGGGGGCCAACTACGTCAGCCCGTTCGGCGAGATGGTCGCCAACGACATCCTTCCCAAAGCCGCGTCCCGGAGCTGAGGCGCGCCATGAAAAAAATCATCCACAACCTCGCGCCGTGGGCGTTGCCGGTGTTGCTGCTGGCGGTGTGGCAGTTGTCGGTGTCGGCGGGCTGGTTGTCGACGCGGATCCTGCCAGCACCGATCGCCGTGATCGAAGCCGGTGTGAGCCTGGTGCGCAGCGGTGAAATCTGGACGCACCTGGCAATCAGCGGCTGGCGCGCCGCGTTGGGCTTCACTATCGGCGGCTGCATCGGCCTGGTGCTGGGCTTCAT
Organism: Pseudomonas sp. SIMBA_041; assembly: GCF_046535095.1. Lineage (NCBI taxonomy): Bacteria > Pseudomonadati > Pseudomonadota > Gammaproteobacteria > Pseudomonadales > Pseudomonadaceae > Pseudomonas > Pseudomonas sp. SIMBA_041. The sequence continues at coordinate 457,121 of NZ_JAWRXJ010000001.1, forward strand.
CACCGGCCTGTCGACATGGGGCGAACGCCTGATCGACAGTTCGGTGCAAATGATCCGCAACGTGCCGCACCTGGCGCTGATTCCACTGGTGATTCTGTGGTTCGGCATCGACGAGTCGGCGAAGATTTTCCTGGTGGCGCTGGGCACGTTGTTCCCGATTTACCTCAACACCTATCACGGCATCCGCAACGTCGATCCGGCACTGGTGGAGATGGCGCGCAGTTATGGCTTGTCTGGTTTCAGCCTGTTTCGCCAGGTGATTCTGCCGGGTGCGCTGCCTTCGATTCTGGTCGGTGTGCGTTTTGCGTTGGGCTTCATGTGGCTGACGCTGATCGTTGCGGAAACCATTTCGGCCAGTTCCGGCATCGGTTATCTGGCGATGAATGCCCGAGAGTTTTTGCAGACCGACGTGGTGGTGCTGGCGATTCTTCTGTACGCGGTGCTTGGCAAACTGGCCGACCTCGCGGCCCGTGGACTTGAACGCGTATGGCTGCGCTGGCACCCGGCTTATCAGGTAGTCAAAGGAGGTGCGGCATGACCGCTCAGCAACCTCCACGCCTGCTGCGCGGGATTGCGCTGGTGGTGCGCAAGCTGCAAAAAACCTTTGGCTCGCGGCAGGTATTGCGCGAGATCGATCTGCACATTCCGGCGGGCCAATTCGTTGCGGTGGTCGGGCGCAGCGGCTGCGGCAAAAGTACGTTGCTGCGTTTGCTGGCGGGCCTCGACAAACCTACGGGCGGTGACTTGCTCGCCGGCGCTGCGCCGTTGAGTGATGCGCGGGAAGACACCCGATTGATGTTCCAGGAAGCGCGTTTGCTGCCGTGGAAAAAGGTCATCGACAACGTCGGCCTCGGCCTTAATGGCGACTGGCGTGCGCAAGCCCTTGAAGCACTGGAGTCGGTCGGCCTGGCGGATCGCGCCAATGAATGGCCGGCGGCCTTGTCCGGTGGACAAAAGCAACGTGTGGCGCTGGCCCGTGCGTTGATCCATCAACCGCGCTTGCTGCTGCTCGACGAACCGCTGGGCGCGCTGGATGCCCTGACCCGAATTGAGATGCAGCAACTGATCGAGCGGCTCTGGCGCAAGCATGGTTTCACCGTGTTGCTGGTGACCCACGACGTCAGTGAAGCGGTGGCGATTGCCGACCGGGTGATCCTGATCGAAGAGGGCGAAGTCGGCCTCGACCTGATGGTGGAACTGCCGCGCCCTCGGGTGCGCGGTTCGCATCGGCTGGGGGCACTGGAAACCGAAGTCCTCAATCGCGTCCTCGCACAGCCCGGCGAACCGCCGGAACCGGAACCCGTTTCACCCTTGCCTACGCAATTGCGTTGGGCGCAATAGACGCAGCGGCGAGTTGCAAGCTTCAAGCGGAAAGAGGAAGCAGAGCGCTTTTACTTGCTGCTTGTAGCTTGCCACTTGCAGCTCATTTCGACCTCAGGAGAAATCGTATGACTATCAAAGCCATCAACGTTCGTAACCAATTCAAAGGCTCGATCAAGGAAATCGTACTGGGCGACGTGCTGTCGGAAATCGACGTTCAGACCGCATCCGGCATCGTTACTTCGGTGATCACCACCCGCTCGGTGAAAGAGCTGGAACTGGTGGTCGGCAGTGAAGTGATTGCGTTTGTGAAATCCACTGAAGTGTCGATCGCCAAGTTGTAACTTATTCAGTGAAATCGGCGGTGCGGCCTTCGCGAGCAGGCTCGCTCCTACAGGGATTTTTGTCGTACACAAATTCTGTCTGCGCTGAAGATCAACTGTAGGAGTTAGCCTGCTCGCGATGGGGCCATTAAAACCCGCGAAATTCAGGCAGGGATAACGCGCTTGTGTAAGTACGGCGGCAAGTACAACCCAAGATAAGCATCAAACACCCGCATCCCTTCCTCGGCCATCCGCGGCGTGATCTGACCATGCTGCTGCACCGAGCGCGCATAAACGCGGTCACCGAGCTCCATCGCCAGCGCAAACACATCCACGTCCGTTGGCAGCTTCGGCAATTCGAAATGGTGATCGAAAAGTTTGTGCATCAGGTCGCCCAGTTCGATGTCGTGCTGGCGGTCGGCCTGGGTGACTTCGGTCAGGCCATGCTGGGCGAGGATCAATTGGCGGGCGGCGGCGTCTTCGCTGTAGATCGCCAGCATACGCTGCTCCACCAGGCGCGACAGGTCACGCCAGCCGCTGAGGGCGCCATGCTCGATGGGCGCTTGCAGGCAGGCGCGGAACGCGGCGTGGACGTCGGCCGTCAGCGCTTCAAGCAGCGCCGGGACGCTGGCGAAGAAGTGGTAGACGGAGGAGGGCGGGATCTCCGCGCGCTCGGCGACGCTGTAGATCGACAGACTGGCCACGCCCTCGGCGGCCAGCAGCGTGCGGGCGGCATCGAGTATCGAATCGATCCGCGCCTGACTGCGGGCGCGGGGTTTGCGTGGGGTGGCGAGTCGGGTCATTGAAGTCTCCTGCGGGGGCAGCGGGCATTGTACGAGCAGGGTTTGATGTTGTCTGCCAGGACGCCATCGCGGGCAGGCTCGCTCCCACAGTTGATCGATGTGAAACACAGATTTGGCGTACGCCATAGATCCCTGTGGGCGCGAGCTTGCTCGCGACCCGCCGAAGGCGGCCATAAAAAAACGCCGTAAGCTGTAAAGCCGACGGCGTTCTTTTTTACTGCAACCGCTTACACGGTATGCAGGTACCAGTTGTACTCAAGGTCGGAGATGGAGTGTTCAAACTCCTCCAGCTCGCTTTCCTTACAGGCCACGAAGATATCGATGTATTTAGGATCGATGTACTTGGCCATGACTTCGCTGTCGTCCAGCTCACGCAATGCGTCGCGCAGGTTGTTCGGCAGGCTTTGCTCGTTCTGCTCGTAGGAGTTGCCTTCCACGGGCGCGCCCGGCTCGATCTTGTTGGTCAGACCGTGATGCACGCCTGCCAGGACCGAAGCCATCAACAGGTATGGGTTGGCGTCGGCGCCGGCCACACGGTGTTCGATGCGTACGGCATCGGAGGAACCGGTTGGAACGCGGATCGCTACAGTACGGTTGTCCAGGCCCCAGCACGGCGAGTTCGGCACGTAGAACTGTGCGCCGAAACGACGGTAGGAGTTGACGTTCGGGCAGAGGAAAGCCATCTGCGCGGGTAGGGTCTCGAGCACACCGCCGATCGCGTGACGCAGTGCGGCGTTCTGCTCGGGATCCTCGCTGGCAAAAATGTTTTTGCCGTCTTTATCAAGAATCGAGATATGTACGTGCAGACCGTTGCCCGCCTGGCCCGGGTAAGGCTTGGCCATGAACGTGGTGTCCATTTCATGGTCGTAGGCGATGTTCTTGATCAGGCGCTTGAGCAGGACCGCGTAGTCGCAGGCCTTGATCGGGTCGGCCACGTGGTGCAGGTTCACTTCGAACTGCGCCGGGGCACTTTCCTTGACGATGGCGTCGGCCGGGATGCCTTGCTCTTTCGCACCTTCCAGAATGTCCTGGAGGCAGTCGACGTATTCGTCGAGGTCGTCGATCAGGTAGACCTGAGTCGAGTGCGGGCGTTTGCCGGAGATCGGCGAGCGCGGAGGTTGTGGGCGGCCATTCACGTTCTCCTGGTCGATCAGGTAGAACTCCAGTTCGAAGGCTGCGCAGATGGTCAGGCCCATCTCGTCGAACTTGGTCACAACTTGACGCAGGACTTCACGGGGATCCGCGAAGAAAGGGTCACCTTCGAGTTCGTGCATGGTCATCAACAGTTGCGCGGTAGGGCGCTTCTGCCAAGGCTCATTGCACAGGGTGTCAGGGATTGGATAGCAGATTCGGTCAGCATCACCGATGTCCAGGCCCAGGCCGGTGCTTTCCACCGTCGAACCATTGATATCCAGAGCAAATAGAGAGGCCGGCAGGTTGATGCCTTTCTCGTAAACCTTGTGGAGGCTGGTGCGTTCAATGCGCTTGCCGCGCACCACACCATTCATATCCGCAATCAGAAGGTCAACGTACAGAACCTCAGGATGTTCCTTAAGGAACGCGTTCGCTTCGTTAAGCTGAACGGCACGCGGGGGTACCGACATGATGCAACACCTTTGTTGTTAAAAATATCAATCATTGATCTCTTCGGATTCCAGTCAACCCGAACGGCATGCCGAAGTCAAGCGAGGCCTTTTTTGCCCTAAAAAAGCGCTCGTAAGGCTTTTTTGGGGCACTTTGGAGCGTTTTTATGCCTTTGAACGCTTTGGCTGCCGCGGGCTTGAGCGGGGCGTGTTGTATTTTTTACGGGGGTGTTGTGTAAAAAAATGAACAAGGCTAAGCTCGATTCAAACCCATAACACCAATAATACCGGGGTGCTTCATGTCTCGCCTGCCGTTAATCGGCGTCACCAACTGCTCTAGGCAGATTGGTCTGCATGCTTATCACATCAGTGGCGACACCTTCGTCCGCGCCGTGGCCTCGAAGGCTCCGGGACGGCTGGTCTTTCTGCCGTCCCTGACGGATTGCCTGTCTCCGTCCGATATTCTGGACGGCCGAGATGGCACCCCCATTACGGTTACTTCATTCAATATAGAACCGATTCACAATAGCGGCCCGGCTTTCGCTCAGGGCATTGCTCGTGATTCTGCACGCCCGGCGTTTGCCGCACCGTCCGGGGAAACACGATAGCCTGACGTAGACACCCGTTTCAACGCGACGCCGATGCGTCAACTATTGCCTGATGCGAGCAAGCGTCAGGAAACTCAAAGCCTAGAGGCATTTATGAGTAACAACCTCGACCAGCTCACCGATTGGTTGAAAGACCACAAGATCACAGAAGTCGAATGCATGATCGCCGACTTGACCGGGATCACCCGGGGCAAGATCTCGCCGACCAACAAGTTCATTGCAGAAAAAGGCATGCGCCTGCCCGAAAGCGTTCTGTTGCAGACCGTGACTGGCGACTATGTCGAAGACGACATCTATTACGAACTGCTCGACCCGGCCGACATCGACATGATCTGCCGCCCCGACCAGAACGCCGTATTCCTCGTGCCGTGGGCCATCGAGCCCACCGCCCAGGTGATCCACGACACCTACGACAAGCAAGGCAACCCGATCGAGCTGTCGCCGCGCAACGTGCTCAAGAAGGTCCTCAAACTCTATTCCGACCGCGGCTGGCAGCCCATCGTGGCGCCGGAAATGGAGTTCTACCTGACCAAGCGCAGCGACGACCCCGACTACCCGCTGCAACCGCCAATCGGCCGTTCCGGGCGTCCGGAAATCGGGCGTCAGTCGTTCTCGATCGAAGCGGCGAACGAATTCGACCCGCTGTTCGAAGACGTCTACGACTGGTGCGAATTGCAGGAACTGGACCTCGACACGCTGATCCACGAAGACGGCACGGCGCAGATGGAAATCAACTTCCGTCACGGCGATGCCCTGTCCCTGGCCGACCAGATCCTGGTGTTCAAGCGCACCATGCGTGAAGCCGCGCTCAAGCATGACGTGGCGGCGACGTTCATGGCCAAGCCCATGACCGGTGAGCCGGGCAGCGCGATGCACTTGCACCAGAGCATCATCGACATCGAAACCGGCAAGAACATCTTCTCCAATGAAGACGGGACCATGAGCCAACTGTTCCTGCACCACATCGGTGGCTTGCAGAAGCTGATCCCTGAGTTGTTACCGCTGTTCGCGCCGAACGTGAACTCGTTCCGCCGCTTCCTGCCGGACACCTCGGCACCGGTGAACGTGGAGTGGGGCGAAGAGAACCGCACCGTGGGCCTGCGGGTTCCGGATGCCGGGCCGCAAAACCGTCGGGTGGAAAACCGCCTGCCGGGCGCTGACGCCAACCCGTACCTGGCGATTGCCGCGAGCTTGCTCTGCGGCTACATCGGCATGGTCGAAGGGCTCAACCCGAGCGCACCGGTGGTGGGTCGTGGCTATGAGCGCCGCAACCTGCGCCTGCCACTGACCATCGAGGACGCGCTGGAACGCATGGAAAACAGCACGACCATCGAGAAATACCTGGGCAAAAACTTCATCACTGGCTACGTCGCGGTCAAGCGGGCCGAGCATGAAAACTTCAAGCGCGTCATCAGTTCGTGGGAGCGTGAATTCCTGCTCTTCGCCGTCTGATACGCCGGGCGCCGTCGTTGTCGGGCGGCGCTTTCACCTGATTTTTTTTGGAGATTGGTATGACCAGCAATAATCCGCAAACCCGTGAATGGCAAACCCTGAGCAACGATCACCACCTGGCCCCGTTCAGCGACTTCAAGCAGCTGAAAGAGAAAGGCCCGCGCATCATCACAAACGCCAAGGGCGTTTATCTGTGGGACAGCGAAGGCAACAAGATCCTCGACGGCATGGCCGGCCTGTGGTGCGTCGCGATCGGTTACGGGCGTGATGAACTGGCCGACGCGGCCAGCAAGCAAATGCGCGAACTGCCTTACTACAACCTGTTCTTCCAGACCGCTCACCCGCCGGTACTGGAACTGGCCAAGGCCATCGCCGACATCGCGCCGCAAGGCATGAACCACGTGTTCTTCACCGGTTCCGGCTCCGAAGGCAACGACACCATGCTGCGTATGGTTCGTCACTACTGGGCGATCAAGGGCCAGCCGAAAAAGAAAGTCATCATCAGCCGCAAGAACGGTTATCACGGTTCCACCGTGGCCGGCGCGAGCTTGGGTGGCATGACGTACATGCACGAACAAGGCGACTTGCCGATCCCGGGCATCGTCCACATCGCGCAGCCGTACTGGTTCGGCGAAGGCGGCGACATGACGCCTGAAGAGTTCGGCGTCTGGGCGGCGAATCAGCTGGAAGAGAAGATTCTGGAAATCGGCGTGGACAACGTCGGCGCCTTTATTGCCGAGCCGATCCAGGGTGCCGGCGGCGTGATCATTCCGCCTGAGACCTACTGGCCGCGCATCAAGGAAATCCTCGCCAAGTACGACATCCTGTTCGTGGCAGACGAAGTGATCTGTGGTTTCGGCCGCACCGGTGAGTGGTTCGGTACCGATTACTACGACCTCAAGCCCGACATGATGACCATCGCCAAGGGCCTGACCTCCGGCTACATCCCTATGGGTGGCCTGATCGTGCGTGACGAAGTGGTTGCCGTACTGAACGAAGGCGGCGACTTCAACCACGGTTTCACCTACTCCGGTCACCCGGTGGCGGCTGCGGTGGCACTGGAAAACATCCGCATCCTGCGCGAAGAAAAAATTATCGAGCGCGTTCATGCAGAAACGGCACCCTATTTGCAAAAGCGTCTTCGGGAACTGAACGATCACCCGCTGGTGGGGGAAGTGCGTGGGGTCGGTCTGCTGGGGGCCATTGAACTGGTTCAGGACAAAGCCACGCGTAAACGTTACGAAGGCAAGGGCGTCGGCATGATCTGCCGCCAGTTCTGCTTTGACAACGGCCTGATCATGCGTGCCGTGGGCGACACCATGATCATTGCTCCGCCACTGGTGATTACACCGGCTGAAATCGACGAGTTGGTGACCAAGGCACGCAAGTGTCTGGACCTGACCCTGAGTGCGTTGCAGGGCTAAGTGCTAGGCTCTGAGCGGGGTGCGAAGCTGGCACTTCGCTCAGGGCAAATTAAGGATGGGTCTTTCCTTGAAAGCCTGCCTCGGAACTTGCCAGACTACCGGTTGTTCGGATGCCCAGTAAAAGGCCGCTGAGCACGTGGTTAAAAAGAAAAAATTGGAGCATTACTGATGAAGGCATTAGGTATGAAGATAGCTGGCAAGACCCTTCTCGCCATGTCCCTGTTGGGCGCGATGGCGGGTGCAGTTCAGGCGGACGACAAGGTGTTGCACGTCTATAACTGGTCCGATTACATCGCTCCGGACACGATCGCGAACTTTGAAAAAGAGTCCGGGATCAAGGTGGTGTACGACGTTTTCGACAGCAACGAAACCCTCGAAGCGAAGTTGCTGGCAGGCAAGTCCGGTTACGACATCGTCGTGCCGTCGAACAACTTCCTGGCCAAGCAAATCAAGGCCGGCGTTTACCAGAAGCTGGACAAGTCCAAGCTGCCTAACTGGAAAAACCTGAACCCTGAACTGCTCAAAGCAGTATCGGTGAGTGACCCGGGTAACGAGCACGCCTTCCCGTACATGTGGGGTTCGATCGGTATCGGCTTCAACGCCGAGAAGGTCAAGGCGGCACTGGGCGCCGACGCACCGACCAATTCCTGGGACCTGATCTTCAAGCCTGAAAATGCTGCCAAGTTGAAGTCGTGCGGTATCAGCCTGCTGGATTCGCCAACCGAGATGATTCCGGCGGCGTTGCACTACCTGGGCCTGCCGACCGACAGCCAGAAGAAGGAAGACATCGACAAGGCTGAAGCCCTGCTGTTGAAAGTTCGTCCTTCGATCGCCTACTTCCACTCGTCCAAGTACATCTCCGACCTGGCCAACGGCAACATCTGTGTAGCCGTGGGTTATTCGGGTGACGTGTACCAGGCCAAGTCCCGCGCGGCTGAAGCCGGTGACAAGGTGAAAGTCAGCTACAACATTCCGAAAGAAGGTGCCGGCAGCTTCTACGACATGGTCGCCATCCCTAAAGATGCCGAAAACGTCGAAGGCGCCTACAAGTTCATGACCTACCTGCAGAAGCCGGAAGTCATGGCTGCAATCACCAACGCCGTACGCTTCCCGAACGGTAACGCAGCTGCCACACCGTTGGTTGATAAAGACATCACCAGCGACCCGGGCATCTACCCGCCAGCGGACGTGATGGCCAAGCTGTACGCGATTGCCGACTTGCCGGCCGCGACCCAGCGTCTGCTGACTCGCAGCTGGACCAAGATCAAATCGGGTAAATAAGACGTAAAACCCTGTAGCAGCTGCCGCAGGCTGCGTCCGACTGCGGAGCAGTTGTGCTGTTGAAAACGCGGGAAGGTCCTTCGGACCTTAACGCCGCCTTCGGCAGCTGCTACAGGTATCTGCATAAAAGTTTTGCTGGAACGGTTTTTCGAGGGTAAGTTGCGCGCCGGTTTTGTTGCCGGGCAGCCATGGCTGTCATGTAACGCGGGGCAACTTGGGCCCAACTAATTTTAGAGGACCTCCACTTGCCTATTTTTTCTTTGTTTCGCAATGCCATGCTGGTCGCAGCCGGGTTGACGCTGGCCGTCAATGTCCAGGCCGCCGGCACTGTGCATGTTTATAACTGGTCGGACTACATCGGCTCTACCACCCTGGCAGACTTCCAGAAAGAGACCGGCATCAAGCCGGTTTACGACGTCTTCGATTCCAACGAAACCCTGGAAGGCAAGTTGCTGGCCGGGCGTACCGGTTACGACGTCGTCGTGCCGTCCAACCACTTCCTCGGCAAGCAGATCAAGGCAGGCGCTTTCCAGAAGCTCGACCGCTCCAAACTGACGAACTACGGCAACCTCGACCCGGTGCTGCTCAAGCGCCTGGAGCAGAACGATCCGGGTAACCAGTACGCTGTGCCGTATCTGTGGGGCACCAACGGCATCGGTTACAACGTCGACAAGATCAAGGCTGTGCTGGGCGTCGACAAGATTGATTCCTGGAGCGTGCTGTTCGAGCCGGAGAACATCAAGAAACTGCACAGCTGCGGTGTAGCGTTCCTCGACTCGGCTGACGAAATGATGCCCACGGTCCTCAACTACATGGGCCTGAACGCCAACAGCACCAACCCGGAAGATTACAAAAAGGCCGAAGCCAAGTTGCTGGCCGTGCGGCCTTACGTGACGTACTTCCACTCTTCCAAATACATCACCGACCTGGCCAATGGCGATATCTGCATCGCGATCGGTTTCTCCGGCGACATGTTCCAGGCTCGCAACCGTGCGAACGAAGCCAAGAAAGGCGTGAAGATCGCCTACACGATTCCGAAAGAGGGCGGCGCGCTGTGGTTCGACATGCTGGCGATTCCAAAGGACTCGGCCAACGTCAAGGAAGCCCACGCCTTCATCAACTATTTGCTGAAACCTGAGGTGATTGCCCAGGTCAGTGATTACGTCGGCTACGCCAACCCTAACCCCGGGTCGGACAAACTGATGGAACAGTCCATTCGCACCGACGAAGCGGTTTATCCACCGCAAGCAGTCCTCGACAAGACCTACGTGTCGGTCGAGTTACCACCGAACATTCAACGTTTGATGACCCGTAGCTGGACCAAGGTCAAGACGGGTAAATAGCTTCAAGGCTCAAACTATCCAAGGTTGGCTCACCTTGAGCGAACTGCACTCTTTTTTTCTGGGAGTTTCGTAAATGGCAGTTGCCTCCGGCGCCTATAAGAAAGCCCTCGAGGGCGACCAGTCACCTAAACAGGTGTTGGTCAAAATCGACCGGGTCACGAAGAAGTTCGACGAGACGATTGCCGTGGACGATGTGTCCCTGGAAATCAAGAAAGGCGAGATTTTCGCCCTGCTCGGCGGTTCGGGATCGGGCAAATCCACCTTGCTGCGCATGCTCGCAGGCTTCGAACGGCCCACGGAGGGGCGCATTTACCTCGACGGCGTCGACATCACCGAGATGCCGCCGTACGAGCGACCGATCAACATGATGTTCCAGTCGTACGCTTTGTTCCCGCACATGACCGTGGCGCAGAACATCGCCTTTGGCCTCAAGCAGGACAAACTGCCGGCCGCTGAAGTCGATGCCCGCGTGGCCGACATGCTCAAGCTGGTGCAGATGAGCCAGTACGCCAAGCGCAAGCCGCATCAGTTGTCCGGTGGCCAGCGTCAGCGTGTGGCCCTGGCGCGCTCCCTGGCCAAGCGACCGAAGCTGTTGCTGCTCGACGAGCCGATGGGTGCACTGGATAAAAAGCTGCGTTCGCAAATGCAACTGGAGCTGGTCGAGATCATCGAGCGCGTCGGCGTAACCTGCGTCATGGTGACCCACGACCAGGAAGAAGCCATGACCATGGCTGAGCGCATCGCGATCATGCACCTGGGCTGGATCGCCCAGATCGGCAGCCCGATCGACATCTACGAAACCCCGACCAGTCGCCTGGTCTGCGAGTTCATCGGCAACGTCAACATCTTCGACGGTGAAGTGATCGACGACGCCGAAGGTCACGCCACCATCACCTGCAAGGACCTGGACCGCCAGATCTATGTGGGCCACGGCATCAGCACCTCGGTGCAGGACAAATCCGTGACCTACGCGATCCGCCCGGAAAAACTGCTGGTGACGCCGACCATGCCGACCTGTGAATACAACTGGTCCAGCGGCAAGGTGCACGACATCGCCTACCTCGGCGGCCACTCGGTGTTCTACGTCGAACTGCCGAGCGGCAAGATCGTCCAGTCGTTCGTCGCCAACGCCGAGCGCCGTGGCCAGCGCCCGACCTGGGGTGACCAGGTTTACGTGTACTGGGAAGACGACAGCGGCGTGGTGCTTCGTTCATGAACATGCGCAAATTCAAACGCCGCCTCAATCGAATAATTCCCGGTGGCCGTCAGCTGGTCATCGGGGTTCCGTTCATCTGGCTGTTCATGTTCTTCATGTTGCCGTTCTTCATCGTCTTGAAGATCAGCTTCGCCGAAGCCGACGTGGCCATTCCGCCGTACACCGAGATCTACAACTTCGTCGACCAGAAGCTGCAGGTGCTGCTCAACCTCGGCAACTACGCGATGCTCGGCGACGACGAGTTGTACATCGCCGCTTACCTCGGCTCGTTGAAGATGGCGTTGTTCAGCACCATCCTCTGCCTGCTGATCGGTTACCCGATGGCCTACGCCATCGCCAGCGCCCGTAAAGAGCTGCAAACGGTGCTGGTGCTGCTGATCATGATGCCGACCTGGACCGCGATCCTGATTCGCGTGTATGCGTGGATGGGCATCCTCAGCAACAACGGCCTGCTCAACGGTTTCCTGATGAGCATGGGCTGGATCAACGAACCGCTGCAGATCCTCAACACCAACCTCGCGGTGTACATCGGTGTTGTTTATTCCTACCTGCCGTTCATGATCCTGCCGCTCTACGCCAACCTGGTGAAGCACGATCAGAGCCTGCTGGAAGCCGCCTCGGACCTCGGTTCGAGCACGTTCAACAGTTTCTGGAAGATCACGATTCCGCTGTCGAAAAACGGCATCATCGCCGGTTGCATGCTGGTATTTATCCCGGTGGTCGGTGAGTTTGTGATCCCGGAACTGCTCGGCGGTCCGGAAACCCTGATGATCGGTAAAGTGCTGTGGCAAGAGTTCTTCAACAACCGTGACTGGCCGGTGGCGTCTGCCCTGGCGGTGGTGATGCTGGCGATCCTGATTGTGCCGATCATCCTGTTCAACCGCAGTCAGGCCAAAGAAATGGAGGGCAAAGAATGAAGCGCTTCAGTTTCTCCAGCCTGATGCTGGTATTCGGTTTGCTGTTTATCTACGCCCCGATGCTGATCCTGGTGATCTACTCGTTCAACGCCTCGAAACTGGTGACGGTGTGGGGCGGCTGGTCGATCAAGTGGTACGTCGGCCTGCTCGACAACAGCCAACTGATGGGCTCGGTGGTGCGCTCGCTGGAAATCGCCTGCTACACGGCGATTGCAGCGGTTGCGCTCGGTACATTGGCGGCGTTCGTCCTGACCCGTATCACCCACTTCAAGGGGCGTACGCTGTTCGGCGGTCTGGTGACCGCACCGTTGGTGATGCCCGAAGTGATCACCGGTCTGTCGCTGTTGCTGCTGTTCGTGGCGATGGCGCAGATGATCGGTTGGCCACAGGAACGCGGGATCATCACCATCTGGATTGCGCACACGACGTTCTGTGCCGCGTATGTGGCGGTGGTGGTGTCGGCGCGCTTGCGTGAGCTGGACCTGTCCATCGAAGAAGCGGCCATGGACCTCGGTGCACGGCCGTGGAAGGTGTTCTTCCTGATCACCATCCCGATGATCGCGCCGTCGCTGGCGGCGGGCGGCATGATGTCGTTTGCCCTGTCGTTGGATGACCTGGTGCTGGCGAGTTTCGTGTCGGGCCCGGGTTCGACGACCTTGCCGATGGAAGTGTTCTCGGCGGTGCGCCTGGGCGTGAAGCCGGAGATCAACGCGGTGGCCAGCCTGATTCTGCTGGCGGTGTCGATCGTGACCTTCCTGGTCTGGTTTTTCAGCCGCCGCGCCGAAGAAAGCCGCAAGCGTGCGATTCAGCAAGCCATCGAAGAAGGCGCTGCCGACTCCTGGAAACAACCGGACGTACGCCGCGCCCCGGCGCCGGAAGCGGCTTAAGCGCAATGCCGGGTTGACCACAAATACGTGGCCAACCCAACTCCCCTGTGGGAGCGAGCTTGCTCGCGATGAGGCCATTACATTCAGCGAAGATGTTGAATGTTAGTCCGCCATCGCGAGCAAGCTCGCTCCCACAGTTGTTTCAGGCAACCCAAGGGGATTTGCGGATGATCTCGACAAAGTTCATCGGCTTGAACCCCACCTCGCTGTCCACCAGCACATCCGCATTCACCGTGCCGAACGTCGTGTCCGGCTTGTGCTTGAAGCCGTTGGCGAACGCACACAGGATGCACTCCTTGAACCCATCACCGCGTGGATGCGCATGCACCACCGCCTCGCGCTGCACGGTGGAAAACGCCGCGTAGTCGATTCCCAGCACATCCATTTCAACCCCGGCGGTCACCAGCGCCACGTTCGGCCGCAGGTGCTGCGGCACGCCCGGTGTGGTGTGCAGCGCAATCGACAGCCAGACTTGCTCGATATCGTCATCGCTCAGCCCATAAGGCTTGAGGAACGCCTTGGCGGCATTGGCACTGTCGACTTCAAAACGCTCGTCAGCGCTGCGATGACCTTCCACCAGACCGAGGTCATGGAACATTGCGCCGACGTACAACAGCTCCGGGTTGTAGGCCAGTTGCTTGCGTTCGCCGCTCAAGGCACCGAACAGGAACACCCGGCGGGAGTGGTGATACAGCAGGTCGGATTCGACGTCGCGGATGTATTCGGTGGTGGCCTTGGCCAGTGCGCTGTCGGGGATTTTGATACCGGCAATGATGCTGCTCATGGTGATTTCCTCGTGGGGAACGCCGTGGCGGCGCTGATGGGTAAAGTCTGTGCCGCCCCCTGAAACCGGACAATCGATCCATGGCTGCGATCCTTGCCAATGAACCTGCATATCGCGCCAACCTCGCTTGTTGCGCCTGGATTGGCTAAGTTGGACGGATCTGTAGCAGCTGCCGAGCCTGCGTTCGGCTGCGAAGCAGTCGTAAACCCGGAGTACGCGGTTTACCTGAAAAACCGCGGTGCCTGATTTCACGACTGCTGCGCAGCCGAACGCAGCCTCGCACGCTCGACAGCTGCTACCGGTCGCGTAATGGCTAACAATTGAGGGCGTTTGTTTCCATGAGTAAAACCGTCGCCATCGTGGTCTTCGCCGGCGTTCAGTCCCTGGACGTCACCGGTCCCATGGATGTGTTTTCTGAAGCCAATCGTTTCCTCGAACCAGCGGATCACTATCGATTGGAAGTGATCGGCGTCGAGCGCGGGGTGATGCCGTGTTCCAACGGTCTGTCGCTCAATGCGCACCGGCACTTCAGCGAAGCGCTTGAGGCGTATGACTTGCTGCTGGTGGCCGGTGGGCCGCAGTTGCCGTTCATGGATTTCGGCGCGGCGTTCGATACCTGGTTGCGATCTGCCTGCGCGCGGGCGCAACGCTTTGGCTCGATCTGCAACGGCGCCTTCATCCTCGCCCGGGCCGGATTGCTGGAGGGGCGAACCGTGACGACTCACTGGGGTGACGCTGCCGCGCTGGCTCAGTTATGTCCGTCGACTCAGGTCGAAGCGGATCGCTTGTACGTGCAGGACGGTGAGCTCTACACCTCGGCCGGGGTCACGGCGGGGATCGATTTGTCGTTGTATCTGCTGGCCATGGACCACGGACCGGAAGTCGCATTGAACGTGGCCAAGCGCCTGGTGGTGTTCACCCAACGCTCGGGCGGGCAATCGCAGTTCAGCCCGTTTCTCACGCCCCACGCTGAACCCACCTCTGCCGTGGCGCTGGTTCAGCTCTACGTGCTGGCCAACCTTACCGGCGACCTGACCATCGCGGACCTGGCGAACGCGGCCAACATGAGCACCCGCAATTTTTCCCGGGTGTTCGCCAAGGAAGCCAAAATCACCCCGGCGGAATTCGTCGAGCGGGCGAGGGTGGATGCGGCGCGGGTGCTGCTGGAGAGCACGCATTCGCCGCTCAAGACCGTGGCCTACCAATGTGGATTCCGCGATGCCCAGCACATGCGCAGCGTGTTCAACCGCCGATTGGGGGTAACGCCACAGCAGTTCAGGCTGAACTTTGCGGCGATGGTTTGAAGGCCCCATCGCGAGCAGGTTCACTCCTACAGTTGAAACGCATTCCAATGTAGGAGCGAGCTTGCTCGCGATAGCGTCAGTCCAGACACTGAAGATTTAAGGCGCAGCCCTGGCCGGCAAAAACTTCAACGTACTGCGCGTATTGGCCGTGACTTCTTCGTCGTTGAAATGCGCTTCGTAGTACACCCCTTCGACATACGCCTCGGCCTGGTCATCGTAATGACTGTCGAACGGCACGCCGCTCTGGCCGACCGGGTTGATGGTCAGGCTGTGAGCCGGGTCGGCGAAGTCGACCAGGCGCCGTGTCGACGGGCCATAAGTCACCGGCCAGGGTGCCGGGCCGATTTTGGCCGAGAGGTTGTTCGGCACTTCGTGGGTACCGGGTGCGTCGAACGGCCCGACGTTGAAGACCCGATCCAGCGGCTTCTGCACGCCCAGTGGATGACCATGGGTCAGGGTATGCGCCTTGCCCCACTGCCACTGTGCCGAATCCGCGCCGAGGGTGGTCTTGAGGTGGGCGATGCTCGCTTGCCAGGCCACCTTGACGGTGTCGGCGCGGGTTTCCTTGCCGAGGGTGTTGCGGTTGTCCCACCACGGTGAATCAGGCGTGGCAGCCAGGCGCGGCAGTGCGGCATCGATCACGCGGGTCGAGAGCAAGGTCTCGAAAAAATCATTGCCCAGTTCATCGTGCATCGTCGCGTCAGCGAGGTTGAACAGGAACTGGTTGAACAGCGTGGCGCTGGTCGAATCAAGCGGATAGTCGCCTTTCCACTGCGCCAGTTGTTCCACCAGTTTCAGTCCGGCGGGATCAGTCACTACTTCACGCAGCACCGGCAATAGCGGTGCCAACAGGCGCGGACCGTAGGCGGTGGTGGTGCCCAGTTGCAGCTTCTGACTGGCGTCGATGACCCACTTCACGTTTTTGTCGCTGAGCTGGCGATTGAGCTGCTGGCCGCGATCGGCCAGGTTGTAATAACCGGGAATCTCCATGCCGGTCGGCGACAGCGGCTGGAAGTTGGCCGAGACGATATAGCCGCGCGTCGGGTTCTCCTCTTGCGGGTTGGCGCTGAACGGGTAGAAACCGTCCTTGTCCGGCTGATTGGTGCTGCCGTCGAGGATGAAACCGGGTTTCACCCCGGCCGCGCGCTTGGGCAGCAGCGCCGAAGCCCACCAGCCGATGTCGCCCTTGGCGTTGGCGTAGACGATGTTCAAACCCGGTGCCTGAACCTTGGCCGCAGCGGCGCGCGCCTTGGCCAGGGTGTCGGCGCGGTTGAGCTGATAGAAGCCTTCGAGAATCGGGTTCGGTGTTTCAAGGAACGCCCACCACATCGCCACCGGCGTCTTGCCGGCCGCCGTGCCAAGCGCATCGTTGATGATCGGGCCGTGGGGTGATTGACGCAGCGTCAGCTTGACCGCCTCCTGCCCCTTCACGGCGATCTGTTGCTCGGTGGTGACCATGTCCACCCACTTGCCGCGGTACCAGACCTGGTTCGGATTGTCCGGGTTGGTCTTCTCGGCGATCAGGTCCAGATCGTCGTTCTGGAACATCGTCAGACTCCAGCCGAAGTCCAGGTTGTGGCCCAGAAACGCAAACGGCACCAACGCCTGATGGTGACCGTACAACTCAAAGCCCGGCGCCGAGAGTTGCGCCTCGTACCAGACTGCCGGCACGGAAAAGCGAATATGCGGGTCGCCGGCCAGCAGCGGCTTGCCGCTTTTGGTGCGGTTGCCGGAAATCACCCAGGCATTACTGCCCTCGAATTGCGGCAGGCCATTGTCGGCCAGTGCCTGTTCACTCAGGCGGGCGAGGGCGTTCAAGTCTTTCCAGTCGCTGCTGGACAGGCTTGGCGCAGGCGTGGAATGCCCTTTGGCCAGGACGCCTTTGGGCTGCCAGTCGAGGTCGAAGATGTTCAGGTAGTCGGCACCCAATTGATCGCGCACGAACGTCAGCAACGGTTCGGTGCGAAACGCCGCAGCAAAGCTGTACGCCATGTAACCGGCGACGCTGATGCTGTCTTGCGCCGTGAACGGGCGTTTGTGGATGCCCAGCACGTCGAACTCGACAGGCGCTGCATGCGTGTCCTGATATTGATTGATACCGTCCAGATAAGCTTCCAGGGCCTTCCACGCCGGGGACTGCCGATCCAGCGCGGCGACGTAGCTGTCAGCCCGCTCGCGGATGCGCAGGCTGCGGAACAGCTTGTCAGTGTCGATCAGTTTCGGGCCGAAGATTTCGGCCAGTTCACCACGGGCCAGGCGGCGCATGGCTTCCATCTGGAACAAACGGTCCTGGGCCTGCACATAACCGAGGGTACGGTAGAGGTCGGTCTCGTTTTCCGCGCGGATATGCGGAACGCCGCGCTCGTCGTAGCGCACGCTCACCGAACCTTGCAGGTGCTGCAATTCCACTTGACCCTGGCGCGTCGGCTGCTTGCTGTACACATACCCGCCGACCCCGATGGCGAGCGCGACAATCAGCAAGGCAAGTACGGTCAGGACGCGTTTCATGGTGACTCCTTGTTCTTTTTGGATTGCCGCCCGTGTGGGCTGCCAACATGTAGCACAGACCTCCTGTGCCGGGCATCGCGGTCCTGCAAAAGTCAGTAATGCCTTATTTCACTTCAACGGGCCATGGGCAGTAACAACCGATGGCCAGCGTATGCGTTGCATTCACTGCGCGACCTTCGCTCAGCGCTTGCAGGATGGGTTCGATAAAGCTGTTGTTCGAATTGCAGGTCAGGCCTTCGCTGTACGGGCCGAAGTAAGCCAGTTTGCCGGCGCGGTCCCAGATCGCTACGGCCGGGCTGGCAGGTATCTGTTCAGAGCCGGGCAGGACGGTAATGGTTTTCAGGCTGCTCAATGTGGTGGGGAGCTGGCCGTGACTGCCGGGTTTTTGCACGGCATAAAACTCGACGCCCTGTGGCGCATAGCGCTCAACCAGTTCGCTCAGGTGTTGCTGATTGCCGACGTTGCACGGGCAGGCCGGGTCCCAGAAGTGCACCAGGCGAATGGCGCCCGGGCCGGCGAGGTCATCGGGCAGGCGCAGCGGGTCGCCGGAAAATACCGCGGTGTGTTCGCTGAACGCCCGCAAGTAACGTCCTTGAAACCAGTCATACGCGGCCCACAGGACACCGGCACACACGAGGGCGAGCAGGCTGGCAAGCAGTGTGGTGCGGTAGGCCGGGCGCATGGGTTTCATCCTCGAAGGCCGGCTAGCTTGCCATGCTTGCTGCGACAGATGAATATCGCAGGCCTATAAAGTCTGTTTAACGCTCTGGAATCTTTCATGTCAGCCACGTTTGCCCCCGATCATTTGCGCGCCAGCCTGCGGCCATTGGCTGAAGGGCAGGCGCTGTCGACCGAGGCCATGGCGTATCAGCACTTTTACGGGCTGGATTTTCCAGGACGTACACTGCGAAGCGGGCTAGGGTGTTTCGAGGTCGATGGCTATCAGTTGGTCAGCCAGTTCTGGTGGCCGGAGCGGGCGAAGGCGACGCTGTTCCTGTTCCACGGTTTCTACGATCACACCGGGCTCTACCGTCATGTGATCGAGTGGGCGCTGGATCAGGGTTTTGCCGTGATTGCCTGCGACTTGCCGGGGCACGGTCTGTCCAGCGGCGAGCGGGCGAGCATCAAGGAATTCGCCGAGTATCAGGACACGCTGCAAGGATTGTTCGCCGAGGCGTTGTCCATTGACCTGCCGCAGCCCTGGCACCTGTGCGGGCAGAGCACGGGCGGGGCGATTGTGATCGATCATGTGCTCAACCACGGCACGAACAGCCCGGCTCAAGGTCAGGTAATCCTGTTGTCACCCCTGGTCCGGCCGCGTGCCTGGGGGTGGTCAAAGCTCAGCTATTACCTGCTCAAACCGTTCGTCAAAGCCATCGCCCGACGTTTCAGCGAGAACTCCAACGACCCTGATTTCCTGCCATTCCTGCAGGCCGATCCGTTGCAGCCGTTGCGTCTGCCCACGGCGTGGGTCGGGGCATTGGCGCGCTGGATCAAGCGGATCGAAGCCGCACCGAACAGCCCGCGCCGGCCGCTGATTGTGCAGGGGCAGGCGGACATGACGGTGGATTGGGAACATAACCTTGGGGTACTGAAGGCCAAGTTCGATCGGCCTCAGGTGTTGATGTTGCCGGAGGCGCGGCATCATCTGGCGAATGAAACGTTGGTGATGCGGGAGGAGTATTTCGGGTTTTTGAGCAAGCGGATCAAGGGCCGGAATCTATAGCGCCGGTGATGGCCTCATCGCGAGCAGGTTCACTCCTACAGTTGATCGCGTTCCCCCTGTAGGCGTGAGCCTGCTCGCGATAGCGATTTCCCAGACACCGAAGTTTACTGGGAAAGGTTCGAAGTGCTTTGCCCCACCGCCAACCCCGCCCGAATCGCCGCCAGCGCCGCCTGGTAATACGCCTGGCCTTCAGTGGACTCGGCAAACGTAGCGAACTCTTCCAGTTCGTTATCCGACAGGTCGCGATAGACATACAGCAGCGTGTTGTTCAGGTCGCTGCCGATCTGGTCCATCAAACGCAGGCGCTGACCGTTCAAGATCCCTTGCGACTGTCCACTGCCGAGCAACCCGGGGATCATCGAACTCAGGCTGTCAGCCGCGACACCGGCAATCGCCAGGCTGACCTCAGCACCCGCCTCGCGAGCGGGCAGGGCCTGGGCCAGGTGGCCGATGATCAGTTGACGGCTGTCGCTGGCCTGCATCTTCGGCAGGCCCTTGGCGTTTTTCGCCAGTTGGTCGCGACGGGTGGCCAGCAACTCGGCAGCCACGACTTTTTTGCCCAAGGGCGATTGGAAGAAGGTCAGTGCCGGTTTTGGGTCGGCCAGGCTTTTGCGTAATTGTGCTTCGGCGCGTTGATCGACCGACTGCGGAGCGAATCGCTGATTGCTGTTGTTGACCAGTGCCTGAAACACCGCCGGTGGCAGGCTGCTTTCGTAGCGTTGTTGCGCGGCTGTCAGGGCATCGTTGAAATGCGCACGTTGGTCTGGCCAGCCGGCGACTTTATACAACTGGTCGTGGCCGTCTGCCCAAGCGGGCAAAACACAGAGCATCAACAGTGAAAAAAGCAACCGGCGCATAGGGACTCCTGTCAGCAGGCGACTATTCTCCGTGTGGCATCCGTACTTGTCGAGAATTCGTATCAACCCGCTGCGTGGCTCTGTCGGA
This sequence comes from Pseudomonas sp. SIMBA_041, assembly GCF_046535095.1. Taxonomy (NCBI): domain Bacteria; kingdom Pseudomonadati; phylum Pseudomonadota; class Gammaproteobacteria; order Pseudomonadales; family Pseudomonadaceae; genus Pseudomonas; species Pseudomonas sp. SIMBA_041. The sequence goes on from NZ_JAWRXJ010000001.1 coordinate 477,545, forward strand.
TTTTCAGGCACAGGAATACTATGCGCGGCATGCAAATACCCTCTGATCACCCGCTGCTGTTACGTATCGTTGACGACCTGGCTGCAAACGGCTGGTCGCAACAGAACATTTTTCTGCCTGAGGATCTGACCCGGGCGCTGGCGGCTGAGTGCCGTAAACGTGCAGCCGAGGGTGAACTGGCCCCCGCAGCGGTAGGCCGAGGGCCGTCATCGGAGGTTCGCGAAGGGATTCGTGGCGACCATATCCAGTGGATCGATCCCGGTCAGGCGGAGGCGTGCGACAGCTATCTCGCCTTGATGGACAGCCTGCGCGAAGCGATGAATCGCGGTTTGTTTCTGGGCCTGGAGGATTTCGAAAGCCATTTCGCGCTGTACCCGCCGGGCGCGTTTTACCTCCGGCACGTCGACCGTTTCCGCGATGACGACCGGCGCATGGTCTCGGCCGTGGTGTACCTCAATGACGGTTGGCTGCCCGAGCACGGAGGACAGTTGCGCATGTATCTGGAGGAAGACCGGGCCTACGATGTGGAACCTGTCGGCGGATGCCTGGTGGTGTTTCTGTCCGGCGAAGTCCCCCACGAAGTCCTGCCCGCGACCCGGGATCGCCTGTCGTTGACCGGCTGGTTCCGACGCCGGGGTAACGAGCCGTTCTGATCATGCCAAAGATTCTGGTAAGCCGCTGCCTGCTGGGCCACCGCGTACGTTACGACGGCGGGGCGAGCGGGCCATTCGATCAGCTCCAGCAGTGGCTGGATGAAGGCCGGGTCATCCCGTTGTGCCCCGAAGTGGCTGGCGGTTTGCCGACACCGAGGGCGGCGGCGGAAATTCCTGGCGGGCAGGGCGCTGAAGTGCTGGATGGCCACGCCAGCGTGATCACCACCGACGGCGAGGATGTCAGTGCGCAGTTTCTGTCGGGGGCTTATCAGGCGCTGGAACTGGTGCAAAAGCACGGTATCCGCATTGCCGTGCTCAAGGCCAATAGCCCGTCATGCGGGAATTTGCTGACGTATGACGGAAGCTTTAGCGCTGTGAAGGTGGCGGGCGAAGGTGTGACCGCGGCGTTGCTCAAGCGCAATGGTGTGCAGGTTTTCAGTGAGTTGGAGTTGCCGCAAGCGGCTGCCGCCCTGAGCGCTCTCGACTGACACCACCCCCCTGTAGGAGTGAGCCTGCTCGCGATGGCGGACTAACATTCAACAACTCTGCTGACTGATCCAACGCTATCGCGAGCAGGCTCACTCCTACAGGGGTAGTCATTTGCCCTGAGTCAGGGTTTCGGCGCCACGCTCGCATCCGCCCCAAACCACTTCTTCTCCAGCGCCGCCATCCGGCCATCATCCTTGATCCGCTGCAGCGCACTCTCCAGGCTGGCATGAAACGCCGGGTTGCCCTTCTGAAACGGAATCGCCAAACCCACCGGCGGATTGGCCTTGGGCTTCTCTTCGGCAAACGACTGCGCCAGCAGCATCGAGCGCGGCTCTTCTTTCTTCGCGATCAATTGCGCATCGGTTTGAAGGTAAGGTTCGCTGAAATCGAAACGATCCTTCAGATCCGGGGTCATTGCTATGTGGTTGATGGCGACGTCGTACTTGCCGCTTTCTACGCCGGTCAACAGATCGCCCGAATCGGTGACGACGAAGTCGGAGCGGACATCGAGTTCGTCGGCCAGCAGTTGGCCCAGCTCGACTTCGAACCCGCTGAGCTTGCCTTCATCCTTGAAATTGAAAGGCGGTGTATTAGCCTCAAGAGCAATACGCAGTTCGCCACGGTCGTTGATGTCGTCAATCAGTTCGGCATGAGCCAAAGGGCTCAAAAGGGGTAGCAGGCAGATCAGGCCAGGCAAAAAGCGCATGGTCACTCCTTTGAATTCATTATCGCGATGCTCTGGGTCGGGCTCGCTTTGCTATGGTTGTCGAGTGCCTTCGACAACGATTGACCATGAAGTTGTCATGGTCACGCGGATTTTACGAAAAAACTGGAGAAGAGAATGAAAACGTTTATGTCTCGTGCTGCCTTGGCTGGCCTGCTGATGGGTGTCTCACTGCTGGCCAGTGCGGCCACGCCGGCGCCGGCGGGTGCTTCCGTGAGTATCGTTGAGCCTGGCAGTGGTGCCGTCGTGGGTACGAAATTCAAGGTCAAGTTTGAAGTAAAAGGTATTGCGCTGGCGCCGGCAGGCGACGCTACCGCGAACACTGGCCATCACCACCTGTTGGTCGACGCCAAGAGTACGATCCCTGCTGGCTCTTTGATTCCGGCAGATGCCAACCACATCCATTTCGGCAAGGCTCAGACCGAAACCGAGCTGGAGTTGACCCCGGGCAAGCACACTTTGCAGCTGGAGCTGGGTGACAAGAACCACATGGCTTTCGATCCTCCAATCGTTTCGGAAAAGATTACCGTGACAGTGAAATAACGTTTCCGCAGGCATGAAAAAGGAGACCCGAAGGTCTCCTTTTTTTGTCGCTCAAGTCGCTATCAGAACAACACGCGGCAACGAATGGTGCCGTTGATGTGCTGCAGTTTCTCCTGGGCGATTTCCGAGTAGTCGGCGTCGACGTCGATCACGACGTAGCCGACTTTCTCGTTGGTCTGCAGGAACTGACCGGAGATATTGATGCCGTTTTCGGCGAACACCTTGTTGATCTCGCTCATCACACCCGGAATGTTCTCGTGGATGTGCAGCAGACGGTGCTTGCCAGGGTGAGCCGGCAGGGCCACTTCCGGGAAGTTCACCGACGATACGGACGTACCGTTGTCGCTGTACTTGACCAGTTTTTCTGCCACTTCCAGACCGATGTTGGCTTGCGCTTCAGCGGTGGAACCACCGATGTGCGGGGTCAGGATCACGTTGTCCAGGCCACGCAGCGGGCTTTCGAACTCTTCGTCGTTGGAGCGTGGCTCCACCGGGAACACGTCGATGGCCGCGCCGATCAGGTGCTTATCCTTGATCGCGTCCGCCAGGGCGTCCAGTTCGACCACGGTGCCGCGAGCGGCGTTGATCAGGATGCCGCCCTTCTTGATGGCGCGGATTTCCTTCTCGCCGATCATCCACTGGGTGGCTGCGGTTTCCGGAACGTGCAGGGTGACGATGTCGGACATGCCCAGCAGCTCGTGCAGGTTGCCGACCTGGGTGGCGTTACCCAGTGGCAGCTTGGTCACGGTGTCGTAGAAGTACACCTGCATGCCCAGGCCTTCAGCCAGGACCGACAGTTGCGTACCGATCGAGCCGTAACCGACGATGCCCAGCTTCTTGCCGCGGATCTCGAAGGAGTTGGCCGCGCTTTTGATCCAGCCGCCACGGTGGCAGGAAGCGTTCTTCTCAGGGATGCCGCGCAGCAGCAGGATCGCTTCCGCCAACACCAGCTCGGCGACGGAACGGGTGTTGGAGTACGGTGCGTTGAACACCGCAATCCCGCGTTCGCGCGCTGCGTTCAGGTCGACCTGGTTGGTGCCGATGCAGAAACAGCCGACCGCGACCAGCTTCTTCGCGTGATCGAAGATCTCTTCGGTCAGTTGAGTGCGGGAGCGAATGCCGATGAAGTGCGCATCAGCGATCTTTTCCTTCAGCTGGGCTTCCGGCAGAGAACCGGTGAGGTACTCGATGCTGGTGTAGCCCGCCGACTTGAGAACGTCGACAGCCGATTGGTGGACGCCTTCGAGAAGAAGGAACTTGATCTTGCTCTTATCGAGAGAAGTCTTGCTCATCTGCGTAAACCTGTATCCCGGAGAAAAATGGCAGGAAATAGCCAGCAGACGCTGACCCGGACGGCAGGAAAGCCGTCGCCGCAGATTGGCCGTTGGGCACTATGCTGCGGGGTCGGTATGCTAGCATACGCACCCCGCTAAACACTCATTCCTGCGACGTGAAGCGTTCTCAGGATGACCATGAATTGTTCGAGAGTTCTGTCGATGACCAATCCTGCGCTGATTGATGAGCTGAAGACCCTGGTTGAGCCTGGCAAGGTGCTGACCGATGCCGACTCCCTGAATGCTTACGGTAAGGATTGGACCAAGCATTTTGCTCCGGCCCCGACCGCCATCGTGTTTCCCAAGACCACCGAACAGGTGCAGGCCATTGTCCGTTGGGCCAATGAACGCAAGGTGGCGCTGGTGCCGTCCGGTGGACGTACCGGGCTTTCCGCCGCAGCGGTGGCAGCCAATGGCGAAGTGGTTGTGTCGTTCGACTACATGAACCAGATTCTCGATGTGAACCTCACCGACCGCACTGCCGTTTGTCAACCAGGCGTCGTGACCGAGCATTTGCAGAATGTCGCGGAAGAAAAAGGCCTGTACTACCCGGTGGATTTTGCTTCGGCAGGTTCCAGCCAGATTGGCGGCAATATCGGCACCAATGCCGGCGGGATCAAGGTCATTCGCTACGGCATGACCCGTAACTGGGTTGCCGGCATGAAAGTCGTGACCGGCAAGGGTGACCTGCTGGAACTGAACCGCGACCTGATCAAGAACGCCACCGGTTACGACCTGCGTCAGCTGTTCATCGGCGCCGAAGGCACCCTCGGGTTTGTGGTCGAAGCGACCATGCGTCTGGATCGTGCACCGAAAAACCTCACCGCGATGGTCCTCGGTACCACCGATTTCGACTCGATCATGCCGGTATTGCACGCGTTCCAGAGCAAACTCGACCTGACCGCCTTCGAATTCTTCTCCGACAAAGCCCTGGCCAAAGTCATGGCCCGTGGCGATGTTCCGGCACCTTTCGAAACCGATTGCCCGTTCTACGCATTGCTGGAATTCGAAGCGACCACCGAAGAAGTGGCCAACCACGCGCTGGAAACCTTCGAACACTGCGTCGAGCAAGGCTGGGTGCTGGACGGCGTGATGAGCCAGAGCGAAACCCAGCTGCAGAACCTCTGGAAGCTGCGCGAATACATCTCCGAAACCATTTCCCACTGGACGCCGTACAAGAACGACATTTCGGTCACCGTGTCGAAAGTGCCGGCGTTCCTCAAGGAAATCGACGCGATCGTCGGCGAACACTACCCGGATTTCGAAATCGTCTGGTTCGGCCACATCGGCGACGGCAACCTGCACTTGAACATCCTCAAGCCGGAGAACCTGAGCAAGGACGAGTTCTTCGCCAAGTGCGCGACCGTCAACAAGTGGGTGTTCGAAACCGTCGAGAAGTACAACGGTTCGATTTCCGCCGAGCACGGCGTGGGCATGACCAAACGTGATTACTTGACCTACAGCCGTTCGCCGGTCGAGATCGAGTACATGAAAGCGGTTAAAGCGGTGTTCGATCCGAACGGCATCATGAACCCGGGCAAGATCTTTGCTGTTTGATTTTCGAATGTTCAGAGCACGAATCAGGAGTCGGTAATGAGCTATCAGCACCAGTATGTCGACGGTACGCGTATTCATTTCCCGCTGGGGAAAGTGGTGTGCATCGGCCGTAACTACGCCGAACACGCCAAGGAGCTGGACAACCCGGTGCCTACCGAGCCGCTGCTGTTCATCAAGCCGGGCAGTTGCGTCGTGCCGCTGGAAGGTGGTTTTGCCATTCCGACCGAGCGCGGTTCGGTGCACTACGAAGCGGAAATTGCTGTGTTGATCGGCAAGCCGTTGTCGACCAAGCCGAGCCGCGAAGAAGTGCTGGACGCCATCTCCGGTTTCGCTCCGGCACTGGACCTGACGCTGCGCGACAAGCAGGCGGAGCTGAAATCCAAGGGCCTGCCGTGGGAAATCGCCAAGTCGTTCGACGGCGCGGCGGTGATCGCGCCGTTCGTGTCTGGTAGCACCTTTGCCGACCTGACCGACATTGGCATTCGCCTGACCATCAACGGCGAAGTGCGCCAGGATGGCAACAGCAGCGCGATGCTCAACCCGATCGTGCCGATGATCCAGCACATGGCCGGCTGCTTCTCGCTGCAGGCCGGTGACGTGATCCTGACCGGCACGCCGGTGGGCGTTGGTCCGTTGAATGTCGGCGATGAGATTGTTCTGGAGTTGCCTGGTGCGAGTAGCTTCACCAGCAACGTGCGCTAACCCCAATACTGCAAAAACCCAGTGGGAGCGAGCAAGCTCGCTCCCACATTGGTATTTAGTGGTTTCAAGTCCTGCGACAGGTAGGGCAATCCCGCCATTTCCCGTTTTTTTCACATTTCGTCTGGATAATTCCGGGGGCTTGCGGCGTCTGAGCCGGCCCCAATTGTGCTATTACCCCTAGCCTGAATTTCTGGAACGCATCCCTCAATGGCCACCCCCCCGCTGTCGACTCTCAAAACAACCCGCCGCTCGCGCTTCGCGCTGCCTTGGTATGCCTGGCTGTTGCTGGTGGCGGTCATTGCGTACGGCGTTGCCTTTGCAATGCATTGGGATAATCGCGGCGTGCTCTGGGTGAAAGAGCAATTCAAGAGCCCGGCCGAGCGTCAGGCCAGTATCTGGCTTCCGGACTACCGGGCAGTGATCGATGCCAAGGTATTGCCGGGCATGGAAAAGGACGAAGCTTCGGACCTCGCTTACGATCCTCAGACCAAAACGCTGTTTTCGGTCATGGGCAAGAACCCGTTTCTGGTCGAGCTGAATCTTCAAGGCGATGTCCTGCGCAAAATGCCGCTGGTGGGCTGGAGCAACCCGGAAGGTGTCACGGTGCTGGGCAACGGCCTGCTGGCGATTGTCGATGAGCGCGAGCACTTGATCACCGTCGTCAAGGTCGATGCCAACACCCGTGAATTGAACATCGCCGACTTTACGAAGTACGACCTCGGGCCTTCGAAAGACCAGAACAAGGCCTTTGAAGGGGTTACCTGGGATTCGCAAAACCAGCAGCTGCTGCTGGGCGAAGAGCGTCCGCCGGCCTTGTTTGCCTGGAAAGGTGACGGCCGGGTCCTGACCGGTGACAAGCTGAAGCTGGCCAGTCATGCGCTGGACATGCGCAACCTGTCGGCGCTGGCCATTGATCCGCGCACGGGCCACATGCTGGTGCTGTCTGCCGACTCGCACTTGTTGATGGAGCTGGACAAAAAGGGTGAGCAAGTCAGTTTCATCACCCTGTTGCGCGGCTTCAACGGCCTGAAGAACACCATTCCCCGGGCCGAAGGCGTGACCATGGACGAAGCGGGCAACTTGTACATGGTCAGTGAACCCAACCTGTTCTACCGCTTCGAACAGCAGAAATAGTCGCCACACACCCGCGGTTGTGGTCGCAAGCCACTGACCATTAAGCTTGAATTCATACGGGCGTGATATTTCATCCGCCCGTTTTGTTTTCGAGCTCGCCTGAATGCGCCGACTTGCCCGTCCCAAACCCCTCGTTTTGATCCTGTCAGTGATTGCGCTGATCGCGCTGGTTGCGGTCGGCCAATACATGCGCCTGTTCGAGCGTGCCTGGTTCAACCTGCATACGCTTTGGCAGCCGCAGAGCAGCGTATCCATTGGCCTGGATCAATATCGGGTCGACATCGAGGCACGGGTGATCGACGGGTTGGACGATAACGTTTCGGCGCTGACGTTCGATCCGGTGCGCAAAAGCCTGTTCACGGTCACCAATAAAGATTCCGAGCTGATCGAGCTGTCGCTTGAGGGCAAGATCCTGCGGCGCGTGGCCTTGATTGGTTTCGGTGATCCGGAGGCGGTGGAGTTCATCAGCGCTGACACTTACGTGATCACCGATGAGAGCCAGCAACGGCTGATCAAGATTCGCCTGGATCCGGATACGACGTTCCTTGACGGGGCGGATGCCGAGCAGATGGTTCTCGGCGTGCACATGGGCAGTAACAAGGGGTTTGAAGGGCTGGCTTACGATTCGGTGGGCAAACGGTTGTTCGTCGCCAAGGAGCGCGACCCAATGCTGATCTACGAAGTGCAGGGCTTCCCGCATTACAACCCGGAGAAATCCTACGCCGTGCACGTGGTGAACAACCCCAAGCGCGATGCCGGGATGTTTGTGCGAGACCTGTCGAGCCTGCAATACGACGAACGCAGCGGCCATTTGCTGGCGCTGTCCGACGAGTCGCGGCTGATTATTGAACTGGATGTGGACGGTCGACCGCTGAGTACAATGTCACTGAACAAGGGGCGCCAGGGCCTGCAAAAGACCGTGCCGCAAGCGGAAGGCATCGCCATGGACGACGACGGCACGATGTACCTCGTCAGTGAGCCGAACCTGTTCTACGCCTTCAAAAAACCCGCGCAACCCTAAAACCCCTCCCTAAAAAAGCACTGTGGGAGCCGGGCTTGCCCGCGATGAGGTCGTGTCAGTCGATAAATATGTGACTGATATACCGCCATCGCGGGCAAGCCCGGCTCCCACAGGTTGGCGTTGCGGCGGGCTTACTCGGCGCGCAGGGTTTTCACGCCTTCACTGGTGCCCAGCAACAGCAGGTCCGCTGGACGCGCCGCGAACAGGCCGTTGGTGACCACGCCGACAATCGCGTTGATCTGGCGTTCCAGTTCAACCGGATTGGTGATCTGCATGTTGAACACGTCGAGGATGATGTTGCCGTTGTCGGTCAGCACGCCTTCGCGGTAAACCGGGTCGCCGCCCAGTTTCACCAGCTCGCGGGCCACGTGGCTGCGGGCCATCGGGATCACTTCGACCGGCAGCGGGAACTCACCGAGCACCGGCACCAGTTTGCTGGCGTCGGCGATGCAGATGAAAGTCTTGGCCACGGCCGCGACAATCTTCTCGCGGGTCAGGGCAGCGCCACCGCCCTTGATCAGGTTCAGGTGCGCGTCGCTTTCATCGGCGCCGTCGACGTAGAACTCCAGGTCGCTGACCGTGTTTAGCTCATACACCGGAATGCCATGGCCTTTAAGGCGGGCGGCAGTGGCTTCGGAGCTGGCGACCGCGCCGTCGAACGCGCCTTTGTGCTTGGCCAGGGCGTCGATGAAGCAGTTGGCAGTGGAGCCGGTGCCGACCCCGACGATGCTCTTGTCGTCGAGTTTCGGGAGGATGAAGTCGACGGCGGCCTGAGCCACTGCCTGTTTGAGTTGATCCTGGGTCATGCGGGCTCCGAAAGCGGGCAGGGGGAAACGGAAAGGCCGGCATTATAGCCCCATGCGGGGTTAAAACCTCTTGATTCGTGTGGTCGCCCGGCCGAAAGCCGGGTTAGACTCCGAGGGTCTGTTGACGTTTGGTGGTGGGCCGCGTTGTGCGCCAATTTTGCGCAGGGCTGCGTTGCTCGGAACTTATTTGGAACAACCAAACTGCGTTCCTCGCGCCTTGCCCTGCGCAAAATTGGCCTCCGTCGCGGCCCGCCACCAAACGTCAACAGACCCTAACCCTGCCCAACCCGCTCAGTGATGCTTTCCGATGCTCGAACAGTACGTCAAAAAGATCCTCACCTCGCGCGTTTATGACGTTGCCGTAGAAACCCCATTGCAGACTGCCCGCCAGCTCTCCGAGCGGCTGGGCAACAGTGTCTGGCTCAAGCGCGAAGACTTGCAGCCGGTGTTCTCGTTCAAGATTCGTGGCGCTTACAACAAGCTGACCCAGTTGACCGATGAAGAGCGTGCTCGCGGCGTGGTCACGGCGTCGGCGGGCAACCATGCGCAAGGCCTGGCCCTGGCGGCGAAAGTGTTGGGCGTGAAAGCCACCATCGTCATGCCCAAGACCACCCCGGAAATCAAAGTCGAAGGCGTGCGTTCGCGCGGCGGCAAAGTGGTGCTGCACGGGGATTCGTTCCCGGAAGCCCTGGCCTACTCGCTGAAACTGGTCGACGAAAAAGGCTACGTCTACATCCACCCGTACGACGATCCCCACACCATTGCCGGGCAGGGCACCGTGGCGATGGAGATTCTGCGCCAACACCCTGGCCGTCTCGACGCTATTTTCGTTCCGGTCGGTGGCGGCGGCCTGATCGCCGGCATCGCGGCGTACGTGAAATACCTGCGCCCGGAAATCAAGATCATCGGTGTCGAGCCAGACGACTCCAATTGCCTGCAAGCGGCGATGGCGGCCGGCGAGCGCGTGGTATTGCCGACCGTGGGCATCTTCGCCGACGGCGTGGCAGTGGCGCAGATCGGCCAGCACACTTTCGACATCTGCAAAGACTATGTCGATGACGTGATCACGGTCAGTACCGATGAGATCTGCGCGGCGATCAAGGATATCTACGACGATACCCGCTCGATCACCGAGCCGGCCGGCGCGTTGGGTGTGGCGGGAATCAAGAAATACGTCGAGCAGAACGGCGTCACCGGCCACACTTTCGTGGCCATCGACTCCGGCGCCAACGTCAACTTCGACCGTTTGCGCCACGTCGCCGAACGCGCCGAACTGGGCGAGGGCCGTGAAGCGATCATCGCCGTGACCATCCCCGAGAAACCGGGCAGCTTCAAGGCGTTCTGCGAAGCCATCGGCAAGCGCCAGATCACCGAATTCAACTACCGCTACAACACCGGCAGCGAAGCGCACATTTTCGTGGGCGTGCAGACGCACCCGGAAACCGATCCGCGCAGTGCGCTGCTGGCGAGCCTGACCGAGCAGGGCTTCCCGGTGCTGGACCTGACCGACAACGAACTGGCCAAGTTGCACATCCGTCACATGGTCGGTGGTCGTGCGGCGCAGGTGGTCGACGAAGTGATCCTGCGCTTCGAATTTCCGGAGCGTCCGGGTGCGCTGTTCAACTTCCTCAACAAGCTGGGCGGGCGCTGGAACATCTCGATGTTCCACTACCGCAACCACGGCGCGGCGGACGGTCGAGTGGTCGCGGGCCTGCAAGTACCGCACGACGAGCGTCATCTGGTACCGGCGGCGCTGGAAGAAATCGGTTACCCGTACTGGGACGAAAGCGATAACCCGGCCTATAAGCTGTTTCTGGGCTGAGCGGCTACGCTGATGGGCAGGTCATAAGGAAATCGGACAATGGAAACGTTAACTGCCCTGAAAGTGGCGCACATGGTTGCAACGGTGGTGTTGCTGATCAGTGCGCTGGGCTTGGGGATCTGGGTTTTTATCGCGCGACGCAAAGGTGACGCGACGGCCGGCAGCCGCACCCTGCAACGGCCACGGGTGTTCATCTGGTTGTTGATGGGCCTGGCGCTGTTGAGCATGCCGTTCACCGGCTGGGGGATGGTGCATCTGGTGGGCTGGCCGTTGGGGCAGACGTGGTTGTTGGCGTCGACTGTGCTTTACACCGTGGCGGCGTTGGCGTGGTTTTGGCTGTTGGTGCGGCTTAACAAGCTGCGCAAGACGCCGGGAGGGGTGGGGAGATTTACCTTTGCCTTGGCGTTGTTCAGTTTTGTCTGCTTTGTCGCCATTGCGGGGTTGATGGGTGCCAAGCCTGTTTAAGGGTAGAGACTGAGTCGACCCAATCGCGGGCAAGCCCGCTCCCACAGGGTTCACTGCTGTAAATGCTTTCTATGTCACGCAGCAGAACCTTGTGGGAGCGGGCTTGCCCGCGATGGCGATTTCAATCGCGCAACGAAATCACCGGCCATCCACGCTTCTCGGCCTCGGCGCGCAAATTCGGATCCGGATCCACCGCGACCGGATTCGTCACCTGCTCCAGCAACGATAAATCATTCATCGAGTCGCTATAGAAATAGCTGTCTTCCAACGAATGCCCGGTTTCTTCCAGCCAACGAGTCAACCGCGTCACCTTGCCTTCGCGAAAGCACGGCACATCGGTGCTGCGCCCGGTATAACGGCCATCGACCATCTCGCACTCGGTGGCGATCAGGGTTTCAACCCCCAGGCGCTGGGCGATCGGCCCGGTCACGAAACGGTTGGTCGCGGTGATGATCACCAGTTTGTCCCCGGCCTCGCGGTGTCTGGCCAGCAATTCGATGGCCTGCGGCAACACGATCGGCTCGATGCAATCGCGCATGTAATCGAGGTGCCATTGATCCAGCGTGGCCATTTCGGTGCGCCCGAGCACTTCCAGGCAGAAGTTCAGGTAAGCGTCGTTATCCAGCTTGCCAGCCAGGTAATCCTGATAGAACTCGTCGTTGCGTGCCTTGTAGGCGACGGCGTCGAGAAAGCCGCGCTCGCACAGGTAATCGCCCCAGGCGTGGTCACTGTCGCCGCCCAGCAGGGTGTTGTCCAAGTCGAATAAAGCCAGACGCATTGCAGTTACTCGCTGAAAAGTCTGTAGAAAGGCGCCCAGAATACGGACTTTTCACAAGAGTGCACATAAGGTCGGTCGGCGCGTTGCTGCTTTCACAACCTTTGTGGAACAATGCGGCGACATGCGTTTGCGAGGTTGTTGCCGTGATCGACCCCGATGGTTTCCGCCCCAATGTCGGGATCATTCTCACGAATGATGCCGGACAGGTGCTATGGGCTCGCCGTATCAATCAAGATGCCTGGCAGTTTCCTCAGGGCGGGATCAACCCCCAGGAGACGCCGGAAGACGCCTTGTACCGCGAGTTGAACGAAGAAGTGGGTCTTGAGCGTGAAGATGTTGAAATTCTCGCCTGCACCCGGGGCTGGTTGCGCTATCGTTTGCCGCAACGTCTGGTCCGTACCCACAGCCAACCGCTGTGCATCGGCCAGAAACAGAAGTGGTTTCTCCTGCGCCTGATCTCCAACGAGCAGCGGGTGCGGATGGATTTGACCGGTAAACCGGAATTCGATGGCTGGCGCTGGGTCAGCTATTGGTATCCGTTGGGCCAGGTGGTGACATTCAAGCGCGAGGTGTATCGACGCGCTCTCAAAGAGCTTGCCCCGCGCCTTTTAACGCGCGACTGACGACGGAGTTCGACCCCGAGCCATGCTCAATACGCTGCGCAAGATCGTCCAGGAAGTTAACTCCGCCAAGGATCTCAAGGCGGCGTTGGGCATTATTGTATTGCGCGTCAAAGAGGCCATGGGCAGCCAGGTCTGCTCGGTCTATCTGCTTGACCCCGAGACCAACCGCTTCGTGCTGATGGCGACCGAGGGCTTGAACAAGCGCTCGATCGGCAAAGTCAGCATGGCGCCCAACGAAGGTCTGGTCGGCCTGGTCGGCACGCGTGAAGAACCGCTGAACCTCGAAAACGCCGCGGATCACCCGCGCTACCGCTACTTCGCCGAGACCGGTGAAGAGCGCTACGCCTCTTTCCTCGGGGCGCCGATCATTCACCACCGCCGCGTCGTCGGCGTGTTGGTCATCCAGCAAAAAGAACGCCGCCAGTTCGATGAAGGTGAAGAAGCCTTTCTCGTGACCATGAGCGCGCAGCTTGCCGGCGTTATTGCTCACGCCGAGGCCACCGGTTCGATCCGCGGCCTGGGCCGTCAGGGCAAAGGCATCCAGGAAGCCAAGTTCGTCGGTGTGCCGGGTTCACCGGGTGCAGCGGTCGGTACGGCGGTGGTCATGCTGCCACCGGCTGATCTGGACGTGGTGCCGGACAAGACCATCACCGACATCGACGCTGAACTGGCGTTGTTCAAGACGGCCATCGAAGGCGTGCGCGCCGACATGCGCGCGTTGTCCGCCAAATTGGCCTCGCAACTGCGCCCCGAAGAACGGGCCTTGTTCGACGTCTACCTGATGATGCTCGCCGACGAGGCGCTGGGCAGCGAAGTGACCACGGTGATCAAGACCGGCCAGTGGGCCCAGGGTGCGTTGCGCCAAGTGGTCACTGAGCACGTCAACCGTTTCGAATTGATGGACGACGCCTACCTGCGTGAGCGCGCCTCGGACGTCAAGGACCTTGGCCGGCGTTTGCTGGCGTATCTGCAGGAAGAGCGTCAGCAGAATCTGGTCTACCCGGAAAAAACCATTCTGGTCAGCGAAGAACTGACGCCGGCGATGCTCGGCGAGGTGCCGGAAGGCACGCTGGTCGGTCTGGTCTCGGTCCTCGGTTCAGGCAACTCCCACGTCGCGATCCTGGCCCGGGCAATGGGCATCCCGACGGTGATGGGCCTGGTCGACCTGCCCTATGCCAAGGTCGACGGCATCGAATTGATCGTCGATGGTAATCGCGGCGAGGTCTACACCAACCCGAGCGACGTGCTACGCAAGCAGTTCGCCGAAGTGGTGGAAGAAGAGAAGCAGCTGGCACTCGGTCTCGACTCCCTGCGCGACTTGCCGTGCGTGACCCTCGACGGTCACCGCATGCCGCTGTGGGTCAACACCGGCCTGCTGGCGGACGTGGCGCGGGCGCAGAAGCGTGGCGCGGAAGGCGTGGGTCTGTACCGCACCGAAGTGCCGTTCATGATCAACCAGAGGTTTCCGAGCGAAAAGGAGCAGTTGGCGATCTACCGCGAGCAGCTCGCCGCGTTCCATCCGCAACCGGTCACCATGCGCAGCCTGGACATTGGCGGCGACAAGGCGTTGTCGTACTTCCCGATCAAGGAGGACAACCCGTTCCTCGGCTGGCGCGGGATTCGCGTCACCCTCGATCACCCGGAAATCTTCCTGGTGCAGACCCGCGCCATGCTCAAGGCCAGCGAAGGCTTGAACAACCTGCGGATTCTGCTGCCGATGATCTCCGGCACCCACGAACTCGAAGAAGCCCTGCACCTGATTCACCGGGCCTGGGGTGAAGTCCGCGACGAAGGCACCGACGTGCCGATGCCGCCGATTGGCGTGATGATCGAGATTCCGGCGGCGGTGTACCAGACCAAGGAACTGGCGCGGCAAGTGGACTTCCTGTCGGTCGGCTCCAACGACCTGACTCAGTACCTGCTGGCCGTGGACCGCAACAACCCACGGGTGGCCGACCTTTACGACTACCTGCACCCGGCGGTGCTTCAGGCGTTGCAGAACGTGGTGCGTGATGCCCATGCCGAAGGCAAGCCGGTAAGCATCTGTGGTGAGATGGCCGGTGATCCGGCAGCAGCGGTGCTGTTGATGGCGATGGGCTTCGACAGCCTGTCGATGAACGCCACCAACTTGCCGAAAGTGAAGTGGATGCTGCGTCAGATCAACCTGAGCAAGGCCAAGGATTTGCTCGCAGAGCTGATGACCATCGACAACCCGCAAGTTATCCACAGCTCCCTGCAACTGGCGCTGAAGAACCTTGGGTTGGCGAAGATGATCAATCCGGCTTCAGTGAAGACCCTCTAAAACTTGGCTGGCTCCATCGCGAGCAGGCTCACTCCTACATTGGAACTGTGACCGACGCACATCCAGTGTAGGAGTGAGCCTGCTCGCGATAGGGTCAGTCCTCACAACACACAACTAAAGCCTGATCTCCACTTCCCCCAGATGCCCCCCATACGGCCCGAAACTCCTTTCGACCATATGTCGCGTCCCATCCGCCTGAACAATCAACGCCGTACTCGCCCGCGTCCCATAACTCTGGCTGGCTATAAATACACTCGACAACAACGTCTCGGTCGCCAGTCCGACCCCGGTGTCCGGCAGTTCGGTAAACGGCGCCGTCTGCGCATCCCCCAACAATGCCAGCAACGCCTGGGGTTGCGGGTCTGCCAAGACTTCTTCCAGTGCCGCCCGGGCCTTGAGCAGTTTTGGCCATGGCGTATCGAGCCCGGCGTTCGACAATCCGTAAACACCCGGGGGCAGCATCACCGCCTCAGATTCCCGCGCATTGAAGTGCCACAGCTCGTTGGTATTGCCGATCAGCAGATTAAACCCGGCATATTCGATGTAACGTCGGACAACATCGCTCAAATAGTCATCAATCGAGCGGTCACCCAACAGAAACCCCGCCACCAGTTCACCGCGGGATTTACGCGATGGCGGCTGATGCGGATCACGAATATTGGTCAGTGCCGCAAAGCGCCCATTGGCGCCAATACCCAGCCAGGTGCCGCCGGCTTCCTGGTCTCGGCCGGCGTAAACGTTGGGCGCTTCGGGCCACTGCGCCAGAGGCAGGCTAGGGCGGGCATAGAATTCGTCGCGGTTGGCCGCCACGATCAGCGGCTGGGCGTGGCCAGGCCGCCAGGCGAAGACAATCAGGCACATAAGGTGGTCCTTGTGTGTTTTTTGCTCACTCTACGCAGTCCTCGCCCGTCGTTCCATCGCCTTGCGCAGTGGAGCGTTGCCCCCTCCATCCGTTACCATGCCCCCCTTCTTCGGGGATGCATCCATGGAATTTCTGCTTTACCTGGCGCTGGGCGCCTGCGCAGGCGTGCTGGCCGGGCTGTTCGGGGTCGGCGGCGGGATCATCATCGTCCCCGTGTTGGTCTTCAGTTTCACCTTGCAGGGCTTTGACGCATCGATCCTGACCCACCTGGCGGTCGGCACGTCCCTGGCGACGATTATCTTTACCTCGGTCAACGCCGTACGCGAACACCATCGTCGTGGCGCGGTGCGTTGGCCGATTTTCGTCTGGATGACCGTCGGCATTCTGATGGGCGCCGGTTTCGGCGCGCTGACCGCCGAAGCGATCTCCGGCCCGAACCTGCAGAAGATCATCGGCGTGTTCGCCCTGGTCATCGCCGCGCAACTGGCGCTGGACGTCAAAACTAAGGCCAGCCGAACGGTGCCGGGCAAACTCGGTCTGACCCTGGCCGGTAGCGTGATTGGCTGGGCCTCAGCGATTTTCGGGATTGGCGGCGGCTCCTTGACCGTGCCGTTCCTGACCTGGCGCAGTGTACCGATGCAGCAAGCCGTGGCCACATCGTCGGCCTGTGGTCTGCCGATCGCCTTGGCCAGTGCATTAAGTTTCATGATTCTGGGGTGGCACGATCCATTGCTGCCGGCCCATAGTCTCGGTTTTGTGTACTTGCCGGCGCTGCTGGGGATCGCCCTGACCAGCATGGTGTTCGCCCGTATCGGCGCGCGACTGGCCCACAGGCTGTCGCCGAAGTTGCTGAAAAGACTGTTTGCCGCTTTGCTGTTCTGCGTGGGCCTGAGCTTTCTGCTCTGACACGTTTCGCAATCCTGGCTTAATCCTGAGGTGGCAGCGTCACCCGGGAATTTTGGTTTCAACTCTAACGAGGAGTCGCAATGCTGCCTTACCCGCAGATCGACCCGGTGGCCCTGGCCATCGGTCCGCTGAAAATCCACTGGTACGGCTTGATGTACCTGATCGGCATTGGCGGCGCCTGGCTGCTGGCGTCCCGCCGGTTGAACCGGTTCGACCCGACCTGGACCAAGGAGAAACTCTCCGACATGGTCTTCTGGATGTCGATGGGCGTCATTGTCGGCGGCCGTTTGGGGTATGTGCTGTTCTACGATCTGCACGCCTACCTGGCCAACCCGACGCTGATTTTCGAAGTGTGGAAGGGCGGCATGTCGTTCCATGGCGGTTTCATTGGCGTGATGCTGGCGGCGTTGTGGTTTGGCAAGAAGAACAACAAGTCGTTCTTCCAGCTGATGGACTTCGTTGCACCCATGGTGCCGATCGGCCTGGGCGCCGGGCGTATCGGCAACTTCATCAACGCGGAGTTGTGGGGCAAGCCGACCGACGTGCCATGGGCGATGATCTTCCCGCCGTTCAGCGATCCGTCGCAGTTGCCGCGCCATCCGTCGCAGCTGTACCAGTTCGCGCTGGAAGGCGTCGCGCTGTTCCTGATCCTGTGGCTGTTCTCGCGCAAGCCGCGGCCGACCATGGCGGTATCGGGGATGTTCGCGCTGTTCTACGGCATCTTCCGGTTCATCGTCGAATTCGTCCGCGTACCGGACGCGCAACTGGGCTATCTGGCCTGGAACTGGCTGACCATGGGTCAGGTGCTCTGCGTGCCGATGATCGTCGGTGGTCTGTTCCTGATCTGGTTGGCGTATCACCGCGCCCCGGCGACCCCAGCGGCAGCCGTATAAATTCGAACCCCGGGGGCGACGGCCTCCGGGTTCAAGGACACAGGTAACTCATGAAGCAATATCTCGAACTGGTCGCCCACGTCATCAAGAACGGCACAAAGCAAGCCAACCGTACGGGCGTGAACACCATCAGCTTTCCGGGCGCGATGCTGCGTTACGACCTGAAAGAAGGGTTCCCGGCGATCACCACGCGCAAGATGGCCTTCAAATCGGCCATCGGCGAGATGTGCGGTTTCCTGCGTGGCGTGAACAACGCCGCCGAATTCCGTGCACTGGGCTGCAAGGTCTGGGACCAGAACGCCAACGAAAACGCGCAGTGGCTGGCCAACCCGTTCCGCCAGGGCGACGACGACCTCGGCGAGATCTACGGCGTGCAATGGCGTAAATGGCCGGCGTACAAGCAGATCCCGGTCAGCAACCAGGCCGCCATCGAGCAGACTCTGAGTCAGGGCTACCGCCAGATCGCGGAGGGTGAAGAAGACGGCCAGGCCTACGTGGTGCTGTACAAGGCGATCGACCAGATCCGCCAGTGCGTCGACACCATCATCAAGGACCCGGGCAGCCGCCGCATCCTGTTCCACGGCTGGAACGTTGCCCAGCTCGATGAAATGGCCCTGCCGCCGTGCCACCTGTTGTACCAGTTCCACCCGAATGTCGAGACCAGGGAAATCTCCCTGACCCTCTACATCCGCTCCAACGACCTGGGCCTGGGCACACCGTTCAACCTCACCGAGGGCGCCGCGCTGCTGAGCCTGATCGGTCGCCTGACCGGGTATACGCCGCGCTGGTTCACCTATTTCATTGGTGATGCGCACGTCTACGAAAACCACCTGGACATGCTGAATGAACAGCTCAAGCGCGAGCCGTTCCCGATGCCGAAACTGGTGATCAGTGATCGTGTACCGGAGTTTGCCAAGACTGGCGTGTATCAGCCGGAATGGCTGGAGTTGATCGAGCCGGGCGATTTCTCGCTTGAGGGGTATCAGCACCACGCGCCAATGACCGCGCCAATGGCGGTCTAAGCCTTAACACATAACCCTGTGGGAGCGGGCTTGCCCGCGAAAGCGGTTTGTCAGTCACATCAACGTTGGATGTGCCGCCGTCATCGCGGGCAAGCCCGCTCCCACAGGTTTTAGGGGGGCTTTAATGCCCGTGGCTTCTCCCGACATGAGAATGCTCAACCTCCGTCGCCACAACCCCGCCACTCACTTCCAACCGCTGCAAAATCCCGCACTGATCAATCTCCGGCCCTTCGCCACAGCGTTGGCGCAGGTCGAGCAGTTGTGTCTGCAATGCCAATAACCCATCAATCCGCGCCTTGACGTGGTGAATGTGCTCATCGATCAGCGCATTCACGCTTTCACACTGATCCTGCGGGCTGTCGCGCAAGGCCAGCAGGCTGCGGATCTCTTCGAGGGTCATGTCGAGGGTGCGGCAGTTGCGGATGAAGGTCAGGCGTTCGGCGTGGGCCTGGGTGTAGACGCGGTAGTTGCCGTCGCTGCGGGCCGGTTCCGGCAGCAGGTTTTCGCGCTCGTAATAGCGGATGGTTTCGACGGCGCAGTCGGTGAGTTTGGCCAGTTCTCCGATCTTCATGACGGCAATCTCCAAATGGGTGCTTGACCCTATAGTGGCTACAGGGTCTTTACTTGGCAACAGGCACCTTCATGGACGCGACCCGATGAGCGATTCCCGACACACCCACACACACGAGGCTGGGCACGATCACAGCCACAAACTGCAGCCTGTGCAGAAACATGAGCATGGCGGGCACGGTGATTCCTGCTGTTCCGCCAAAGTGGCGGCGCCATCGCTGATCAAGTTGAGCGAAACGCCAACCGCCGGTGCGCGGCTGAGCAGCTTCCGCATCGACGCCATGGACTGCCCGACCGAGCAGACGCTGATCCAGAACAAACTGGGCAAGCTTGCGGGTGTGCAACAGCTGGAATTCAACCTGATCAATCGGGTGTTGGGCGTGACCCACGACCTGCCGAGCACTGCGCCGATCATCGAGGCGATCAAGTCGCTGGGCATGGTGGCCGAACGGCTGGAGCAGGGCGTCGAAGCGCCCGCGCCGATCCCCGAGAAAAAGCACTGGTGGCCTCTGGCACTGTCCGGCGTGGGGGCGCTGGCGGCAGAAGTGATCCACTTCACTAGCGCCGCGCCGGACTGGGTGGTGGCGATCATCGCGCTGATTTCGATCCTCAGTGGCGGCCTCACCACTTACAAGAAAGGCTGGATCGCGCTCAAGAACCTCAACCTGAACATCAACGCGTTGATGAGCATCGCGGTCACCGGCGCGATCCTGATCGGGCAATGGCCGGAAGCGGCGATGGTGATGTTCCTGTTCACCGTGGCCGAGTTGATCGAAGCCAAATCGCTGGACCGGGCGCGTAACGCCATTGGCGGCTTGATGCAGATGACCCCGGAACAGGCGACGGTGCAGCAAGCCGACGGCAGCTGGGTCACGCAAGAGGTCAAAACCATCGAGCTCGGTGCGCGAGTGCGGGTGCGTCCCGGCGAGCGGATTGGCCTGGACGGCGAAGTCGTGTCGGGCAGTTCGACCATCGATCAGGCGCCGATCACGGGCGAAAGCCTGCCGGTGGAGAAGACCGTCGGCGACAAAGTTTTCGCCGGCACCATCAATCAGGCGGGGTCTCTGGAATATGCGGTGACCGCAGCGGCCAACAACTCGACGCTGGCGCGCATTATCCACGCCGTCGAACAGGCTCAGGGTGCCCGGGCGCCGACCCAGCGTTTCGTCGACCAGTTTTCCAAAATCTACACCCCGGCGGTCTTCATTCTTGCTCTGGCGGTCGCGGTCATTCCGCCGCTGTTCATGGGCGCCGTCTGGTTTGACTGGATCTATCGCGCGCTGGTGTTGCTGGTGGTGGCTTGCCCATGCGCGTTGGTGATTTCCACTCCGGTGACCATCGTCAGCGGCCTCGCGGCGGCGGCGCGCAAAGGGATTCTGGTCAAGGGCGGCGTCTATCTGGAGGGCGGTTACAAGCTCGATTACTTGGCCTTGGACAAGACCGGCACGATTACCCATGGCAAACCGGTGCAGACCGATTATTTGTCGCTTGAGCCCACCGCAGACGCCACTGCCCCGGCGATTGCCGCAGCGCTGGCCGGTCGCTCGGATCACCCGGTGTCGCTGGCCATTGCCAACGCGGCTGCCGATAAACAATTTGCGCCGCTGATTGTGGATAACTTCGAAGCGCTGGCCGGTCGCGGTGTGAAGGGGCAAGTCAACGGCCAGACCTACCACTTGGGCAATCATCGTCTGGTCGAAGAGCTGGGCCTGTGCTCGCCGCAACTGGAAGAAAAACTGTTCGCGCTGGAGAAGCAGGGCAAGTCCGTGGTGCTGCTGCTCGACCCGTCGGGTCCGCTGGCGCTGTTCGCCGTGGCCGACACCGTTAAAGAGAGCAGCCGTGAAGCGATCCGCCAGTTGCATGAGCTGGGCGTGAAAACCCTGATGCTCACCGGCGATAACGTCCACACCGCGCAGGCGATTGCCGCACAAGTCGGTATCGATGAGGCCAAGGGCGACCTGCTGCCGACCGATAAACTGCAAGCCATCGAAGCCCTTTATGCACAGGGCCATAACGTCGGCATGGTCGGCGACGGCATCAACGACGCGCCGGCGCTGGCCCGGGCCGAGATCGGCTTTGCCATGGCGGCGGCCGGTACCGATACCGCCATCGAGACCGCTGATGTCGCCTTGATGGACGACGATTTGCGCAAGATTCCGGCGTTCATCCGCTTGTCGCGCCAGACCTCCAGCATCCTGAAACAGAACATCGCCCTCGCTTTGGTCATCAAGGCGATCTTTCTTGGGGTAACCTTCGCCGGGATCGCTACCATGTGGATGGCGGTGTTCGCCGACATGGGCGTGAGCCTGTTGGTGGTGTTCAATGGTTTGCGCCTGTTGCGCAAATAAGCGATGAGGAGCGGGTGTGCTGAGTGCCGAGCTGAAGGCGTTTTACATGGTGGCCCGCCTGGGCAGCATTACCCTGGCGGCGAAGAAGCTTGGCCTGAGCCAGCCCACGGTGACGACGCAGATCCGCCATCTGGAAAGTCAGTACTCGGTTGAACTGTTCTACCGTGGCGGCCGCCGCCTCAGCGTCAGCGAAGAAGGCGCGCGGCTGCTGCCGATGGTCAAGGCATTGTTGCAGCAGGAAGCCGACATCGAGTTTTTCCTGCGCAACAGCGGTCAGGTCCAGGGCACGTTGCGCATCGCGGCCACGGCGCCGTATTACATCCTTGATCTGGTGAAGGCCTTTCGCGAGCGCCTGCCGCAAGTGGAAGTGTCGGTGGAAATCGGCAATTCCCAACAAGTGCTCGAAGCGCTGGAGGACTACCGGGTGGATGTCGCGGCGTCCTCGCAATTGCTCGACGATGCGCGGTTGATTCGCCGGGTGCTGGGCAGCGATCCGTTGGTGTTGGCGGTGCATCGCAATCATCCGCTGGCGGTTCACGACCATGTGCCGCTGAGCGCATTGGCCGGGCATACGTTGTTGATGCGCGAATCGGGCTCGACCACTCGGCGTCTGACGGAAGAATTGCTGGCCAGCGCCGGGGTGAGTTTCGGGCCGCTGCTGGAGATTGGCAGCCGTGAATCGATCCGGGAGGCGGTGCTGCGCAACATCGGCATCAGCATCATTGCCCGGCAGGAAGTGCCGCACGATCCGCAACTGCGGGTGCTGACCATCGAGAATGCGCCGCAGATTCCCGAGTACCTGTATTGCCTCAAGGAGCGCAAAGGCGCGCGGCTGCCAGCGGCGTTTCTCGGGTTGGCGCAGGAAATGGCACCTGCCTGATGATCGTTTCCCACGCAGAGTGTGGGAACGATCGACGGTGAACCAAAATCCCTGAATACCACTATCAGCCATTTTTGCCTCACTGCCACATGACGGACGCATTGCATCCCTAGGATGGCCTTCATCTGCTTGATGAGGCCTGTCCATGAACCACTCGATCGCAACTGCCCTGACCAACCCCGGCGCCCCGATGAAGGTGCGCGGCGTACAGAAACGCTTCGGCGCCTTTACTGCGCTGGATAACGTTTCCCTCGACGTGGCGGCCGGCGAACTGGTGTGTCTGCTGGGCCCGTCGGGTTGTGGCAAAACCACCTTGCTGCGCTGCATCGCCGGCCTGGAAAAACAGGACAGCGGCGAGTTGTACCTCGGTGATCGCGACGTTTCCCACTTGGCCCCCCAGGCGCGGGACTACGGCATTCTGTTCCAGTCCTACGCACTGTTCCCCAATCTCACCGTCGAAGCGAACATTGCCTACGGCCTCGCCGGCAGCGGTCGCGACGAAGTGCGCAAGCGTGTCGGTCAGATGCTGGAACTGGTCGGCCTGATCGGCAGCGAGAAAAAGTACCCCGGCCAATTGTCCGGCGGCCAACAGCAACGCGTCGCCCTGGCTCGGGCCCTGGCGCCGGCGCCTTCGTTATTGCTGCTGGACGAACCGATGTCGGCACTCGACGCCCGGGTTCGCGAGCACCTGTGCACCGAACTGCGCCAATTGCAGCGCAACCTTGGCATCACCACCCTGATGGTCACGCACAATCAGGACGAAGCCATGCTGATGGCCGACCGCATCGCCGTGATGAACAACGGCAAGGTCGAGCAGTACGCCACGCCGCAGGAAATCTACGACCGTCCGGCCACGCCGTTTGTGGCGGAGTTCGTCGGCCAGGGTAACTGGCTGCCGTTTCGCCGCAGCAGTGACAGCCACGCCCAGGTCGGCGGGCTGAACATGCGCCTGGCCGATGGCAGCGCAAAAACTGCGTCGGGCCGTTTGTTCTGCCGCCCGGAGGCGATCAACGTCAACCCGCTGGTGCATGAAGAAAACCTGTTCCCGGCCAAGGTTCGCGAGATTACTTTCCTCGGCAACCGCTGCCGCATGAGCTTCGAACTCGACCAATTGCCGGGCCATCCGTTGCTCGCCGAACTGGCACCGGAAGCCATGCCGCGCCTCGGCGCCCAGCAGATCATGGTTGCCTTGCCGCCGCGCAGCCTGCAGGTGTTTGCCTGATGAGCGCGAACATCGCGCTGCCGATACCGCACAAGCAGGTTCGGCAGACCTCCCGTGCCGAAATCGGCGACCGGGTGTTCGTGGTCGGCGGCAAAGTCCTGTTGCTGGTATTGCTCGGCGTCGCGGTGTTGATGCCGTTGCTGGCGATCTTCTGGCGCGGCTTCAGCTCCGAAGCCGGGCAGGGCGGTGGTCTGGTGGCCGCACGGGAGTTGGTCACCAGCGAAAATTTTCACTGGCTGTTGGGTAATAGCCTCAAGGTTTCCCTCAGCGTCGCGGCGATTGTCGTACCGCTGGCCTATCTGTTTGCCTACTCCCTGCAACGCACATTGATTCCCGGCAAAGGCATCTGGCGTGGGATTTCGCTGCTGCCGTTGATGGCGCCGTCGATGCTGCCTGGTATTGCACTGGTCTATCTGTTCGGCAACCAGGGCATGTTGCGTGGTTTGCTCTCGGACAACATCTACGGCTTCTGGGGCATTGTGCTCGGCGAGGTCATCTACACCTTCCCACACGCCTTGATGATCCTGCTGTCGGCGCTGTCCCTGGCGGATGCGCGACTGTTCGATGCTGCCTCCAGCATGGGTGCGAGTCCGGCAAAAGCTTTCCGCAGCATTACCTGGCCGGCGACGCGTCAGGCTGTGTTCGCCGCGTTCTGCCTGGTGTTTACGTTGACCATCACCGACTTCGGCGTGCCTGTGGTGGTCGGTGGCGACTACCAGGTGCTGGCGCTGGAAGCCTATAAAGCGGTGGTCGGCCAGCAGCAATTCGGTCGCGGCGCGTTGATCGGCATGGTCCTGCTGTTGCCGGCGCTGTTCAGCTTCGGCGTCGATGCGTGGTTGCGTCGACGTCAGGGCGACGCCATGAGCGGGCGTGCGCAAGTCTTCAAACCCGCGCCATCGAAACTGCGCGACGGCTGCTACCTGGGCATCGTGTTGCTGATCAGCGCGGCGTTGCTGTTGGTGTTCGGCATGGCGATCTTCTCTTCGCTGGTCAAATTCTGGCCGTACAACCTGTCGCTCTCGCTCAACCACTACCAGTTCAACGACACGGCGGGTGGCGGCTGGCTGGCGTATAGCAACAGCGTGAAGATGGCGTTGTGCACGGCGTTGATCGGCAGCGTGCTGATCTTCACCGGCGCTTACCTGATGGAAAAAACCAAGGGCCAGCGCGGACTGAATCTCACCTTGCGCATGCTCAGTTTCGTACCGATGGCGGTGCCGGGACTGGTGCTGGGCCTGGGTTACGTCTTCTTCTTCAACCTCACCGGCAACCCGCTGCATGTGCTTTACGGGACCATGACCTTGCTGGTGGTCTGCACCATTGCTCACTATTTGACCACCGCGCAGATGACCGCCACCACCGCACTGCGTCAGCTCGACGCCGAGTTTGAAGCCGCCGCGCTGTCGCTCAAGGCGCCGCTGTATCGACACTACCTGCGCGTCACCGTGCCGATCTGCCTGCCGGCGCTGCTGGACATCGTGCGCTACCTGTTCGTCTCGGCCATGACCACTGTCTCGGCGGCGATCTTCCTCTACAGCCCCGACACCATCCTCGCGGCGGTGGCGGTGCTGAACATGGACGACGCCGGCAACGTCGGCGGCGCGGCGGCGATGTCGACCCTGATTCTGTTCACCTCGGCGGGTGTGTCCCTGCTGCTGGCCTGGGCCTCGCGCGGTTTGCTGCGCCGTTCCCAAGCCTGGCGGCAGACCGCGCCTGGCCACTGATTCTGCCCGTGACTCAACCCTCAAGCCTCAACTCAAAAAACAGGAAAACGATCATGTTCAAGCCCCTGGCCCTGGCCGCTGCTGTTCTCTCCGCTTTTAGCCTGAACGCCTTCGCGGCGAAAACCGAGTTGACGGTGTACACCGCCCTCGAAGCCGAGCAGTTGACCGCTTACAAGGCCGCTTTCGAAAAGACCAACCCGGACGTCGAGATCAAGTGGGTACGTGATTCCACCGGCATCATCACTGCCAAGTTGCTGGCCGAAAAAGCTCGCCCACAAGCCGACGCCGTCTGGGGCCTGGCCGCTTCGAGCCTGGCGATCCTCGACCAGCAAGGCATGCTGCAAAGCTACGCGCCGAAAGACCTGGGCAAAATCGGCGGCAACTACCGCGACGCCGCCAACCCACCCGCCTGGGTCGGCATGGATGTCTGGGCCGCGACCATTTGCTTCAACACCGTCGAAGCCGAGAAGCAGGGCCTGAGCAAACCCGTGAGCTGGCAAGACCTGACCAAGCCTGAGTACAAAGGCAAAATCGTGATGCCTAACCCGGCCTCGTCCGGCACCGGCTTCCTCGACGTCAGCGCCTGGCTGCAAACCTTCGGCGAGAAGCAGGGCTGGCAGTACATGGACGACCTGCACCAGAACATCGGCCAGTACGTTCACTCCGGCTCCAAGCCTTGCAAACTGGCGGCTGCCGGCGAATTCCCGATCGGTATTTCCTTTGAATATCCGGCCGTGCAGCTGAAGCGCCAAGGCGCACCGCTGGACATCATCCTGCCGAAAGAAGGCCTGGGCTGGGAGATCGAGGCAACGGCTGTGATCAAAGGCACGCCGCATGAAGAGGCGGCGAAGAAACTGGCTGACTTCTCGGCAAGCCCTGCGGCGATGGAGCTCTACAAAGAGAACTTCGCGGTACTGGCTCAGCCGGGTATCGCCAAGCCGCAGACTGAATTGCCGGCGGATTATGAGCAGCGTCTGATCAAGAACGACTTTGCCTGGGCTTCCAAGAACCGTGACGAGATCCTGACCGAATGGCGCAAGCGCTATGACGGCAAGTCCGAGAAAGTGGTTGCCAAGTAACCGACTCACATTCTGTGGCGAGGGAGCTTGCTCCCGTTGGACTGCGCAGCAGGCCCATTTTCAGGGCCGCTACGCGCCCCAGCGGGAGCAAGCTCCCTCGCCACAAAAAGCGGGATTACGCCATGACACAACACAACGACCTGCTGATCGTCGGCGCCGGCATCCTCGGCCTGTCCCACGCCTACGCCGCCGCCCGACGCGGTCTGAAAGTCACCGTCTTCGAACGCAGCGAAACGCCCTTGGGCGCCTCGGTGCGCAACTTCGGCCAGGCCCTCGTCACCGGCCAGCCGCCGGGCCCGATGCTTGAACTGGCCAAGGCCAGCCGCGAGATCTGGGGCCAATGGGCACAACTCGCCGGCCTGCAACTCAAGCGCAACGGCTCATACCTGTTCGCCCGCACCGAAGCCGAAGAACACCTGCTGGAAGCGTTCTGCGCCGGTCGCGCCGTGGAGCACAGCTACCGCGTCGAACTGCTGCGCGGCGCTGCCTTGCGTGATCTGTACCGCGGCCAGTTCACCCATCACCGCGCCGCGTTGCACGGGATGGACGATCAGCAGTTGTATTCCCGCGAAGCCATTCCGGCGCTGATCGACTACCTGCACCGCGAACGCGGCGTGACCTTTCACTTTTCGACCCTGGTCCGTGACATCGAACCGGGCCGCTTGCACAGCACCGCCGGCACTTTCAGCGCCGAGCAGATCATCGTCTGTTCCGGCCACGATTATCAGACGTTGCTGGCCGAACAGATTGCAGCACTCAACCCGCAAATCTGTCGCCTGCAAATGCTTCGCGCCCGCCCGCAGATCAACCTCAACCTGCAACACGCGTTGCTCACCGGTTTGAGTTGCGTGCATTACGGCGCCTTTGCCGATCTGCCGGAAGCGGCGGCGGTGCAGGCGCAAATTCTGCGAGACGAGCCGCACCTGCATGACAACGGCATTCACCTGCTGATCAGCCCGACGCCGTACGGCGAATTGATCATCGGCGACTCCCACCATTACGGCAGCGATCCATCGCCGTTCAACGCCGAGCAAGTGGACGACTGGATGATCGAACTGGCCGAACAGACGCTGGGCTGCAAGGTGCAAGTGATCGAACGCTGGCAGGGTGTCTATGGTTCACGGGGGCCGGGGCCGTTTTCGTTCCTGCGTCCGGCACCGGGATTGAGCGTGGCGCTGATGCACACCGGCGTCGGTATGAGCGTCGGGCCTGCAATGGCTGAACGTAATGTGGCGACTTTGTTGGGAGAGCGGTGATGAGCAACCACGAACAGGTGATTGCCGACGTGTTCGGTCTGTACGAGCGTTTTGGCGACAGCGACTACATCGGCGAACCGGTGTCGCAGATCGAGCACATGTCTCAGGCCGCACAATTGGCGATGGCCGAAGGCTTCGATGATGAAGTGGTGTTGGCTGCTTTTTTTCACGACATCGGGCACATCTGCGCCGAAAGCACCGAGAACATGGGCGGCTTTGGCGTGGTCAGCCACGAACGACTAGGTGCCGATTACCTGCGCCGTGCCGGTTTCGGCGAACGCATGGCGCGACTGGTGGAATACCACGTGCAGGCCAAGCGTTATCTGACGCTCAAAGAGCCGGGGTACTACGAGCGCTTGAGTGAGGCCAGCCGTCGCACGTTGGAGTATCAGGGTGGAGTGATGACACCGGCTGAGGCCGAAGCCTTCGAACAGGACCCTCTGTGCGAGGTCAGTTTGCGCATGCGGCAGTGGGATGAGTTGGCCAAGGGCATGGGCGTACCGGTGATGGACCTTCGTCTCTTGAAAGAAAAGGCGGCGCGACTGTTGGCGGAGTAGAGCCTCATGACCAGGTGGCTGCCATCGCGAGCAGGCTCACTCCTAGAGGGGGAACGCATTCCCATGTGGGCGCGAGCCTGCTCGCGAAGGGGCCGCCCAAACACCCCAGGCATCAAGGCTCACAACTGCTGCGCCAATACCTCTACCTGCTCCTGCCTTTGCGCCTGATTCAACTTCACCTGTGGATTCAGCGACGACCACTGCGGATGCGCCCGCGCCTTGTTCAGTGCCTCGGGTAACTTGCCTTCGCGCCAGGTCTTGTCCTGGGGCGTGGCGACCTGAATGCTGTCCATGGCCGCATGCCCGCGCGCGTTCAGCGCCTGCAACAGCTGACGCTGACGCAACGCCAACAACCGCAATACGCTGTCATCGATGGTCAGTTCTCGCTGGCCTTTGATCTTGCCGATTAACCGGCTGCCATAGCTGCGCGCGGTTTGCAGTGCGCCACCGGCAATCGCGCCGGCCAATGCTGCCGCACCCAGGGTCAGGCCGCCCACCAGCAAGTCGACCCCGGCCCCGGCTGCCGCGCCAGCGGCGATCCCGCTGCCGACCCGTACACCCAGCTGTTTCAAGGTTTCCGGGTTAAACAAATCATCGCCCCAACGGCCATCGAGCAGCGGTAAATCACTGGCCGCCGCATCCTGTGGGCGAAAGGCGTAAAGCTTGAGCAGCGCTTCAACGCAGCGTTGTTCGCGCTGGCGCACGGCTTTGTGCAGTTCGCTGATGGCGTGCCGTTCCTGCTCTGCATCGCTGGCGACGCTGCGTCGGCAGGCGGCGCAATCAATCAACAATTCGGCAATCAACCGGACTGCACTCTGATGACGGGCGAGGCGCTGGGCCTGTTGATCGGCGATCAAGCGTTCAAGCTGTTCACGGGAATTTTCCAGCAGCAGCGCGAGGCTTTCATAGAGGCGACGTTCGCCATCCTCCGGCGGTGCGACGCTGTCGAAACGCACCAGTGCATGCAAGCCCAAACGCGCCAACGCTTCACGCCAATCCGGCTCGCGGTGGTTGGCGCTGCTGACAAAATTCAGCACCGGCAGCAGCGGCTTGCCACAACTGGCCAGCACTTCCAGTTCGTCGCGGTACTTGGCCAACACCGGTTCGCGAGCGTCGATCACGTAGAGGCCGGCGTCGCAGGTGAGCAGTTGCCGCAGCACTTTGGCTTCCTGCTCAAAGCGCTGCCGGGCTTCGCTGCCCTCAAGGAATCGCGCCAGGCGCGCCGGGCCGTCGAGGCGTTCGCCGGGACGCTCCAGGCGTTCGAGGTAGTCGAGCAGGGCGATGGCGTCTTCGAGGCCGGGGGTGTCGTAGAGGTCGAGCAGCGGCTCGCCCTCCACCGACAAGCGTGCGCCTTCGACGTGACGCGTGGTGCTGGGACGATGGGACACTTCGCCGAAGCCGACATCGCGGGTCAGGGTGCGCAGCAATGAGGTTTTGCCGACGTTGGTGTGGCCAACCACAGCGAGCTTCAACGGGGCCTTCCAGGCGTTACTCATGACCGGTCTCCAGCCAGTTCATCGGCGCACAATCGGCGAACGGCAACTCCAGTTGCTGCAATGCGACGTGCCAGTCACCCAGCCGTTCGGCGTCCAGCGCTTCGCCGGGTGGCGCTTGCAGCAGCCAGACGCGAGTGGCGGCAGCATTGCGCGCCAGTTCGGCGATCAGCGCCAGGCTGCCGCGGTCCGGCGAGCGCCGCGGGTCGCAAGCGATGAGCAGGCGTGCGGGCGGAAAGCGGCTCAATTGTTCGAGGAGTCGGTGGCGCGATTCACGGCTGTCGAGTATTCCGGCGTTGCCCACGGTCTTCGGCAATTGCGGTGGCCACGGGCGTTGGTCATCGAGTTCGATGGCGACCAGCAGGGCACCGTCGCTTTGCTGGTCGGTGACACCGCTTTCGACGCGATGCAGTTTCTCCGGTGCGGCGTCGCTGATGCCCAGGCGTTCGCTGGTGGGCATCAATCGCTCGCGCAACTGGGCGTAGCCGGGCAGGTTCAGGTCCAGATGCAGTTTTGCCTGGCCGGTTTTCCAGCGCCACCGACAAAACAGCATCAGCAGCAAACGCGGCAGCACACCGTAGATCAACAGGACGCCAACCAGCCAGGCGGCCCAGGCCTGTCGAGCACTTTCGATGTTCAGCGCGGCATCGCCGCTGGCGCGGATCATTTCCACGGTAGGCACGCTGAAGCCGAGCAGGGCCGGGAGCGCGCCGAGGGCCTGAGTCATGGCGACGAAGGTGTCGCCGCTCAGAATGGTGGTTTCCCAGACGAAGCCGTAGCGTCGGGTCGCCATCAGCGTCAGCAGAATCGCCAAGGCGCTGAGCATCGCCAGCAGCCACAAACCGTTGATTAGCGTACCGACCGCCCAGCGATTGAGTTTGTGCCGTTGCAATAACAGCAGGAGGGCCGGGGCCAGTTGCGCGGCTTTGGCGTCGCGGGCGAGTTTTTCGCTGAGCCACAACCATAAGCGCCCGAGGGTGGCGCCGTGTTCACCCGCGAACATCAGGCCCAGCGCCCAGCTCAGTAACAGAATCAGGTTCAGCCCGAGCAGACTGCCCAGGGCCCAGAACACATTCACCGGGGTTTGCCCGTCACCCATAGCGGCGAAAGCCAGACCGGCACCGCTCACCACGGCCAGCACCGCCATCACGATCAGCGCCAGTCGCGCACCTTGCAGCCAGTGTTGCAGGGCGTTGGCCAAACCATCGCGTTCGGCCAGCCACACGGCCCGCCGTTGAATCCGTGTCGACAAGTCACCACCAGCACTTCGGGCCAGTCGGTTGGCTTCCGTGTCTTCCAGCGGGCCGGCGTGTTCTTCACGCAGACGCACGGTTTCGGTCAGCCAGAGATTTTGCAGTCCAGTCAGTTCAGTCACGCGCGATCCCATCGCTCCATTGAGCTGTGAGCATAACCGCTGTGGCGCTTATCGGGGTACGGATGGCTCTGGTATCCTCGCCGGCATGACTAAATCACTTCCCCTCAGCCTGATCGCAGCCCTCGGTGAAAACCGCGTGATCGGCGTCGACAACAGCATGCCCTGGCACTTGCCGGGGGACTTCAAATACTTCAAGGCCACCACCCTGGGCAAGCCGATCATCATGGGGCGCAAGACCTGGGATTCCCTCGGTCGGCCGCTGCCGGGCCGGTTGAACATCGTGGTCAGCCGTCAGGCGGACCTGGTGCTGGAAGGCGCCGAGGTTTACCCGTCGCTCGAAGCCGCGGTGGTTCGCGCCGAAGAATGGGCGAAGGCGCAGGGCGTCGATGAGCTGATGCTGATTGGCGGCGCGCAGTTGTATGCGCAGGGGATGGCGCAGGCGGACCGGTTGTATCTGACCCGCGTGGCGCTGAGCCCGGAAGGGGATGCGTGGTTTCCGGAGTTTGATTTGGGCCAGTGGAAATTGGTGTCCAACACCCCGAATCCAGCTGAAGGCGATAAGCCGGCATACAACTTCGAAGTCTGGGAAAAAGCCTAAAAGCATCGCGGGCAAGCCCGGCTCCTACAGAGGTTTGAGGTGAAACACACAATGTGTGAGCACCACTGATCCCTGTGGGAGCCGGGCTTGCCCGCGATGGGGCCGGTCCTGTTGATGAAGACTTAAGCGTGAGCCAACTCCGAATGCTCATCCGCATCCAGCAATTCTTTATCCGTCTGCTGCATGATCTGGCTGGTAATCGCCCCCGCCGTCATCGATCCACTGACGTTCAGCGCCGTGCGTCCCATGTCAATCAGCGGTTCGACCGAAATCAGCAACGCCACCAGTGACACCGGCAAGCCCATCGCCGGCAACACGATCAACGCGGCGAATGTCGCCCCGCCGCCCACACCCGCCACACCGGCCGAACTCAGCGTCACGATCGCTACCAACGTCGCGATCCATAGCGGGTCCAGCGGGTTGATGCCCACGGTCGGCGCGACCATCACCGCCAACATCGCCGGGTACAGACCGGCACAGCCGTTCTGGCCAATGGTCGCTCCGAACGACGCGGCGAAGCTGGCGATGGATTGCGGAATACCCAAACGGCGGGTCTGTGCTTCGATGCTCAACGGAATCGTCGCCGCGCTCGAGCGGCTGGTGAACGCAAACGTCAGCACCGGCCAGACTTTGCGGAAGAACCGCAACGGGTTGATCCCGGCCGCCGACACCAGCAGACCATGGACCACAAACATCAGGCCCAGGCCGATGTAGGACACCACGACAAAACTGCCGAGCTTGATGATGTCTTGCAGGTTGGAACCGGCGACCACTTTGGTCATCAGCGCCAGCACGCCGTACGGGGTCAGTTTCATCACCAGGCGCACCAGACGCATCACCCAGGCTTGCAGGGTGTCGATGGCGTTGATCACTTTCTGACCTTTCTCGACGTCATCCTTGAGCAATTGCAAGGCGGCGACGCCGAGGAAAGTCGCAAAAATCACCACGCTGATGATCGAGGTCGGTTTGGCGCGCGCCAGATCGGCGAACGGGTTTTGCGGGATGAACGAGAGCAACAGCTGCGGCACGTTCAGGTCCGCTACCTTGCCGGCGTAGTCGGTCTGGATGGTTTGCAGGCGCGCCATTTCCTGGGTGCCGGCCACCAGGCCTTCGGCGGTCAGGCCAAACAGGTTGGTCAGACCGATGCCGATCAACGCCGCGATGGCGGTGGTGAACAGCAGCGTGCCAATGGTCAGGAAGCTGATCTTGCCCAATGACGACGCATTGTGCAGACGGGCCACGGCGCTGAGGATCGAGGCGAACACCAGCGGGATCACGATCATTTGCAGCAACTGCACGTAACCGTTACCCACCAGATCGAACCAGCCGATCGAGGCTTTCAGGACCGGATTGCCGGCGCCATAAACGGTGTGCAGCGCCACACCAAACACCACGCCCAACACCAGGGCGAGCAGGACTTTTTTTGCCAGGCTCCAGGTGGTGTGGCGGGTTTGTGCCAGGCCAAAAAGCAGGGCAAGGAACACCAGCAGATTGAGGATCAGCGGCAGATTCATAAAAACTCCGATCAGACATGTGCCAGCTACCTTCCGGGGCAGCCGCGAACCGGAAAGCCTAACAGCTTGATATCTAATGAATTAATACCAAAATCAGAGGTGAACTGTCGTTTTTGGAATAAGCCGGTGTCGCTGTCGGGGATGCAGCTGGCGCGATGGGTACGGTAACGGTCGCTGACAGACGAGGACTGTCACACTTATTTGTTAGCGTCGATGTCTTTCACATTCAGGGAGAGTCGTCGATGAAATTCATACCAAAAATGCTGGCTGCAGCCATTTGCCTGGGCCTTGCGGGCCAGGCATTCGCCACCGATTTGAAACACTGGCCAGCCGATCAGGCCAAGGCGCTGGATGCAATGATTGCCGCCAACGCCAACAAAGGTAACTACGCGGTGTTCGACATGGACAACACCAGTTACCGCTACGACCTCGAAGAGTCGTTGCTGCCCTATATGGAGAACAAGGGCCTGATCACCCGCGACAAACTCGACCCTTCCCTGAAACTGATTCCGTTCAAGGACACTGCTGACCACAAGGAAAGCCTGTTCAGCTACTACTACCGCCTCTGCGAAATTGACGACATGGTGTGCTACCCATGGGTTGCGCAAGTGTTCTCCGGCTTCACCCTTAAAGAACTCAAAGGTTATGTCGACGAGCTGATGGCGTCCGGCAAACCGGTGCCGGCTACTTACTACGACGGTGATGTGGTCAAGAAACTCGACGTCAACCCGCCGAAAGTCTTCACCGGCCAGGCTGAGCTGTACAACAAGCTGATGGAGAACGGCATCGAGGTCTATGTGATGACCGCCGCCTCCGAAGAGCTGGTGCGCATGGTCGCTTCCGATCCGAAGTACGGCTACAACGTCAAACCGCAGAACGTCATCGGCGTGAGCCTGCTGCTGAAGGATCCGAAGTCTGGCGAGCTGACCACCGCGCGCAAACAGATCACCGCCGGCAAGTATGACGAGAAGGCTAACCTTGGCCTTGAACTGACCCCGTACCTGTGGACCCCTGCGACCTGGATGGCGGGTAAGCAAGCAGCGATCCTGACTTACATCGATGAGTGGAAAAAACCGGTCCTGGTTGGCGGCGACACCCCGAGCAGCGATGGTTACATGCTGTTCCACAGCGTCGACGTGGCCAAGGGTGGCATTCACTTGTGGGTTAACCGCAAGGACAAATACATGACCCAGATTAACGGCATGATGGCCAAGAATGCGGCGGCCCAGGCCAAGGAAGGGCTTGAGGTTACGGCGGACAAGAACTGGGTGATCGTGAAACCGGAAGAGATCCAGTAAAGGTAAACGCACGGTCCATGTGGGAGCTGGCTTGCCTGCGATAGCCTCGACGCGGTTAGTCAGATAGACCGAGTTGTCCGCATCGCAGGCAAGCCAGTTCCCACCGTTGATCTCCAGTGTTTGGGGGATCGTGGTCAAAAAAATGCCCCGCACTTGGCGGGGCATTTTTATTTCTGCGATTGACGCTTACAGCCCGTCGAGCATCGCCTTGTTACGTACAGCACCCTTGTCGGCGCTGGTCGCCAGCAGGGCGTAGGCTTTCAGTGCGGTGGTCACCTTGCGTGGACGTTTTTCCACAGGCTTCCAGCCTTTCTGATCTTGCTCGGCACGACGCCCGGCCATTTCTTCGTCGCTGATCAACAGGTTGATCGAGCGGTTTGGAATGTCGATCAGCACTTTGTCGCCGTCCTGCACCAGACCAATCGCACCGCCCGCTGCTGCTTCTGGCGAAGCGTGGCCGATGGACAGGCCCGAGGTGCCGCCGGAGAAGCGGCCGTCGGTGAGCAGGGCGCAGGCTTTGCCCAGGCCTTTGGATTTCAGGTAAGACGTCGGGTACAGCATTTCCTGCATGCCCGGGCCGCCTTTCGGGCCTTCGTAACGAATGATCACGATGTCGCCGGCCTTCACTTCGTCAGCGAGGATGCCGCGTACGGCGCTGTCCTGGCTTTCGAAGATCTTCGCGTTGCCTTCGAAGACGTGGATCGACTCGTCGACGCCCGCGGTTTTCACTACGCAGCCATCCAATGCGATGTTGCCGTAGAGGACGGCCAGGCCGCCTTCTTTCGAGTAAGCGTGCTCGACGCTGCGGATGCAGCCGTTTTCACGGTCGTCGTCGAGGGTTTCCCAACGGGTCGACTGACTGAACGCGGTTTGCGTCGGAATGCCTGCCGGGCCGGCCTTGAAGAAGTGATGCACCGCTTCGTCGTCAGTCTGGGTGATGTCCCACTTGGCAATGCCTTCGGCCAGGGTCTTGCTGTGCACGGTCGGCAGGTCGGTGTGCAACAGGCCGCCACGGGCCAGGGAGCCGAGGATGCTGAAGATCCCGCCGGCACGGTGCACGTCTTCCATGTGGTACTTCTGGATGTTCGGCGCGACTTTGCACAGTTGCGGCACGTGACGGGACAGGCGGTCGATGTCGCGCAGGTCGAAATCGATCTCGGCTTCCTGGGCCGCGGCCAGCAAGTGCAGGATGGTGTTGGTGGAACCGCCCATGGCGATGTCCAGCGTCATGGCATTTTCGAACGCCTTGAAGTTGGCGATGTTGCGCGGCAGTACCGACTCGTCGTTCTCGGTGTAATAACGCTTGCACAGCTCGACGATGGTGCGCCCGGCCTGCAGGAACAATTGCTCACGGTCGCTGTGGGTGGCCAGGGTCGAACCGTTGCCCGGCAATGCCAGGCCCAGGGCTTCGACCAGGCAGTTCATTGAGTTGGCGGTGAACATGCCGGAGCACGAACCGCACGTCGGGCAGGCGCTGCGCTCGTACTCAGCGACTTTCTCGTCAGAAGCGCTGGAGTCGGCGGCGATCACCATGGCGTCGACGAGGTCGAGACCGTGGCTGGCCAGTTTGGTCTTGCCGGCTTCCATCGGGCCGCCGGACACGAAGATCACCGGGATGTTCAGGCGCAGGGACGCCATCAACATGCCAGGGGTGATCTTGTCGCAGTTGGAGATGCAGACGATGGCGTCGGCGCAGTGGGCGTTGACCATGTACTCGACGGAGTCGGCGATGATCTCCCGGCTCGGCAGCGAATACAGCATGCCGTCGTGGCCCATGGCGATGCCGTCATCCACGGCGATGGTGTTGAATTCTTTGGCTACACCGCCGGCGCGTTCGATTTCGCGGGCGACCAGTTGGCCCAGGTCCTTGAGGTGGACGTGGCCCGGTACGAACTGGGTGAAGGAGTTGGCAATGGCGATGATCGGCTTTTTGAAGTCGTCATCTTTCATCCCCGTGGCGCGCCACAGTGCGCGGGCGCCGGCCATGTTGCGACCGTGGGTGGATGTTTTCGAGCGGTAATCAGGCATGAAGCACTCCGGGCGGTTAATCAGTTATCAAAAGGGAAGTGAGCTTCTATTGACGTCTGGAACACTCAGAAATGGCCGTGTGTCCGGAAGTTGCCGATAACTTTGCGGGATCGCCGCGCGCTTCAGCTTGAGCTCATAAACCCGCCGGGGGATGACTGGCGATGAATGTCGCGATTCTACACGGCTGGCGTCAGGAGGGAATGGCTGCCGCTTTGGAGATAGTGCTGACAAGACGTGTGGACAGGGTTGTCGGCATGTTGCCCTGATGCGCAGTTAGCGGCGACTGATCAGGGCGTTCAGGCCGATACCCACCGCACTCAAAATCAAAAAGCACACGGCCAGGGCCGTGGTCAGGTAGGCGCTGGCCAGGTTGATCACGGCGCTGATCAAGCCGCCACACATGAAAATCAGCAGGCTGCCGGCCGAGGTCGCGGTACCCGCGTATTGGGGGTAGAGGCTCATCGCCCTGGAGTTGGCGATGGGGCGGCAAATGGTGGTGCCGGCAGTACAGATCAGCATGGGAATCAGCACCGTGGCGGCGGACAGGCCAAACTGCCAGACCAGCCATGGCATCACCAGGCCCGAGAGGGCAATCAGGCCCAAGCCGATATTGATTTGCCTGTCGCCCTCCATATGGCGATGCAGGAGGCTGGCGATAATTCCGCCGACCACATACGCGACGCCGTACAGCAACAGCGCCCAGGCGAACTGATAGGCGGAAAGCTTCAGGTGCTCCATGAACAGGAGTGGGGAAATGACAATGAACGAGAAATGGCAGGCGAAGGCGAGACCGGATATCAGCCAGTAACCCGTAAAGCGGATGTCGCCAAGCAGCAGCCAATAAGCGCCGAAGATTCGCCGGGGCGATGGAACACTGCTACGGCTTTCTTTCAGCAGGAAGCAGGACCTCAACCAGACAATAATGGCCAGGCCGATGAACACATAAAAACTGCCCTGCCAGCCCACATGCAACTGTAGCCAGGTGCCGATCAGCGGCGAACTGGAAATGAATATCCCGCCGGCGGTTGCCATCCAGATTCGCAGTCGTTCCAGTTCGCGGCCGAAGAACAGGTCCTGGACCAGTGCCTGTGACAAGGCAAACGACCCGCAGCCCATCGCCTGTATAACGCGAAAGAACAGAAACCAGGCGTAATCGCTGACGAGCAGACAACCTGTTGCACCCAGGGCAGCCAGAGCAATTCCCCCTAGCAGCAGTTTTTTGCGGCCGAACCTGTCGGACAGCGGCCCGATCAGCAGCAGTGAAAACGCCAGGCCGATGGCAAAGAGGCTGACGGACAACGCTATATCGACAGGCGTAGTGCGGAAGTGGTCGGAGAGCGCGGGAAAGGAAGGAAGCACGACGTCGAGGGGGAAAACAGCAAGCAGCGTCATGGCCATCAACAGAATGACCATGGCCCGGCTTTCTTTGACCTGGGTTGCGTCGATAACACTATTCATCAAGAAGCCCGGCTTTGGTGAAGAGTTTCCGGTTGTAAGGCAGGTCGAAGAACCCGGCGTTTTTCAGGGCGCTCAGGGTCGCGCTGGCGCCCGAACGGGTCCGTTGCAGAGTGGCATGCGCATCGGACAGTCCTTCAGTGATTTCCAGGCAGACTGTCTCCCTGAGGCCGACACCGCGAAAGCTTGCCCTCAGCCAATGCTCATCGATCTCAAAGAAAACCCGAATGAGCTCCGGGAGCAGACCCGCGCAGAACAGGCGTTGGGCGCTGGTCAGGTGCAGCCACAGATAATGGAACACTTCGCAGAAATAGCGACTGTGTCGCGCCTCGTCGGCGAGGTGGTCCCTGAGCATTTCCTGAACGCCGTCCACCAACGCATCGCGACAGATGTCGAGCAGATCCTTGGCGATGATTGTCTCGGAGACGAAACCGGTGAGGAACCAGGCCAGCGGCTTGTGCTTGTCAGGTGTGCGCTCGAGCAGGGCGTGCAGCCGGGTGATTCGCTGCGGCATGACGGGCCGATCGAACATGCCGTAGAACGCGGCAATCTGCTCGGCGAGGCCATTGGAAAAGAGGGCGTGATAGCCCTCGTCGGTGTAGAGCTGCAGCGCAGCGTTTTTCATCCGCGGGGGAATGCTCACACCGAGTTCGTCATGGACGATGGTTTCGACAGATCGATTAACGATACGGTGTTCGAGCAAGGTGGTGTAGTCGAGGAAATACACCAGATGATTGGCCGACAGTCGATGAGTGATCGCCCGGCCCTCGTCTTTGACGGCCGGGTGGTTCAAATACGGCAGGAAGGCGGGCGGGAACCAATGCCGGGTTTCCAGTTGCTGTTCAATATCGGGCGGCAATAAATAGGTGTGTTTGCTGGTTCGCACCGCGGCGCGGTTATCCCAGTCGCCGAGGGTAAAGCGATCGGCCCAGCCAGTGGGAAGTGTTGCCTGTTCAAGGCGGGTGTCGGTCATGATTGCGGGGCCTTTCGGTTCAGCAACGTTTTCAGTTCCTTGCACAGCACGTCCCCGTCGCTGTTGCCGCAACCGACAAAAAACAAAGGCTGTTCTGCGCTGTCATTGAGGCCGAGCAGCGTCTCGACCTGATCATCGGTCAGGGCGCCGGTCAGCCAGGTGTTAAAGCCGAGCGAGGTGGCCACCAACTGAAAGGTCTGGGAAATATGCCCGGCTTCAACGTAGGCCATTCGATAGGCGCGTGAGTGTTCATATTTCCACCACAGTTTGTCGAATCGACTGGTGATGAACAGGCCCACCGGCAGGTTATTGATGAAGTGTTGCCCGCACAGCAGTTGCCCCAGCGGTCGACCTGGCAGCGGGTTGACGAAGCTCAACGCATGTTCGCTTGGATGGTAGGCATAGAGCCCAGGTTTCAGGCCGCTGACGTTTTGTACGAGCAGGAAGCCTTCACAGGCGTTTAGCCCACCCCCGGAGGGGCTGGTGCGGCGGGCGCCAAGTCCTTCGGCGATGCTTTCGTCGACGTCGTCCTCACGTTCTCGCAAGTAACCGAGGGACAAGTAGAGCAACGTGCTGACCGCTTCGAGTGAGAGGGGCTCGCCGGTGAAGGTTCGGCAGGTTTTTCGGTCAATCAGGGTATTTGCCAGAGTGCT
The DNA here is from genome assembly GCF_046535095.1 of Pseudomonas sp. SIMBA_041. Taxonomy (NCBI): domain Bacteria; kingdom Pseudomonadati; phylum Pseudomonadota; class Gammaproteobacteria; order Pseudomonadales; family Pseudomonadaceae; genus Pseudomonas; species Pseudomonas sp. SIMBA_041. The sequence continues at coordinate 517,204 of NZ_JAWRXJ010000001.1, forward strand.
TTGCGGCAGGCATCCAGGTTTCGGCAATGAAATCTTTTCGTCTGCCAGACGTTCCGCCAGACGGGTGTCCGGGGGCGGTGTGGCCAGTACTTCGCTGCAATGGTTCAGATATTCTCTGGACCATTCATGAATATCTTGTGGGGTATGTTGGCAAGGGATGTTCTTGGTGCCGATATGGAATATTTTCGACAGTTCATCCCAGCCCCATTCAATAAGAGTGGGGGGGGATGTTGTGAGTATTCCTGCTTCGAGAAGTTGGGTGTCTATACTGTTGTTGTGATTGAATTTGTTCGGGTTGTTGGTCAGTTCTGCCAGTCGGGTTGAATAGTCAAGATTCAGTTCGTACTGTTTGTGATTTTTATAATCCCATACTATTTGATCGGGCGTGCGCGGAAGTATGAAGAGATAAGGGTTTATCTGCATGATGGGCGGTTCACTCTGGGGTTTTTCTTAGAGAACGCTGGGTAGCCGGCACTCCCCAGCGCTTCATTTACTTAGCGGGCTTTCGGCGCAACCAGAAAAGCCAGGTTGGCGATGGTGTTTGCTTCCAGAGTAATTGCTTTCATGTTTGTAACTCCTTGTCATTGATAATGAGCGTCACTTCAATGTGACAACTCAATCATAGTTGGTAATGAATTCTTATCAAGGAGAGATTGAGTAGGAATGTTCTAGTTATTCTGTCGGATCAATCGAAATGACACCTGAATTTTGTAAGGCATATTCTCCAAAGTGCAAAGCACAGAGAAATGTCCTGCAAGTCGAAAGGATTGCAAGTGTAGGAAGTTGTAGAAATTAATATCGAGTAATAGAACGGGGAGCCGATGGGCTCCCCGTCAAACCGGCGTGATCAGCTGTTTGGCAGCAGGCGGCAGGTGATGCTCTTGATGTAGCGGGTTTCAGCGATGGCCGGGTGAACCGGGTGGTCCGGGCCCTGAGCGCCGCGCTCCAGCAACTGGATGTTGCGGTCCAGGTGACGCGCGCTGGTCAGCAGGATGTTTTGCAGGTCATCTTCGGGCAGGTGCATCGAGCACGAAGCGCTCACCAGGATGCCGTCTTTGCTGAGCAGGCGCATGGCTTGCTCGTTCAGGCGACGGTAGGCGCCTTCGCCGTTCTTCATGTCTTTCTTGCGTTTGATGAACGCCGGCGGGTCGGCCACGATCACGTCGAAACGTTCTTCGCTGGCTTTCAGCTCTTTGAGGGCTTCGAACACGTCGCCTTCAATGCAGGTCATTTTGTCGGCGAAACCGTTCAGCACGGCGTTACGCTCGACGCCGTCGAGGGCGAAGGCCGACGCGTCGACGCAGAACACTTCACTGGCGCCGAAGGCGGCCGCTTGTACACCCCAGCCACCGATGTAGCTGTACAGGTCCAGTACGCGTTTGCCTTTGGCATACGGGGCCAGGCGTGCACGGTTCATGCGGTGGTCGTAGAACCAGCCGGTTTTCTGGCCTTGCATGACCGGTGCTTCGAATTTCACGCCGTTTTCTTCCAGCGCTACCCACTCCGGCACCAGGCCGAACACGGTTTCGACGTAGCGGTTGAGGCCTTCGGCATCACGGGCGGCGGAGTCGTTCTTGAACAGAATGCCGCTTGGCTTGAGCACTTGGGTCAACGCGGCGATCACGTCTTCTTTATGGGCTTCCATGGTCGCCGAGGCGATCTGCACCACGAGGATGTCGCCAAAACGGTCGACCACCAGGCCTGGCAGCAGGTCGGAATCGCCGTAGACCAGGCGATAGAACGGCTTGTCAAACAGGCGATCGCGCAGCGACAGGGCGACGTTGATACGGTGGACGAGCAACGACTTGTCCAGCGGCAACTTGATGTCGCGCGACAGCAGGCGGGCGCAGATCAGGTTGTTCGGGCTCATGGCAACAATGCCCAGCGGTTTGCCGCCGGCGGCTTCGAGGATCGCCTGATCACCGGCCTTGAAGCCGTGCAATGGGGTGGCGGCGACATCGATTTCGTTGCTGTAGACCCACAAGTGGCCGTTTCGCAGGCGACGGTCGGCGTTGGCTTTGAGGCGCAGGCTAGGCAGGGACATGACGTCGCTCCGGAAAAAAGAGCGGGAGTATAGCGTGTTGCGCAAGGCCACGGTTTGGTGGATGGACATGCGGTGAAGGTCGCGCCAAAGATGAAACTTCAGCAGATGCGCCCTCCAAGGTGTCGGATCCAACTTTTAGAAGCTAGAATCTGCGCCTGGCCCAGAGTGTGTACTTATGTCCCAAGAGCTGACTACCGAACAGATCCAACAGTCCCTGCAAGGCATCAGCGTGCCCGCCCAGCCGCAAATCATGGTGGATTTGCAGATGGAGCAGTACATGCCCGACCCGGACCTGGAAGTGATCGCGAAGCTGATCTCCCAAGACCCGGGCCTTTCTGGCGCCTTGCTGAAGATCGTCAACTCGCCGTATTACGGCTTGAGCAACAAGATTGCTTCGATCCAGCGGGCGGTGAACCTGCTGGGCAGCCGTTCAATCATCAACCTGATCAACGCCCAGTCGATCAAGGGCGAGATGAATGACGACACCATCGTCACCTTGAACCGCTTCTGGGACACGGCTCAGGATGTGGCAATGACCTGCCTGACGCTGGCCAAGCGCATTGGTGCCCAGGCCGGCGACGAAGCGTACGCGCTGGGCCTGTTCCACGATTGCGGTGTGCCGCTGATGCTGCAGCGTTTCCCCAACTACATGACGGTTCTGGAAGAGGCATATGCCAACGCCAGCGCCGAATGCCGGGTGGTGGACACCGAGAACCGCGTGTTCAACACCAACCACGCCGTGGTCGGTTATTACACCGCCAAATCCTGGCGCCTGCCGGACCACGTAACCGCCGCAATCGCCAATCACCACAACGCGTTGGCGATTTTCAGCGATGAGTCGTCGCGCAATGCCCAGCTCAAGAACCTGCTGGCGATCCTCAAGATGGCCGAACACATTTGTGCGTCCTATCGAGTGCTGGGCAACCAGAACGAAGACCACGAATGGAACAGCATCGGGCCTCTGGTGCTCGACTATGTCGGCCTCTCGGATTACGACTTCGAGACGCTCAAGCAAACCATTCGCGACCTTGGCGCTCATCGCTGAGAGCCGGATAGCCTGATTCGAGTGCACCATGCCTGAACTGCCGGAAGTCGAAACCACCCGCCGCGGAATTGCGCCGCACCTGGAAGGCCAACGGGTCAGCCGGGTGATCGTGCGTGACCGGCGGCTGCGCTGGCCGATTCCCGAAGACCTTGATGTGCGGTTGTCCGGGCAGCGCATCGTGCTGGTGGAACGGCGCGCCAAGTACCTGTTGATCAATGCCGAAGTCGGCACGTTGATCAGCCATTTGGGCATGTCGGGGAATTTGCGGCTGGTGGAAGCCGGCCTGCCGGCGGCCAAGCATGAGCATGTGGACATCGAGCTGGAATCCGGCCTGGCACTGCGTTACACCGATCCGCGACGGTTTGGCGCGATGCTCTGGAGCCTTGACCCGCTCAACCACGAATTACTGATTCGCCTCGGGCCTGAGCCATTGACCGACCTGTTCGATGGCGAGCGCCTGTTCCAGCAGTCTCGCGGACGCTCCATGGCGGTCAAGCCGTTCATCATGGATAACGCCGTGGTGGTGGGCGTTGGCAATATCTATGCGACCGAAGCGCTGTTCGCCGCCGGCATTGATCCGCGCCGCGAAGCCAAGAGCATTTCCCGGGCGCGTTATTTGAAACTGGCGATCGAGATCAAACGCATCCTCGCCGCCGCCATCGAGCGCGGCGGCACCACGTTGCGCGACTTTATCGGCGGTGACGGCCAGCCGGGTTACTTCCAGCAGGAACTGTTCGTGTATGGCCGGGGCCATGAGCCCTGCAAGGTCTGCGGCACGGAGCTGCGGGATGTGAAGCTCGGGCAGCGCGCCAGCGTCTTTTGCCCTCGCTGTCAGAGCTGAAAACTCGCGCGGTCTATAGTCAGTGTTCTCACTGCCTCGCATAAGGACCGTGCCATGAACCTGTTTCGAATCCTTGTCGTTGTCTGCCTGCTGGGCGCCAATGCCGGCGCGTTTGCGGCAGAGAGCGGCAGCGGCGACCCGCTCTACACCCTCCAGAATCCCCCGGCGTACGCCATGATCGGTGATTTGCTGATTGCCCGACCGTTGCTGGTCGTGGCGACGGTGATCGGTGCTGGCGTGTTTGTGGTGTCGTTGCCGTTTACCGCGCTGGGTGGCGGCGTTGGCGATGCGGGGCAGGCGTTGGTGGTTGACCCGGCGAAAGCGGCGTTTGTGCGGTGTCTGGGGTGTGTCGGCGAGGGGTTTGAGCAGCGGAAGTGAAGGCAGTTACGTCTTTGGTGTGGCTGATGGCCTCATCGCGGGCAAGCCCGCTCCACATTGGTTTTGTGTACGACACGAAACACGGTGGGAGCAGGCTTGCCCGCGATGAGGCCCGAACAGGCTCTACAAAACTATCTGACTCAAGCCTTGCCGGTAATCTTCCGGTACTTCTCCATCAACTCGTCTTCAGTCTCCGGATGCGCTTCGTCCAGCGGAATGCAATCCACCGGGCACACTTGCTGGCACTGAGGTTCATCGTAGTGGCCGACACACTGCGTGCACAGGTTCGGGTCGATGACGTAGATCTCTTCGCCTTGGGAAATGGCGGCGTTCGGGCACTCGGGTTCGCAGACGTCGCAGTTGATGCAATCGTCGGTGATGATCAGGGACATGCTAACTCCAGCCAGGGCGACAGGCCCGGGCGCAATAAACCAATGCGCGCAATTGTGCCGCATTGGCGCCCGCAGTGCACGCGGGCGCCGCTTGAGCGGTCTTTACTTCTTGAAGCGCTCGGTGAGAGCGTCCGCCACCGCAGGGTGGACGAACTTGGTGATATCACCGCCCAGCGCCGCGATTTCACGGACCAGCGTTGAGGAAATGAACGAATAACGCTCGGAAGGCGTAAGAAACAGGCTTTCCACATCCGGCGCCAGCTGACGGTTCATGTTGGCCAGCTGGAATTCGTATTCGAAATCCGAGACCGCACGCAAACCACGCAGGAACACGTTGGCGTTCTTCTCTTTGGCGAAATGCGCGAGCAGCGTCGAGAAACCGACGACTTCAACGTTCGGCAGATGTTTAGTGACCTCGCGGGCCAGCTCCACACGCTGTTCCAGAGGAAACAACGGATTTTTCTTGGGGCTGGCGGCGACGGCAATGATCACATGATCGAACAGGCGCGCGGCGCGTTCGACCAAGTCGCCATGGCCCTTGGTAATAGGGTCGAAGGTACCTGGGTACAACACTCGGTTCATCGCGTCGTCCTGGCGGGAGTCCGTTGGGGAGTCGGATGGTATCGCAGCCTTCCCGGTCGGCCAAGTCGCCTGTTGGGTAAGAAAGCACTATAGACGATACGAATATTCTCCCTTTTCATGGGTTTTTCAAACGTTCGGCCAGGGCAGTGGCCAGTTGTGCTGTCAGCCCGTACACCGACAATTGCGGGTTTGCGCCAATGCTGGTGGGAAACAGCGAGCCGTCATGGATCGACAGATTGCTCAGCTGGTGATGACGGCCGAGGCTGTCGGTCACGGCGTTTTTCGGGTCTTCGCCCATCGCACAACCGCCCATCACGTGGGCGCTGCCCAGGCGTGTGCGATACAACTCAAGGCTCAAGCCATCAATCAACGTGCGCGCTTCAGCCAGGGTTTTCACGTAGCGGGCATCGGCGTGCATCGGCATCACTGCATTGGCGCCCCCGGCAAACTGGATTTCGGCCATGCTGTGGAAGGCTCGGCGCAAACCGTCCCACGCGTAGGGCGAGACCTGATAGTCGAGCACCGGCGTATTGTCGCCGCGCAGTTCGACGCTGCCGCCGGGGCTGTCCGGGTGGAAACCGTCGCGCAACAACGCGAGCATGGCGTGGGTATGGGGCAGGTGCTCCATGTGCTGGGCGTTTTCCTTGCCGAAGCCGCCCAGCAGGGTCGTCGCCAGCGCCGGGTGCAGCGGCGGGACTTCGAGTTTGTAGGCCATCTTGCCGGTGGTGCCGTCTTGCCATTGGAAATGGTCGGAATAGATCGACTGTGGCGCGCCGTAGAAGGGGTTGATCACCTCGTCGAACAGCCCGGCGGACATGTTCACCAAATGCAGGAACGTGCGCTTGCCCAGACGTTTGTGCGGATCCGGCGCATCAGAACGCAGGAGCAACGCGGGGCTGTTGATCCCGCCGCCGGCCAGTACGTAATGGCGCGCCTTGACCGTGATCGTGCGCCCGGTCGGCGCGACGCAACGGTCGTCCATCGCCACGCATTGCAGGCCAGTGACTTTGCCATCCTTGATCGACAGTTTTTCGGCGCGAGCCAGGTACAGAAGCTCGCCACCTTTCTCCAGCGTCGCCGGAATGGTCGTGACCAGCATCGATTGCTTGGCGTTGGTCGGACAGCCCATGCCGCAGTAGCCGAGGTTCCAGCAGCCGCGCACGTTGCGCGGGATGACGTGCCAGCTGTAGCCGAGTTTTTCACAGCCTTTGCGGATCACGTCGTTGTTGGCGTTGGGCGGCACCCTCCACGGCGCCACGCCGAGGCGTTGTTCCATTTTCTCGAACCACGGCGCCATGTCGGCAGGCGAGTGACCTTTAACATCGTGTTCGCTGGCCCAGTGTTCGAGTGTCGGGGTAGGCGTGCGAAAGCTCGAAGTCCAGTTGATCAGCGTGGTGCCGCCTACTGCGCGGCCCTGGAGGATGGTGATTGCGCCATCCTTGCTCATGCGCCCGATGCCTTCCTGATAGAGGCTGGTGTAAGCCTGGTCTTCGAGCATCTTGAAGTCGCTGCTGGTCTTGAGCGGGCCTTCTTCGATCAGCAGCACTTTGTAGCCGGCCGCGCTGAGGATTTCCGCCGTGGTGCCGCCGCCGGCACCGCTGCCGATGATCGCGACGTCCGCTTCGAGGGTCAGGTCTTGGGTCAATTGCGCGCCGTTGTAGGTTTTCCAGCCACGGGACAGGCCTTCTCGGAACGGGTCGGGTACAGGCATTCTCAGGTTCTCTTGTTGTTTTTATTGGCGGTGATGAGGCGGCTGACGCCTTCGCGGGTAAGCCCGGCTCCCACAAGGTTTTGGGTTGTTCACAAAAGGATGGCTCGCCTCAAGCCCTGTGGGAGCGTGGCTTGCCCGCGATGGCGTCGACTCGGTCTCAAACCGTAGGCGGCCCGGGATACCCACAATGCACCCAAGACTCCGCCCGGGTGTACCACGCCATCATCACCAGTTGCTGCAGCGAGCTATGGCCCATGCGCAACAGGCTCAACGAACTGTTTTCCCAGCGATCGAGAAAGTGCCGGATCTCATCAGCACTGGCATTTTCCCAACTGCCCCAGATCCCGGTCAGCGGTCCGCGCGTCACGGCCATCCCCAGCACATCGAACAGTTGCTGGGTCAGCTTGAGCATTTCCGGCGACAGGTGATTCAGGCTGTTATCCAGGCTGTGCAAGGTCTGGTCGACCGATGCCGGCATTTTCTCGGCAGCGACCGCACCCTCGAGCATCACCGGAGTCAGTGCGCGCAAAAACAGCAGGTCGCCGCTGCGCAGGATCACGAAGCCGTTCGCTGCGGTGCTCGACGAGCAGCCGCTGAGGCTTGCGCCCAACCCGGCGGTGGCCAGGAAGGCGCTGGCGCCGAGGCTGAATTTCAGCAGGCCGCGCCGTGACAGCGCGGGTGTATCGGACAGGCTTGGGCTCATTATTGTTGTTACCCGGTGGTGGTGAGCGTTAGCGGATGAACAGCTTCTGGATCAGTTTCTGAATGGATTTTCCGTACGGCGGGTAGATCAGCTTCGCAGCATTGAAGCGCTGCTTGATCAACACCCCTTTGGCCTTGCTGAAGGTCAGGAAGCCTTCATGGCCGTGGTAATGGCCCATGCCCGACGCACCGATGCCACCGAATGGCATGTCGTCCTGAGCGACGTGCAGCAGCGTGTCGTTGAGGCAGACACCGCCGGAGTGGGTTTCGTGGAGCACGCGGTTCTGTTCGCGTTTGTCGTAGCCGAAGTAGTACAGCGCCAGTGGGCGAGGGCGTTGGTTGATGTAGGCAAAGGCCTCATCCAGATGCTTGTACGGCACGATCGGCAGCAGCGGGCCGAAAATTTCGTCCTGCATCACGGTCATATCGTCGGTGACGTCAAGCAGCAGGCTGTGGCTCATGCGTCGGCCCTGACCCTGGTCGAACAGCGGAATCAACTGTGCCCCTTTGCTGGTGGCATCGCTGATGTAGCCGTTGAGACGCGCCAGTTGCCGCTCGTTGATGATGGCGGTGTAGTCAGGGTTGTCAGCCAGCGTCGGATAAAACCCGCGAACCACCTGACGATAGGCTTCGACGAAACCATCGACACGGTCTTCGGGCACCAACACGTAGTCCGGAGCCACGCAGGTTTGCCCGGCGTTCAGGGTTTTACCGAAGGCGATGCGTTCGGCGGCGTCTTTCAGCGGCACGTCATGGGACACGATGGCTGGGGACTTGCCGCCGAGTTCGAGGGTTACCGGGGTGAGGTTCTCGGCCGCCGCACGCATCACGTGTTTGCCGATGCTGGTGGCGCCGGTGAACAGCAAGTGATCGAAACGCAGGCGGGAGAACGCGACACCGACATCGGATTCGCCCAACACCACGCACACCAGGTCTTCAGGAAAGACCCGGGCGAGCAATTCCTTGAGCAGCAAACCGGTGGCCGGGGTCGATTCGCTGAGTTTGAGCATCACCCGATTGCCGGCCGACAGCGCGCCCACCAATGGACCGATGGCCAGGTACAGCGGGTAGTTCCAAGGCACGATCACGCCGACCACGCCCAACGGTTGGTAAACGACTTTGGCCGCCGCCGGTTGAAAAGCGATGCCCACCTTGCGCCGCGAGGCCTTCATCCAGCCTTTGAGGTGCTGGCTGGCGTAATGAATGCCGTGCAGGCTGGGCATCAGTTCGGCGAGCAGGGTTTCATCGGCGCTGCGGTGACTGAAATCCTGGCTGATCGCCTCGATCAGTGCCTGGCGCTCGCTGCTCAATAGATCGCGCAAGGCTTTGAGCCATTGCTGGCGCTGGGCGGCCGGCGGCATCGGGTTGGCGGCGTAGGCGGCGCGTTGGGCGTCGAACAGGGCCTGCATTGCTTCCAGAGGCTGATTCAAGTTCTGAAGGTAGGCGATGTCAGCAGTCATTGTCGGCTCCGGATTTATTGTAATGAGTGACTTTTTAGAGTCTATGCTCTAGAAAGTCAAATGGCATCCTGGAACAGCTTTGTTTTATCCACTCGCGGATAGGTCGTAAGATGCCTGTCATCGCACTCTGAATTAAAGCTCAAGCCATGGCCCCTCGGATCAAAACCAGCGAGCGCATCGTGCAGAACAGCCTGGAGCTGTTCAATCAGCAGGGTGAGCGCAGCATCAGCACCAACCACATTGCTGCCCACATGGAAATTTCACCGGGCAACCTGTACTACCACTTCCCCAACAAGCAGGCGATCATCGCCGTGTTGTTCAGTGAGTACGAAAGCCTGGTGGACAGCTTCCTGCGCCCGCCTCAGGGGCGTGCGTCGACGGTGGACGACAAGCGCTTCTACCTTCAGGAGCTGCTGGCGGCGATGTGGCGCTACCGGTTTTTGCATCGCGATCTTGAGCACTTGCTCGACAGCGATCCGGAATTGGCTGCCCGTTACCGACGGTTTTCCCAGCGCTGCCTGATCCATGGCACGCACATCTACGCGGGTTTCGTCGAGGCCGGCATCCTGCAAATGGATAAGGTCCAGATCGAGTCCCTGACGCTGAACGCGTGGATCATCCTGACGTCCTGGGTGCGGTTCCTGTGCACCACGCGGGAAAACTCCAATCACCTGAGTGAACAAGCCATTAAACGAGGTGTGTATCAGGTGTTGGTGCTTGAAGCCGGTTTCGTCACGGATCAGGCGCGTGATGCGGTGAATGCGCTGTACGAAGAGTTTTACGTGCCGTTGGCCCAAGCCCTTGAAGAAGTGCAGTAGGATCGAACACCGACTTAGTCACAGGAGCCCGCTATGCCCATTGCGCAATTGATCAGCCCGCAAGCACTGGACCTGAAAAAGGACCAGCCGGGGTTGGTGATTCTCGATTGTCGTTTTGCCCTCGAAGACCCGGATTACGGCCAGCGTAGTTATGCCGAAGGGCACATCGCCGGTTCGAAGTTTGCCGATCTCGAGCGTGATTTGAGCGGGACGGTGGTCAAGGGCGTGACCGGGCGTCATCCGCTGCCTGAAGCGGATGACTTGATCGAGCGCTTGCAAGCCTGGGGCATCAACGCCGACAGCGAAGTGGTTTTGTACGATGACGGCCCCGGTGCCTTTGCGGCGCGGGCCTGGTGGTTGCTGGCATGGCTGGGCAAGCGTGACGGCGTGTTCATTCTGGATGGCGGGCTCAAGGCCTGGCATGCGGCGGGTTTGCCGCTGAGTCTGGATGCGTGCGACACCAAACGGGGCACCTTCAGCGGGACGCCGGATAACGCGTTGATCCTCAGTGCTGAACAGCTTCAGAAACGCCTCGGTCAACCCGCGCTGACGTTACTGGATGCTCGTGCCTTGCCGCGTTTCAAAGGTGAAGTGGAGCCGATTGATCCGATTGCCGGACACATTCCGGGGGCGCAATGTGCGGCGTTTACCGACAACCTCGGCGGCGATGGGCGGTTTTTACCGGCTGATCAGCTCAAGCAGCGTTTTGCCGAGAAACTGGGGGATCGTTCGCCGACCGATCTGGTGGCGTACTGCGGTTCCGGGGTGACGGCTTGCCATAACCTGTTTGCACTGTGCCTGGCGGGTTATCCGTTGGGGGCGTTGTATGCCGGGTCGTGGAGCGAGTGGATCAACGATCCCGCACACGGCATCGCCATCGGCGAATAACCCCGAATCCCTGTGGGAGCAAGCTCGCTCCCACAGGGGTATCAGGCGATTCAAAACAGTCGGGCACTTCGATACGCCCCCGGTCCCACCCCGTAAACCTGCTTGAACTGCCGGCTCAGGTGACTCTGGTCGGCAAACCCCAATTGCGTGGCCACTTCCAGCGGCAAACAACCGTTCTGCAACAGCGCCCGGGCCTGGGCGATGCGTTGTTGCATCAGCCAGGTGTGCGGCGGCATGCCGGTGGCTCGGCGAAACACCCGGGCAAAGTGAAAAGGCGAAAGATTCACCGCCGCCGCCAGCTCTTCAAGAGACGGTGGCGCCGCCAATTGCGCATGCAGCAATTCCTTGGCCCGTGTCACGGCGCGGTGCTCCTTGCCGGGTTGGCCGGCAATCGGCACGGCCGCGTGTCGTTGCAGCAACGACAACATCATTTCCCGCCAGACCGTTTGCTGTTGCAGTGCCGTGGACGGACTTTCCAGCAAACGATGCAGTTGGCAAAAACCCTTCACCAGGTCCGGGTCGCGGTACAGCGTGGCGCCAAACATGGGCAAGTGATGGGTCGGCAATTCCAGTTCGGCCAGCAACGACAGTAACTGCCCGCTGTCCGGATAAAACGCCCGGTACAGCCAACCATCCTCGGTGCCTTTGTGGCCTGTATGCAGTTCATCCGGATTGATCAACACCAAGGTGCCGCTGCCAGCCAGGTGTTCGACGCCGCGATAGCGATAGCGCTGGGCGCCGGCCATGATCATGCCGATCACATAACCATCGTGCACATGGGGTGCGAAGCGGTGTTCGATATAGCGCGCGGACAGCAACTCGACCCCGGCCAGCGGCGCGGTTTGCCAGAAGCGGATCGACTCGCCCTGATCGACGTCCATCGGCTACATGCGCCCCACGGCGGCCAGCCACTGCGGGATACGCCGTTCCAGGTAATAACCCGGTTGCCGGAACGAACCATCGACGAAGCCGACATGCCCGCCCTTGGTTTGTAATTCCAGTTGCGTGCAGGCAGACAATTCGTCGGCCTGCGGCAGGCTGTGGGGGAAGACGAAGGGATCGTCGGCCGCCTGAATGATCAGGGTCGGTGTGCGAATCTCCCCAAGAAAATAACGGCTCGAGGCGCGACGGTAGTAATCCTCGGCATCGATAAAACCATTCAACGGCGCCGTGACCCGGCCATCGAAGTCCCAGAAGGTGCGCATGTTCTCCAGCGAACCCAGTGCCGCCAACGCCGCGAGGCCATCTTCGCGTCCGTCATGCTGGAACTGGCGTTGTTTGTTCTTGATGTAGGCGAGCATCTCGCGCATGAAATGCGCCTGATAGACCCTGGAAAAACCTTGGCCGATACGATCCGCGCACTGGTCGAGGCGAAACGGCACCGACACCGCCACCGCGCCGGTCACGCCGCTGTCACTGCCGGACTCGCCCAAGTGCTTGAGCAAGACGTTGCCGCCCAGGGAATAACCCACCGCATACAGCGGCGCCAACGGACGTTTGGCCCGCAGGTGTCGGATGGTTTCGGCGAGGTCTTCACTGGCGCCGGAATGGTAACTGCGCGCCAACAGATTCGGCTCGCCCGAACAGCCGCGCCAGTTCAACGCGACACTGGCCCAGCCTTGGGTGGCGAGGGCCTTTTGCACGCCGGCCACGTACGGTGAGTTCGACGAACCGGTCAGCCCGTGCAACACCAGCACCAGAGGCGCCGTCGCGCTGTGTGGGCCGTGCCAGTCGAGGTCGAGAAAGTCGCCGTCTTCGAGCCACAAGCGTTCGCGCTCGCGTTCGATGTGCGTGGTTTTGCGCCAAAGCGGTCCCCACAAGGTTTGCAAGTGCGGATTGCCCAGGCCCAAGGCGGGGGTGAAGCGGTCTGGCGGATGGGACACGATTGCTCTCGATGCAGCGGTGCGCAACGGGTGCGCACCTTTTCAGGCCGGTCGATTAACCGGCGATCTCTGCCATACGTTGCCACAACGCGTAGTAAACCCGCCCGGATTTCTGCTCACGGTGCAGGCGCCAGTTGCCTGGCAAACCAAGGGACGACGGCGCGTTTTCGCTTTCAGTGTAGATCCAGGCCTCGTCGGCCAGCCACTGGCGCTCTTCCAGCAGCGTGCAGACGCCCGGCAGCAGGTTCTGGTTGAACGGTGGGTCGAGGAACACCAGGTCGTACGCCGTGGCGGTCTGGGTTTCCAGGTAGCGCAGGGCGTCGGCGGTCTGAATCTGGCCCGTGGTGCAACGCAGTGTGCCCAGATGCTCCTTGATGCTGGCGACCGCGATGTTGCTGGCATCCAGCGCTTGGCCCATGGCTGCGCCACGGGACAGGGCTTCGAGGAACAGTGCGCCGCTGCCGGCGAACGGGTCCAGCACCTTGGCGCCCGCGACATACGGCGCGAGCCAGTTGAACAGGGTTTCACGCACCCGGTCCGGGGTCGGGCGCAGGCCTGGGGCATCGGGGAAGCTCAGCTTTCGGCTGCCCCATTCGCCGCCGATGATGCGCAGTTGATTCACGCCGTTATGGACGTTGTGAACAGGTTTTTTAGGACGCGTGGCCATTAATGCTCCGGAACCCCGAGCGGCTGCTCGGCAGGTTTATCAGATGGGGCCGGTAACGGCTTTTGTGGCACGGTCGGGCCAGCGCTGACGATGACCATTTTGTCCGTGCTCAAGTGTTTGTTCAGTGCGGTCTTGACCTGGTCGACGGTCAGGCTCTGGGACTCACGCATGAAGTCATCCAGATAATTGAGCGGCAGGTTGTAAAAACCCATGGCGCCCAACTGGCCGACGATATCGGCGTTGCTGGCGGTGGACAGCGGGAAGCTGCCGGCCAGTTCACGCTTGGCGTCATCGAGTTCTTTCTGCGTCGGGCCGGTTTTAAGGTAGTCGGCCAGCACGTCCTGCACCAGTTTCAGCGTGCCTTCGCTCATCTCGGCGCGGGTCTGCAGGTTGATCATGAACGGGCCACGCGCCTGCATCGGGGTGAAGCCCGAGTACACGCCGTAGGCCAGGCCGCGTTTTTCCCGCACTTCGCTCATCAGACGGGTGCCGAAACCACCGCCGCCAAGGATCTGGTTGCCCATGGACAGTGCGGCGTAGTCCGGATCTTCACGGTCGATGCCCAGTTGGGCGAGCATCAGGTTGGTTTGCTTGGACGGAAACTCGATGTGGCCGACGCTGGCTTTCGGTTCCTGCGGCTGTGCAATTTTCGCCAGTGCCGGGCCTTTTGGCAGTGCACTGGAGACTTGCGCAGCAATCGCTTCGGCCTCGGCGCGGGACAAGTCGCCGACCAGCGCAATTACCACGTTGCCGGCGGCGTAGGCTTTCTCATGGAACGCTTTGAGCTGCGCCAAGGTGATCGCAGGAACGGTTTTCGCCGTGCCATCGCTGGAGTGCGCGTAAGGGTGATCGCCGTACAAACGGTTCATCAACTCCAGGCTCGCCAGTTTGCCGGGGTTCTGTTTCTGGTATTCGAAACCGGCGAGCATCTGGTTCTTGATGCGCGCGAAGGAGTCGGCGGGGAAGGTTGGTTTGCCGATCACTTCGGAAAACAGCTTCAGGGCGGGTTCGCGTTTGTCCTTGGCGCTGAGGCTGCGCAAGGAAGCCAGAGCCATGTCCTTGAACGCGCCGTTGCCGAAGTCAGCGCCCAGGCCTTCGAAGCCCTGAGCGATGGCGCCGACATCTTTGCCGGCCACGCCTTCGTTAAGCATCGCGTTGGTCAGCAAGGCCAGGCCCGGCGCATTGCCGTCCTGGCTGCTGCCGGCGGCGAAAATCAGGCGCATGTCGAACATCGGCAGCTCACGGGCTTCGACGAACATCACCTTGGCGCCTTCTGCGGTGTTCCAGGTCTGTACGTCGAGCGTGCGGTGGCTTGGCGCCTTGCCGTCGAGTTCAGTCAGCGATTGCAGTTTCTGGCTGGATTTGGCTTTGTCCAGGGCCTCGCTGGCGTTGGACTCATCGGTTCTGGACAAGTAGAAAGCCGCGGAGCCGATCAGGGCGACAGTGATCAGGCCGATCAGGGCCAGGCGTGGTTTTTTACGCTCACTCATGAGTCGTCTCCAGTGGCAGGACATGGGCGACGCTGAGACGTTCGCGGGTGAAATACAGCTTGGCGGCGTTCTGGATGTCTTGCGGGGTCACGCTTTCCAGGTCGCTGAGTTCGGTGTCCATCAGTTTCCACGACAGGCCGACGGTTTCGAGTTGGCCGATGGACGTGGCCTGGCTGGTGATCGAATCACGCTCAAAGACCAGACCGGCAATCACTTGAGCTCGCACGCGCTCCAGCTCTTCGGCCGACGGCGCAGTGGTTTTCAGTTGTTCAAGCAGCTTCCACAGGCCGGCTTCGGCCTGGGCCATGGTTCTCTTTTTCTGCGTGTTCGGTGTGGCCGACAAGGTGAACAGGCTGTCGCCGCGGGTATAGGCGTCGTAACTCGACGAACCGCCGGACACCAGCTCTTCGCCGCGTTCCAGCTGCGCCGGAATGCGACCGCTGTAGCCGCCGTCGAGCAGGGCCGAGATCAGGCGCAAGGCATTTACCGAGCGTTTGTCTTCGGCGGTCGCGATGCTGGGCACGTTGAAGCCCAGCATCAGACTCGGCAATTGGGTTTGCACGTGCAGGGTGATCTGGCGCTCGCCTGGCTCGGCCAGTTCCAGCGGGATTTTCGCCGGGGGCACGTCGCGCTTGGCGATAGGACCGAAGTAACGCTGGGCCAGGGCTTTGACCTCGTCCGGGGTTACGTCACCGACCACCACCAGCGTGGCATTGTTCGGTACGTACCAGGATTGGTACCAGTGACGCAGCTCTTCGACTTTCATGCGGTCCAGGTCGGCCATCCAGCCGATGGTCGGCGTGTGGTATCCGCTGGCCGGGTAAGCCATCGCCTTGAAGCGTTCGTAGGCCTTGGACATCGGTTTGTCGTCGGTGCGCAGGCGACGTTCTTCCTTGATGACTTCGATCTCGCGAGTGAACTCGTCAGCCGGCAGGCGCAGGCTGGCCATGCGGTCGGCTTCCAGTTCGAAGGCCACGCCCAGGCGGTCGCGGGCCAGCACCTGGTAGTAGGCGGTGAAATCGTCGCTGGTGAACGCGTTCTCTTCGGCGCCGAGGTCACGCAGGATCAGCGAGGCTTCGCCGGGGCCGACTTTCTCACTGCCCTTGAACATCATGTGTTCCAGCGCATGGGAAAGACCGGTCTGCCCCGGTGTTTCGTAGCTGGAGCCGACCTTGTACCAGACCTGGGACACCACCACCGGCGCACGATGGTCTTCGCGCACGATAACTTTCAAGCCGTTATCGAGGGTGAATTCGTGGGTGGGTTGTGGATCGGCAGCCAAGGCTGACAGTGGCAGACAAACTGTGCTGAGCAGCAGGCCTGCAGCGCGGCGGGCTAGAGCATTCATTCGTTTTTTAAACCTGTTGGGCTGCCCGCTTGGTCTTAGCGTCAGCGGGCGAGAGGGTGCTAGGATAACGGTCCGTTTTACTGGCGGCCACGCCTATCAGGCCTTTGATCGGTTTGCAGGTTGTTTGGGTTCGCGGCGCAAGCTATGAGTTTGACAGCTAAACTCTGCGTTTTCGCCGACGATGCCGTTCCAGTCCTTCGTATTAGTCGACCTTTGGGGTGCGGTTTGCACCTCGACAAAATGTTGCGCGTGAACAAGCTGGATCAATCGCAGTCTGTTCTGCATCGAATATTTATTTGCCGAGGCGCCCTTTGGCGCGTCGCTACCGTGAGATAGCCGTCCTCCATGTTTGGTTCCAACGACGACAAGAAAGCCCCAGCTGCGGCTGGCGAGAAGAAAAGCCTGTTCGGATGGCTGCGCAAAAAGCCGCAGGAACCCGCCGTCGAACAGCCACAGCCACTTTCTGAGCCCACGCCGGCGCCGGTAATAGAAGAAGAGCTCGCGCCGATTGTCTTGCCGATCGCCGAGCCGGTGTTGCAACCGGTGGTCGAGCCGGATCACGTTGCCGAAGCCGTTGCACAACCCACCCAGACCCCGATTGCCGAGCCCTGGCTGACGCTGCCGGTGGCCGAAGAGCCGGTTGCCCTCGTTGAAGACGAGTTGGCACCGCACGTTACGCCGCCGATTCCAGCCCCGACCGCGTTTGTGCCTGAGCCAGTTCAGGCTCCGGTGGTTGAACCGGTTGTGGCGCCAGTGGTTGTGGCCGAGCTTGAACCGGTGGTTGCAGAGCCTGTGGTTCCTGCTTTCGTTGCTCCGGTTGCTCCGGTTGCTCCGGTTGCTCCGGTTGCTCCGGTTGCTCCGGTTGCTCAAGCACCTGCACCCGTCGTCGCGCCCGTCGAAACGTCCGTCGAGCCGCCGCGTACTGAAGAATCCAAAGCCGGTTTCTTCGCCCGCCTCAAGCAAGGCCTGTCCAAGACCAGCGCCAGCATCGGCGAAGGGATGGCCAGCTTGTTTCTGGGCAGAAAGGCCATCGATGACGAACTGCTCGAAGACCTCGAAACCCGCCTGCTGACCGCCGACGTTGGCGTTGAGGCCACCTCGGTGATCATCCAGCGCCTGACCCAAAAGGTCGCGCGCAAGGAACTGGCCGATTCCGATGCCCTGTATAAATCTCTGCAAGCCGAACTGGCCGCCATGCTCAAGCCGGTCGAGCAACCGCTGAAAATCACCTCGCAGAACAAGCCGTTCGTGATTCTGGTGGTGGGCGTCAACGGCGCCGGCAAGACCACCACCATCGGCAAACTGGCGAAGAAACTGCAGCTCGAAGGCAAGAAAGTCATGCTCGCGGCCGGTGACACCTTCCGTGCTGCAGCGGTCGAGCAATTGCAGGTCTGGGGTGAGCGCAACAAGATTCCGGTCATCGCCCAGCACACGGGCGCCGACTCGGCTTCGGTTATCTTCGATGCCGTGCAAGCCGCCAAGGCCCGTGGCATTGATGTGCTGATCGCCGACACCGCCGGTCGTCTGCACACCAAAGACAATTTGATGGAAGAACTGAAGAAGGTTCGCCGGGTGATCAGCAAGCTCGACGCCGATGCGCCGCACGAAGTGCTGTTGGTGCTCGATGCCGGCACCGGCCAGAACGCGATCAGCCAGGCCAAGCAATTCAACCAGACCGTCGAACTGACCGGCCTGGCGCTGACCAAGCTCGACGGCACCGCCAAGGGTGGGGTGATTTTTGCCCTGGCCAAGCAGTTTGGCCTGCCGATTCGCTACATCGGCGTCGGGGAAGGCATCGACGATTTGCGTACTTTTGAAGCAGAACCCTTTGTCCAGGCACTGTTTGCCGAGCGGGAGCGTTCATGATTCGTTTCGAACAGGTCGGTAAACGCTACCCGAACGGTCACGTCGGCTTGCATGAGCTGAGCTTTCGAGTCCGTCGGGGCGAATTCTTGTTTGTGACCGGCCACTCTGGCGCCGGTAAAAGCACCTTGTTGCGCCTGCTGCTGGCGATGGAACGTCCGACCACCGGCAAATTGCTGCTGGCCGGCCAGGACCTCGCCACCATCAGCAACGCGCAGATTCCTTACCTGCGCCGGCAGATCGGCGTGGTGTTCCAGAATCACCAGCTGCTGTTCGATCGGACGGTGTTCAACAACGTCGCGCTGCCCTTGCAGATCCTGGGTCTGTCGAAGGCCGAGATCGTCAAGCGCGTGGATTCGGCCCTGGAGCGCGTGGCGCTCTCGGACAAGACCGATTTGTACCCAGGCGACTTGTCCACCGGTCAGCAACAGCGCGTCGGCATCGCCCGCGCCATCGTTCACCGCCCGGCCTTGCTGCTGGCGGACGAACCGACCGGTAACCTCGACCCGCGACTGGCCGCCGAAATCATGGGCGTGTTCGAAGACATCAATCGCTTGGGCACCAGTGTGCTGATCGCCAGTCACGACCTGGCGCTGATCGCCCGTATGCGTCACCGCATGTTGACGCTGCAGCGTGGCCGATTGATCGGCGACGGGGAGGCGGGCGAATGAGTGCGACACGCAGCCCCAAAGTTTCCGAACGGGTAGCCCCGAAGGCCGCCGATCCGCAACCGCAGAAGAAAAAACGCGACGATGACGACGGTCCGGACTTTGCAACGTTGTTCCGTGCCTGGGTTGAAAGTCACCGCGCGAGCCTGCTCGACAGTTTGCGTCGCTTGGGCAAACAGCCGATTGGCAGCTTTTTCACCTGCATGGTGATGGCCGTTGCGCTGAGTTTGCCGATGGGCCTGTCACTTTTGCTAAGTAACGTCGAGCGTCTGGGTGGATCCTGGCAGCGTGCGGCGCAGATTTCCCTGTACCTGCAACTGGAAGCCAGTCCAGAACAGGGTGAGGCGCTGCGTGAACAGATCAAAGGCATGCCGGGCGTAGCTGATGCTGAATATGTCGGTCGTGACCAGGCGCTGGAGGAGTTTCAGCAGCAGTCCGGTTTGGGCGAAGCGCTGAAGGAATTGCCGGAAAACCCGCTGCCGGGCGTGGTCCTGGTGACGCCGAACGAAGTCGACAAGCCCGCGCTTGAAGCATTAAGACAAAAACTATCCGAGCTGCCGAAGGTACAACAGGCGCAACTTGATCTAGTCTGGGTCGAGCGTCTGGCAGCGATCCTCAAGCTGGGCGACCGTTTTGTCTTCGGTCTGACCGTGCTTCTGGTTTCTGCATTACTTTTGGTGATAGGCAATACCATTCGTCTTCATATTGAAAACCGCCGCACAGAGATAGAAGTGATTAAACTCGTCGGTGGCACTGACAGCTATGTGCGCAGGCCCTTTCTCTATATGGGCGCGTTGTATGGCTTCGGTGCGGGGATGCTGTCTTGGGGCGTGCTGGCGTTTGGCCTGAACTGGCTGAACGACGCTGTGGTTGGACTGGCCGGTTTGTACGGCAGTGATTTCGCGCTGGCCGGAGTGCCAGTTGCCGACGGTCTGTCTCTCTTGCTTGGTGCAGTGCTGTTGGGGTATATCGGTGCATGGATTGCAGTCGCACGCCACCTGAGGGAGCTTGCGCCTAAGTAGTATCATTTTGCTCGTATTGACCTTTCAGCGTTTATGGGAACTTGTCTTTCGGTTTCCGGTCAATTTTCGCAGTGCTGAACTGCACGAGTTTGTAAGTCGGAGGTTTTGTCGTATGACCAATTCTTTGCAACCTGCATATGCTCTGGTCCCGGGTGCGAACCTGGAGGCCTATGTGCACACCGTGAACAGCATTCCATTGCTGACGCCGGAGCAGGAGCGTGAACTGGCCGAGAGTCTCTATTATGAGCAGGATTTGGGGGCGGCTCGGCAGATGGTGCTCGCCCACCTGCGTTTTGTCGTACATATCGCCCGTAGCTATTCCGGCTACGGTCTGGCTCAGGCTGACCTGATCCAGGAAGGCAACGTCGGCCTGATGAAGGCCGTGAAGCGCTTCAACCCGGAAATGGGTGTGCGTCTGGTGTCGTTCGCCGTGCACTGGATCAAGGCGGAAATCCACGAGTTCATCCTGCGCAACTGGCGTATTGTGAAAGTCGCGACCACCAAGGCCCAGCGCAAACTGTTCTTCAACCTGCGCAGCCAGAAGAAACGCCTGGCGTGGCTGAACAACGAGGAAGTCCACCGTGTGGCGGAAAGCCTTGGTGTAGAGCCTCGGGAAGTGCGCGAGATGGAAAGTCGCCTGACCGGCCACGACATGGCCTTCGACCCGGCCGCAGAAGCGGACGACGACAGTGCTTTCCAGTCGCCAGCCAACTATCTGGAAGACCACCGGTATGACCCGGCCCGTCAACTGGAAGACGCCGACTGGAGCGACAACTCCAACCACAACCTGCACGAAGCGCTGGAAGTGCTGGACGACCGCAGCCGTGACATCCTTTATCAGCGCTGGTTGGCTGAAGAGAAAGCCACGCTGCACGACCTGGCGCAGAAGTACAACGTGTCGGCCGAGCGCATCCGTCAGCTTGAGAAAAGCGCGATGAACAAGCTCAAGCTGTCGATCGCGGCATAACCTGCGAACCGGCAATAAAAAACGCCCCGATCATTGATCGGGGCGTTTTTGTTTGGGTCCGGTTTTCTGCTTCACCTCAGCCTCCTACAGAAGAGGGCTTTGAGTGTTCAGAAGAATGTGTTCGGCTACTGGGCCCAAGGCGCCCGCCGTGAATCATTGAGGCCCAACAGATAACTGTCACCCCCCAACTGACTCATCTGCTGCCGAATCCACCCGGCCCGTCGTGCGACGTAGTTGGTCGGATGGCTCGCACTCCACACTCTTGGGTTGGGCAACACGGCAGCCAACAAGCTCGATTGCTGGCGGCTCAGGCTTTTAGCGCTCACGCCAAAGTGATGCCGTGCCGCAGCCTCTGCTCCAAACACCCCGTCATCCCACTCGACGCTGTTGAGGTACACCTCAAGAATCCGCTGCTTGGGCCAGAACACCTCAATCAATCCGGTGAACCAGGCTTCCAGACCCTTACGCAGCCAACTGCGCCCCGACCATAAAAACAGGTTCTTCGACACCTGCTGGCTCAGGGTGCTGGCGCCGCGAATCGAGCCGCCCAACTCGTTATGAGCCAGTGCCGCCTGAATCGCCCCGAAGTCAAAACCCCAGTGCTCCGGGAATTTCTGATCCTCACCAGCAATCACCGCGACTTTCAGGTCGTCGGAGATTTCATCCCACGGCTTCCAGGTCCGTTGCAGGTCGATCGGCTCGCCGTCGAACCAGGATTCGATCTTGCGTTCGACCATCAGCGCGGTTCCCGGCGGCGGCACCACGCGAAAGATCAGCACCAGCAAGACGCTGCCGCCCGCGAACCAGAGCACGGCCTTAGTGAATCGTCGTAAAAATATACGCAGCATAGAGATGGCTTGGCCGAACCCGTTGAGCGGGCCATTATACAGACCCTGTTGATCGAGTCTGACTGGAGTTCTTCATGCTGCGTGGCTTTTTGATGCTGGCCGCTTTCTTTGGCTTCACGGGCGTTGCCCTCGGCGCGTTCGCCGCGCATGGCCTGAAAAACCGTCTGACCCCCGAGTATCTGGCGATTTTCCATACCGGCGTCACCTATCAACTGGTGCACACCCTGGCGTTGCTGGGCGTAGCGCTGCTGGCCACGCAGATTCCCGGGCGTTTGGTTACGTGGGCCGGGGCCTCGTTTGTCATCGGCATCCTGCTGTTTTCCGGCAGCCTGTACCTGCTGACCCTGACCGGTATCAGCAAGCTGGGAATCATTACGCCGTTCGGCGGGCTCGCATTCCTGGTGGGCTGGGCGTGCCTGGGGCTTGCCGCCTGGCGGTTGAGCTGACCGGGTGGTCCATTTCATGACGAATGGCTTGGGTCGCCAAGACTGATCGGGCTAGAATGCCAGCCCCTAAAAATGATGGCGGCTTCCGGCATGCGCATTCAGTTGAACGGCGAATCCCTTGAACTGCCCGACGGTGAAACCGTTGCGGCCCTGCTGACCCGTCTGGAACTGACCGGACGCCGGGTGGCGGTCGAACTCAATCTGGATATCGTCCCGCGCAGTCAGCACGCTGAAACCACACTGAACGACGGCGATTCCGTCGAAGTGGTTCATGCCATCGGCGGCGGCTAGCCGCCCGGCCCGCAAGGGCACAGAATTCTGCAAGAACCTCACCCCAACAGAGGATTTCCCATGAGCATCGTTCGTAGCGACAAGCCCTTCGTCCTGGCCGGTCGTACTTACCAGTCGCGTTTGCTGGTAGGCACCGGCAAGTACCGCGACATGGAAGAAACCCGCCTGGCCATCGAAGCCTCGGGCGCCGAGATCGTCACCTTCGCCGTGCGCCGTACCAACCTCGGCCAGAACCCGGGCGAACCGAACCTGCTCGAAGTCCTGTCGCCGGATCGCTACACCTTCCTGCCGAACACCGCGGGTTGCTTCGACGCTACCGAGGCCGTGCGCACCTGCCGCCTGGCCCGTGAGTTGCTCGGCGGCCACAACCTGGTGAAGCTGGAAGTGCTGGCCGACCAGAAAACCCTGTTCCCCAACGTGATCGAAACCCTCAAGGCCGCCGAAGTGCTGGTCAAGGAAGGTTTCGACGTGATGGTCTACACCAGCGATGACCCGATCATTGCCCGTCAACTGGCGGAAATCGGCGTTATCGCAGTGATGCCGCTGGCCGGTCTGATCGGCACGGGCCTGGGGATCTGCAATCCGTACAACCTGCAGATCATCCTCGAAGAAGCCAAGATTCCTGTGCTGGTGGATGCGGGTGTCGGCACCGCGTCCGACGCCACCATCGCCATGGAACTGGGTTGCGAAGCGGTGCTGATGAACTCGGCCATCGCCCACGCCCAGCAACCGGTCATGATGGCTGAAGCCATGAAACACGCCATCGTTGCAGGTCGCCTGGCCTACCTCGCCGGCCGCATGCCGAAAAAACTCTATGCCAGCGCCTCCTCGCCGCTGGATGGTCTGATCAAGTAAGAGCCATTGATGACTGAATCAAACGAAACGCCTGTCCAGCCGGAAGAAGGCGAAGAGCGCCAACACCGCCGCATCAAGAGCTTTGTGATGCGCGCCGGGCGCATGACCGAAGGCCAGCAAAAAGGTCTGGAGCAGGGCACGCCACTGTTCGTCCTGCCTTTGGCTGACTCGCCGGTGGACTTCGATAAGGTGTTCGGCCGTTCGGCGCCGCGCTCGCTGGAAATCGGTTTTGGCATGGGCCATTCGCTGCTGGAAATGGCCGCGGCCTCGCCGGAACAGGATTTCATTGGTGTGGAAGTTCACCGTCCGGGTGTTGGCGCGCTGCTCAATGGCGTTCTGACGCAGGGCCTGACCAACCTGCGGGTCTACGATTGCGACGCGATTGAAGTGCTCAACCGTTGCATCGCCGACAACAGCCTCGACCGTCTGATGCTGTTTTTCCCGGACCCGTGGCACAAGAGCCGTCACCACAAGCGCCGTATCGTTCAGGCATCGTTCGCTGAACTGGTGCGCAGCAAGTTGAAGGTCGGCGGTGTGCTGCACATGGCCACCGACTGGGAACCGTACGCCGAGTACATGCTGGAAGTGATGAGCGTCGCGCCGGGTTATCGCAACCTCGCCGAAGACGGCAAGTGCGTACCGCGCCCGACCGAACGCCCAATCACCAAGTTCGAACGCCGCGGCGAACGGCTTGGACATGGCGTGTGGGACCTGAAGTTCGAAAAACAGTCCTGAGCTGTAAAACTGTAGGAGCCAAGCTTGCTCGCGATGAGGCCCTGACATTCAACATTTATGCTGACTGTTAAACCGCCATCGCGAGCAAGCTCGGCTCCTACAGTTGTTTTGGGTGTGACCAAAGATCAGCGGCGGTCGGCGACTACACCGATCAGCACCAGCACCACCAACAACACCGGCGCCAGGCTGTAGTTGTTGAACTGGCTCAGGCCGCGCACGACCCACGGCGTGGCGTAGATCAGCGCGGCGCCGCTGCCGATCATGCACAACAGGGCCATCAGCGGGACGCGCAAGGCACCGGCGATGCTACCCAGGCGTTGCTCGACCCAGGTTTTGAAATCCGAACCGAACAGCACCAGCAAGCAGCCCACCAAGGCCAGGGCAATTTCCGACAGGTTACTGCGGCTCCAGCGGGACACGGTGGCGAGCAGGTCGAGTATCAAATCCATTCGTTTTCCCTTAAGGCTGAAATCAGCTCAGAAATGTCTGCAGCAAGTCATTGAGAAACAGCTGTCCGCGCTCGGTGGCCGCCAGACGTGACGGTTCGACCTGCAACAAGCCACTTTGTTCGGCGACCCGGCGGCCTTCGGCGAGGCTTTCCAGGGACATCCCGGTGCGCTCCGGATACAGCCGCGATTCGACGCCCTCGGTCAGGCGCAGCGCGTTCATCAGGAACTCGAACGGCATCTCATCATGGGTCAGCGCTTTCTCGCCGGCCTTGAAGCTTTTCGCCGGGTTGAGGTAATCCTTGGGCAGGCGGGTCTTCCAGGTGCGCACGATGCGCCCGTCCGGATGACTGAGCTTGCCGTGGGCGCCAGCGCCGATGCCGATGAAGTCGCCGAAACTCCAGTAATTGAGGTTATGCCGCGCCGGGCGACCCGGTTGCGCATAGGCCGAGACTTCGTATTGCGCGTAACCGTGTTCAGCAAGCAGCGCCTGACCCGCTTCCTGAATGTCCCACAACGTGTCGTCTTCGGGCAGCGTCGGCGGCTGATTCCAGAACACCGTGTTCGGCTCCAGCGTCAGCTGATACCAGGACAGATGAGTCGGTTTCAGGGCGATGGCTGTACGCAGGTCGTTCAGGGCATCTTCCAGCGACTGATCGGGCAAACCGTGCATCAAGTCCAGGTTGAAGTTATCAAACCCGGCCTGACGGGCCATGCCGGCGGCACGCACCGCTTCGTCACCGTTGTGAATCCGCCCCAGCGCCTTGAGTTTCTCTTCCTGAAAGCTCTGGATGCCGATCGACAGGCGATTGATGCCCAGTGCGCGGTAGGCGACGAATTTCTCTTGCTCGAACGTCCCCGGATTGGCTTCCAGGGTGATTTCGATGTCACTGGCAAACGGAATCCGTTGCTCGACGCCTTTGAGCAAGCGGCCCAAGGCCTCGGCGCTGAACAGGCTAGGCGTGCCACCGCCAAAGAAGATCGAGCTCAGCTCACGGCCGTATACCGCGTGCAGGTCCTGATCGAGGTCAGTGAGCAAGGCGTCGACGTACTCTTCTTCCGGCAGCACCGGGCTGGCGGTGTGGGAGTTGAAGTCGCAATAAGGGCATTTGCGCACACACCACGGGATGTGGATGTACAGCGCCAGAGGCGGCAGCACGGGCAGCGCTGCCCGTGGCGATTGGGCGTCGCCGCCGAAGATCAGCGGTGACGCGGATGAGTCGTGGGTCATTTCAGTCCCAGACGCTGGCGCAGCAGATCCATTGCACGGGCGCGGTGGCTGATCCGGTTCTTGTCGCTCGGGCTCAGCTCGGCGCTGGAGCAATCGCGCTCCGGGACCCAGAACAGCGGGTCGTAACCAAACCCGTGCTCGCCACTGGCGGCCGTCAGGATCCGCCCGTGCCACAGGCCTTCGCAGAGGATCGGCAATGGATCATCGGCGTGGCGAACCAGCGCGAGGACGCAGACGAACTGCGCGCCGCGTTCGGCTTGCGGCACGTCTTTCAAGGCGTCGAGCAGTTTGGCGTTGTTCGCCGCATCGCCCTTGCCGTCAGCATAACGAGCCGAATAGATACCCGGCGCACCGCCTAGGAAATCCACCGCCAGCCCGGAATCGTCAGCCAGCGCCGGCAAACCGGAAATGCGTGCGGCGTTGCGGGCCTTGAGAATGGCGTTCTCGACGAACGACAGGCCGGTTTCTTCAGGCTCGACGCTGCTGAACTCGCCGATCGAGCGCAATTGCACCGAGTCGCCGAGCATGGCCTGGAGTTCCTTGAGTTTGCCGGCGTTATGGCTGGCCAGTACGAGTTGCGTGAAATTGATCATTCGCCGGGGAAAAGCTCTTGGTTGAAATTGATGGTGTTGATTTTGTCGCCGTTCTGCACCTTGATCTCGAAGGTGCGGATTTCCTGCTGGTCCACCGGGTATTGGGCGATGTAGTAGATCGCGCCCTGTTCGGTGATCTGTTTGAAGTTCAACGGCACGCTCTGGCTGGTCAGGTCTTTGACCGAGCCGGTCACTGAAGCTACCAGCGGCTTGCCGTCCTTGATCACGGACACATTGATCACGCCCTGATTCTTGCTGCGAACCAGCTCCGCCGCTTTGGCGATGTCCGGGGTCAGGTACGTGGAGTTGAAGGTGTTGTAGTGCACCGTCACGTCGCCGAAGGTTTCCTGGCGTTCGCCCTTGATGACGTCAGCGGCCATGGCAGTGATACTCAGGCAGGCAGTAAGTACAAACAGCGCTAGACGACCCATGTTCTTTCTCCTTGGAATGTCGTAGTTCAGACCGCGACCTTGTGATCCTGCAGCCCGGGGCTGCTGACGCGGTAAATACCGATCTCACCTAACAGATTAGGCCATAGCTTACTGGCCCACCCGTGCCGATGCTGTTGATCCACGGCAAGCCGATCAATGACCTTGGCTTCACGTTCGCGACACAACGCCTCAAAGTCTTCAAAAGTGCAGAAGTGGATGTTCGGCGTGTTGTACCAGGTGTACGGCAGAAACTCGGAAACCGGCATCCGGCCCTTGCTCGCCAGGTACCAGCGGCAGCGCCAGTGACCGAAGTTGGGGAAGGTGATGATGCACTGGCGGCCGACCCGCAGCATTTCGTCGAGGATCTTGTCCGGGTAATGCACAGCTTGCAGCGCCTGGGTCATGACCACGATGTCGAAGCTGTTGCTGGCAAAGTTGCCAAGGCCCTTGTCCAGGTCCTGCTCGATGACGTTGATGCCCTTGGCCACGCACTCGGCGATGTTGTCCGGGTCGTTTTCCAGGCCGTAACCGGTGACTTGCTTGTTGTCGCGCAGCCAGGTTAGCAGTTCGCCATCACCGCAGCCGAGGTCGAGCACGCGACTGCCAGCGGGGATCCATTCCTGGATGATTTCCAGATCAGCTCTCATGGCTTTCTCACAACTTGATTCGGTTCATGTAGTTGCTGAACGCCTGCAAATAACGCGGGATCGGAATCAGGAAGGCGTCGTGGCCTTGCGGAGCGTCGATCTCGAGGTAGCAGACGTCTTTCTTGGCCGCCATCAGCGCATCCACCAGTTCCCGCGAGCGGGCAGGGGAGAAGCGCCAGTCCGTGGTGAAGGACATCACGCAGAACTTGGCCTGGGCGTTGGCGAAAGTTTTCGCCAGGTCATCGTCGAAGTTCGCTGCCGGGTCGAAGTAGTCCAGCGCCTTGGTCATCAGCAGGTAGGTGTTGGCGTCGAAACGCCCGGAGAACTCTTCACCCTGATAACGCAGGTAGCTTTCGACCTGGAACTCGACGCTGTGGAAGTCATAGTTGAGCTTCTCACTCTTGAGGCCACGACCGAATTTTTCACCCATGGAATCGTCGGACAGGTAAGTGATGTGCCCGACCATCCGCGCCAGCATCAAGCCGCGCTTGGGGATCACGCCCGCTTCCTGAAACGAGCCGCCGTGGAAATCGGGGTCGGTGAGGATGGCCTGGCGTGCCACTTCATTGAAGGCGATGTTCTGCGCCGACAGCTTGGGTGCCGAGGCGATGGCCAGGCAGTGGCGAATGCGTTCCGGGTAGGTAATGCTCCATTGCATCGCCTGCATGCCGCCGAGGCTGCCGCCAATCACCGCCGCCCATTGGCTGATGCCGATACGGTCGGCCAGTCGCGCCTGGCTGTGCACCCAGTCTTCCACGGTCAGCACCGGGAAATCGGCGCCAAACGGCTTGCCGGTTTCCGGATTGATGCTGCTCGGGCCCGTGGAACCGTTGCAACCGCCGAGGTTGTTCAGGCTGACCACGAAGAATTTGGTGGTGTCGATCGGCTTGCCGGGACCGATGCAGCTGTCCCACCAACCGGGTTTACGGTCGTCGGCGCTGTGAAAACCGGCAGCGTGATGGTGACCGGACAACGCATGGCAAATCAGCACGGCGTTGCTCGCCGTGGCATTCAGCGTGCCGTAGGTTTCGTAGATCAGGTCATAGGCTGGAAGCGAACGCCCGCAGGCCAGGGCCAGGGGGTCGCTGAAGTGCGCCACTTGCGGCGTCACCAGACCAACAGAATCGGGGGGAAAGGCAGTTGGCATCGACCCTGCTCTCGTTGAAATGAGGCGTAAGTCTAAAGACCGGTGGGGTTAGCGGCAAGCAAAGGGCTGAGCTGATTTTCCCTGTCAGACCGAGGCACGGCCATCGCGGGCAAGCCACGCTCCCACAATGGAATGCGATCCCCTGTGGGAGCGTGGCTTGCCCGCGATGAACGATGACGCGGTCAGTCCGCCGGACGCACCAGATCAGGCAACTCCGGCAGTTTCTTCGGCGAACAAATCCGCACCCGTTTCTGCCGGTTCAACTCACCGCTGATCAAACTGACCTGGCTCTTGGACACACCAAACGCCTTGGCCAAAAACGCCATCAGATACGCATTGGCCTTGCCTTCAACCGGCGGCGCGGTCAGGCGGATCTTCAGGCGATCGCCGTGCAGCCCGCAGAAATCATCGCTGCGGGCCGCCGGTTGCAGGTGACACTCCAGAATCAGGTCGTCACCTTCCCAGCGAAAGTAGCTCATCAGATCAGGCCGAGCAGCCCCTGCGGCATGAAGGCAAAGTACGCCAGGCGCGGGATCAGCCAGCTTTGCAGCAGTTGGATCACGATGAAGGCGAAGATCGGCGAGATGTCGAGACCGCCCAGGTTCGGGATGATCCGGCGGAACGGCGCGAGCACCGGTTCAGTAATCTGCGCGACCAGCTCGGCGCCAGGGTTATGGCTGCCCGGGGCGACCCAGGACAGGATGACGCTGATGATCATGGCGTAGAACAGTATGTTCAAAAACAGCGAGAACAGCGCAATCAGGGCCCATGGCACCAACAGCAGCCAGTCGACCATGAAGCCTTTGAGCGCGAGGATGACGGCGATCAGCAGCATCTGGATGATCAGCGCCAGCACCAGCGACGACATATCGAGCCCGAACATGCTCGGGATCACCCGACGCAGCGGCTTGAGCAGCGGTTGCGTGGCCTTGACGATGAACTGGCAGAGCGGGTTGTAGAAGTTCGCCCGAACCAGTTGCAGGATGAAACGCATCAGTACGATCAGCAGGTACAGGCTGCCAAGGGTTTTAATGATGAAAATGGCAGCGTCATTGAGTCCGAGCATCGTTGATTCCTTTGTAAGAGCTGATTAGCGACCGAGCTGCTCAGCCATCTCGGCCGAGCGATGCGCGGCGGCGCCGAGTGCTGTTTCGACCAGGGCTTCAAAGCCACCGGCCTGGAACGACTTGATCGCAGCTTCCGTGGTGCCCGCAGGCGACGTGACACGACGACGCAGTTCGGCGGCATCGACATCGCTGGCAACCGCCATGTGCGCGGCGCCCAGCGCGGTTTGCAGGGTCAGTTGTGCGGCGATGTCTGCTGGCAGGCCAAGTTTCACGCCGGCGGCGGTCATGGCTTCGATCAGCAGGAAGAAGTACGCCGGGCCGGAACCGGACACCGCGGTGACTGCGTCCAGTTGCTGCTCTTCGTTCAGCCACAGGGCGATGCCCACGGCCGAGAGCAGTTCTTGAGCTTGCTGGCGTTGATCGGCGTTCACTTCCGCGGTGGCATACAAACCGCTCACGCCCTGACGCAGCAGCGCCGGGGTGTTGGGCATGCAGCGTACGATCGGCTGGGCGCCGAGCCAGTTGTTCATGCTGGCGCAGGTGATGCCCGCGGCAATTGATACCACCAGTTGATTCGGCTTGAGGCTCGGGCGAATCGCTTCGCACACGGCTTTCATCGCCTGAGGTTTGACCGCCAATACGACGACATCGGCGTCCTGGATGGCGTCAGCGTTGTCAGCGAAGGTTTCGATGCCGTGTTCGGCGGCCACCTTGGCGCGGGTTTCTGCACCCGGATCGCTGGCGCGGATTTGCGAGGCGTCCAGACCTTTGGCGCGCAGGCCGCCGATCAGGCTGGCGGCCATGTTGCCGGCACCGATAAAGGCAATACGGGTTTTGCTCATGTCAGGTCCTTATAAATAGAAGAGTCGGCCATTGTTCATGGTTGACCGTAGTCGCGGGCGCCGAACAGGGCCGTACCGATGCGGACCCATGTGGCGCCCATGGCGATGGCCGACTCGAGGTCATGGCTCATGCCCATGGAAAGTGTGTCCAGCGGCAGATCCAGGCTGGCTTGCAGGCGTTGTACGGCAGCAAAAGCGGCATCCTGTTCGGCACGATCATCCGTCGGCTCGGGAATCGCCATCAGCCCGCGCAAATTGAGGCGCGGCAATTCGCTGATGGCCTTGGCCAGGGCCGGCAGGTCGGCCGGGGTGCAGCCGGATTTGCTGGCTTCACCGCTGACGTTGACCTGGATGCAGATGTTCAGGGGCGGCAGATCGGCAGGACGTTGTTCGGACAGGCGTTGTGCGATTTTCAATCGATCCACGGAATGCACCCAGGCGAAGTGCTCGGCGATAGCGCGAGTCTTGTTCGATTGAATGGGGCCGATGAAGTGCCAGATCAAGGGCAGGTCGGCCAGTTCGAGCTGTTTGCCCAAAGCCTCCTGCAGGTAGTTCTCGCCAAAGTCACGCAGGCCGGCGGCGTACGCTTCGCGCAGGGCTTGGACGGGTTTGGTCTTGCTCACGGCCAGGAGCTGAACGCTGTGCTCATCGCGCTGGGCGGCCAGGGCGGCGGCACGGATGCGTGAACTAACCTGAGCAATGTTGTCTGCTATCGTGGACATTCAATGTGCGCCAGCGGTCTGAAGGTTCGCGGCATTCTACTGGAATTGAGGGGCGCTATGGATATCACTGAACTGCTGGCTTTCAGCGCTAAACAGGGCGCATCCGACCTGCACTTGTCCGCCGGCCTGCCACCGATGATCCGTGTCGATGGCGACGTGCGACGCATCAACCTGCCGGCCCTCGACCATAAACAGGTACAGGCGCTGATCTACGACATCATGAACGACACCCAGCGGGTGGACTTCGAGAAACACCTGGAAACCGACTTTTCCTTTGAAGTGCCCGGCGTGGCGCGTTTTCGGGTTAACGCCTTTAACCAGAATCGTGGCGCAGGCGCGGTGTTCCGGACCATTCCGTCAAAAGTCCTGAGCATGGACGACCTCGGCATGGGTGAGGTATTTCGCAAAATCACCGACGCGCCACGCGGGCTGGTGCTGGTGACGGGGCCGACCGGCTCCGGCAAGTCCACTACGTTGGCGGCGATGATCGATTACCTGAACAACCATCGCCATCACCACATCCTCACCATCGAAGACCCGATCGAGTTCGTCCACGAATCGCGCAAATGCCTGATCAACCAGCGCGAAGTGCATCGCGATACGCGCAGTTTCGCCACGGCCCTGCGCTCGGCGCTGCGGGAGGACCCGGACGTGATTCTGGTGGGGGAGATGCGGGACCTGGAGACTATTCGCCTGGCGCTGACCGCCGCCGAGACAGGGCATCTGGTGTTTGGCACGCTGCACACCACCTCAGCGGCGAAAACCATCGACCGGGTGGTGGATGTGTTTCCGGGGGATGAGAAATCGATGGTGCGCTCGATGCTGTCAGAGTCGTTGCTGGCGGTGGTGTCGCAGTCGCTGGTGAAGAAGATCGGCGGCGGGCGAATTGCGGCGCACGAGATCATGCTCGGCACGTCGGCGATTCGTAACCTTATCCGCGAAGACAAGGTTGCACAGATGTACTCGTCGATTCAGACCGGCGGGAACCTGGGGATGCAGACGCTGGATATGTGCTTGAAGGACTTGGTGACCAAAGGCTTGATCAGCCGCGAGCAGGCGCGGGAGAAGGCGCGGTCACCGGATAACTTCTGAGGGGTGAACGCGGACCTGTGGCGAGGGAGCTTGCTCCCGCTGGGCTGCGAAGCAGACCTAAAAACGGGGAGCGCTGCGCACTCCAGCGGGAGCAAGCTCCCTCGCCACAAAAGCCGCGAAGGCGTCAGCAGATCAGCGCTGAACAACCTGAAGTGTGTTCTTCTCTTTCGGCAGAACCCGCTTGGCGACCACGTAGTGGCTTTCCCAGTACGGCTTTTTCAGCGTGTCGATGGTCACCGACTTGCCACGGCGTGGCGCGTGGATGAAGCGGTCGTTGCCCAGGTAGATGGCAACGTGATTGACCCGACGACTCTTGATGTTGAAGAAAATCAGGTCGCCCGGCTTCAAATCGCTGCGATCGACTTTCTCGCCGTGACCACTGGCCATGGCGTTAGAGGTGCGCGGCAGGTCAAACGTGGCGTCGTTAAACGCGTATTTCACCAGGCCACTGCAGTCGAACCCTTTACTTGGGCTGCTGCCGCCCCAACGGTAAGGAGTACCGAGGACGTTTACAGCGCGGCTCAGCACGTTGCTGCTGGTCTTGCTCGCCATCGGCGGAACAAGCTTGCTGTTGTCGCTCAGCTGGGCCGAGTGTTTTGTATTTTGTTTGTTTTTGCTCGAAGGAGCAGAAACATGGGATTTTGGGGTGTAACCATTAACGTTTGGAAGACGTTGCTCACGATTGGTGGCGTGGGCGGCCAGTGGCATCAAAAGGCAAATGGTTAGCCATGTCTTGAAAAATGGACGCATTAGGCAGGGCTCGAATAGGTGAACGCGCAACTTTATAACAGCTTTTTTTGTCCTTCCGAGGCCGTTGGTCGATTCAACCTGGGGGTCAATGGAACCAAACAAGCGGAAAATAGACGCAATTGTCGGACAGAAGTCAGGTGCTATAAGGCTTTGACGGACATCACGGTACCATTTGCCATACGTCGGCAACCTGTAAAAAAGTCACAAAGATTTAAAGAATATTTATCTATCGTGTGAATCGAGGTGCTCCATGAACAGCTATCAACAGTCCGCCGCGCATCAAGATACGCACAGCAAAGTGATCGGATATCTGCTGTGGATTTTCGGTTTTACCGGCGCTCACCGCTTCTATTACGGCAAGCCGGTGACCGGGACGATCTGGTTCTTCACCCTTGGCTTGCTGGGAATTGGCTGGCTGATCGACGTTTTTCTGATTCCGGCAATGGACCGTGAAGCAGACCTTCGGTTCACCGCGGGACCGATCGAATACAACGTGGCGTGGATTCTGCTGACGTTTCTCGGGGTGTTCGGCGTACACCGGATGTATCAGGGGAAGTGGATCAGCGGGTTGCTGTACCTGGTGACGGGCGGGTTGTTCTTTGTCGGGGTGCTGTATGACTTCTGGACGCTGAATGACCAGGTTTCGGTGCGTAACGCCCAGAACAGAGGCGCTTTCCAGTAAGCCATCGCTGGCAAGCCATGCTCCTACAGGGTGTTCATACACAATCCCGTAGGAGCAAAGCTTGCTCACGATTGCAGCGGCGCGGTATTACGCCTGGTGGCTAATCCGCCCATCCACCAAGGTGTAACGCACCACACCCGGCAGGCTATGCCCAATGAACGGGCAGTTCTCACCCTTGGACAGCCAGGTTTCACCCGCCACGGTCGACGCTGCAGGGTCGAACAGCACGATATCCGCCGGCCCACCCACTGCCAGCTTACCGGCCGGCAAACGTAGCGCTTCGGCAGGCCCGGCACTCAACCGCGCCAGCAACGTCGGCAGGTCCAGCAAACCATCCTCCACCAGCGTCATTGCCAGCGGCAGCAGCAACTCAACACTGCTGATGCCCGGCTCTGTCGCGCCGAACGGCGCCAGTTTGGCGTCGCGCTCATGCGGTTGGTGGTGGCTGGAGATGGCCGAGATCACCCCCGATTTCACCGCCGCACGCAGGCCGTCGCGGTCGGCGCGGGTGCGCAGCGGCGGCTGGACGTGGTAGAGGCTGCTGAAGTCGATCAAGGCTTCATCGGTCAGGATCAGCTGATACAGCGCCACGTCGGCGGTCACCGGCAGCCCACGGGCCTGGGCCTGGGCGATCAGGGCCACACCGCGAGCGCTGGTGAGCTGGCTGAAGTGCGCACGTACGCCGCTTTGCTCGACCAGCAACAGGTCACGGGCCAGGGCCACGGTTTCAGCGGTTTCCGGAATGCCCGGCAAACCGAGGAAACTCGCGGTCGGGCCTTCATGGGCCAGGCCACCTTCGGCCAGGTCGTGGTCCTGCGAGTTGAAAATCACCGTCAGGTCGAACGTCGCTGCGTATTCCAGCGCCCGGCACAGGGTGCGGGTGTTGCGGAAACTGTCCAGGCCGTTGCCGAAGGCCACGCAACCGGCATCGCGCAGGGCAACGAGCTCGGCCAGTTGCTCGCCGTCCAGGCCTTTGCTCAGGGCGCCAATCGGGAAGACTTTGGTGTTGCCGGCTTCACGGGCGCGGTCGAGGATCAGTTCGGCCACGGCCGAGGTGTCCAGCACCGGTTTGGTTTTCGGCGGGCAGCACAGGCTGGTCACGCCACCCGCGGCCGCGGCGCGGGTTTCGCTGATGATCGAGCCTTTGCGGCTGTAGCCCGGCTCGCGCAGGGCGACGTTCAGGTCAACCAGCCCGGGGGCGGCCACCAGGCCTTGGGCGTCAAGGGTGTCGACCGCGACAAAACCGGCTGGCGCGGCGCCCAGGGCGACGATCTTGCAGGCTTCAATGTGGATGTCAGTCACTTTATCCAGGCCAGAGGCTGGATCAATCACGCGTGCGCCGAGAATGCTGAGCTTCACTGGGCGTTCTCCTGCTCGAATTGGCCTTGCTCGAATTGACGTTGCGCAGTCTGCCCGCTCATGGCCATCGACAGCACGGCCATACGAATCGCAATACCGTAGGTGACCTGGTTGAGGATCACCGAGTGCGGACCGTCGGCCACCGCCGACTCAATTTCCACGCCACGGTTGATCGGCCCCGGGTGCATGACGATGCAATCCGGCTTGGCCCCGGCCAGGCGTGCGGTGGTCAGGCCGAACAGGCGGTAGAACTCGCCTTCGCTCGGCAACAGGCCGCCGGCCATGCGCTCGCGTTGCAGGCGCAGCATGATCACCACGTCGACGTCTTTCAGGCCTTCGGTCATGTCGGTGTAGACCTTCACGCCGTATTGCTCGATACCGATCGGCAGCAGGGTTTTCGGCGCGATCACGCGAATGTCCGGGCAACCGAGGGTTTTCAGCGCGAGCATGTTCGAACGTGCCACCCGCGAATGCAGGATGTCGCCGACGATGGCCACCGAGAGGTTTTCGAAGCCGCCCTTGTGGCGACGGATGGTCAGCATGTCGAGCATGCCCTGCGTCGGGTGCGCGTGCCGGCCGTCGCCGCCGTTGATGATCGCCACTTGCGGGCAGACGTGCTCGGCGATGAAGTGCGCCGCGCCGGAATCACCGTGACGCACGACAAACATGTCGGCGGCCATGGCTTCCAGGTTGCGCAGGGTGTCGAGCAGGGTTTCGCCCTTGCTGGCTGACGAGGTCGACACGTTCAGGGTGATCACGTCCGCCGACAGCCGCTGGGCCGCCAGTTCGAAGGTGGTGCGGGTGCGGGTGGAGTTTTCGAAGAACACGTTGCACACGGTCTTGCCGCGCAGCAACGGGACTTTCTTCA
Source organism: Pseudomonas sp. SIMBA_041 (assembly GCF_046535095.1). Classification (NCBI taxonomy): domain Bacteria; kingdom Pseudomonadati; phylum Pseudomonadota; class Gammaproteobacteria; order Pseudomonadales; family Pseudomonadaceae; genus Pseudomonas; species Pseudomonas sp. SIMBA_041. Next base: position 553,025 of record NZ_JAWRXJ010000001.1, read on the forward strand.
CCGCCCGGGCACCGACTTCAAGGAACGAGTCGGCGGTGTCGAGGATTTCCGTCAGCAACTCGCGGCGCAAACCGTCGAGCGAGAGGAAGTGGCGCAGCTGGCCCTGATCATTGAGCTGCAGCGGGCGCTTGGTATCTAGAGGCGTCATCGCGAGGGGGACTCTCAATAGGGCGGATTAAAGGGCGAGGTCTTGCAGTTCAAGCTTGAGCTCGGGACCGGACAGCTTGACCCGTTCGTGAGCGGCCAGCGACAGCGTCGCGCCAACCACATCCGGACTGATCGGCAACTCGCCGGCGTCGAGGTCCAGCAGGCAAACCAGCGTTACGCTGGCCGGGCGGCCGTAGTCGAACAGTTCGTTCATGGCGGCGCGGATGGTCCGGCCGCTCATGAGCACGTCGTCGATCAGCACCAGGTGCTGGCCTTCGATCTCGAACGGCAGCGCCGACGGGCGAACTTGCGGGTGCAGACCGTTCTGGCTGAAGTCGTCACGGTAGAAGGACACGTCCAGGGTGCCGAGCGGCGAGTCGTTGCCCAGTTCTTCGAGCAACGCCTGGGCGACCCAGACGCCGCCGGTACGGATACCGATGTAACGCGGTTCGCTGATGCCACGGTGTTCCAGGTGGGCCTTGAGACGGATCGCCATCTGGCTGATCAGTTCGGCGGGATTGGGCAGGCTCATGGTTGCTCCTTCTTGGGCCCGAGCCGGGTGCTGCTTGATGGGTGGCTCGGGGTGTCGCTATAGAGAGTCGCCTGCGGCGGCTCTTGAGGATTCGTTGCTTCAGGATTCGAACAGCGCGCTGTTCTCGTCGAGCCAGCCTTGCAGCAGCAGGGCGGCGGCGATGGCGTCGACCGGGTTGTCGCGGTAACTGCCTTTTTGCCCGCCGCGATCACGTCGCTCGCCTTTGGCTTCAAACGTGGTCAGGCGTTCATCGTGGGTATAGAAGGGCAGGTTGTAGCGGCCATTCAGGCGGCGGGCGAATTTTTCCGCGCGCAGGCACATGTCGCTCGGGGTGCCGTCCATGTTCAAAGGCAGGCCGACCACCACTGCGTCGGGTTTCCACTCCTTGATCAGGGCTTCGACCTGATTCCAGTCGGGAACGCCGTTCTGCGCCTTCAAGGTGCACAGCTCGCGGGCCTGGCCGGTAATCACCTGGCCGACCGCGACGCCGATCTGTTTGGTGCCGTAGTCAAAACCCAAGATCAGGCGCAGGGCCATCAGGCGTGCCCCGCCTGGCTGGTCAGCAGGCTGAGATTGACGCCCAAATGTTTGGCCGCCGCTTCCAGGCGCAGTTCGCTGCTGGTGTTGAACAGGATGTCGGCGTCGTACGGGCAGGTCAGCCAGGCGTTCTGCGCCAGTTCGGCATCCAGTTGCCCGGCTTCCCAGCCGGCGTAACCGAGGGCGATCAGGCTTTTCGCCGGACCCACGCCGTCGGCAATGGCGAACAGCACGTCCTGGGAAGTGGACAGGGACAGATCGTCTTCCAGATCAACGGTCGCCTGATAGCCCTGGCCCTTGGGATGCAGGACAAAACCACGATCGGTCTGCACCGGTCCGCCGATGAAAATCGGCACATGCCGGCACAGCGCTGGCGGCTCGATGTCCGGGCGCAGTTGCTCGAGGATCTCGGCCAGGTTCAGGTCTTGCGGGCGGTTGATCACCAGCCCCATGGCACCATTGGCGGTGTGCTCGACGATGTAGGTCAAGGTGTGCGCAAAGTTCGGGTCGGCCATGTGAGGCATGGCGATCAGGAAGTGATGCTTGAGGTAGCTGGGGCTGACGTTCTTCATGAGCGCTAGTGTGGCGTTGGAGGGGCAAACTGACAAGCTGGGGATGCATAGGAAATGCCGCAAAAAACCGCTAACAACACAGATTCCTGTGGGAGCGGGCGTGTCAGTTACTGGACAGTCTGTCCCCACGCGCAAACTTCCACGTGCGGATGATTTCCAGGCGGTCGATGTCCGAAAGGTCCCCGGTAAACGGCGCAAACGGCGCGGCGAGCCTGACGATCCGCTGCGCCGCCTGATCCAGCAACGGCTGCCCGGACGACTCCAGCACCAACACTTCATACAGCGAGCCATCGCGGTTGATCGAGACCATTAAGCGCAAATTGCCGTAAATCTGTTGGCGGCGAGCTTCATCGGGGTAGTTGAGGTTGCCGATGCGCTCGACCTTCTTGCGCCATTCATCCTTATACCAGGCACCTTTGTCGCGCATGGTCGAGGCCGCGCTCAAGCGGTGGATGCGCGGGCGTTTGGCATACAGCTGTTGTTCGTTGGCCAGTTCCGCTTCGAGGCTGGCGATGTCGCTGGACAGCTGGGAACTGTCAAACGTCGGCGCGGCCACTTCCGCTTTGGTCTGAGGTTTGACCTCTTCGTTCTTGGCGGGGGCTTTTTTCGGCTTCGGTGCGATGGTCGTCACGGCAGCCTTGGGCGGCGCTTCCTGCACTTCAGGCTTGGCGGCGGGCGGTGGCGTGACTTTTTGTACCTTGTTGTCCTGGAACGGCGCGACCTCGGTGGTCTTGGGAATGGCCTTTTTATCCAGGGTGCCGCTGCCTTGCTGATTTTCCTGGGCGAGGAAATCAGCTTTTTCGGGCTTTTTTTCGCTTTTGAAGGTGGCGAGGGTGATTTCCAGGGTTTTGCTGATCTGTTTGGGCTCGACCATCGTAAAGCCGACGCCCAACAGCAAGGCCAGGTGAATCAACGCTGCAAGAAACAGGGTAAAACCGAGGCGATCGGCCGGGCGCACGCCACGATGGGCGAGTTCAGCGGGCAGATCGGACGGGAGTGTCATGGCAGAAAAACCAACATCGCGTTTTTACGGGCTCGGCATGATAACGCAATGTTGGTTTTTAGCTTCAAGCTTCAAGCAGTAAGCGACAAGCTGCCGGCGTGCGTTTCAAACTTGAGGCTTGCGGCTCGCAACTTGAAGCTGCTTCTGTATCGCATCCATCAGCAGACCACCAATGTCGGTGCCGAACGCATTATCAATCTCGCGAATGCACGTAGGGCTGGTGACGTTGATTTCGGTCAAATGTTCGCCGATCACGTCCAGACCCACGAACAGCAGGCCTTTCTCGCGCAGGGTCGGGCCCACTTGTGCGGCGATCCAGCGGTCCTTGTCGGTCAATGGGCGAGCTTCGCCACGACCGCCGGCCGCCAGGTTGCCCCGGGTTTCGCCAGCGGCAGGAATGCGCGCCAGGCAGTAATCCACGGGCTCGCCGTCGATCATCAGGATGCGCTTGTCGCCATCGACGATGGCCGGCAGATAACCCTGGATCATGATTTGCTGCTTGCCATGCAGGGTCAGGGTTTCGAGGATCACCGACAGGTTCGGGTGGCCGGCGGTGTGACGGAAAATCGAGGAACCGCCCATGCCGTCCAGCGGTTTGAGAATCACATCGCCATGATGGTCGGCGAATTCGCGCAGCACGTCAGGGCGACGGCTGACGATGGTCGGCGGCGTGCACTGCGGGAACAGCGTGGCGAACAGCTTTTCGTTGCAGTCACGCAGGCTCTGCGGTTTGTTGACCACCAGCACGCCATCACGCTCGGCCTGCTCCAGCAGGTAGGTGGAGTACACAAACTCCATGTCGAACGGCGGATCCTTGCGCATGAGGATCACGTCCAGATCGCTCAGCAGCGCATCGGTCTCGGCTTCCAGTTCGAACCACTTTTGCGGGTTGGCGAAGACTTTCAGCGGTCGCATCCGCGCTCGCGCCTGGCCTTCAGCCTGGTACAAATCACCCTGTTCCATATAGAACAGTTCCCAGCCGCGCTTCTGCGCGGCCAGCAGCATGGCCAGCGAGCTATCCTTTTTATAGGAAATGCTGGCAATAGGATCCATGACAATCCCGACGCGAACGCTCATGGGTTTTTCCTCGAAAATGGATGGTCCGAACGGACATGAAAAAGTGGCGTCAGAGTGGCGCTGAGTGTGTTCCCGGTCAAGGAAAAACCACCGCAAAGACCGGCCGATAGATTGCATTTGGAGACTGTGCTAAAAAGGCTGCCATGCCGTGCTGGCCCTTGAGCATCAAGGGTTTCCAGCCACCAAACGGACAATTTGTTTCGCAAAGGCGACGGTAGAGCATTTATGGATCAGCATTCCAGCGCCTTGAAGGTCATGGTGATCGACGATTCGAAGACGATTCGTCGCACCGCCGAAACGCTGTTGAAGAATGTGGGTTGTGAAGTCATTACGGCCATCGACGGTTTCGATGCGCTGGCCAAGATTGCCGATAATCATCCCGGCATCATCTTTGTCGACATCATGATGCCGCGTCTGGATGGCTATCAGACCTGCGCTTTAATCAAGAACAACAGTGCGTTCAAGTCCACGCCAGTGATTATGCTGTCGTCCAAGGACGGGCTGTTCGACAAGGCCAAGGGGCGCATCGTCGGCTCCGACCAGTTTTTGACCAAGCCTTTCAGCAAGGAAGAACTGCTGAACGCGATCCAGGCCCATGTTCCGGGCTTCGCCGCCGTTTTGCCGCAGTAGGACACGCACAGTGACGCTCGGCCAGCGGGCCCGGCGTCGACAAGAATGGGGAAGACCATGGCACGTATTCTGATCGTCGATGATTCGCCGACCGAAATGTACAAACTGACCGGCATGCTGGAAAAGCACGGTCACGAAGTGTTGAAAGCCGAGAACGGCGCCGACGGCGTCGCCCTGGCCCGTCAGGAAAAACCTGACGCCGTGCTGATGGACATCGTCATGCCTGGCCTCAACGGTTTCCAGGCGACCCGCCAGCTGACCAAAGACCCGGACACAGGGCACATCCCGGTGATTATCATCACCACCAAGGATCAGGAAACCGACAAGGTCTGGGGCACGCGCCAGGGCGCCAAGGACTACCTGACCAAACCCGTCGACGAAGAGACCCTGATCAAAACCCTCAACAACGTACTGGCCGGTTGATCGTCCGGCCATGACCGAGTCGCTGACGGCTTTCGAACTGCTGCTGCAGATCGACCAGCGCTGTCGTCTGCTGGCGGCGGACCTGCCGTCGCAACCGACCCGCCAGGACAGTTGGAGCGGCATCGGTTTTCGCATGGGCGAGGATTGGTACGTCGCGCCGATGGGCGAAGTCAGCGAAGTCCTGCATGAACCGCGTTTCACTCAGTTGCCGGGCGTCAAATCCTGGGTCAAAGGGGTCGCCAACCTGCGTGGGCGATTGCTGCCGGTCATGGATTTGTGCGGTTTCTTTGGCCACGAAGTCTCGGCGCCGCGCAAGCAGCGGCGGGTACTGGTGGTGGACCATAACGAGGTGTTTGCCGGGTTGCTGGTCGACGAAGTCTTCGGCTTGCAACACTTTGCCCAGGACAGCCTGGAGCCGGCAGATCAGGCGAGCGGGCCGATGTCGGCGTTCGTCAAAGGCCGGTTCCAGCGCGAGCAGGCCTGGCAAGTGTTCAGTCCGTTTGCGCTGGCGCAGTCGCCAGGTTTTATGCATGTGGCGCTGTAAACCCCATCCCCTGCTCCTACAGGGTTTTCGGCAAGCATTAAAGGGTGTTGGTTAACAGGCGAGGACTGATGATAAAAACAAAAACAGGCAAGCCAGAAGGATCGCGCAGTCGCTCGCAGATCATCGTGCTGTTTATCGCGCTGATCGTGTTCATCATGCTGCTGTTCGCCAATTTCGCTTACCTCAACACCCAGGCCACGTACGACAAACAGTACATCGGCCACGCCGGTGAACTGCGCGTGCTGTCCCAGCGCATCGCCAAAAATGCAACCGAAGCCGCCGCCGGCAAAGCGGCGGCGTTCAAGCTGCTCAGCGATGCGCGCAACGACTTCGCCCAGCGCTGGGGCTACCTGAAGAAGGGCGACCCGGCCACCGGCCTGCCACCCGCGCCGTCCACCGTGCGCCCGGAAATGCGCGCCGTGCAGCTCGATTGGGAACGCCTGCTGAAAAACACCGACGCCATTCTCTCCAGCGAACAGACCGTGCTGTCCCTGCATCAAGTCGCCGCAACCCTGGCCGAAACCGTGCCGCAGTTGCAGGTCGAGTACGAGAAAGTCGTCGAGATCCTCTTGCAACGTGGCGCCCCGGCAGCGCAGGTAGCGATGGCCCAGCGTCAATCGCTGCTGGCCGAGCGCATTTTGGGCGCGGTGAACACTGTGCTGTCCGGCGACGAAAACTCGCAGCAAGCCGCGGATGCCTTCGGTCGCGACGCCGCGCGTTTTGGCCAGGTGCTCAACGGCATGCTTCAGGGCAACGTGGCGCTGCGCATCAGCCAGGTCGAGGACCGCGATGCGCGCGCCCGTTTGACCGAGATCTCCGAACTGTTCGAATTCGTCTCCGGTTCGGTGGATGAAATCCTCGAAACCTCGCCGGAACTGTTCAAGGTCCGCGAGTCGGCCTCCAACATTTTTACCCTGTCGCAAACCCTGCTCGACGAAGCCTCGCACCTGGCCACCGGTTTCGAAAACCTCGCCGGCGGGCGCAATACCGACACCATCGGCGGCTACGTGCTGGGGTTGCTGGCGCTGACGTCGATCATCCTGATCGGCCTGGTGATGGTTCGCGAAACCAACCGCCAGCTTCAGGAAACCGCCGAGAAGAACGAACGCAACCAGAACGCGATCATGCGCCTGCTGGACGAAATCGAAGACCTGGCCGACGGCGACTTGACCGTCACGGCCTCGGTGACCGAAGACTTCACCGGGACCATCGCCGATTCGATCAACTATTCCGTCGACCAATTGCGCGACCTGGTGGCGACCATCAACCTCACCGCCGGCCAGGTCGCCGCCGCCGTGCAGGAAACCCAGGCCACCGCCATGCACCTGGCGCAGGCCTCGGAGCATCAGGCGCAGCAGATTTCCGAAGCCTCCACGGCTATTAATGACATGGCCCAGTCCATCGATCAGGTCTCGGCCAACGCCGCCGAATCGTCGGCGGTGGCCGAGCGCTCCGTGGAAATTGCCAACAAGGGCAACGAGGTGGTGCACAACACCATCCACGGCATGGACAACATTCGCGAACAGATTCAGGACACCGCCAAACGCATCAAGCGTCTGGGGGAGTCTTCCCAGGAAATTGGCGACATCGTCAGCCTGATCGATGACATTGCCGACCAGACCAACATCCTCGCCCTCAACGCGGCGATTCAGGCGTCGATGGCCGGGGACGCCGGGCGTGGTTTTGCGGTGGTCGCCGATGAGGTGCAGCGCCTGGCCGAGCGCTCGTCGGCCGCCACCCGACAAATTGAAACCCTGGTGCGGGCGATCCAGACGGACACCAACGAAGCGGTGATTTCCATGGAGCAGACCACCACCGAAGTGGTGCGTGGCGCGCGGCTGGCGCAGGATGCCGGTGTGGCCCTGGAAGAAATCGAAGGGGTATCGAAGACCCTCGCCGCGTTGATCCAGAGTATTTCCAACGCGGCGCAGCAACAAACCTCTTCGGCCGGGCAGATTTCCCTGACGATGAACGTGATTCAACAGATCACCTCGCAGACCTCGTCCGGCTCCACCGCCACCGCCGAGAGCATCGGCAACCTGGCGAAAATGGCCAGTCAGCTGCGGCGTTCGGTGTCCGGCTTCACCTTGCCGGCCGCCAAGGCGCAGGCGGCAGACAAAGCGTGAACCGTCCACAGGCGTATGATTTTTGATTGGCGTAGGGACTGGAGTGGTTATGGGTGATCGGCACGACTATGTGGCCCTTGAGTGGGTCAAAGGCGAGATTGCCGAAACGCTGAAGCTGGCTCATCAAGCCATCGAAACCCTGCTTGATGACCCACAGGCGTTGTACGCCTTGAACGATTGCCTGGCGTATATCCATCAGGTTCACGGCAGTTTGCAGATGGTCGAATTCTACGGCGCAGCGTTACTCTCCGAAGAGATGGAACAGTTGACCAGCGCCTTGCAGCAGGACCGCGTCAGCCATCGTGACGAGGCGCTGCACCTGTTGCTGCAAGCCCTCGGGCAACTGCCGATTTACCTCGACCGGGTGCAAAGTGCGCGCCGGGACTTGCCCTTGGTGGTGTTGCCACTGCTCAACGATTTGCGCAGTGCCCGAGGTGAAACCCTGCTCTCGGAAACCAGCCTGTTCAGCCCGCAACTGGCGGATCTGCCGCCGTTGGACGAAGCTTCACTGACACGGCTGGAACCCGCGGACTTCGCCAACGTGTTGCGTAAATTACGGCAGATGCTGCAGGTGGCGCTGGTCGGGTTGCTGCGCGAACAGGATGACCAGACCCACCTCGATTATCTGGCGAGGGTTTTTTCGCGCCTCGAAGGGCTGTGCGCAGGGGCGCCCCTGAGCCCGCTGTGGCAAGTCGCCTCGGCGCTGGTCGAAGGCATGCGCACCGGTGTGATCGCCAACAGTCCGGCGTTGCGCAGCCTGTTCAAGGAAGCCGACCATGAGCTCAAGCGTCTGCTGGAGCAAGGCTTCCACGGCATCAATCAACCGGCACCGCCGGAGCTGCTCAAGAGTTTGCTGTTCTACATTGCCAAGGCCGACCATCCCACCGGGCAGATGCTGACCATGAAAGATCGCTACTCACTGGACGATGCGTTGCCCGACAGCGCGATGGTCGATGAAGAACGGGCACGGCTGGCCGGCCCCGACCGCGATGCCATGCGTTCGGTGCTGGCTGCGCTTTGCGAAGAACTGGTGCGGGTCAAGGAGCGCCTCGACCTGTTCGTGCGCAGCGACCGCCAGCACACCTCGGACCTCGACAGCCTGCTGGCGCCGCTGCGGCAGATCGCCGACACCCTGGCGGTGCTGGGGTTTGGTCAGCCGCGCAAAGTCATCATCGATCAGCTGGCAGTGGTGCTGAGCCTGGTTCAGGGCCAGCGCGAACCCAACGACGCGATCCTCATGGACGTTGCGGGCGCCTTGCTCTATGTCGAAGCCACCCTGGCCGGCATGGTCGGCACCGTGGAGCCCGAGAGCCGGGAAGAAAGCCGCCTGCCGACCACCGACCTGACGCAGATTCACCAGATCGTCATCCGCGAAGCGCGCATCTGCCTGCAAGAAGCCAAGGACATGATCGTCGACTACATCGACGCCGACTGGGATCGTCAGCATCTGCAGGCATTGCCGGCCTTGCTGACGCAGGTGCGCGGCGCGTTGGCGATGATCCCGTTGAGCCGGGCGGCGAGCCTGATCGAAACCTGCAATCACTTTATCCGCGAGCATCTGCTGCTGGAGCCGGACCAGCCCGGTTGGCAGGAACTGGACAGCCTCGCCGACGTGATTTCCAGCATCGAGTATTACCTGGAACGCCTGAGTGACGACCCCGAATCCCCGGGCGAAAAGCTCCTCGATGTCGCCGAAAAAAGCCTGGCATCGCTCGGGTTTTTCCCCAGCGAAACGCACGTGCCGATGCTCGATGAGGTGCTCAGCCCAAGTGAAGCGCAGGTCATGCAGGACCAGCAGGGGCTCGATGACCCCGAGACCGTGCAGTCGCTGGCCGATGTGCTGGCCAGTCCCGTGTCTTCGGTCAATCCGCCGGCCCTGACCACGCCAGGCAGCCTGTTACCGCCCCCCGTCGGTGAAGAGCCGGTCGACGATGAGCTGCGCGAAGTCTTTCTCGAAGAGACCGATGAGGTCCTCGATATCCTCCAGGAATTCTTGCCGCGCTGGGCCGCCAACCCCGACGACAAGCCTGCCCTGAGTGAGCTGCGCCGCGCCTTTCACACGTTGAAAGGCAGTGGCCGGATGGTTCGGGCGCTGGTCTTGGGCGAGCTGGCATGGGCGGTGGAAAACCTGCTCAACCGCGTGCTGGAAGACAGTGTCGCGCCAGGTGCCGCCGTGCAACAACTGCTCACCGATGTACTGAATTTACTGCCGGAGCTGGTGGCCGAGTTCGCCGGAAATACCCAGCGGCAACGCAACGATGTCGACCAATTGGCGGTGCGAGCGCACGCCCTCGCCAAGGGCGATGCGCCGGCCAGCGATGAAGACACGCAGGACGTCGCGGCCCTCGATCCGCTGTTGCTGGAGATCTTCCGCAAAGAAGCCGAAACCCATCTGGCCAGCCTCAACCGCTTTCTCGATCAGGCCGCCGAGCATGTGCCGCTGCAGGCCAGCGATGAGTTGCAGCGCGCCTTGCACACGCTCAAGGGCAGCGCCTCGATGGCCGGTGTGTTGCCGATTGCCGAACTGGCGACGCCGCTGGATCAACTGGCTCGCGAATACAAGGCGCACCTGATTGCGCTGGACCTCGACGAAGTTGAGCTGTTGCTGGAAGCCGAAGGGCTGTTTCGGCTCGGCTTGCGCCAGCTCAAGACCGATCCGCTGGCCGGGATTCGCGGTGCCCGCTCATTGATCGAACGCACCCAGTCGTTGCTCGCCGAACGTCTGCAATCTCTGCTGAGCACACCCAATACCGCGCTGCGAACCAAGCGTGATCCGCAGTTGATCAACAACTTCCTGGCCCAGGGCATGGACATCCTGCTGGACGCCGAAAGCCTGTTGCAGCGCTGGCAGCAGCACCCCGGCGAACGTCAGGAACTGACCGCGCTGCTTGATGAACTGACCACCCTCGGCGAAGGCGCGCACCTCGCCGACTTGCATCCGGTGGACGCGCTCTGCGAAGCCTTGCTCGACCTGTACGGCGCAGTGGAAGAGAGCAGCCTGGCGGTCAGCGAACGGTTTTTCCATGAGGCGCAAAGTGCTCACGAAGCGCTGATCAACATGCTCGACGAACTGGCCGCCGGCCAGGAGGTCAGCCCGCAGCCGGAACGCATCCGGGCCTTGCGCGGGTTGCTCGATGAAAGTCTGGATCCGTCCTCCATGGGCCTGATCCGCAGTGATGGCAGCCGGACCCTGAGCATTCGGGAACTGAGCAGCGCCACCGCCGAACTGGAGCAGGCCGCAACCCAGGTGGATCTGGACGATGAAATCGTTTCGATCTTCCTCGAAGAAGCCGTGGATATTCTCGAAAGCGCCGGCCAGGCCCTGCAACGCTGGTTGAGTGACCCGGACAACGCCGCGCCGCTGTCGTCCTTGCAGCGCGATTTGCACACGCTCAAGGGCGGGGCGCGGATGGCTGAAGTCGAGCCGGTCGGCGACCTCGCACATGAATTGGAAAGCCTGTACGAAGGCTTGGTGGACCGCCGTTACACCTACAGCGAAACCCTGGCGCAGTTACTGCAAAAGAGCCATGACCGGCTCGCGGTGCTGCTGGAGCAGTTGCAGAATCAGCAATCGCTGGGCAACCCGGGCGAGCTGATCGAGGCGATTCGCGCGTTTCGTCAGGGCAATACGAACACCGCCGAAGTGCCGGAGCCAGCGCCAGCGCCAGCCAAGGATTCGCCGGGGCATGATCCAGAGTTGCTGGAAATCTTCCTTGAGGAAGGTTTCGACATCATCGAAAACTCCGGCGCTGCGCTTGTGCGCTGGCAAGCCGAACCGTCGAACCGGCAGGAAGTAGAAACCCTGCTGCGTGATCTGCACACGCTCAAGGGCGGTGCACGCATGGTCGAAATCGCCCCGATTGGCGATCTGGCCCATGAGCTGGAATTTCTCTACGAAAGCCTCTCGGCGGGCACCCTGCAACCGAGCGCGGCGTTGTTCACCTTGTTGCAAAGCAGTCACGACCGCTTGGCGCAGATGCTCGATGCGACCCGCGCCGACCAGCCATTGCCGCCGGCCGACCGACTGATCGATGCGATCAAGAATTTCAGCCATCCGGCCGTGCTTCAGCCGGCCGCTGTAACGCCTGTTGTCGCCAAGCCCGAGGCGCCCGCGCTGCAAGCCGACGCGGGCGCCGACATGGTCAAGGTCTCGGCGGAGCTGCTCGACGACCTGGTCAATCTGGCCGGTGAAACCTCGATCTTCCGCGGCCGTATCGAACAACAGGTCAACGATGCTCGGGTCACCCTGAGCGAGATGGAAACCACCATCGAGCGGATGCGCGACCAATTGCGCCGGCTCGATACCGAAACCCAGGGGCGGATTCTCAGCCGCCAGCAAGTCGACGCCGAACGCCTGGGCTACGAAGAATTCGACCCGCTGGAAATGGACCGCCACTCGCAATTGCAGCAACTGTCGCGGGCGCTGTTCGAGTCGGCCTCTGACTTGCTCGACCTCAAGGAAACCCTCGACCGGCGCAACCAGGATGCGGAGAACCTGTTGCAACAGCAGGGCCGCATCAATACCGAGTTGCAAGAAGGCCTGATGCGTACGCGCATGGTGCCGTTCGAACGGATGCTGCCGCGCTTGAAACGCATCGTTCGCCAGGTCTCCAGCGAGTTGGGCAAGGACGTGGAATTCATTGTCGGCAACGCCGAAGGCGAGATGGACCGTAACGTCCTCGAGCGCATGGCACCGCCGCTGGAGCACATGCTGCGCAACGCCGTGGACCATGGGCTGGAATCGGCCGAGGTGCGCATCGCTGCCGGCAAACCGGCCAAGGGACGGATCACCCTCGATCTGTCCCGGGAGGGCGGCGACATGATTTTCGACATCCGCGACGACGGTGCCGGCGTGCCGCTGGACGCGGTGCGGCGCAAGGCAATCAAGCGCGGTTTGCTGGCTGCGGACGCTGAGATCAGCGACCGCGACGTGTTGCAGTTCATCCTGCAACCGGGGTTCTCCACGGCCGAGAAGATCACCCAGATTTCCGGACGTGGCGTGGGTATGGACGTGGTTCATGAAGAAGTTCGCCAGCTCGGCGGCACGATGGTCATCGACTCGGTGCCGGGGCAGGGCGTGCATTTTCGCATTCGCCTGCCGTTCACCGTGTCGGTCAACCGCGCGCTGATGGTGCAGTGTTTTGATGATCAATACGCGATCCCGTTGAACACCATCGACGGCATCGTCCGCGTGCTGCCCAACGAGCTGGAAGGGCATTACCGCCTCGATCCTCCGCGGTACAAATACGCCGGGCAGGATTACGAACTGTGCTACCTGGGCGAGCTGCTGAAAACCAGCACCCGCCCGAAACTGTTGGGCCAAAGCCTGCCGTTGCCGGTGTTGCTGGTGCAATGCAACGAGCGGCACATTGCAGTTCAAGTCGACTCCATGGCCGGTACCCGCGAGATCGTGGTGAAAAGCCTCGGCCCGCAGTTCGCCGCGGTGCAGGGATTGTCCGGGGCGACGATTCTGGGCGATGGCCGGGTGGTGCTGATTCTTGATTTGCTGGCGCCGATCCGCGCCATGCAGGTGCCTGCGCCGCAACAGGTACAGACCCAGGACACCGAAGTCGAGCCACACAAGCCCTTGCTGGTGCTGGTGGTCGATGACTCGGTGACCGTGCGCAAGGTCACCAGTCGTTTGCTCGAACGCCACGGCATGAACGTGCTGACCGCCAAGGACGGAGTCGACGCCATGTTGCTGCTCGCAGAACACATGCCGGACGTGATGCTGCTGGACATCGAAATGCCGCGCATGGACGGCTTCGAAGTCGCGACCCAGGTGCGCGCAGACGAGCGTTTGCAGCACCTGCCGATCATCATGATCACCTCACGCACGGGCCAGAAACACCGCGACCGCGCGATGGCCATCGGCGTCAACGACTACCTCGGCAAGCCGTACCAGGAATCGGTGCTGCTCGAAAGCATCGCCCTGTGGAGCAAATCCCATGCTTGAGCATCGCGCCAGCAACCTCACGGGCCTGTTGCTGCCCTTGGCCGACCGCAACCTGATCGTGCCCAATGTCGCGGTGGCGGAGCTGATCGACTATCAACCGGGGGCGTTCGACCTCGATACACCGCCGTGGTATCTGGGCTTGGTGAAGTGGCGGGACCGGCAGATTCCGTTGCTGAGTTTTGAGTCAGCGTGCGGCCAGAAAATCGTCATCGGCGAGCGGGCGCGGATCGTGATTCTCAATGCCCTCGGTGGACGACCGGAGCTGAAATTCATCGCGCTGCTGGTGCAGGGGATTCCACGCTCCTACAAACTCGACAGCCAGTTGAGCTATGTGGATGTGCCGTTGTGTCCGCTGGAACAGGCGGCGGTGCAGGTGGGGGAGCAAGTGGCCAAGGTGCCGGACTTGCTGGCGCTGGAGGAGTTGCTTGTGAGTGCAGGGTTGATCAATTGATCCTGGATTTGCGTTATTTGTGCTGGCCTCATCGCGGGCAAGCCCGCTCCCACAGGTATTGTGATTGCCTCGGATAGCGGGCTCAGCACGGACCTTGTGGGAGCGGGCTTGCCCGCGATGGCGGCCTTCAATTCACTGCAGCCCCGACTGTTAAACCCCGGCCTGAACCTTCAGCTGCGATTCCTCATGGTGATCCAGCGCCCGCTCCACCAACAACTGCACACCATCCGCCATTCGACTGAGCGCCAGGGCTACCGAACGGCGTGAACCTTCCACATCGTCCGCCAGATCGGCCGCAATGGCGCTGATCGACAGCAAATCTTCAGAGGCATTGGCCAGCAAGGCTTCGGTGTCGATATCGGGGGAAACGGTGAATAAGTGGTGTTTGCGGCGTTTGGCCGGTTTTTCGTGAGCGGGGGGGAAGTAATGGGCGAAGGCGCGGTCGTCGGCTTCCTTGCGCTTTTCGGCTTCGACGGATGCGTCGGAACCGGTATCGGTTTCCGGGGGATTGGGAGTGGCTTTGAACATAGTGAAGCTCCGTACAGGGGTGAAGCTGACCCATTCGGTTTCCAAGCGAATGGTGGCAGCTGTACGCGGTTGGAAACCCGGGGTACGGCCCGGCAGACCCTAAGGTCTTCCGCGCACAGCCGCCATAACGGAATGCACACTTTGAAGGTGCGCAAGCATACGTTATGAAGGACGCTTTTGCGCCCCGTACTCATGGGGTTTCCAGCCCCGGTCGCTGAATTGTCAGCGACCCACAAACGATAAAGCTCAACACAAAACCCCACCAGTCAGCGGCTTCCGGCATTGCTGTAGGTGGCGACGTCACACCGTGTAGCCTCGCACCCTTCCAGCGGACAAACTTTTAAACACAAACCTCCAATCGACCGGCAAAGATTGATCGTTCATGACAAAAAACCCGATCGGCCGGCGAAAGTTGGAGAGTCCCAAAAAGGGACCGATCGGTCCTTTTTTGGGACTGATCGAACATTGCACTCTGGCATTGAACATTGCGGTGATTGTTAGGGCCTCATCGCGGGCAAGCCCGCTCCCACAGGTAGTGTGGATGCCTCAGACAGTGGGCTCAGCACGGACACTGTGGGAGCGGGCTTGCCCGCGATGACGTCAGCCCAGTCAACCATTACTCCAAGCGTAACGATCCGTCTCTGTGCTTGATTGATGCCGCCGACCCAACACTCCTAAGGTGACTCCCACGACAGCGAACCCGTGGAGTGGTCATGACAACAACAATATCCCCCGACTCGCGATGGACGCGGCGGCGCAGCGAAAAGCAGCGGCGTCTGGCGTTGGTCAAGGATCTCGCCGACGGTGTGGTGCTGCCCACCGACAACATCGTCGCGGCGCTGGAAGCCTTGATCCTGCCCGGCGACCGTGTGGTGCTGGAGGGCAATAACCAGAAGCAGGCGGATTTCCTCTCCCGCTCCCTGGTCAAGGCCGATCCCGCCAAGCTCCACGACTTGCACATGATCATGCCCAGTGTCGGCCGCGCCGAGCATCTGGACCTGTTCGAACGCGGCATCGCCCGTAAGCTCGACTTCTCCTTCGCGGGTACGCAAAGCCTGCGCATCAGCCAGTTGCTGGAAGACGGTTTGCTGGAAATCGGCGCAATCCACACCTACATCGAGCTCTATGCGCGGCTGGTGGTCGACCTGATTCCCAACGTGGTGCTCTCGGCCGGTTTCATGGCCGACCGCGCCGGCAACATTTACACCGGGCCGAGCACCGAAGACACCCCTGCATTGATCGAACCGGCGGCGTTCAGCGATGGCATCGTCATCGTTCAGGTCAACCAGTTGGTCGACGATGTCAGTGACTTGCCCCGCGTCGACATCCCCGCCTCGTGGGTCGATTTCGTGGTGGTGGCCGACAAGCCGTTCTACATCGAACCGCTGTTCACCCGCGACCCACGGCACATCAAGCCTGTGCACATCCTGATGGCGATGATGGCGATCCGTGGCATCTACGAAAAACACAACGTGCAGTCGCTCAATCACGGCATCGGTTTCAACACCGCCGCCATCGAATTGATCTTGCCGACCTACGGCGAATCCCTCGGCCTCAAAGGCAAGATCTGCCGCAACTGGACGCTCAATCCGCACCCGACCTTGATCCCGGCCATCGAAAGCGGCTGGGTCGAAAGCGTGCATTGCTTCGGCACCGAACTGGGCATGGAAAACTATATTGCCGCACGGCCGGACGTGTTCTTCACCGGGCGAGACGGCTCGCTGCGTTCCAACCGGATGTTCAGCCAGCTCGCCGGGCAATACGCGGTGGACCTGTTCATCGGCGCGACCCTGCAAGTCGATGGCGACGGTCATTCCTCCACCGTGACCCGCGGACGCCTCGCCGGTTTTGGCGGTGCGCCGAACATGGGCCACGACCCGCGCGGTCGCCGTCACGGCACGCCCGCCTGGCTCGACATGCGCCACACCGACGTGGCCGAACCGATGCTCGAGCGCGGCAAAAAACTCGTGGTGCAAATGGTCGAGACCTTCCAGGAGGGCGGCAAACCGACCTTCGTCGAAACCCTCGACGCGATTGATGTGGCGAAGAAAAGCGGCATGCCGTTGGCGCCGATCATGGTCTACGGCGACGACGTCACCCACCTGCTGACCGAAGAAGGCATCGCCTATTTGTACAAGGCGCGTTCGCTGGAAGAACGCCAGGCGATGATCGCCGCCGTCGCCGGGGTGACCGCCATCGGCCTGCGCCACAACCCGAAAGACACCGCACGCATGCGCCGCGAAGGTCTGATTGCCTTGCCCGAAGACCTCGGCATTCGCCGCACCGACGCCACCCGCGAACTGCTCGCCGCGAAAAGCGTGGCCGATCTGGTCGAGTGGTCCGGTGGCCTCTACAACCCGCCCGCCAAGTTCAGGAGCTGGTAATGCACGCACTCAACCTGCAACCGAAAACCCTGACCCTCGCGGAACGGCTGGCCGATTGGGCGGTGGACGCGCTGATCGACGAAGCCGACCTGTCGCCGAAACCGGCACTGGTCGACCGCCGCGGCAACGGCGCGCACACCGACTTGCACCTGGGGCTGATGCACGCTTCGGCGTTGTCACTCTGGTCTGCGTTCAAGGAAATGGCCGAGGCCGCTATCGAGCTTGGCGAAATCGGCTTGCCGCTGCGCGAAGCGGTGGGGCGGATTGGCCGGGAAGGGGAGCAAGCGATGCTCGCTACCACGGAAGGGGTGAATACCCATCGCGGGGCGATCTGGGCCTTGGGCCTGTTGGTCACGGCTGCCGCGCTTGAGCCCGAGTCCAGCGCCGCCGGTTCCATCACGCTGCGCGCCGCACGCCTGGCGTTGCTCGACGACCGTTATGCACCACGACCTTTCAGCCACGGCGCCCAAGTCGCCCAGCGTTTCGGCGCCCGTGGTGCCCGTGAAGAAGCGCAGCTGGGTTTTCCTTCAGTGGTGCAACGGGCATTGCCGCAACTCAAACACAGCCGCGCCGCCGGCCACGGTGAACAGAACGCCCGGCTCGATGCCTTGCTGGCGATCATGACCCGACTGGCCGACACCTGCGTGCTCTACCGCGCTGGCGAAGCAGGCCTGCAGACCATGCAACTCGGCGCACAAGCCGTGCTCGACGTGGGCGGCAGCGCCAGCCTTGCCGGTCGCCGCCGTTTGCATGAGTTGGATGAACAATTAATCGCGTTGAATGCCTCGCCCGGCGGCGCCGCCGACTTGCTCGCCGCCTGCCTGTTTATCGACCGCCTCGAGTCCGGAGCTTTCTGATGGAAACCTTATCCTTTGAATTCCCCGCCGGGCAGCCGCCACGCGGTCGCACGCTGGTGGGTTGTGTCGGCTCGGGCGATCTGGAAGTGCTGATCGAACCGGGTCAGGCCGGCAAGCTGACCATCAACGTACAGACCTCGGTCAATGGCGCGCAGCAGCGCTGGCAGCATTTGTTCTCGCGGATGTTCGACGGTCAGACACCGCCGGCGATGGACATCGCCATCCACGATTTCGGCGCGACACCGGGCGTGGTGCGCTTGCGTCTGGAACAAGGCTTTGAGGAGATCGGTCATGACTGATAACGCAGAACTCCTCCACAAACACAGCTTCATCGAACTCGGTGCCCGGCAACGCGCGAAAGCCTTGCTCGACCCCGGCACCTTCCGCGAATTGCTCGACCCGTTTCAACGCATCATGTCGCCATGGCTTGAGCGCCAGGGCGTGGTGCCGCAAGCCGATGACGGCGTGGTGATCGCCAAGGGCAGCCTCGGTGGTTTGCCGGTGGTGATCGCGGCCATCGAAGGGGCCTTCCAGGGCGGCAGCCTTGGTGAAGTCGGCGGGGCGAAGATGGCGGGCGCGCTGGAACTGGCCGCCGAAGACAACCGCAACGGCATTCCGACCCGCGCCGTGCTGCTGTTGGAAACCGGCGGCGTACGCTTGCAGGAAGCCAACCTCGGGTTGGCGGCGATTGCCGATATTCACGCAGCGATTGTCGACCTGCGCCAATACCAGCCGGTGATTGGTGTGGTGGCCGGCAGCGTCGGCTGCTTTGGCGGGATGTCGATTGCGGCTGGGTTGTGCAGTTATTTAGTGGTCACCCAGGAAGCGCGTCTGGGCCTGAACGGCCCGCAAGTCATCGAACAGGAAGCCGGGCTTGAGGAATACGACTCCCGTGACCGTCCTTTCATCTGGAGCCTGACCGGTGGCGAGCAGCGTTTTGCCAGCGGTCTGGTGGATCGTTATGCCGCCGATGATGTGGCGCAGATTCAACAAAAAGTCAGTGAATTGCTGCAGCAAGGTTTGCCAGCGCACCAACGCAGTCGCCAGGCCGATCTGTACCTGCAACGGCTGGCCCGTCTGGACGCCGCGCCGCAAATCGAAGCGGCGACGGTTCGTGATCTGTATCAAGGAGCGCGCTCATGAACAGCTATTCGCTGAGAGGTTTGAACTGGTTCAACGCGTTGAGCGCCGGGGCGAAACCGGTCGAAGGCTTGCCGGCATCATTGAAGGTGGCCGATGGCGTGCTGGGTGATCAGCCTGTCCGTTTTATCGCGGTGGTGGCGGATCCAGGCAACCGTTTTGTCCGTGCGCGCAACGGTGAAGTCGGTTTGCTGGAAGGTTGGGGGTTGGCCAAGGCGGTGGATGAAGTGATCGCCGCGGATGTGGATAAACCGCACAAGCGCGCCGTGATCGCCCTCGTCGATGTGCCGAGCCAGGCCTATGGTCGACGCGAAGAAGCCCTCGGCATCCATCAGGCATTGGCCGGCGCGGCGGACAGTTATGCCCGCGCCCGGTTGGCGGGCCACGCGGTGATTGGTTTGCTGGTGGGCAAGGCGATGTCCGGCGCGTTTCTGGCCCACGGGTATCAGGCCAATCGGCTGATTGCCCTGCGTGATCCGGGAGTGATGGTGCATGCGATGGGCAAGGCGTCGGCGGCGCGGGTGACCTTGCGCAGTGTTGAAGAACTTGAGGCGTTGGCCGCCAGCGTGCCGCCGATGGCCTATGACATCGACAGCTACGCCAGCCTCGGTTTGCTGTGGGAAACCCTGTCGGTGGAACAGATTGAACAGCCGACGGCGGCCGATCTGACGCGGGTGACTGAATGCCTGAATCAGGCGATTGGCGATGTGGCGGCCAACGGTCGCGACCTGAGCAGCCGCTTGGGTGCGAGCAACCGTGCCGCCTCGAGCAAGGTTCGCCAACTGCTGAGAGCGCAGTGGTGAATACGTTTATGGCCCACGATCTGCTCTGGGGCATGACCCCGGAGCTGTTGCCTGCGGACGCGCCTGCGTGGGTGACCGAATCCTTGAGCGCGGGCCAGCCCGTGGTGGTTCGGCGTGCGGTGAGTGCGCCGGGTCTGGTCGCGGTTGGTGTGCGTGGATGTTTGCGTGAACAGCGTTTTGCGACGGTGATGCCGGTCGATGGCATTCAGCGTCGGGTCAAGCCGGAAGACCTTTGCCAAGTCTCGATTGGTCGGAATTTGCCGGCCGTGCGTGCCCTCAATCAACTGCGGCCGCTACTCGATGACTGTGGTTGGGTGTGGGGTGTCAGCGGCAGTGCCGGGTTTGAATTGGCCAGCGGGTTTGCAGCGTTGCACGAGAGCAGTGATCTCGACTTGATCCTGCGTACCCCGCATGCGCTGGGCCGTTCTCAAGCGCAGGATCTGGTGAAGATTCTGGAGGCTGCCGAATGCTTGGTGGACATGCAGTTGCAGACACCGTTCGGCGCTGTGGCCCTGCGCGAATGGGCCGGTTCGGCTCGTCGTGTGTTGCTGAAAAATGCCCGTGAAGCCTGTCTGGTGATCGATCCTTGGAACCCACAGGAGCAAGCTGCGTGAGCAGTCTGTTGGTGTTTCCGGGCCAGGGCGCGCAGCAGCCGGGCATGCTCCAGCGTTTGCCTCGCGAAACGCTGAACGAGGCGAGTGAAGTGCTGGGTGAAGACGTTTTACGGCTCGATTCGGCAGAGGCGTTGAAGTCGACTCGTGCGGTTCAGCTTTGCCTGTTGATCGCCGGAGTCGCGGCTTCTCGTCAATTAACCCTGGCGCCGGATTACGTGGCCGGATTGTCCATCGGCGCTTACCCGGCGGCGGTGGTCGCCGGTGCCTTGAGCTTTAGCGATGCGCTGCATCTGGTCAGCCTGCGCGGTGAGTTGATGCAGCAGGCTTATCCACAGGGCTACGGCATGACCGCGATCATCGGTCTGGAGTTGTCCACAGTGGAAAGTTTGTTGGCGCAGGTCCACAGCCTCGATGCGCCGGTTTACCTGGCCAACATCAACGCCGATAACCAGGTGGTGATTGCCGGCAGCGACGAGGCCATGAAAGCGGTGGCGGCGATGGCGAAAGGTCACGGTGCAGGCTTGGCCAAACGGCTGGCGGTCAGCGTGCCTTCGCACTGCCCGTTGCTGGAGGGTCCGGCAAAAATTCTGGCGGAAGCATTCGCCAAGGTGTCACTGAAAACGCCGACTTTGGGTTACCTGAGCGGCAGCCGCGCCCGCCTCATCATCAATGCCGACGCCTTGCGCGATGACCTCGCGTTCAACATGTGCCGCATCGTTGACTGGCGCGGCACGGTGCAAAGCGCTTATGAGCGCGGCGTAAGACTTCAGATTGAACTGCCGCCCGGTGCGGTGTTGACCGGGCTGGCGCGCCGGGTATTCGAGCAGGGCACCGTGATTGCATTCGACGGTGCGCGGCTCGACACCTTGCAGGCGCTGTTGCGTGAGGAGGGAAGCCGCCAACTCTAGACCCGGACTCAGGCCTTCGAACAACAAAAACAACATTCGACGATGCACTTTGAGGACTACAACAATGATTATTTACGGTGTGGCGCTGTTGGCGATCTGTACGCTGGCAGGGGTGATCATGGGCGATGCGCTTGGCGTGTTGCTGGGCGTCAAATCCAACGTCGGCGGGGTCGGGATCGCGATGATCCTGCTGATTTGCGCGCGGTTGTGGATGCAAAAACGCGGCGGCATGACCAAGGATTGCGAGATGGGCGTCGGCTTCTGGGGCGCCATGTACATTCCGGTGGTGGTCGCAATGGCCGCGCAACAGAACGTCGTCACCGCACTGCACGGCGGCCCGGTGGCGGTGCTCGCGGCGATTGGTTCAGTGGTGATCTGCGGCTGCACGATTGCCTTGATCAGCCGGACCCACAAAGGCGAACCCTTGCCCGATGAACCGGTGGAAGTCACCCCGGTCGGCACACCGGTAGGAGGTCGCTGATATGTGGGAACTCATTGATAAAGGCTTGACCGCTAATGGCCTGGTCACCGCGTTCGCGTTCGTTGGCGTGATCATGTGGGTGTCGGTGGTGTTGTCCAAGCGCCTGACCTACGGGCGGATTCACGGCTCGGCGATTGCCATCGTCATTGGCCTGGTATTGGCCTGGGTCGGCGGCACCATGACTGGCGGGCAGAAAGGCCTGGCGGACCTGACATTATTCTCGGGCATCGGTTTGATGGGCGGCGCGATGCTGCGGGACTTTGCCATCGTTGCCACGGCATTCGAAGTGCAAGCCACGGAAGCGAAAAAGGCCGGGCTGATTGGCGTGATCGCGTTGCTGCTGGGCACGATCCTGCCGTTCATTGTCGGCGCGAGCATGGCCTGGGCGTTTGGTTACCGCGATGCGATCAGCATGACCACGATTGGCGCGGGCGCGGTGACGTACATCGTCGGGCCGGTGACCGGGGCGGCGATTGGTGCCAGTTCCGATGTGGTGGCGCTGTCGATTGCCACCGGGTTGATCAAGGCGATTCTGGTGATGGTCGGCACGCCAATGGCGGCGCGCTGGATGGGCCTGGATAACCCGCGTTCGGCGATGGTGTTCGGCGGGTTGGCCGGGACGGTCAGCGGCGTGACTGCCGGGCTGGCGGCGACGGATCGGCGATTGGTGCCTTATGGCGCGTTGACGGCGACGTTTCACACCGGGCTTGGGTGCTTGCTGGGGCCTTCGCTGCTGTACTTCATTGTTCGCGGGATTGTGGGCTAGACCGCGGGATCCTGGCTGACTGTACCGACGTCATCGCGGGCAAGCCACGCTCCCACAGGGACAGCGCAGTTCCTGTGGGAGCGTGGCTTGCCCGCGATGCAGGCGACGCGGTCTTAAGCCTGGCGATTGGCGTACATCCGGCACTCAGCCAGCAGCGCCAGCAAATTCGGATCACGCTCTTTGGCCTTCAGGAACACCACGCCAATGTGCTGCTGCAACCGATAGCGCTCCTGCAACGGAATCAGCTTCACCCGGTTCTCATACACCGCCGCAATCCTTCCTGGCAGTAAGGCATAACCCACCCCTGAGCTGACCATGCTCAGCAGGGTGAAGATGTCGTTGACTTGCATCGCCACCTTCGGCTCGAACCCCGCCTGCTTGAACACCCGATTACCGTCCTGGTGCGTGGCAAAGCCTTGGGTCAGGGTAATGAACGTCTCGTCGCGCACTTCAGCCAGGTCGACCTCCGTGCGTTGGGCAAACTTCGAATCCGCTGGCGTCGCAAGAAAGATGTCGTCGGAAAACAGCGGGATCTGCTCGCAGTCCGGGTCGTTGACGCTCTCGTCCAGCGACACCAGGATCGCGTCGACTTCCATGTTCTTCAGCTTGTACAGCAAGTCGAAATTGGAACCGAGGATCAAATCGATATTGAGTTCGCTGCGGCGGATCTTCAGGCCCATGATCAACTGCGGCACGGTCTTCACCGTCAGTGAATACAGTGAGCCCAGCTTGAAGCGTTCCGCAGAAAAACCGGCGGCTTCGCGGGTCAGACGCACGGTTTCGACCACGTCCTGAATCAGCTTCTGCGCCCGTTCTTCAAGTACGTAAGCGCTCTCCAGCGGTGTGAGGTTGCGGCCCTCATGTTTGAACAACGGGCAACGCAAGGCGCTTTCCAGGGAGTGGATGGCGCGGTGCACGCTGACGTTGCTGGTCTGCAACTCGGCGGCGGCGCGGGCCAGGTTGCCGGTGCGCATGAAGGCCAGGAACACCTCGAGTTTTTTCAGGGTCAATTCTTCGTCGATCAGCATGGCCCGGACTCTTATTCGAATGGCTCGATTGTGCACGCATGCGACCTTTTGTAGCAGCCGCCGAGTGAAACGAGGCTGCGTTTTTTTTTAGATCAAAAGGTCACTGAGGTAGTCTTGCGCGATGTTGCAACGAATGTTGAGGTGAGCGACGCATGTATCACGGGGAACGATTGAACGCCTGGACGCATTTGGTCGGGGCGGTGGCGGCAATGGTCGGGGTGGTGTGGATGCTGGTGATCGCCAGCATGGACGGCAGCCCATGGAAGATCGTCAGCGTAGCGATTTACGGTTTCACCTTGATGGTGTTGTACAGCGCCTCGACCGTTTACCACAGCGTGCGCGGGCGCAAGAAAGCGATCATGCAGAAGGTGGATCACTTTTCGATCTATCTGCTGATTGCCGGCAGCTACACGCCGTTCTGCCTGGTGACCCTGCGCGGGCCGTGGGGCTGGACGCTGTTCGGGATTGTCTGGGGACTGGCACTGATCGGCATCCTGCAAGAGATCAAGCCGCGTTCGGAAGCGCGGATTCTGTCGATTGTGATTTACGCGGTGATGGGCTGGATCGTGCTGGTCGCGGTCAAACCGCTACTGGCGGCGTTGGGCACTGCGGGGTTTGCGTGGCTGGCGGCGGGCGGGATTTTGTACACCGTGGGGATTATCTTTTTCGCCCTCGATCATCGGCTGCGCCATGCCCACGGAATCTGGCATTTGTTCGTGATTGCCGGGAGCTTGCTGCACTTCGTCGCAATTTTCTTCTACGTCCTTTAAACCACCCCAATCCCCTGTAGGAGTGAGCGGGCTCACTCCTACATTTAAGGTTGCGCAGGGATCAAGCGATCCAGTTGTTCCTGGGCCCTGCGACTGAACACCTGCAACAAGTCATTCAACGTGTGGGGCGGCGGTTCGGTGGCGCGGGTTACCGCGTACAGCGTGATGGGCAGGGGCGGGGTCAACGGGCGAATCGCCGTCGCGGCGGGGGAGGCACCGAGGGCCGTGAACGGGTCGATCACCGCCAGCCCAGCGCCGGATTCCACCATCGCCCGGGCCAGTGAATAGGTCTGCACCGCGATGCGCACCCGAGGCGGAGGCTCCACCGCTTCGAGGTAACTGTCGAGTCGGGCGGCCAACGGGTCGGCGCTGGACAAACCAATCAGCGGGGCATCTGCCAGCGCCATCAACGGCAACGGTGTGCCGACCTCTGCCGCCGACCAGTAACCGGTGGGCGCCAGCGCCACCAGCACGCCGGACGCCAGCGCCTGGGCCTTGAGCCCAGGATGATCCGGGCGTTGCAGGGTCAGGGCGACATCCACTTCACGCATCAGCAGGTTCTGCACCAGTTCGCGGCTATGGGCGCTGGACAGTTCGCAAGCGATGTCCGGGTAGCGCTCGGTCCACTCGTGAATGGCCGGCGGCAGCAATGACAGGGCTAGCGCCGGAGTGGCGCCAATGCGCAGGCTATGGCCGGGCTCGCGGCGCAAGCTCTGGGCCAGGCGCCGCACCCCTTGCAGGCTTTCGGTGACCTTGTCGACTTCACGCTCCAGTTCCAGCGCTTCCGGCGTTGCCTGCAATTTGCCGCGCACTCGCAGGAACAATGGAAAACCCAATTGCTGTTCGGCGTGCTGTAACACCTTGGTCACCGCCGGCTGGGAGACGTGGAGCAATTGCGCGGCCGCACTGATCGAACCGGTCTGGCGAATGGCCTGGAATATCTCGATATGACGAAGACGCATGGCAAGTCCATAACCTTTGTTTATGGGTTCGGCATCTTTATTCATTGTTCGCCGCCTGTCACCTGGCTCTAACCTCGGCCTCGCCTTCACAACGGTTTTAGGGACGGACATGGTTCAGCGTGTGTGCATCATCGGCGGTGGCGTGATTGGCCTGGCAACGGCGTATGCGCTGGTGCGCGACGGCATTGAGGTGACGGTGGTCGAGGCCCGGAATTCGCTGGGCAGCGAAACCAGTTTCGCCAACGGCGGCCAGTTGTCCTATCGCTACGTGGCGCCACTGGCGGACGCCGGTGTGCCGTTGCAGGCCATTGGCTGGATGTTGCGCGGCGACTCGCCGTTGAAGCTGCGTCCGCGTCTCGATCCGGTGCAATGGCGCTGGATGGCGTCGTTCCTCGCCGCGTGCCGCCGCTCGGTCAACCGTGAAAACGCCGCGCACCTGCTGCGCCTGGCGCTGTTCAGCCAGAGCACACTGAAAGCCTGGCGCGAAGTCGATGGGCTGAACGATTTCCAATGGCGGCGCAACGGCAAACTGGTGACCTTCCGCAACCCGGCCAGCTTCGGGAAAGCGCGCCAAGGCCTGGCCGATCCGCAGCAACAGCAGGTGTTGTCTGCCGCCGAGTGCATGCGGCTGGAACCAGCGCTGGCGGGTGCGCCTTTTGTCGGCGCGATCTATACGCCGGACGAAGAGGTCGGCGATTGTCATGGTTTTTGCCAGCAACTGGTGGCGCGACTGAAGGCGTCCGGCCGTTGTGAATTTCGCCTCGGCCACGCGGTAACCGCGATTCAACACAGCAATGGCACGGTCACCGGCATTGAGTTGGGCGCAGAGGCATTGCCCGTCGAGCAACTGGTGATCGCCGCCGGCCATCGCAGTCCGTTGCTGGCGCTGCCCCGTCTGCGGCTGCCGCTCTATCCCCTGAAGGGTTACAGCCTGACGCTGCCGATTGGTGTCGAACACCGGGCGCCTGAGCTGAGCATCACCGACTACGACCGCAAGATCGTGTACGCGCGCATCGGCGAGCAATTGCGCGTGGCGGCGATGGTCGACATTGTCGGCTTTGACCCGGCCGTCGATCCAGAACGCTTGAACCTGATCAAGCGCCAGGCCCGCGACACGTTTCCGAATGCCGGCGATTACGACGCCGCCGTGGAGTGGGCCGGCATGCGTCCGGCGACCCCCAGCGGTGTGCCGCTGCTGGGCGCTACGGCCTACCGCAATCTGTGGCTGAACCTCGGTCATGGTGCGCTGGGTTTTACCCTGGCCTGTGGCAGTGGCCAGTTGCTCAGTGAGTTGATCAGTCAGCGCCAGACGTCCATTGACCTGCTGGGTTTCAGCCACCCTGACGCTTGAATTTCCCTCTTGGAAAAGGACCCCGTCATGACCATTAAACGTTTTCACAGCAACCCACGCCTGTCAGGCGCCGTGACCTTCGGCGATCTGGTGTTTCTCTCCGGTCAGGTGCCGGGCGATGCCCTGGATGCGGGTGGTCAGACCCGGGAAGTGCTGGCGAAAATCGACGCTCTGCTGGCCGAGGCCGGCAGCGACAAAGATCATGTGCTCAGCGCGACGATTTATCTGAAAGACATCAATGCCGATTTCGCGGCAATGAATGAAGTCTGGTCAGCCTGGCTGTCACCGGGGCAAGCGCCGAGCCGCACCACGGTGCAGGCCGATCTGGCGCGGCCGCAGGTGCTGGTGGAAATCACCGTCACCGCCGCCCGCATCTGAACCCATCAGGACCCAATACCCACAACGGAGAATAACAATGCAAAAAATCACGTTGCTCGGCTGCACCCTCGGGCTGTTACTGGGCGGTCAGGTTCACGCCAACGAAGCGCCGCTGACCGGCACACTGGACAAGGTTGCCAATGCCAAGAGCATCACGCTGGGCTACCGCGATGCGTCGGTGCCGTTTTCCTACGTGGGTGATCACACGGGTCAGCCGATGGGTTATTCCGTGGATCTGGCGAGCAAGATAGTCGAGCGCATCCGTCAGCAATTGAAGCTGCCTGAGCTGAAAGTGAAATACACCCTGGTGACCTCGCAGACGCGGATTCCACTGGTGCAGAACGGCACCGTCGACCTCGAATGCGGCTCCACTGGAGTAACCGCCGAACGACAGAAGCAAGTGGCGTTTTCCTACGGCTTCATCTACGTCAAAGGCCAGTTGCTGACCGCCAGGGACAGCGGGATCAAGAGCTTCGCCGATCTGCGTGGCAAGAACGTGGTGACCACCGCCGGCACCACCAACGAACGCTTTCTGAAGAGCTACAACGTCGACAACAAGATCGACATGTTCGTGATCAGCGCCAAGGACCACGGCGAAGCGTTCCAGATGCTGCAGTCAGGTCGGGCGGCGGCGTTCTACATGGATGACGCACTGCTCTATGGCGAACGCGCCAAGGCGCATGACCCGCATAAATGGGTGGTGGTCGGGGAGGAGCAATCGCGGGAAATCTACAGCTGCATGGTGCGCAAGGATGATCCGCAATTCCTTGCCCTGGTGAATGGCGCGTTGGCCGATCTGTACAGCTCGGGCGAGATCAACGGCATCTACCAGCGCTGGTTTGAACAGCCGATCCCGCCGAAAGGGTTGAACCTTGAGTTCCCGATGACCAGCGAACTCAAGGCCATCATCGCCCACCCGGTGAGCGATCCGGTTCAGTAGCCGCCAGATCGGTCGCTAGACTGTGTCGCGGCCATTCGCGAGCAGGCTCGCTCCCACCTTGGAATGCATTTCCTGTGGGAGCGAGCCTGCTCGCGAAAGGGCCCTAGAAGTCACCCCATAATTGCTGGGCAACCGCCAACGCCACCACCGGCGCAGTCTCTGTGCGCAGCACGCGCGGGCCGAGGCGGGCGGCGTGGAAACCGGCGGCTTTGGCCTGCTCGACTTCAGCGTCGCAGAGCCCGCCTTCCGGGCCGATCAGGAATGCCAGGCTTGAAGGTTTGGCGTGACTGACCAACGGCTCGGCCACCGGGTGCAGCACCAACTTCAGCTCGGCTTCAGTCTGCTTCAACCAATCCGCCAATAGCAGCGGCGGATGAATCACCGGTACCCGCGAACGCCCGCATTGTTCACAGGCGCTGATCGCCACTTGGCGCCAATGCATCAGGCGTTTGTCGGCGCGCTCGTCCTTGAGGCGAACTTCGCAGCGGTCGCTGAAGATCGGGGTGATTTCGGTGACGCCCAGTTCGGTGGCTTTCTGAATCGCCCAATCCATGCGCTCGCCACGGGACAGGCCCTGACCGAGATGGATCGCCAGCGGCGACTCGACTTGCCCGGCAAAGCTTTCATCGATCTGCACCACGACGCGCTTCTTCCCAACCTCCACCAGCGTGGCGCGAAACTCGTGGCCCGAGCCGTCGAACAGCTGCAACGCATCGCCCTCGGCCATGCGCAGCACGCGGCTGATGTAATGGGCCTGGGCTTCGGGCAACTCGTGTTCGCCGGTGCTCAGGGGGGCGTCGATAAAGAAGCGGGACAGTCTCATGCGGGTTCTCTTTAATTTGATCGTTCCCACGCTCTGCGTGGGAATGCCTCATCGGACGCTCCGCGTCCGCTTTTGGGACGCGGAGCGTCCCCGGCTGCATTCCCACGCAGAGCGTGGGGACGAGCAGTGCTAGCCCGGATCACGGAAACCGGGGTGGAAGTCCTTCGGCACCGCCACGCTGACGCTGTTACGCGTCGCGATGTCGATCCCTTCGCTGGCCACTTCGGCCAGAAAGTCGATCTGCTCCGGCGTGATCACGTACGGCGGCAGGAAATACACCACGCTGCCCAACGGACGAAGTAAAGCACCCCGGTCCAGTGCGTGCTGGAACACCTTCAAGCCGCGACGTTCCTGCCACGGATAGGCTTCCTTGCTGGCCTTGTCCTTGACCATCTCGATGGCCAGCACCATGCCGGTCTGGCGTACTTCCGAGACGTTCGGATGGTCAGCCAGGTGCGCAGTAGAGGACGCCATGCGCTCGGCCAGGGCCTTGTTGTTCTCGATGACGTTGTCTTCTTCGAAGATATCCAGTGTTGCCAATGCCGCCGCGCACGCCAGCGGGTTGCCGGTGTAGCTGTGCGAATGCAGGAAGGCGCGCAGGGTCGGGTAGTCGTCGTAGAAGGCGCTGTAGACGTCTTCGGTCGTCACACAAGCCGCCAGCGGCAGGTAACCGCCGGTCAGGGCCTTGGACAGGCAGAGGAAGTCCGGGCGGATGCCGGCCTGTTCGCAGGCGAACATCGTGCCGGTGCGGCCGAAGCCGACGGCGATTTCGTCGTGGATAAGGTGCACGCCATAACGGTCGCAGGCATCGCGCAGCAGTTTGAGGTACACCGGGTGGTACATGCGCATGCCGCCAGCACCCTGGATCAGCGGCTCGACGATGACTGCCGCGACAGTGTCATGATGCTCTGCCAGGGTCTGTTCCATGGCCGCGAACATGTTGCGCGAATGTTCTTCCCAGCTCATGCCATCCGGGCGCAGGTAGCAATCCGGGCTCGGCACCTTGATGGTGTCCAGCAGCAGGGCCTTGTAGGTTTCGGTGAACAGCGGCACGTCGCCGACCGACATCGCCGCCATGGTTTCGCCGTGGTAGCTGTTGGTCAGGGTGACAAAGCGCTTCTTGTTCGGCTGGCCGCGGTTGAGCCAGTAGTGAAAGCTCATTTTCAGCGCGACTTCGATGCAGGATGAACCGTTATCGGCGTAGAAGCACCGGGTCAAGCCTTCCGGGGTCATCTTCACCAGGCGCTCGGACAGCTCGATCACCGGCTGGTGGCTGAAACCGGCGAGGATCACGTGCTCCAGCTGATCGACCTGGTCCTTGATGCGCTGGTTGATGCGCGGGTTGGCATGGCCAAACACGTTGACCCACCAGGAGCTGACAGCGTCGAGGTAGCGCTTGCCTTCGAAGTCTTCCAGCCACACGCCTTCACCACGCTTGATCGGGATCAGCGGCAGTTGTTCGTGATCTTTCATCTGGGTGCAGGGATGCCATAACACCGCGAGATCGCGTTCCATCCACTGTTTATTCAGGCCCATTTTATGTCTCCTCGAGGCTACCCGTGACGTAGGCGGGTAAACAATCGCGCAAGCCTATGCAATGCGTCGCGCCGGGACAACCCATTGTGACGATTGAGCTACTTTGTATGGGGCGATAGACGTTGCTGGCGGGCGTCTGAAGCCTGACGTATCCTTCGCGGTTCCTGGAGTCGCCTGACTCGTAAAAACTGCTATTTCCTCATGTATTTCCGGAGTTCGCTGAATGTCTGTCGGTTGGCTGCGCGCCTGTGCGCTGGTGATGTTGGGGCTGTTCAGCGTGTCTGCGCTGGCCAAGGATAAAACCGCGATCGTGATCGGCGGCGGGCTGTCTGGCCTGACGGCGGCTTACGAGCTGCAGAACAAAGGCTGGCAGGTCACCCTGCTGGAAGCCAAACCGAGCCTGGGCGGTCGCTCCGGCATGGCCACCAGTGAGTGGATCGGCAACGACAAGACCCAGCCGGTGCTGAACAAATACGTATCGACCTTCAAGCTGAGCACTGCGCCGGCCCCGGAATTCGTGCGTACCCCAAGTTATCTGATCGACGGTGAGTACTTCTCCGCGGCAGATCTGGCGACCAAGCAACCGGCCACCGCCGACGCGCTCAAGCGCTTCGAAAAAACCCAGGATGATCTGGCGCGCTCGATTGACGATCCGCAGAACCCGCTCGCCACCAGCACTTTGCAAACGCTGGATCAGATCAACGTATCCAACTGGCTCGACAAGCAGAACCTGCCTGCCACTGCGCGTCAGCTGATCAACCAGCAGATTCGTACCCGCTACGACGAACCTTCGCGCCTGTCGCTGCTGTATTACGCGCAGCAAAGCCGTGTTTACCGTGGCACATCCGATCGTGACCTGCGTGCTTCGCGACTGGTGGGCGGCAGTACAGTGCTGGCCCAGGCGTTTGTTAAACAGCTGAAAACCATCAAGACCAACTCCCCGGTCTCGTCGATTACCCAGGACAAGGACGGCGTGACCGTCAAAGTCGGCTCGGTCGGTTATCAGGCAGACTACGTAGTGTTGGCGGTGCCGCTGCGCGCACTGAACAAGATCCAGATGATCCCGTCGCTGGATGCCCAGCACATGGGCGCTATCAAAGGCACCAACTACGGTTGGCGCGACCAGATCATGCTGAAGTTCAAGACGCCGGTATGGGAACCCAAGGCGCGCATGTCCGGCGAGATTTTCAGCAACACCGGCCTCGGCATGTTGTGGATCGAGCCGGCGTTGAAGGGTGGCGCCAATGTGGTGATCAACCTGTCCGGCGACAATGCTCGTGTGATGCAGGCGTTCGGCGACAAGCAGATGGTCGATCAGGTGCTGATTCGCCTGCACGCCTTTTATCCACAGGCGCGCGGTTCGTTCACCGGTTATGAAATCCGCCGCTATAGCACCGATCCTTCGATGGGCGGCGCCTACCTGGCCTTCGGCCCGGGCCAGATCAGCAAGTACTGGCGCCTGTGGGAACGCCCGATCCAGCGCGTAGCCTTTGCTGGCGAACACACCGATACCTTGTACCCAGGCACTCTGGAAGGCGCATTGCGCACCGGCCAGCGTGCGGCCAGTCAGGTAGAAGACCTGTCGGCGGGCAAGTCGTTTGAACCGGCGAAAGTGGTGCCGGCAGCAGCGGCCGGTGCAGTGGCGGCGAAGAAAGGTAACTTCTTCAGCAACCTGTTCGGTGGTTCGGATGACGACAAGAAGGCAGAGCCGGTCAAGGCTCCTGCGCCTTACACGCCACCGGCGCCGGATCCAGCCCCGGTTGTTGCACCAGCGCCGGTCGAAGCACCGAAGCCTGCAACACCAGTGAAAGCCGAGCCTGCCAAAAAGGCACCGGCTAAAAAGCCTGCCGCCAAAACCGATACCAAAAAGGCTCCAGCCAAGGCCCCGGTGAAGAAAACCGAACCGGCGAAAAAACCAGCCGCCAAACCGGCTGCAACCCCGGCAACGGAGACCAAGGCGCAGTAAGCGTCTGGACTAAAAAACGCGGCAGAGATGCCGCGTTTTTTTATGCCTGAAGAAAAGCCGGTACTAAGAATCGAATAAAACCAGGGGCGAGGGTGTTCTTTAGTTGGGCTTCATCTTTTCTTACGCATGGGTCTTTAATCTTTCCTTAACACGCCTATTTCAAGCTCTTGATCGTATTTCTCGATATTTCAAAGCGAAATTTTCCGCTTTAATTCGATAGATAACTCGATAGTCTTGGGCCAGCACTTACAGGGACTCGGCAATGCAACTACGAAACTCTACCTCTCGCTACGGCTGGGTCAGCATCTTCATGCACTGGGGCGTAGCGCTGGCAGTGTTCGGTTTGTTCGGTCTGGGTCTGTGGATGGTCGGTCTCGGCTACTACGACCCTTGGCGCAAGGCAGGACCTGACCTGCACAAGAGCATCGGTCTGATCCTGCTGGCTGTCATGGTGTTACGCGTGGTGTGGCGCTTCATCAGCCCACCGCCGCCAACGCTGACCAGCTACAGCCGCATGACGCGTCTTGGCGCCAAGTTCGGGCATGCTTTTCTGTATCTCTGTTTGTTCGCTGTGATGATTGCCGGTTACCTGATTTCCACCGCAGAGGGTGTCGGGATTCCGGTGTTTGACTGGTTTGAAGTGCCTGCACTGGTTTCCGGGCTACCGGACCAGGCAGATAACGCAGGTGCGATTCATCTCTACCTGGCATGGGCATTGGTAATTTTTTCCGGTCTCCATGCGTTGGCAGCATTGAAGCACCACTTT
Source organism: Pseudomonas sp. SIMBA_041 (assembly GCF_046535095.1). Lineage (NCBI taxonomy): Bacteria > Pseudomonadati > Pseudomonadota > Gammaproteobacteria > Pseudomonadales > Pseudomonadaceae > Pseudomonas > Pseudomonas sp. SIMBA_041. The sequence goes on from NZ_JAWRXJ010000001.1 coordinate 586,024, forward strand.
ATCGACCGTGATGTGACCCTGAAACGAATGCTGGGTCGCAAAGCCTGACGTTCAACTTAGCCCTCAAGGAATACAAGACATGTTGAAAAAGACTCTCGCCGCTCTGGCAATCGGTTCTGCCCTGTTGTCCGCCAACGTAATGGCTGCTGACTACGTCGTCGACAAAACTGGCCAGCACGCCTTCGTCGACTTCAAGATCAGCCACCTGGGTTACAGCTACATCACCGGCACTTTCAAGGACATCGACGGCAAGTTCAGCTTTGATGCTGCCAAGCCAGAAGACAGCAAGATCGAGTTCAACGTGAACACGGCGAGCGTTTTCACCAACAACGCTGAGCGTGACAAGCACATCTCCAGCAAAGACTTCCTGAAAGTGGCTGATTTCCCTAAAGCCACCTTCGTGTCCACCAGCGTTAAAACCACCGGCAAAAACGCCGACGGTAAAGTCACTGCCGACGTGGCCGGCGACCTGACCATTGCGGGTGTCACCAAACCAGTTGTGGTCAAGGCCACTTTCCTGGGTGAAGGCAAGGATCCATGGGGCGGCTACCGTGCCGGCTTCGAAGGCACCACCAGCATCAAGCGTTCTGATTTCGGCAAGATGATGGACCTGGGTCCACAGTCCGACGCGGTTGATCTGTACGTCACCTTTGAAGGTGTGAAAGCGAAGTAATTTTCGCCGCAGACACAAGAACGCCCCCGGCCTCACGGTCGGGGGCGTTTTTTATTGCCCACCAAAACCTGTTCAGACAATGCGAAACATTGTGGGAGCGGGCTTGCCCGCGATTACGGTGGATCAGGCAACATAGGTGTTGGCTGGACTGACGCCATCGCGGGCAAGCCCGCTCTCACAGGGTTTTTCATCAGGCTAAAAAAATGCCCCGGATCGTGAGATCAGGGGCATTTTTCATTGCGGCGATAACTTAGCGATTGCGGGTCAGCAACGCTGGTTTTTCGCCACGCGGACGGCCTGGCAGTTGATCAAGTTGCTCGGGAGTCGGGAAACGATCGGTTTTCGACTCCTTGTGAATGATCTTCGGCGCCGGACCGCGCGGGTTTTGCACGGCCGGTTCCGAACGCGGCTGATCGTCACGGGCCGGGCGACGGTTGCGGCCTTCTTCGCGACGGGCCTGACCGTCACGTGGAGCGCCACTGCGTGGACCGCTGCGCTTGGCCGGCGGCGTGCCGGTGGTGGCGCCGTCGCTGCTGCGCGGACCGCTTTGGCGACCCTGAGGCTTGCCGCCGGTGCGCGGAGCACCTGCACCAGCCGTCGTGCCTTGTGCCGGAGCACCCGGACGGCGACCACGGCCCTGAGCCGGTTTGGCTTGAGGGACGTAATCAACGCGGTTACCGAAGTTATCGATATCGTCGTCCAGGAACTCGTCTGGAGCACGGTCAGCCGCGGCAGCGCGTGGCGCCGGACGCTGTTGCTCGCGCGCCGGAGTGCCTTCGCGTGGCTTGTGTTCACGGGCCGGGCGATCGCCACGGCCAGTGGCGGCAGGTTTTTCCTTGCCGCCCTTGTCCTTGCCTTTGTCCTTGCGACCGCCACCACCACCGGTGCCGTTCGGGCCGTCGCCACGCGGGCCACGTGGGTTGCGCGGGTTACGCACATCCGGACGCTCGCGAACTTCAGGTTTCTCGGCTTCTACGGCGCTGGAGTCGAAGCCCATCAGGTTGCCGTCGGCAATCTTCTGCTTGGTCATGCGTTCGATGCTTTTCAGCAGCTTCTCTTCGTCCGGAGCGACCAGCGAGATCGCCTCGCCCGAACGACCGGCACGGCCAGTACGGCCGATACGGTGCACGTAGTCTTCGTCGACGTTCGGCAGTTCGAAGTTGACCACGTGTGGCAACTGGTCGATGTCCAGGCCGCGAGCGGCGATGTCGGTGGCGACCAGGATGCGCACTTCACCGGCCTTGAAGTCGGCCAGGGCTTTGGTGCGGGCGTTCTGGCTCTTGTTGCCGTGGATCGCAACGGCGCTGAGGCCATGTTTGTCCAGGTACTCGGCCAGGCGGTTGGCGCCGTGCTTGGTGCGGGTGAACACCAGCACCTGTTCCCAGGCGCCTGCGGTGATCAGGTGGGCCAGCAGCGAACGCTTGTGGTTGGCTGGCAGGCGGAATACGCGCTGTTCGATACGCTCGACCGTGGTGTTCGGCGGCGTGACTTCGATGCGTTCCGGGTTGTGCAGCAGCTTGCCGGCGAGGTCGGTGATGTCCTTGGAGAACGTCGCCGAGAACAGCAGGTTCTGCCGTTTGGCCGGCAGTCGGGCCAGGACCTTCTTCACGTCATGGACAAAGCCCATGTCGAGCATGCGGTCGGCTTCGTCCAGCACGAGGATTTCCACGTGGGACAAATCGACGCTGCCTTGGCCGGCGAGGTCGAGCAGGCGGCCAGGGCAGGCCACCAGCACGTCAACACCACGGGACATGGCCTGAACCTGCGGGTTCATGCCGACGCCGCCGAAGATGCAGGCGCTGACGAACTTCAGGTCACGGGCATAGACCTTGAAGCTCTCGTGGACTTGAGCCGCGAGTTCGCGAGTAGGGGTCAGGACCAGGACGCGCGGTTGGCGCGGGCCGTGACGCTGGGATTTGTCCGGGTGACCGTTAGGGAACAGCCGTTCCAGGATCGGAAGGGCGAAGCCACCGGTTTTACCAGTACCTGTCTGAGCCGCAACCATCAGGTCGCGACCTTGCAACACGGCGGGAATGGCCCGCTGTTGCACCGGAGTAGGCTCGGTATAGCCCGCTGCCTCGATGGCGCGGACTAAAGCCTCGGAGAGACCGAGGGAAGCAAAGGACATGAGTAATCCTGTTTTAGTTAGGGCTTGGCCCAATGGGAGTCTTGCCTGGCGCGAATGGCGTTTAAGAGGAACGCAATCCCGTCCGGTCCTGCTGGGCCTTGAAAGCTCGTCTGGAGCGCTCGCGCGGGCTGAAAAGCTGCGCTGTAGCGGGATCGAGATGCCTTGAACAAGTCCGAGCGTCCGGGCGTGAGCCTGGCGGGAAGGCCGGAGTATAACAGAGCAATCACTGCGCGCCGCTTTCCTGCTGCTCAACGGTTTTTATGGTGGCCGAAGTGGCGGTGGCGGCTTTCACATCGGGGCCCGGGTCGGTGCCATAACGGGCGCTCAACTCCGCGTAGGCGGGTTCGCGCTTGAAACGCTTGAGTTCGGCACCGAAACGCTGCACCAGCAGGTCCATGCCGGCATTTTTGCGTACTGCCAGAAACTGGCTCTGGTGGCTGATAACGGTCGGGTTTTCAGTGATGCTGCCGCGGATACCCAATTCATCGAGCAAATGCTGGCCAACCCGGCGATCAGTGATTAACAGGTCGATCCGTCCACGTACCAGCTTGCCGAAGTTGGCTTCATGGGTCGGCGCCGGCTCGCGGATGAACAGTGTTGAGTCGCTGAAATCCTTGCTATAGAGATAGCCCGGCGAGGTGCCGATGGTCAGGCCTTTCAGGTCGTCGAGGGTACGAAACGGATGGGGCCGGTCATTGGCGTAGAACATCACGAATTCGACTTCCGAGAGCGGTTCCCCGGGGTAGAGCAGCGTCGCGTCACGCTCATCGCTGTGGAAAATGTCCAGCGCGCCGTCTGCCTGACCGGTTTCGAGCATCGACAGGCAGCGTTTCCACGGCAGGAACTGCCAGTCCACTTCGATCCCCAGGCGTTTAAAGACGATGGCGGTGGTTTCGTAATCCAGTCCCAGGGCTTTGCCGTCTTCCTCGTAGACGTAAGGCGCCCACGGTTCGGTGACAATGCGCAGCTTCTCGCCCCGGGCGGCGAAGCTCAGGCAAGTAAAAAGCAGCACGGTCAGACATCGCGAAATCAGGGGCATGGCTTGAGATTACGACGAGAAATCATAAAGAGCCAGAAACTGGATCCAGAAGCTCTGGCGCAAGGCATCTTCCATAAAAAAGGCCCTGGATTTCGCCAGAGCCTTTTCGGGGTTTTGCACTGTTTCAGCGCGGCAACTTCAGGTTGTTCCACACCGCCAGACTCGCTTCAGCCTGATTCAGTGTGTAGAAGTGCAGGCCCGGTGCACCACCTTGCAGCAGGCGTTCGCACATTTCGGTGATGACTTGCTCACCAAAGCCTTGAATGCTTTGGGTGTCGTCGCCGTAGGCTTCCAGCTGTTTACGGATCCAGCGCGGGATTTCTGCGCCACAGGCGTCAGAGAAGCGCGCCAGTTTGCTGTAGTTGGTGATCGGCATGATCCCCGGGACGATCGGGATGTTCACGCCCGCTGCCCGTACACGCTCGACGAAGTAGAAGTAGCTGTCGGCGTTGAAGAAGTACTGGGTGATCGCGCTGTTCGCGCCAGCGTTGGCCTTGCGCACGAAGTTGGCGATATCGTCTTCGAAATTGCGCGCTTGCGGGTGCATTTCCGGGTAAGCGGCGACTTCGATGTGGAAATGATCGCCGGTCTCTTCACGAATGAATTCGACCAGGTCATTGGCGTGGCGCATTTCGCCGCTGGCCATGCCCATGCCCGAAGGCAGGTCACCGCGCAGGGCAACGATACGCTTGATGCCGGCTGCTTTGTATTGAGCCAGCAGGCCGCGCAAGTCGTCCTTGCTGTCGCCGACGCAAGACAGGTGCGGTGCGGCAGGGACTTTGACTTCGCTTTCGAGCTGCAACACGGTGTTGAGGGTGCGATCACGGGTCGAACCGCCAGCGCCATAGGTGCAGGAGAAGAAATCGGGGTTATACGTGGCCAGCTGACGAGCAGTGGCAAGCAGCTTTTCATGCCCAGCGTCGGTCTTCGTAGGGAAGAACTCGAAGCTGTAGCGACGGTCTTGGGACATGGAGGGCACCTCCAGCTACAAGCTGCAAGCTGTGAGCTGCAAGAGAAGCGGAGGTGCGCTGATCTCTTGTGCCTGGAGCCTGCTGCCTGAAACTGTTTTGGAATAGGGGCAGAGCTCTCGAGCTTCGCGCGGCAAGTTCGGCTTTTGACCTTGCTTGCCGCTTGAAGCTTAAAGCTCGCAGCTGCTGTGTCTTAGTAGCGGTAAGCGTGCGGCTTGAACGGACCTTCGACGGTCACGCCGATGTAGTCGGCCTGGGTCTTGGTCAGTTGAGTCACAACGCCGCCGAAACCGCGGACCATTTCCAGGGCCACTTCTTCGTCGAGTTTCTTCGGCAGTACTTCAACCGTCAGGCGCTCGGCTTTCTGGGCTGGCGACAGGTCGGCGTACTTCTGGCCGAACAGGAAGATCTGCGCCAGCACCTGGTTGGCGAACGAACCGTCCATGATGCGGCTTGGGTGACCGGTAGCGTTACCCAGGTTAACCAGACGGCCTTCGGCCAGCAGGATCAGGTAGTCATCGTTCTGAGCGTCGAAAGCGCCCGGGCCGGTGCGGTGGATTTTGTGAACCTGTGGCTTCACTTCTTCCCACGCCCAGTTTTTGCGCATGAAAGCGGTGTCGATTTCGTTGTCGAAGTGACCGATGTTGCAGACAACAGCACGCTTCTTCAGGGCTTTGAGCATGTTCGAGTCGCAAACATTGACGTTACCGGTGGTGGTCACGATCAGGTCGATCTTGCCCAGCAGCGCTTTGTCGATGCTTGCTTCGGTGCTGTCGTTGATGCCGTCGATGAACGGCGAAACCAGCTCGTAGCCATCCATGCAGGCTTGCATGGCGCAGATCGGGTCAACTTCGGAGACTTTAACGATCATGCCTTCCTGACGCAGGGACTGAGCGGAGCCCTTGCCCACGTCACCGTAACCGATGACCAGCGCTTGCTTGCCGGACAGCAGGTGGTCTGTACCGCGCTTGATCGCGTCGTTCAGGCTGTGACGGCAGCCGTACTTGTTGTCGTTCTTGGACTTGGTTACCGAGTCGTTGACGTTGATGGCCGGGATTTTCAGCTCGCCCTTGGCCAGCATGTCCAGCAGGCGGTGAACGCCGGTGGTGGTTTCTTCGGTCACGCCGTGGACGCGGTCCAGAACCTGTGGGTACTTGTCGTGCAGCAGTTGAGTCAGGTCGCCGCCGTCGTCGAGGATCATGTTGGCATCCCAAGGCGCGCCATCTTTGAGGATGGTTTGCTCCAGGCACCACTCGTACTCTTCTTCAGTCTCGCCTTTCCAGGCGAAAACCGGGATACCGGCAGCAGCGATAGCGGCAGCGGCCTGGTCTTGAGTCGAGAAAATGTTGCAGGACGACCAACGTACTTCGGCACCCAGGGCAACCAGGGTTTCGATCAGCACGGCAGTCTGAATGGTCATGTGGATGCAGCCGAGGATTTTCGCGCCTTTGAGTGGCTGCTCACCGACGTATTTACGGCGCAGACCCATCAGGGCAGGCATTTCGGATTCGGCGATGATGGTTTCGCGACGGCCCCAGGCAGCCAGGGACATGTCGGCCACTTTGTAATCGTTAAAATCTGCAGGCGTGATAACAGCGCTCATGATGAGCCTCCATTCGTAATGTATGCGAATGGGCGCCGTTGTGCGTTTAGTGTCTGGTCGATAACGACCAAGCAACGCCCCATCCGAGCCTGACAGGTCGAACCTGCTGCAGCGCCCCTCGGACAGGTGGCGGGAAAACGGCAGTAGCCGTTCTAAATCGGTGGCGATTATAGCTTTCTTTGTCCGGCTAGTGGCAAGTGACAAGCTACAAGCGGCAAGTAACAGCGAATCTGCTTTTACTTGCAGCTTGTCGCTTAAAACTTGAAGCTGGGGGCAGAACCCTAGCGCTCAAACGCCTCAAACCCGGAGCCCCCTATGAATTTCCACACCCGCAAATGGGTTAAACCTGAAGACCTCAACCCCAACGGCACGCTGTTTGGCGGCAGCCTGTTGCGCTGGATCGACGAAGAAGCGGCGATCTATGCCATCGTTCAGCTGGGCAACCAGCGCGTCGTCACCAAGTACATTTCCGAAATCAATTTTGTCAGCGCCTCTCGCCAGGGCGACATCATCGAGCTGGGCATTACCGCCACCGAGTTCGGTCGCACCTCCATCACGCTGACCTGCGAAGTGCGCAACAAAATCACTCGCAAAAGCATCCTGACAGTAGAGAGGATGGTGTTCGTCAACCTGGGGGAAGACGGCTTGCCTGCACCGCACGGGCGTACCGAGATCAAGTACGTCAAAGATCAGTTTCAGGATGATGTGGCGAGCGAGTAATGCGAGCCCTGTAGGAGCCGAGCTTGCTCGCGATCGATTCACGTCGGTTTCGGCGGTGATGCGAATGACGCCATCGCGAGCAAGCTCGGCTCCTGCGGAAATGGCTTCGTTTATTCGAACACTGAACAGCGCCGAATCGCGCGTGTCGTACCTACATGACACGCCACCGGTTCAGGAACGCTATGGACACCCCAAAAGACGGCAAGACCCCGAACCTCTCGGCTGAAGAACAGCACGACGTCGACAAAAACCAGCCGCCCCGTGCGGCGGTACTGCACGAAATCATTCGGACACAGGGCGACCAGGAGCTCGAGCGTAGCATCGCTGCGTTGTGGTGGTCGGCGCTGGCCGCCGGCCTGACCATGGGCCTGTCGCTGATGGCCATGGGGTTGCTCAACTCACGGCTGCCGGACGGCGAGCACTTCAAGGTGATCGCCAGTTTCGGCTACTGCGCCGGTTTTCTTGCGGTGATCCTCGCCCGCCAGCAGTTATTCACCGAAAACACCCTGACCGCCGTGTTGCCGGTCATGACCCAACCCACACTGAACAACTTCGGCCGATTACTGCGCCTGTGGACGGTAGTGCTGGGAGGCAACCTGTGCGGCACGTTGCTGGTGGCCTACGTGATGCTGAACCTGCCGATTTTCGACAGCAAAACCGACCTGGCCTTCCTCGAAATCGGCCGCAAAGTCATGGAAAACCACGCCAGCCAGATGTTCGCCAAGGGCATCGTTTCGGGCTGGATGATCGCCACCATGGTCTGGATGATTCCGTCCATGGAGAGCGCGAAGATGTGGATCATCATCCTCATCACCTACCTCATGGCGCTGGGTGACTTCACCCACATCGTGGTCGGTTCGGCCGAGGTGTCGTACCTGGTGTTTGCCGGCGAGTTGCCGTGGAAGGATTTCTGGCTGGTGTTCGCCGGGCCGACGCTGGCGGGGAATATCATCGGCGGCAGCTGCATCTTTGCGCTGATCAGTCATGCGCAGATTCGCAGCGAGAGTGGGCCGCCAAAGAAGGGTGCCGATCAGGCGCCGGATTCACGCGGACGCGAAGAGAAGTAAAGACAGGTGTACCGCGTCAACTTCATCGCGAGCAGGCTCACTTCTAAAGGGAAGGACGCGGTCCCTGTAGGCGTGAGCCTGCTCGCGATAGCCGTGTGCGAAGCGATGCAGCTATTCAGCCGGACACATTCACCGCAGCCGCACTCCGACGCTGCAGGTAAATAAAGAACAACGCCGTCAGCACCGTCAAACCGCTGACCAGCGCGCCGGTCCACGGCAAGTCCGCCAGGTCGGCGCCACTGGCAACTACCAGCCCACCAATCCACGCGCCCGCTGCGTTACCGAGGTTGAACGCGCTCTGATTCAGCGTCGAGCCGAGGTTGGGCGCTTCGTGTGCCTGATCGATGATCAGCAGCTGCAGAATCGGGCACAGGGCGAACGCAAAAATGCCCCACAGCACCAGCGTGATTGCCGCAGGAATCACCGAATGGCTGGTCTGCGTGAATGCCGCCAGCACCACCAGCACAGCGAGCGCCATGCCCACCAGCGAAGGCAGTAAGCGACTGTCCGCCAGTCGACCGCCGAGCATGCTGCCAGCGGTCAGGCCGACGCCAAACAACAGCAACATGATGGTCACGCCATGCGGGCTGACGCCCGTGATGTCTTGCAGGATTGGCGCGATGTAAGTGAACACGCTGAACAGACTGGTCGACGCCAGCACGCTCATGCCCAGCGCCAGCAACACATTGACCTTGCCCAGCACCTTGAACTCGCTGGCCAGATTGGCCTTGTCCATGGCGATGTGTTTCGGCAGCCAGAGCCATTGTGCGATGGCGGCAATCACACCAATCACCGAGACCGCCCAGAAGGTCGAGCGCCAGCCGGCGTACTGCCCAAGCGCGGTGCCCAAGGGCACGCCCAGCACATTGGCCAGCGTCAGGCCGGTGAACATCATCGCAATGGCTTGCGCCCGTTTGTTCGGTGCGACCAGACCGGCCGCGACCACCGAACCGATGCCGAAGAACGCACCGTGGCACAACGCAGTGACCACGCGAGCCGCCATCAAGGTGGCGTAGTTCGGCGCCAGGGCACACAGGACGTTGCCGAGGATGAACATCAGCGTCATCCCCAGCAATGTTGCCTTGCGCGGCATGTTGGCCGTGCCGACCGCAAGGATCGGCGCGCCGAACACCACGCCCAGGGCGTAGCCGGTGATCAGCAGGCCGGCGTGTGGAATGCTGACGGCGAGGTCGCGAGCGACGTCGGGCAGCAGGCCCATGATGACGAATTCAGTGGTGCCGATGCCGAACGCGGCAACAGCGAGGGCAAGCAAGGCGAGTGGCATGCGCAAGGTCTCTGTCGGTAGTCTTGACGCTTTGATCAGGCATACGCATGCCGATGACCGTTCTCGGTGAGAGCGGGCATGGGCAGAAATTTTTGGAATTAGTCTGTGCGCAACTGAGTGCGGCGTGGTCGCTTGCAGTATAAACAGCTGCTGACATATCGCGAATCAATTATCCGGGCGCGTCCCGCCGGAAATAAAAACAAATGAAGGAGTAGGCCGTGCTTGCAACAGCACTGGTGTTAGTCGCGGCACTGTTGCATGCGGCGTGGAATACCCTGATCAAATTCAGTGCCGAACGTTTGTTGGTGGTGGCCTGCATGGACAGCGTGGCGATGTTGTTTGTCGCCGTGATGCTGCCGTTTGTGAACGTGCCGCCCATCGACATCTGGCCGTGGATTCTAGCCTCGGCGGCGTTCGAATTGCTGTATCGCTATCTGCTGATTCAGGCCTATCGGGTCGGTGATCTGGGGCTGGTCTATCCTTTGATGCGCGGGCTGTCGCCGTTGGTGGTGCTGGCCTTGACACTGATCTTTGCCGGGGAAGTGCTGACGAATCAGCAGATCTTCGGAATCCTGCTGATCCCGTTCGGCATGCTGTGCCTGCTGTGGCAGGGCGGTGGCGGCGCACGTTTGCCGTGGTCGATGCTGCCGGTGGTGGCGCTGATCGGTCTGTGCATCGGCTGCTACACGTTCATTGACGGCCAGGCGTTGCGGCGCTGGTCACACCCGCTGGATTACCTGGTCTGGGTCACGTTGCTGAGTGCCTGGCCATTTCCGTTGCTGGCGCTGGTGCGCAAGCGGCCGGCGTTCATGCTGTTCTGGCGGGAGCAATGGCGGCTGGGGCTGGCGGTCGGGTTTTGCGTGTTGTTCAGTTACGCTTTGGTGCTGTGGGCCATGCAGCTGGGCTCGATTGCCGAAGCGGCGGCGTTGCGTGAGATCAGCGTAATACTGGTGGTGCTGTTCGGCATGCGCTACCTGAAAGAACCTTTCGGCCGGCCACGGCTCTTAGCCTGTGGGCTGGTGCTGATCGGCATCCTGGTGATGAAGTTTTAACCGAAACCCGAATTTCCAAACTGAAGAAAGGACTGCTTTATGACGGTTGCGCTGTGGTGCATTTTGATCGCGATTTTCCTGCCTTATGTCTGCACGGCGATTGCCAAGGCCGGTGGTCGGTATGGGCTGAGAGACAACCATGATCCCCGGGACTTTCTCGAGTCACTCAATGGTTTGGCTCGACGCGCGCATGCTGCGCAACTGAACAGTTTTGAAGTGACCCCGGCGTTCGCGGCAGCGGTGATCGTGGCGCACCTGGCTGGCAATGCCGAGCTGGTGACGATCAATGTGCTGTCGGTGTTGTTCATCACCAGCCGGTTGCTGTACATCATTTGCTACCTGGCGGACTGGGCGGTATTGCGGTCGTTGGTGTGGTTTGTGGGGATGGGGTTGATTGTGAGTTTCTTTGTGGTGTCTGTTTAAAAGTCGGTGATTTTGCTGGCCTCATCGCGAGCAGGCTCACGCCTACAAGGTTTGTGATCACTGAAGATCAATTGTAGGAGTGAGCCTGCTCGCGATAGCTATCTAATTGCCCATGCACATCTCAGGGTTTGGTGTTCGCCGCATCAGCTACCTGAGGCACCTGTGGCAACGCCGCACCTTTAGGCCACAACATCCAGATCTGCCCCTGCTGCTTCATGTCCCCGGCCAATTGCCCGGCCGCCTCGCCTGTGCCCCAGAACAGATCCGCACGTACTTCGCCGGCAATCGCGCCGCCGGTATCCTGAGCCGCCACCGGGCGAACCAGTGCAGTGCCATCCGGTTTGGTGGTGGATAACCACAACAGACTGCCCAGCGGAATGACCTTGCGGTCCACCGCCGCGCTAAAGCCGGCAGTGAGCGGCACATTCAACGAGCCGCGCGGTCCTTCGTTACTGTCCGGGTTGCGGGTGAAAAACACATAGCTGGGGTTGCTGCCGAGCAGTTCGGGAATGCGCGTCGGGTTGGCCTTGGCCCAATGGCTGATCGCGCCCATGGTCACGTCTTCTTTCTTCAGCTCGCCTTGCTCCACCAGCCAGCGGCCGATGGGACGGTACGGATGGCCGTTCTGGTCGGCGTAAGCGATGCGCAGCTGGCGACCGTCATCGAGCTGAATACGCCCCGAGCCCTGGATTTGCAGGAATTGCAGGTTCATCGGATCGGTCAGCCAGGCCACCACCGGGGCCTTGACCCCTTTGGTCTCAATAGTTGCCGCATCGTCATAAGGCTTGAGCACTCGCCCTTCCAGTCGACCGCGCAGGCGCTTGCCCTTGAGTTCCGGGTAGAGGCTGTCCAACGAGACAATGATCATGTCTTCGGGTACGCCATACACCGGGATATTTGCTGCTGCGGTTTGGGTCAAGCTGCCGGGGTAGACCGGTTCGTAGTAGCCGGTGATCAAGCCGTTGGGGTTGTCATTGGCGGCACGCAGGCCATAGACGTCCAGATTCTGTTTGAGGAAATCGCGAATATCGGTGGCGGTTTGCGGCACGTTGGCGGAGGCGGAGCAGGTTGCACCCCAGACCGGGTCGGCCTTGAGCCGGGTGCACGCGCTGCGCCACGAACCGAAGCCGGCGACCAGATCGCTGTCGGACACCGCCGGCAGCGCTTCCCAGGTGGCACTGGAATAGGTAGCGAGTGCATGGGTTTTTGGCTTGTTGTTATCGCCGCCGGTGCAGCCGGCGAGGACGGCCACCATTGGAAGAGTCCACGCGAGGTGGTGACGCCATGCCTTGAAACGGCTGTTCATGGAGTAATTCCTTTGCCGGTCGCCTGAGTGCTCCATGCGCTCAAACAACCCGTATTGATAATAGGGCTATTGGTCTTTGTCGATGACGCGAGGATACTGGCGGCCGTTCCCGTGACCTGAAGCCACCATGACTCTTAAAAGACTTTCTGTTGTATTGCTGGCCTGCCTGACGTTGTCCGCTTGCGGCGGTGTCGATCCGAATTCGCCGCTGGGTCAGCGCAAGGCGATTTTCAAGCAGATGCTCAAGACCGGCGAAGACCTGGGCGGCATGTTGCGTGGCCGCATTCCGTTTGATGGTCAGAAATTCGCCGACGGCGCCGTGAAACTCGATGCGCTGTCCCATGAGCCGTGGAAACATTTTCCACAGGTGCGCGAAGAAGATCACACCAGCGCCAAGGACAACGTCTGGCAACAGCAGGCTCGTTTTCAGGAAATGTCCCGCAACCTTGAAGCCGCCACCGGTGAATTGGTGATCGCCAGCCAGGTTCAACCTTACAAGGCCAGCAACCTGGGGCCGGCGGTGCAGAAAGTCGAAGATGCCTGCAGTGCTTGCCATAAACAGTTTCGGGATCATTGATTCTCGCTGGCTAGTTGATCGTTCCCCACGCTCTGCGTGGGAACGATCACTACCGAGCTACTTATCCAGTTCGTCGAGTGCGTCCTGCAATTCCTTGCGGGACTCGGCGAGTTTGTCTTTGCGTTTGTTGATCTTGTCGGGGTCGCCTTTTTTCATGGCGCTGTCGAGGTCGGCCTGACGTTTGCTGACTTCATGCTTGGCGTCGAGGACTTTGTTTTCCCGTTCTTTCTTCAGCGAGGCGTCGGTGCAATGCGCCGTGACTTCGCTCAAGGCGGTTTCCAGGCCAGCTTGCTGATCGGCGTTGCCGTGTGACTTGGCCAGTTCGATCTGGTTGATGATGCCCTGTTTCTTGGCTGCGCAGCCGGTCAGTTCCGGCGCTTCTTCGGCCGCCATCAGTGGAGCGGCCAGCACGCTGCAGAGGGTCAACAGGGCTAGCGGTGAAAGAAATTTCATAAAAGCTCCATGCGCAAAGGCAAGCGGGTCGGTGTGGCAATGGGCGTTGGAGCGCATCGGCCCCTGGGGGTTCCCGGCTGCCGTGGATTGTAGGTCTCTAGAAACCGTCAATCCCGGCAACCCTTAATGTTTCACTCAAGGCCAGGACCTGCGGGTCGCGGAAAAACGCGCTCAATTGCGCCGCACGTCCCGGGCCGATACCGGCTTCAGCCTGCCATCGTTCGGTGTTTCGGTTCGCCATTGCCTGCCATGAATCGGCAAGCTGCGCCTGCCCCATCGGTGGTAAACCCAAGGCTTTCAGCCAACGACTGAAGGGACGCTGTCGAGCACTGTTGAAACTGTTCAAAAGACGAGCGCTGCTGCGTTCGCCGAAGCCGTTAATGGTAGCAAGCTCTTGAGCATCGAAGGTCAACCAATCCAGAAGGCTATTCAGACGGCCTGTTTCTAAAAGTTTCTCCCAGGTGCCGGGGCCGACATGGGGCAAAGCCAGCCCCTGCTTGCCGCTGAGCCAGGTTAGTCGTGCGAGGAATTGGCTTTCACACCCCGGCGTCGGCTGCCAGCAACTCAAATGATGGAAGTCGGCTGCCAGCGGGACGCTCACCTCAGCCCGTTCGGTACTGCGCAGTACAACGCTGTCGAGTCTGGGAATGGTCAGTCCGGCCAGGCTGATGGACACCTGATCGCCGGGGCGGATGTCCAGTTTCTCCCAGCGCTGCAAGGAGCTGACGCTCACGCGTTTGATCTGTCGGTCATCGAGCGTCACCGGTTTCAGGTTCAGTACCGGTGTGATTCGTCCGGTGCGCCCAACCTTGAAGTCGACTGTTCGCACCTCGGCCAGTACCTGCGCGAAAGGGTATTTCCAGGCGACGGCCCAAAAGGGTGATTTCGCCTGCCAGCGTTCGGCCGAGGGGCGCAGGCTTTGGCGCAGGACGACACCGTCGCTGGCAAACGGCAGCGGCGAGCGATACCAGTGATCGCGCCAGCGTTGCGCATCAGCCATTGTCCTGACCGGTTGGCTATAGGGCAAAGTGCCTGGGAACCCCAGCCCATCCAGAGCCGCTATTCGTTCAGGCAAATGGGTCGGACCTTGTGGCCAGTCCCAGACAAACAATCCGATACCGGCGGCTTGTTCAGGCGCGAGTACCTTGCGTGCCATCAGACCGGCTACGGTGGAGCGGGCATTTTGGCTGCCGGCCTTGACTTGTATGTGGTCGGTCAGCTGCCAATAGAGTTCGCCTTGCACCAGTATGTCCACGGGTTGTGCGAGTTGCCGGGGGATACCGGGGATCAGGCGAGCCGAGGCCGTCCAGTCCTGGCCATTGATGCCATCGCCACGGCTGATTGCCTGATGCAGCAAGCCGTTGCGATAGGTCAGTGTCACGGCCACGCCATCGACTTTGGGTTGTACCCAGATGTCTTCGCGACCGCGCAGCCAGTTTTCCACAGTCTGTCCATCGCGGAGTTTGTCGAGGCCGGTGTGGGCGATGGGGTGGGCGATCTTGCCAGCGGCAGTGCGCAAGGGTTCGGGTGCGAGACCCAAGTCAAAGCACTCACGCCATTCAATCAATTGTGCGCGGGACTGATCGTAGATTTCATCGGCGACCAGCGAGCGTCCTCCCCGGTGGTAGTGGTCGTCCCAGAAATCGATTTGTTTTTGCAGGGCGGTGATTTCGTCCAAGGCGCGTGCGGGTGGCCAGTCGGGGCAGTCGGCAGCGTTTGAGCTCAGGCAAAACACGGTCAGGAAGACAGCGGGCATCAGGCGTAGAAGCATCGTGAGCATCCTTGCTCAAGTGGGATGCTGGAAGGCTAGTCAATATTTTCGGGCGGGAAGGGTGGGTGTTTTGCCTGGTGTTTCAGGGGTGACCGGGCGGGCCTGCTCGCGATGGCAGCGACTCGGTGCAAAGCGAAAGACAATAAAAAGCCCCGCACGGCGAACCGTGCAGGGCTTTGGGTACCGCCGGGGAAGTCTTACAGACCGGCAGCCGAACGCAGGTCGTCGGCGCGGTCGGTCTTTTCCCAGGTGAACGTGGTGAAGGTGTCTTCGCCCACGGTCTTGGTCGCCGGGGTGCGACCGAAGTGGCCGTACGCAGCGGTTTCCTGGTACATCGGGTGCAGCAGGTCGAGCATGGTGGTGATTGCGTATGGACGCAGGTCGAATACTTCGCGAACCAGTTTGACGATTTTGTCGTCGCTGATTTTGCCGGTGCCGAAGGTGTTCAACGAGATCGACGTAGGCTGGGCAACACCAATCGCGTAGGAAACCTGAATCTCGCAGCGCTCGGCCAGGCCGGCAGCCACGATGTTCTTGGCCACATAACGACCGGCGTAGGCGGCCGAACGGTCAACCTTCGATGGGTCTTTACCGGAGAACGCGCCGCCACCATGGCGAGCCATGCCGCCGTAGCTGTCGACGATGATCTTGCGACCGGTCAGGCCGCAGTCGCCAACCGGGCCACCGATGATGAACTGGCCAGTCGGGTTGATGTGGAACTGGGTGTCTTTGGTCAGCAGCTCGGCAGGCAGTACGTGCTTGACGATCAGCTCCATCACGCCTTCGCGCAGGTCTTTGTACGACACTTCAGGGTTGTGCTGGGTCGACAGAACAACGGCGTCGATACCGACAACCTTGCCGCCTTCGTAACGGCAAGTCACTTGCGACTTGGCGTCCGGGCGCAGCCAAGGCAGCAGGCCGGATTTACGGGCTTCGGCTTGGCGTTGAACGAGCTGGTGCGAGAAGGTGATCGGTGCTGGCATCAGCACGTCGGTTTCGTTGCTCGCGTAGCCGAACATCAGGCCTTGGTCGCCGGCACCCTGATCTTCAGGCTTGGCACGGTCAACACCCTGGTTGATGTCTGGGGACTGCTTGCCGATGATGTTCATCACACCGCAAGTGGCGCCGTCGAAGCCGACATCGGAGCTGTTGTAGCCGATGTCCAGAATGACGTTACGCACGATTTCTTCCAGATCGACCCAGGCCGACGTGGTCACTTCACCGGCGATGATTGCAACGCCGGTCTTTACCAGAGTCTCGCACGCCACACGGGCGAACTTGTCTTCAGCAATGATGGCGTCCAGCACCGCATCGGAAATCTGGTCGGCGATTTTGTCCGGATGTCCTTCAGACACGGACTCGGAGGTGAAGAGGGAGTATTCGCTCATCTCGATGTTTTCCTGAATTTACCGATGGTGAGTGTCGCCAGCCGGTCGCTGAAAATGGCGGACCTGGATCTGGAAACCATTACGTAAGCCTACATAGAGGCTTTCCCCGGGAACGAGTCCCGCAGCGGTGGCCCAACGGGCCAAATCGTCCTGTTCAAACCCCAACCAGAGATCACCGCAGGCCTCCCTGGCCCAACTCTGGTTGTGGCTACATAACTCTGTCACGAGCAGGCTACCGCCCGGTTGCAGCAAGTCGGCCATGTGCTTGAGCGCTTCGGCCGGCGCGGCGAAATGGTGCAATACCATGTTCAGTACAACGCAATCGGCCTGAAGACTGACACCGTTCAATGCATCGGCCAATTGCAGGCTGACGTTAGCCAGCTTTTCACGTTCGCAGACCTGGCGCGCCAGTTCGAGCATCGCCGGGCTGTTGTCCAGCGCAGTGACTTCAGCGAAACGGCGCGCCAGTTCCGGCAGAAATTCGCCGTCACCGGGGCCGACTTCAATGGCCGTGGCGCCTTTGCCGAAACCCAGCTTGTCGAGCAAGGCCACCACGCTTTCGCGGTATTGCGGCAGGCCGGCGATCAAGTCTTGCTGGGCGCGAAATTTCTCCGCAACCCGTGAGAAAAAGTCCTGGCTGGCCGCCGCTCGTTGCCCGTGCACCTGACCAATCCGCGACTGCACATCAGTCGGCAGGGTCAGGTTGTCCACTTCTTCCAGCAGGGCGGCGTGCAGCTTGCCGCCCAGCAGGTCGGTGTGGGGCAGCGCACGACGGTAGAAAATCGCGTTGCCTTCACGGCGGGTCGCCACCAGGTCGGCCTGGGCCAAGACCTTGAGGTGATGACTCATGCCGGATTGGCCGATGCCGAAGATCTGCGCCAGTTCCAGCACACCGAACGAATCGTTGGCCAGGGCGCGCAATACATTCAGACGCAGAGGGTCGCCGCCGGCCTTGCAGAGGGCCGCCAGCTCGTCGCAATCGTCATGTTGAATGGAAGGCACGCGTAAATTCATAAGGCCAGCAGTCTAGTGACGGGTCGAAATCACTGCAAGAGCAATATCAAAAAGTTTT
Organism: Pseudomonas sp. SIMBA_041; assembly: GCF_046535095.1. Taxonomy (NCBI): domain Bacteria; kingdom Pseudomonadati; phylum Pseudomonadota; class Gammaproteobacteria; order Pseudomonadales; family Pseudomonadaceae; genus Pseudomonas; species Pseudomonas sp. SIMBA_041. The sequence continues at coordinate 603,549 of NZ_JAWRXJ010000001.1, forward strand.
GATATTGCTCGATAGATGGCACTTCTCGACGTTAGGTTCTGTCAACAAACGGACAGCGGAAAGGTTTCACCCGTCGAAACCGCCGTTATCACATGGAAAAACGCCTCCAGATGACTATCTGTCATTGCCCCGAGGCGGCCCGGTGAGGGAAAATGCTCGCCTTTTTTCCGATTCGTTTTATTCACTCTCGATTCAATATCCGCAGGAGAACAGCGATGCCCAGCCGTCGTGAGCGTGCCAACGCCATTCGTGCCCTCAGCATGGATGCCGTGCAAAAAGCCAACAGCGGCCATCCCGGTGCCCCTATGGGTATGGCGGATATCGCCGAAGTACTTTGGCGTGACTACCTGAAGCACAACCCGAGCAATCCATCGTTCGCCGACCGTGACCGCTTCGTGCTGTCCAACGGCCACGGTTCGATGTTGATCTACTCGCTGCTGCACCTGACCGGCTACGACCTGTCGATCGATGACCTGAAAAACTTCCGCCAGCTGCACAGCCGCACCCCGGGTCACCCGGAATTCGGCTACACGCCAGGCGTTGAAACCACCACCGGTCCACTGGGCCAAGGCCTGGCGAACGCCGTCGGTTTTGCCCTGGCAGAAAAAGTCCTGGCGGCGCAGTTCAACCGTCCGGGCCACAACGTTGTCGACCATCACACCTACGTGTTCCTGGGTGATGGTTGCATGATGGAAGGCATTTCCCACGAAGTCGGCTCCCTGGCCGGTACTTTGGGCCTGGGCAAGCTGATCGCTTTCTACGATGACAACGGCATCTCCATCGACGGCGAAGTCGAAGGCTGGTTCACCGACGACACGCCGAAGCGTTTCGAAGCCTACAACTGGCAAGTGATCCGCAACGTCGACGGTCATGACCCGGAAGAGATCAAGACCGCGATTGAAACCGCGCGCAAAAGCGATCAACCAACCCTGATCTGCTGCAAGACCACCATCGGTTTCGGTTCGCCGAACAAGCAAGGCAAAGAAGACTGCCACGGCGCCCCGTTGGGTGACGCGGAAATCGCCCTGACCCGCAAGGCACTGAACTGGAACTACGCACCTTTCGAAATTCCAGCTGACATCTACGCCGAGTGGGACGCCAAGGAAGCCGGTCGCGCGACTGAAGCCGAGTGGGATCAGCGTTTCGCTGCTTACTCCGCTGAATTCCCTGAACTGGCCAACGAACTGGTGCGTCGCCTGAGCGGCGAGCTGCCGGCTGACTTCGCTGAAAACGCCTCGGCTTATATCGCTGAAGTCGCGGCCAAGGGCGAAACCATCGCCAGCCGTAAAGCCAGCCAGAACGCACTGAATGCCTACGGCCCGCTGTTGCCTGAACTGCTGGGCGGCTCCGCTGACCTGGCCGGTTCCAACCTGACCCTGTGGAAAGGTTGCAAAGGTGTTACGGCTGAAGACGCCAGCGGCAACTACATGTACTACGGCGTTCGCGAATTCGGCATGAGCGCGATCATGAACGGCGTGGCGCTGCACGGCGGTCTGGTGCCTTACGGCGCGACCTTCCTGATGTTCATGGAATACGCGCGCAACGCAGTACGCATGGCTTCGCTGATGAAGAAGCGCGTGGTGTTCGTCTACACCCACGACTCCATCGGTCTGGGCGAAGACGGCCCGACTCACCAGCCAATCGAGCAACTGACCAGCCTGCGCAGCACGCCGAACCTCGACACCTGGCGCCCGGCCGACGCCGTTGAATCGGCCGTGTGCTGGAAGCTGGCACTGGAACGCAAGGACGGCCCTTCGGCGCTGATCTTCTCGCGTCAGAACCTGCAGCACCAGGATCGCAACGCCCTGCAAATCGCCGACATCGCCCGTGGCGGTTACGTGTTGAAGGACTGCGACGGCGAGCCTGAGCTGATCCTGATCTCCACCGGTTCCGAAGTCGGCCTGGCGGTTCAGGCTTACGACAAGCTGACCGAACAGGGTCGCAAAGTGCGCGTTGTCTCGATGCCTTGCACCAGCGTGTTCGATGCTCAGGACGCCGACTACAAGCAAGCGGTTCTGCCGTTGCAAGTCAGCGCCCGTATCGCCATCGAAGCCGCTCACGCGGACTACTGGTACAAGTACGTGGGCCTGGAAGGTCGCGTGATCGGCATGACCACCTACGGCGAGTCGGCGCCTGCGCCTGCCTTGTTCGAAGAGTTCGGTTTCACCCTGGAAAACATCCTGGGTCAGGCTGAAGAGCTGCTGGAAGACTGATCCGGATCAGGTGTCGCCTGAGCGACGCCTTCGCGGGCAAGCCCGCTCCCACAGTGTTTTCGGTTGCTCACACATGTTGTGTACACCAACGAACCTGTGGGAGCGGGCTTGCCCGCGAAAGCGGTGGTTCAGGCAACACCACGCTAACGGTTTCACCACGGTAATCGAGAACCCCATGCCTCAACCCCGTCCTTACAAAGTTGCACTCAACGGCTACGGCCGGATTGGTCGTTGCGTCTTGCGTGCGTTGTTTGAGCGAGGCGAAAAGGCCGGGTTTGAAATTGTCGCGATCAACGATCTGGCTGACATGGCCAGCATCGAATACCTGACACGCTTCGACTCCACTCACGGGCGTTTTCCCGGCGAAGTGCGGGTTGAGGGCGATTGTCTGCATATTAATGGCGACTGCGTGAAGGTCCTGCGCAGTGCTACCCCCGAAGGCATCGATTGGGCGTCGTTGGACGTCGATCTGGTGCTGGAGTGCTCCGGCGCTTATCACACCCGTGAAGACGGCCAGCGGTTCCTCGACGCCGGCGCGCCGCGCGTGCTGTTTTCCCAGCCGATGGCCAGCGAGGCGGATGTCGACGCCACCATTGTCTACGGCGTGAACCAGGATTGCCTGACCGGCGACGAACTGCTGGTGTCCAACGCGTCCTGCACCACCAACTGCGGCGTGCCGCTGTTGCGTCTGCTGGATCAGGCCATCGGCCTGGAATACGTGTCGATCACCACTATTCACTCGGCGATGAACGATCAGCCGGTGATTGACGCCTACCATCACGAAGACCTGCGCCGTACCCGTTCGGCGTTCCAGTCGGTGATCCCGGTGTCCACCGGTCTGGCGCGCGGCATCGAACGCCTGCTGCCGGAACTTGCCGGGCGAATTCAGGCCAAAGCCGTACGAGTGCCGACGGTTAACGTGTCTTGCCTCGACATTACGATGCAGACCGTCAGCGACACCGACGCCACCGAGGTCAACCGGATTCTGCGCGAGGCCGCCACCAGTGGCCCGCTCAAAGGCTTGCTGGCCTATACCGAGTTGCCTCACGCCAGTTGTGATTTTAACCATGACCCACATTCGGCGATCGTCGATGCCAGTCAGACTCGAGTTTCCGGCCCGCGGCTGGTGAACATCCTGGCCTGGTTCGACAACGAATGGGGGTTTGCCAACCGAATGCTGGACGTTGCAGAACACTATCTGCAAACAGCTACTCCAGCAGCTTCTCCAAAACAGTAACTCAGGAATTGCGACCCATGACCGTGTTGAAGATGTCCGACCTCGATCTGCAAGGTAAGCGCGTACTGATCCGCGAAGACCTCAACGTCCCAGTCAAGGACGGTGTTGTCACCAGCGATGCGCGAATCCTGGCCTCGCTGCCGACCATCAAGCTGGCCCTGGAGAAAGGCGCGGCCGTGATGGTCTGCTCGCACCTTGGCCGTCCGACCGAAGGCGAATTCTCGGCCGAGAACAGTCTCAAGCCAGTCGCTGACTACCTGAGCAAGGCCCTGGGCCGCGAAGTGCCGCTGGTCGCTGATTATCTGGGCGGCGTCGACGTGAAAGCCGGCGACATCGTGCTGTTCGAAAACGTGCGCTTCAACAAAGGCGAGAAAAAGAACGCTGACGAACTGGCCCAGCAATACGCCGCCCTGTGCGACGTATTCGTGATGGACGCCTTCGGTACCGCGCACCGTGCCGAGGGTTCGACCCACGGCGTGGCCAAGTTCGCCAAAGTCGCTGCCGCTGGCCCGTTGCTGGCCGCCGAGCTGGACGCACTGGGCAAAGCCCTCGGCGCCCCGGCCCAGCCAATGGCTGCCATCGTTGCCGGATCCAAGGTCTCGACCAAACTCGACGTGTTGAACAGCCTGAGCCAGATCTGCAACCAGTTGATCGTTGGCGGCGGCATTGCCAACACCTTCCTGGCCGCTGCCGGTCACCCGGTCGGCAAGTCTCTGTATGAACCGGACCTGCTGGACACCGCTCGCGAAATCGCTGCCAAAGTCAGCGTGCCATTGCCGGTGGACGTTGTGGTTGCCAAGGAATTCGCTGAAAGCGCGACCGCTACCGTCAAGCTGATCGCTGATGTGGCTGCCGACGACATGATCCTGGACATCGGCCCGCAGACCGCAGCGAATTTCGCCGAGCTGCTGAAGTCGTCCAAGACCATTCTGTGGAACGGCCCGGTTGGCGTGTTTGAATTCGACCAGTTCGGCAACGGCACCAAAGTGCTGGCCCAGGCTATCGCCGAAAGCTCGGCGTTCTCCATCGCTGGCGGTGGCGACACCCTGGCGGCCATTGATAAATATGGCGTTGCGGATCAGATCTCCTACATTTCTACCGGCGGCGGCGCTTTCCTCGAGTTCGTCGAAGGCAAAGTGCTGCCAGCCGTTGAAGTCCTGGAAAGCCGGGCGAAGGCCTGAGGCCGCCCATTTGACCAGGCAAAGGAGTGTTTACATGGTCAAGACGTTAACGCTGTTGATCGCAGCGGGCATGCTGGCGGCTTGCGGGAGTAACCCGAAAGCCACGCCGGAGCCTGCGCCGCAGTCGCAGGAAAAAGGCTGCTACCAGGCCGACTGGCAAGCGGAAACCAATCCTGTGCTAAACAAGCGTTCCGGTCCCGATGGCCTGGATAAATACGAGACACAGACACCCGCCAAGGAACATGGTTGTCCTTGACGGGTCTGACTCATTACTCAGGGCTGGCGGCGTGCGCCGTCAGTCGAGGAACATGGATGAAAGGTTTTATCGCCGTTACGGCGTTGGCGTTGCTGGCCGGTTGCGCTCAGTTGAACCTGTTCCAGTCGTCCGCCCCCGTGGATAACTGGACCACCTGGACCTGTGACAGCCAGGCCAAAGTGCTGTGGCGCTACACCGACGACAGCCGCAAGGAAGTCGACGTGCGCCTCGGCGGGGCCGATCAGGTGTACCGCTTGAAGCAGGAGCCGGGCGCCGAAGGTTCGCTGTACAGCAATGACATGCTGGCGTTTCACATAAAAGGTGAGGAAGGCCTGGTTTACTGGGTCGCCACCAATGATTTGATTGGCCGCGGTTGTAAAGCGCAGTAATTGACAGATTCAGGCAACACCCGAATTCGCAGCCCGGGCTTTACCCCCGATCTGCAATAACTTGAATAGCCGCCGCCGCTACGGCAGGCTGGCACGATTAACGACCCAAACCGGGAGAGACACACACAATGGCACTTATCAGCATGCGCCAGATGCTGGACCACGCAGCCGAGTTCGGCTACGGCGTTCCAGCCTTCAACGTCAACAACCTTGAGCAGATGCGCGCCATCATGGAAGCCGCTGACAAGACTGACTCTCCGGTGATCGTCCAGGCCTCGGCCGGTGCTCGCAAATACGCCGGCGCCCCGTTCCTGCGCCACCTGATCCTGGCGGCGATCGAAGAATTCCCGCACATCCCGGTGTGCATGCACCAGGACCACGGCACCAGCCCTGACGTCTGCCAGCGCTCCATCCAACTGGGCTTCAGCTCGGTGATGATGGACGGTTCTCTGGGCGAAGACGGCAAGACTCCGACCGACTACGACTACAACGTCCGTGTTACCCAACAAACCGTGGCCATGGCTCACGCCTGCGGCGTTTCGGTAGAAGGCGAGCTGGGCTGCCTGGGTTCGCTGGAAACCGGCATGGCCGGTGAAGAAGACGGCATCGGCGCCGAAGGCGTTCTGGATCACAGCCAAATGCTGACCGACCCGGAAGAAGCCGCTGACTTCGTCAAACGCACTCAGGTTGATGCCCTGGCCATCGCCATCGGCACCAGCCACGGCGCGTACAAATTCACCAAGCCACCTACCGGCGACGTGCTGGCCATCGACCGCATCAAAGAAATCCACAAGCGCATCCCGAACACCCACCTGGTGATGCACGGTTCCTCTTCGGTTCCGCAAGAGTGGCTGGCGATCATCAACCAGTACGGCGGCGACATCAAAGAAACCTACGGTGTGCCGGTTGAAGAGATCGTCGAAGGCATCAAGCACGGCGTGCGTAAGGTCAACATTGATACTGACCTGCGTTTGGCGTCGACCGGTGCGATGCGTCGCCTGATGGCCACCAACCCGAGCGAGTTCGACCCTCGCAAGTTCTTCGGCGCGACCGTCACTGCGATGCGTGATGTGTGTATCGCTCGTTACGAAGCCTTTGGTACTGCGGGTAATGCTTCGAAGATCAAGCCGATCTCGCTGGAAGGCATGTATCAGCGTTACTTGAAGGGTGAGTTGAACGCCAAGGTTAACTAAGGCCTTTAGTGTTTTAGTTGCATAAAAAACCCGCCGAGAGGCGGGTTTTTTTATTATTTTCCGTGTTAGCTCGCGGCCTCAGACCTGCTTCCAGTTTTCAATAAGGTTTAACGGGTTGTGAGTTGGCGGGCAAGTATTCATTAGTGCGGGGGGTGTCTGTTGGTTGTCTGTTTATAAGTTATCACTATTATCGCAAATTGATATTAAAAGCTGTTATTTGTTACAGGTGATTTAACTCTGATTGCGACCTATTGTCTGCGTGTAACTCGACGGCGGAGTGAATTTAATGAGGAGATCAGCGCTCGTGGTCTACCCGCTTGGTTCTGAATTAATTTTCTGGGAGAAGATATGCAGATTTCAGTTCAGCAAGTGCAGGGCAGTGCAACAAACGTGATCCAGAAGTTTACCTTGGAGGTTGAACCATCTGACTCGATCGAAAACGTAAAAGCGAAGTGCCAGGGTAAAACAGGAGTTCCTCCAGATCAGTAGCGTTTGATTTTCTCCGGAAGACAACTGGAGGATGGCCTTACGTTGGCTGATTACAATATTGCTTCAAACTCGACGCTGCAGTTGGTCCTCCGTTGAGTAGGCGTTGTTTGAGTGTTGTTGGCGAGCTTCGAGTTTTAAGTATTAAGATTTGGTGTTTGTGCCTTTAATAAAAACCCGCTATGCGCGGGTTTTTATTGCGTGAATATTTGCTAGCGAACTTTAGGTAATTCGAACCCTCGCTGCTCGATTACCCCAAACACGTCAGCGATATCCTGGACCAGGATTCGCGCAATGTTGGTGACGGTGTTGATACCGTTTTCGGCGTAATCGGGGAGGCTGGTGCAGGCCATCAGGTTCAGGTACTTGAGGACGGCGTTGAGACGTTCGCTGACGCAGTTGTGGAGTTCGCGTAGCGGGGCGTCGCTGTCGATGAGAAGGACGGGATAGTCGGTGGACAGCTGGGACATTGGGGTAAAGCGGCGTGGCGGTTGCTGATTGCTCATGGAAAATCCTTAACTCAAAAAAAGAATTTGCCACCGTCTGCTGCGAAACAAATTGGGTGGCAACTGCGCGCGGGTTCGCAGACCGAGGAGTTAAGACCCGGCAGACCAGATGGTCTCCCACGCACAGCCGCCATAAAAAGAGCACAGGCAAAGTTGCCGCGCCGTATTTTGACGGTTGTGGATCTAACTCGCTAGGGCTGCGAAACCCTATCGCCAACAATGGTCAGCGACAGGCCAACTTTAGGCAGCAATTTCGGCATTCACAACCGGGCTGTAGGACGTGCATGCGGTCATTGTGGCGAGGGAGCTTGCTCCCGTTCGGCGGTGCAGCTTCCGTAAACCGGGCGGTGTGGCGTGTCTGTGGGAAAGGAGTGGCAGGGTTTGGGGCTGCTTCGCCGCCCAGCGGGAGCAAGCTCCCTCGCCACAGTCGGAGGTGTCCTACGCGTTTTTCGGGCGCCGTAGCAGCTGTCGAGCAGCGCGAGGCTGCGTTCGGCTCCGCAGCAGTCGTAAAGGGGATTGTGAGGACTTCGTCCTCGGACGCAGCCTCGCAGGCTCGACAGCTGCTACAGGGGATGCGGTGTTTTTACTTGTCGTGATCAATATCCAGCTTGCTGAACGTCACTTTCCCGCCTTCGCTGGTGTACCCGGTGTGGTCTTGCACATAGACCCCGGCCTTGAAATACAGCGGCTTGTCGCGCCACGTCGCGCTGATGTTGGTGTCCCACTGGTAGCCTGCCGCGCTGATGCCCAATGCACCGCCGGGGCTCAGGTGGATGAGGTAGGAAAACTCCTGATCAAGTTTCACCCCGGTGGCGATGGTGATCACCCGACCTTCATCGTCATCCGGATGCATGCGCACTTTGGCAACGATGTTGCCGGTGGCGGTGCTGGTCTTGTACTGATACTCGACCTTCACCATCGGTCTTTGGCTTTCATACGCATGGATCTGGCCAATAACGATCTTTCCTGAACTCGGTACTTGATTCACCGCCAGCGTCGCCCGCAGAGAGTTGTCGGCGTCCGGGTAGAGCCAGTTTTTCAGGGTGCCGTTGCTGTAGGTTTCTCGAAGTTCAGTGCGGGGATACTTTGCATTGGCTGTTTTAGAGCCGGTGACGGGTGCCCAGAAAAACAAGGTGCCGGTGTCTGAGTGGAAGTATTGGTCCTTGAAGCCGTCCACCAGTTTGGCGGTTTCAACGGTATACGGCGGATTGCCAACGGGAACGCTGAGGTTCCAGGTTGCGAGATCGATCATAGACAAAGCTTCCACAAATTTTTGCTGCACGCGCGTGCCAGAAGCTCTAGCCCGCGCATCGGGGGGCGGTCTTTATAAGCGTACGAGGCCACTTTGTTAATGCCCATCCGGCAGAGATTTGGCGTCAACGTCCTGTCGAAATGCCATCTTTCCCGGTTTTCGGGGCTTTCAGGACCGACCGTTAGTCGGCAAATGAACGCGTTAGTTAAATGATGGCGCTCTGATGGCTTCTGCTTTTGTGGATCCCGGTCTAGAGTGAAGGCCTAGTATTTGTCCGGTTTTCACGAGAAACCGGCCTGACGTCCCCGAACAAGAGAAGCAGCATGGAATGCGCGCAACCCACGCCAGCCGAAGGCAACTCGGTCCTTTTAATCGTCGATGATTACCCTGAAAACCTGATCAGCATGCGCGCGTTGCTCCAGCGCCAGGACTGGCAGGTGATGACCGCGGCCTCCGGCTTTGAAGCGCTAAACCTTTTGCTCGAACACGATGTCGACCTGGTGCTGCTCGATGTGCAAATGCCGGGCATGGACGGTTTTGAAGTCGCGCGCCTGATGCGCGGCAGCCAGCGAACCCGCCTTACACCAATCATCTTCCTCACCGCCAACGAACAATCCCCGGACGCGGTGATCAAGGGCTACGCCAGCGGCGCGGTGGATTACCTGTTCAAACCGTTCGATCCGCAAATCCTCAAGCCTAAAGTCCAGGCCCTGCTGGAACACCAGCGCAATCGCCGTGCCTTGCAGCGCTTGAGCCACGACCTGGAAGTCGCACGCGCGTTTAATGCCTCGGTGCTGGAGAACGCGGCCGAAGGCATTCTGGTGGTGAGTGAGGACGGGGTTATCCAATTTGCCAACCCGGCGATGTCGCGGCTGCTGAACGCAACGGTGGAGGAGCTGCAAGGCAGGGATTTTCTGGACTTCCTGCAAAAACCGCACATCCCGGTCTGGCTGGAATCCGAAATTTATACCGGTTACCGGCGCGGCGAGACTTTGCGCCTGCATGATGCGCTGTTGCGTACTGCGCCCGGCCAACAGGTGCCGGTGGCGCTGTCATGCGCGCCATTGCCTGCGGAGCAGCACGCGATGGTGGTGACGGTGCTGGACATGTCGGTGGTGCGCCACCTGCATCAGCAGCTGGAGTTCCAGGCCGTGACCGATCCATTGACCGGCCTGCTCAATCGTCGGGGTTTCTACCAGACCGTGGAAAACCTGTTGCTGCGCGGTGAACGCACCGACAGCGCCTGGGTGCTGCTGTACCTGGACCTCGACGGCTTCAAACGGGTCAATGACTCCCTCGGCCACGATGCCGGCGACCGCGTGCTGCGCTGGGTGTCCGAGCAGTTGAAGGCCTGCTTGCGGCCGTTCGACATTCTGGCGCGGATGGGCGGCGATGAATTTACGGCGCTGCTGGACCTGGAGTTTCCCGAGCAGGCGGCGAAGATTGCGGAAAAACTCATCGAGCGGGTATCGATCTGTCAGCAGATTGATGGACTGGAAATCACTTTGGGCGCCAGCATCGGGATTGCGACGTTTCCGGATTGCGGGGCGAACCTCGACGGTTTGTTGCGGGCCTCGGACATTGCCATGTACGAAGCCAAGCGCGCGGGCCGTCAGCAGTACCGTTTCTACGATCACGAGATGAACGGCCGGGCGCGTTCGCGGCTGATGCTCGAAGAGAGCGTGCGCACGGCCATCGAAAACCGTGATTTCAATTTGGTGTACCAACCTCAAGTGTCCATTGCCAATGGACAGGTTCGCGGGTTCGAGGCGTTGCTGCGCTGGCAGCACCCGAGTGTCGGCGATGTGCCGCCGGGGCTGTTTTTGCCGTTGCTGGAAGAGGCGCGACTGATCAGTCGGCTGGGCAGCTGGATTTACCAGCGTGGAGCCGGGCAGCGAAAGGCCTGGGAAACCCTGTTTGCCGAAGATCTGGTGCTCGGCGTCAGTCTGAGCAGCACTCAGTTCGGCATGCCCAATCTGGTCACCGAGTTGCGCCAGGTGCTGGAGCGCCATGGCTTGCAACCGCGTCATCTGGAAGTCGAAGTAACGGAAGAAGCGCTGATGCAAAACCCGGAAGAAACCCATAAGACCCTGCGTCTGCTGCGCAATCTTGGGGTGCGGGTGGCTCTCGATGACTTTGGTTCCGGGCCCTGCTCGCTGGCGCATCTGCGGGACCTGGAACTGGACACGCTCAAGCTCGACCGGCATTTGATCTCCCGGCTGCCCGAGTCCTCCAGGGATGCCGCCCTGGTGCGCACTGTGATCGACCTGTGCAAGCAATATGGAATGCTGGTGATCGCCGAAGGGGTGGAAACCGTTGCGCAGTACCAATGGCTGCAAGCGAATGGCTGTGAGTACGTGCAAGGTTTTCTGGTGGCGCGGCCGATGATGGCCGAGGACGTCGGCGACTTTGTGCAGCCGTTCGACTGGAGCGCACTGAACAGTTGAATTCGCTACACTGGCGACCTTTTCGTGATTCGTGTTGCCGCCCCAATGACCGCGTTGAAATACCTCCAGGCCTATCCTGCTGCATTGCAGGATCAAGTGCGCCAGTTGATCGCCGACGATCGGCTGGGCGATTACCTGACCAAGCGCTACCCGGAAAAGCACGGTGTGCAGAGCGACAAGGCGCTGTACACCTACGCGCTGGATCTCAAGCAGGAATACCTGCGCAATGCTCCAGCCATCGACAAAGTGTTGTTCGATAACCGTCTGGACCTCACGCATCGCGCCCTTGGCTTGCACACCACGATCTCGCGGGTGCAGGGCGGCAAGCTCAAGGCCAAGAAAGAAATCCGTGTGGCCTCGCTGTTCAAGGAAGCGCCTTCGGAGTTTCTGAAAATGATCGTGGTGCATGAGCTGGCGCACTTTAAAGAGTCGGATCACAACAAAGCGTTCTACAAACTCTGCGAACACATGCTGCCGGGCTATCACCAGGTGGAGTTTGACCTGCGGGTGTACCTGACCTGGCGGGACATGCAATAACGGATCAACGGCCGGGAGTGTTTGAATGGAAGTCAGCAAGACCAAGAGCAGTTTTTACCGCCGGTTGTACGTGGCGTACTTGATCGACAGCGGGCTGGCGAGCAGCGTCCCGGCCTTGACCGAAGTCACCGGCATGCCCCGGCGCACGGCGCAGGACACGATTGCGGCGTTGGCGGACCTGGACATCATTTGCGAGTTCGAACAGGAAGAAGGTGCGCGCAATCATGCGGGGCGTTATCGGATTCGTGAGTGGGGGGCGATTGATCGGGGGTGGATCGAGCGGAATTTGCGGCAGATCAAAGAGGTGCTTGAGTACCCCTAGCTTTTGCGGTGTTGCAGCTGATGCCATCGCGAGCAAGCTTGGCTCCTACAGGATTGAGGTGATCCCTGTGGGAGCGAGCTTGCTCGCGATGGGGCCCTTAAGGCCGACGCATCCCAATGTGCGGAATGCCATCCTCGACATACTCCTCACCCGCCACCACAAACCCGTACTTCCCGTAATACCCCTGCAAATGCGCCTGGGCCGACAGGTAAACCGGCATGTCCGGCCAATGTTTCTCAGCCTGCTTCAACGCCTGCGCCATCAGCTCATGCCCAATCCCGGTGCCACGGGCCGTCGGGGCAACGATCACCCGGCCAATCACCACATCTCCTCCTTGTAGCTGCGGATCGAGCAATCGCAGGTAACCCACCAGCCGATTCTCTTCCCATGCCATCAAATGGCAGGTGTCACCTTCCAGGTCCTGGCCATCGATGTCTTGATAGACGCATTTCTGCTCGACGACGAACACCTCTGAGCGCAGTTGCAGAATGGCGTACAGCTGTTCCTTGCCCAAATCGCTGTGGTGTTTGCAGATCCAGTCAATTGTCATATTCACTTTCCTTGAGCATCGTCGCTCGATACTAAGCGTCCTGAGGATCATTGTCTTTATGGCGGGGAAATCTGTGACAAAGGCCAAAATGCCATCATTCATTTCGCGCGGCGCCGTCTTCTTTGTGTAATCTTCGATGACGCGCTGTGCAATGGCTTCAATGAGCTAATGTTGAGTACCTGGCTGCCGGTACACGGGTCTTGGAGTTTGGGCTGAAAAACACGTCGGGCTACCCGCTCGCTAAGGATTTTCTAGCATGCCGCGATTGCATCGAGCTTCTGCTTTGATCGTATTGCTGTGGCTGACACAAGGCGCGGCAGCGGAAAAGCTGCGACTGGTCGCCGACGCCTGGCCGCCCTTTACCGACGCGACGCTGGTCAACGGCGGTTTGGCGACGGACATCGTCACGACCGCGCTGGCACGCGCAGGCTATGCCAGTGATTTCGAGCAGGTGCCCTGGGCCCGAGCGTTATTGGGTGTTGGCGAGGGGCGTTATGACGTGCTGGTCAACGCCTGGTACACCGCTGATCGCACCAAGCTGGGCCAGTTCTCCGGCGAATACCTGGTGAATCGTGTGCGCTTCCTGAAACGCAAAGATTCGCCGATCGAATACAACAACTTGCAGCAACTGCACACCTATCCGATTGCGATCGTGCGCGGCTACGCCTATTCGCCAGAGTTCGATGACGACGCATCACTGCAGAAAGTCCCGGTGCATAACTTTTCCATGGCCGTGCGCATGGTCGCGGCGGACCGGGTCAAGTTGACGCTGGAAGATGAGTACGTCGCCCGTTATTACCTGGCGCGTGAATCATCCAAAGTGCGTAATGCGGTGGAGTTTCTGCCCAAGCCGTTGAGTGAGAACAGCCTGCATATTTTGGTCAGTCTGAAGAACCCGCAGCATGAGCAGATCGTTGCCGGGTTTGACCGTGAGATTGCCGAGATGAAGGCGGATGGCAGTTATCAGCGGTTGATGAAACAGCATGGGATGTGAGGCTGATCCGATGCCTCCGCAAGTCTCAAGCCTCACTGGTGTCTTTGATCAAATGCGCCGCCAATGTTCGCAGCGGCCCCAGTTGCCGACAAATCAACGCCAACTGCGTCTGCACCAACCGTTGCCCTTCATCGATTTCATCGGGCATCTGCTCAAGCGAATTGGCCAGGGCCTCTTCTTCATCACTCTGAATCGCCACCGGCGTTTTGCTCGCCAGGCCTTGGGCGATCTCATCGATGCTCGCTGCCAGGCTCACGCCGGCACCCTCAATCAGCTGCTCGCGAACATCCGCCGGTAGCGCCGTTTCACGGTGCGCGCCCAGCCCGGACAAATAGCTGAGCAAGGTGTGCGACAGCACCAGGAAACGAAACCCGACATCCGCTTCTTTTCGGAAGTGCCCAGGCTCCATGAGCATGTTGGCCAGCGTCGTCGACAACGCCGCGTCGGCGTTGTGCGCGTTGCGTCGAGCCAGGCGATAGGCCAGGTCGTCACTTTTGCCGGCGGCGTATTGCTGCATGATCTGGCGCAGGTAAATGCTGTTGCAGGTCAGGGTGTTGGCCAGCACTTTGTTCAGGCGTCGGCCCTGCCAGTCCGGCAGGAACAAGAACACCGCCAGCCCGGCGATCAGGCTGCCGAGCAACGTATCGAGCAGTCGCGGCAGGAACAGTCCGTACCCGTCGCCGACCTGATTGAAGCAGAACAGCACCATCAAGGTAATCGCGGCCGTGGCCAAGGTGTAGCGGGTGGTGCGGTTGATAAAGAACACCACGCCAGCGGCGATGGCGAAGCACGACTGAATCAGCGGATTCGGGAACAGATCGAACAGTGCCCAGGCCAAGGTCAGGCCGATCGCCGTGCCGATGATCCGCTGGCCGAGTTTGCGTCGGGTAGCGCCGTAGTTCGGCTGGCACACGAACAGCGTGGTGAGGATGATCCAGTAGCCTTGCGAGGGGTGAATCAAATGCACCATGCCGTAGCCGATGCTCAGCGCCAGGGGCAAACGCAGTGCATGGCGGAACAGCAGCGACGTTGGCGTCAGTTGTGTGCGCAAGCGTATCCACACATCTTTGAGGCTGCGCGGCGAACGGTCGAGCAGGCTGCTGTCGGTGGCATCGGCCAGGGCGTCCGGGTTGCTCGCGTCGCTGAGCAAGCGGTCGAGTGTCGAGAGGTTGGCCGTGAGCGCCCGCAGCGAGCGCAACAGGCCGCGCCAGGCCGGGTTGCTCTGGATGCGCAGGTGTTCGATGGAGGCGTTCAGGTCGCCCAGGGCTTCGGCGAAGCTTGCGTCGTAGACGAACGGCTGACGCATCTGGATCGATTCGGCCAAGGCGCGGCACGCCTTGCCTTGTTGACGCAGCAGGCGCTGACAGCGGAACAGCACGTCGCTGTGGAAAAACGCCTCGGCGAGTGCGTTGTAGGGGTAGTGTGACGAACTGGCGCGCTCGTGGATGTCCTGGGCGAGGAAGTACAGCTTCAGGTAGCGGCTGACTTTCGAGCCCGGCCGTCCGTTGCCGACCCGGTGCAAAATGATTTCCTTGGCGGCGTTCAACGCTGCCACCACCCGACCGTTCTGCTGGGCCAGTTCCAGGCGCCGGGCTTCAACGTCCATCTGCCGGATCGGCTCGAACAGCGACGATTTCAGCTTCAGGTAGAAACCCAGCTCACGGAACAACCGCGCCAGGCTCTGCTGCACTGGCTGGTTGGAAAACATTGCCTGCCACAGCACTGACAGCAAACCGTACCAGGCCGCACCGGCCACTAGCAGCACCGGTTCATGCCAGAAGTCGGTGACGGCGCCACCGCGCTGGTCCACGCCGATCATCGTGTAGACCGACAGAATCAGCGTCGCCGAGGCAATGGCGCCATAGCGTTCGCCGAGGGCGCCAAGCATGGTCAGGCCGAAACTGGCGAGGGCCAGGGCGATGATGAAGAGGTAGGGGTAGGGGAACAGCAGTTCGACGGAGAACGCGGCGACGCTGAAGCACACCAGTGTCACGGCGAGCGCATTGAGGCGGCCCTGCCAACTGTCGTCGGTTTCGGCCAGGGCGCTGGCGATGATCCCCAGGAACAACGGGATCAGCAGGCCCATTTCATCCTGATACCAACAGACCGCCATGCTGCCGGTCAGGGCGATGAACACCCGCACGCTGTAGCTGAATTTATCCAGCGCCCAGAGGCGACGCAGAGACTGACTGAGAGGAGTCGATGACATGAAATGCGAAGGCCTTCCGAGGCAATGACGCTAAATTGAGCCAGTAATGACGCCGACGCAATGGCGTCGATCACATCTGACAGCAAAATCTGTTCCTTGATATCACACAGGGTCAATGTAGGAGTGAGCCTGCTCGCGATGAGGACGCTACATTCAACATCTCTGTCGACTGTTACACCGCTAGCGCGAGCAGGCTCACTCTTACATGGATTTTGTGTTGCTTCAGGCGTACTGCGCGGCAGCGTAGCCAGAGGCCCAGGCCCACTGGAAGTTGAAGCCGCCCAGATGCCCGGTCACGTCGAGCACTTCGCCGATGAAGTACAGGCCGGGGCTTTTCAGCGATTCCATGGTTTTGGACGACACTTCGTGAGTGTCGACGCCGCCCAGGGTCACTTCCGCCGTGCGATAGCCTTCGGTACCGGCCGGCACCACTTTCCAGCTCGCCAGTTTTTCGGCGATGTCGGCGATTTCCGCGTGGGTGTACTGCTTCATCGGTTTGGACACGAACCAGTTGTCCGCCAGCAGATTGGCCATCTTCTTGGTGAAGATTTCCCCCAGAAGGGTTTTCAGTTCGCTGTTCGGGCGTTCGGCTTGCTGCTGTTGCAGCCACTCATGCGCGTTGTGGTCCGGCATCAGGTTGATCTCGACCGTGTCGCCAGATTCCCAGAACGAAGAAATCTGCAAAATCGCCGGGCCGCTGAGGCCGCGGTGAGTGAACAGGATGTTCTCGCGGAAACTCTGCTCGTTGCAGCTCACCAGGCAATCCACCGACGTGCCTGACAGCTCGGTGCAAAGCTCTTTCAACTGATCGGTGATGGTGAACGGCACAAGGCCGGCACGGGTTGGCAGCAGTTGGTGGCCGAATTGTTTGGCAACCTGATAACCGAAACCGGTCGCGCCCAGCGTCGGGATCGACAGTCCGCCTGTGGCGATGACCAAAGACTCACAAGTGATCTGGCCCATCGTGGTGTCCAGCAGGTAACCGCTTTCGAGCTTTTCGATGGTCTGGATCGAGGTGTCCAGGTGCAGGCTGACGCCCACCTGATCGCACTCGTTGAGCAGCATCTCGAGGATGTCGCTGGATTTGTTATCGCAAAACAACTGCCCGAGCTTTTTCTCGTGATACGGCACGCCATGTTTGGCGACCATGCCGATAAAATCCCACTGGGTGTAGCGCGCCAGTGCGGATTTGCAGAAGTGTTCGTTCTGCGAGAGGAAATTGCCAGGTTCGGTGTACATGTTGGTGAAATTGCAGCGGCCACCGCCCGACATCAGGATTTTCTTGCCCGCCTTGTTCGCATGGTCGAGCAACATCACCTTGCGCCCGCGCCCGGCGGCAGTCAGCGCACACATCAACCCTGCGGCGCCAGCGCCAATGATCACGACTTCGGTAGAGCGCAAAACGGTGTCCTCTTGGTGTGTCACCACAAAACAAACTGTGGGAGCCGGCGTTGCGCCGGCTCCCACAGGGGAAGTGCGTTGTTCTTACAGGATACGAACGCGCAGCGAACGGCCTTTGATCTTGCCGTCATTCAGGCGTTGCAAGGCTTGCTTGGCGATCCCGCGCTCCACGGCCACATAGGCCTGGAAGTCGAAAATCGCGATCTTGCCAACCTGGGCGCCCGGAATGCCGGCATCGCCAGTCAGTGCGCCCAGGATGTCACCCGGACGAACCTTGTCTTTACGGCCAGCGCCGATGCACAGCGTGCTCATGACCGGCAGCAATGGACCGCCGCCCTGGGACGTGAGGTTGTCCACCAGATCCCAGTTCAACGGCGCCTTCTGCAGTTGCTCGATGGCTTGGGCGCGGTGCGCTTCAGACGGTGCAACCAGGCTGATCGCAATGCCTTTCTCGCCAGCGCGGCCGGTACGGCCGACACGGTGAATGTGAATTTCCGAGTCACGGGCCAGCTCGACGTTGATCACCATGTCCAGCGCATCGATGTCCAGACCGCGCGCGGCGACGTCGGTGGCGACCAGTACCGAGGTGCTGCGGTTGGAGAACATGGCCAGCACTTGATCGCGATCACGCTGTTCCAGATCGCCATGCAGGCCGACGGCCGAGATGCCTTTGGACGTCAGGTGATCAACGGTTTCCTGAACCTGCTGCTTGGTGAAGCAGAACGCCACGCAGGACGCCGGGCGGAAGTGGCCAAGGACTTTGGTCACCGCGCTCATGCGGTCATCCGGGGAGATCTCGTAGAAACGCTGCTCGATCTGCGTGTCGTCATGGAACGCCTCGGCCTTCACGATCTGAGGGTTGCGCATGAATTTCGCGGCGAGTTGCTTGATGCCCGACGGGTACGTGGCCGAGAACAACAGGGTCTGGCGACGTTCCGGGGTCTGGGCAATGATTTCTTCGATGGAATCGTAGAAACCCATGTCGAGCATGCGGTCAGCTTCGTCGAGGATCAGCGTGTTCAGGCCATGCAGAACCAGCGAACCTTTGCGCAAATGCTGCTGGATACGGCCCGGGGTGCCGACGATGATGTGCGCGCCGTGTTCCAGCGAGCCGATCTGCGGGCCGAAGGACACGCCGCCGCACAAGGTCAGGATCTTGATGTTGTCTTCGGCGCGGGCCAGACGACGGAGTTCCTTGGCGACCTGGTCCGCCAGCTCGCGCGTCGGGCAGATGACCAGTGCCTGGCAACCGAAGAAGCGCGGATTGATCGGGTTCAGCAGGCCGATACCGAAGGCGGCGGTCTTGCCGCTGCCGGTCTTGGCCTGGGCGATCAGGTCCATCCCCTTGAGGATCACCGGCAAGCTTTGCGCCTGGATCGGCGTCATCTGGGCATAACCGAGGGAGTCGAGGTTAGCCAGCATGGCGGCGGACAGCGGCAAAGTATTAAAAGCGGTGGCGATGGTGGTCACGGGACTGGCCTGCAAAACAAAATGTCGCGCAGTGTACCAGTCTCGCTCTATCTACCTGCAAATTCTGGACGAATAGCCGTAGCAGCTGTCGAGGCACGAGGCTGCGTTGGGCTGCGAAGCGGCCCCTCGAGGGCGGTCCTGCGGACGCGCAACGCAGCCTCGTGCCTCGTCAGCGGCTACAGGTCAGTGTTCTATATCGTGCTCGCGGGTGACCATCCGTCGGCCGTCCGTTGGTGAGAGCTGGGAAAAGATCGTGGCCGCCAGCATGGCCATGATTCCGACCGTGACAAACGTCAGCTGGAACGCGCCCAACACCGTTTCCACGCCATCGTTTCCGATCTCGGCGGTAAAGCCGCCGAGCAACGCACCGGCGCAGGCTACGCCCAGGCTCAGGGACAATTGCGCGACGACCGACAACAGGCTGTTGCCGCTACTGGCGCTGGCATCGTCGAGGTCGATCAGGGTGACGGTGTTCATCGCGGTGAATTGCAGCGAGTTGATCGCCCCGAGAATCGCCAGCAGGCACAGCAGCAGCCAGTACGGTGTCTGTTCGCTGACCAGGCCCATGCTCGCGAGCATGATGCCCAGCGCCAGGGTGTTGCCGGTCAGCACGATGCGATAGCCCAACCGCTCGATCAGCGGACGTGCGACCCACTTGGCAACCATCGCCGCCGCCGCCAGCGGCAGCATGCTCATCCCCGCCTGTGACGGCGAATACCCCAGCGCCACTTGCAGCAGCAAGGGCACGAGGAAGGGCAGGGCGCCGCTGCCGAGGCGGGCAAACAGATTGCCGAGGATGCCCACGGCGAAGGTCCGGGTCTTGAACAGTGACGGCGCGAACAGCGGGTTTTCAGTATGCCCGGCGCGTAACCAGTACGCCGCCAGACAGGCCATGCCAGCGAACAACAACAGCATCACGCGCAGGTGGGGCAGGTGCAGCTCGCCCAGACCTTCCATGGCGACGGTGATCAGAATCATCGCCGCGCCGAACAGCACGAACCCAAGGCTATCGAAACGGGTGCGCTCGGTGCCGCGTAGGTCCGGGATGAATTTCCATACGGCGTAGCAACCGACCAACCCGACGGGCAGGTTGATCAGGAAGATCCAGTGCCAGGTCAGGTACTCCACCATCCAGCCGCCCATGGTTGGGCCGATCAAGGGGCCGAGCAAGCCGGGAATGGTGATGAACCCCATGATCCGCACCAGTTCCGAACGCGGGTAAGCGCGCAGCACCACAAGGCGCCCGACCGGCAACATCAATGCACCGCCCAGGCCCTGAATGATCCGGGCACCGATCAGCAGGCTCAGGCTCGTCGAAAAGGCGCAAAGCAACGAACCGAGGCTGAACAGAAGGATCGCGCCGAAGAATATTTTCTTGGTGCCGAAACGGTCGGCGATCCAGCCGGAAGCGGGGATCAGCAAGGCGACGGTGAGCATGTAGGCGATGATCACGCCCTGCATCCGCAACGGATCTTCCGCCAGGTCGCGGGCCATGGCGGGCAGTGCGGTGTTGAGGATGGTGCCGTCGAGGGACTGCATGAAAAACGCGATGGCGACGACCCACGGCACCCAGCGGGCGGTGACAGCGTCGAGAGGCGGGCGGTTGGGCATGGGACCTCTTGCGGGTTGGAGTTGTTAATGCAAGGTCATTGCAAGCCACAATCTCTGTGGGAGCGGGCTTGCCCGCGAAGGCGGTGTGTCAGTCAACATTAATGCTGAGGCTGATGGCCTCTTCGCAGGCAAGCCCGCTCCCACAGGGGTTTTGTGTTTACAGGGTCAAGGTGAGTTTGCTGATGAGTGCGCCCGGCAATAACGCCGAAGCTGTGGCCCGCTGACTGTAGGTACTCGCCGACAGCAACAACTCGCGCTCCTCGGTCAACGCCTCCAACTGCGAACCCAGCAAGCTGTAGGCGCTGTCATCAAAACGCATGGTGCTCACCGGCGACTGAATCTCGCCGTTCTCGACCCAGAACGTCGCAAACCGGGTCATCCCGGTCATGCGTGCCCCCGGTTGGTCGGAGTAGTTCAGGTACCAGAGGTTGCTGATGTACAACCCCGTGCCCAGTTGCTTGAGGATTTCGGCTTCAGGCAACGTCCCGGCCGCCATGTTCAATGCACTGGGCATCTCCCCACCGCCCGCGCCGTTGGCAGTCAAGCCGTATTCCGCCGCGCTGCGGGAACTGACCATTTGCGCGCCGGCTTTGCCTTCGACGATCAACCCCAGATCACTGCGGGGATAACCTTCGCCGGAGAATGCCGGGCTCAACGAGCCACTGACTTTTTCATCAATGGACACCTGCGGGCTGAACGCACTGTCCCCCGCATACAGCTTTTGCAGTGGGCTGGTTTTGCTGGCAATCGACTGCGCTGAAAAACCACCCCAGCCGAGCATGCCCATGATTTCTTCAAGGGCTGCCGGTGCGAGGTAGGCGCGGTACTGACCCGGTGCCAGCGTGCGCAACGGCCGACCGAGAAACGCCAGTTGCTCGCGCGCCAGAGCGAAGCGCTTGGCAAACCCTTCGCTGCTCCAGTCATGTCCGGCATAGCTGGCTTTCACGGCCTGACCATTTTCATGAAACAGGCTGAAGTCGAAGTTGAAACTGTTGGCCTGATGCCAGCCAAACGCACCCGAAGAGCTGGCGAAACCGCGACTGATCGGGCCCGCCGCATAGAAGCCCATCAGGTCCAGCCCTTCCGCGGCCTGAGTGATTTCAGCGACCACCTGCCCGGTGTCCGGCAGTGGATGTTCCTGCACATTCTTGCTCTGCCAGCTGTTGTGGTTGATCAGCAGGTACGGATCCTGCGGCAGCAACGGCAGAATTTCGCGCAACTGTTGCAGACCTTCGGCCAGACGCTGCAGGTCCACTTCCGGGTCGCCAGCCAAGGTGATGTCGAGGTCGGCATGCCGGCCATCGTTGATCAGCTTGAGGCCGATGCTCGCTTGCTGCACCTGCCCGGCCTGGCGCACCTTGGCGTGGTTGAAACGCACGAAGGCCGATGACTCGGCGGCGTAGCTGAGGGTGAATTGTTCCGGCTCGCCAATGGCGTCGCGTAGCCAGTTGACCAAGGCCTTGAAGCCATCGGCCTGATTTTTCGACGTACTCATCAGGCGTCTCCCCCAAACACATCCACGTTGCTGAACACACAGGCTGGCGACGCGTGGCCGACGCGGATCACCTGGTTCGGTTCGCCCTTGCCACAGTTCGGCGTGCCCAGGACCTTGACGGTGTTGGCGTCGCCGACGGCGCTGAGGCTTTTCCAGAACTGCGCGGAAATCGCCCGGTAGTTCGGGTTTTTCACCACGCCCTTGAGTTCGCCGTTTTCGATCAACTGCGCCCATTCGCAGCCGAACTGGAACTTGTTGCGCGCATCGTCGATGGACCAGGAACGGTTGGTGGACATCATGATGCCGTGCTCGATGTTGCCGATCAGTTGCGCCAGCGGTTGATCGCCGGGCTCGATGTTGAGGTTGGCCATGCGGTCGATCGGTGGACGGTTCCAGCCACAGGCGCGGCTGTTGGCGACACCGTTCATGCCCGCGCGAAATTGCGAGAGCGCGCCGCCCAATGGGCGCAGCAACACACCTTCCTTGATCAGGAATTGCTTGCTCGCGGCCGTACCGTCGTCGTCATGACCGTAGCTGGCGAGCTGCTCGGGGATGTCCGGGTCGAACGTCACGTTGAGCAGTTTCGAGCCGTATTGCAGATGACCGAAGTCTTGTGCCTTGACGAAACTGGTGCCGGCGTAATTGCGCTCATCGCCGAGGATGCGGTCCAGCTCCAGCGGGTGGCCGATGGATTCGTGGATCTGCAGCATCATCTGATCGGGCATCAGCAGCAGGTCGCGCGGGCCTTGCGGGGTGTTCGGCGCGAGCAGCAATTGCAACGCCTGATCGGCGACTTGCGGGCCGGCGCCGATCAAGCCGCACCGGCTGATCACATCCGCGCCGCCCTGCTGGCCGAAGTTCTCGCGGCCAAGGCTGCGGGTCTGGCTGTCGCTGCCGTCATAGGCCGTGACGTCGAGGCCCGGGTAGACGAAACGTTGGGCCTGGCGCAGTTCGGCACCGGCGCTGTTGAGGTAGATCTGCTCGACGTGGGTGATGCCGATGCTGACCTGCCAGTTCACCAGCCGCTCGTCCTTGGGCACGGACGCAGATTCGGCGCCGAGCAATTGGTAGCAATCACTCAGGGACGGGAAAGGCTGGTCGAGGTTGGGCGAAAAATAGTCGGCGCGGTCGCTGGAGACGGTTTGGTCGCGCAGGTCGAGCAACGCATGGGGCTTGAGTCGGCGGGCTTGTTGTTCGGCGCGGTCGAGGGCCGATTGCAGGCCGTGTTGCGACAGGTCGTTGGTCGCGGCGTAGGCTTCGACGCCGTTGATGCGCACGGTCAGCATCGCGCCTTCATCACGGCTCAGGCTGGGAGGTTCGGCGACATTCTTGCGCACCGACAGGTATTGGCCGGACTCGCGCACATAACGCAGCGAAAAGAATTCAGCGCCCGTGCGCAAGGCAGCGAAGCGCTGCTTGAGCTGGGGGTGGAAATCGAACATTCGGGAACCTCCTTGGTATGGAGTGGCGGTGTTGCGGTGTTGCGAAGGGGGAGGTGAAACGTTTGCGTGGCGCTAGATTAGGCCTGTGCGGGGAGCGATATCAAGGGTGGAGCGGTGTAGGAAAGGATTACGTCGGTGTGTCAGCCAGGGATGTGTTGTCTGGTAGGACCCATCGCGGGCAAGCCCGCTCCCACAGGGTTCAGGTTTGATCACATATCTGCAATCCAACCGAAAACCTGTGGGAGCGGGCTTGCCCGCGATTGGCCGCGACGCAGTGTAACGGTCTTACTGCGCCGTAGGACTCACATCACGCATCGGCTTGCCACGCACCGGTGCATCACCGGCCACGAAGTAGGCAGCCTTGCTGCGCGGCAGCGGCTGGCGGCCACGGATCTTGTCGGCGATTTTCTCGGCGATCATGATCGTCGGCGCGTTCAGGTTGCCGGTGGTAATGATCGGCATGATCGAGGCATCGACCACACGCAGACCTTGCATGCCATGCACACGGCCTTCGCCATCAACCACGGCCATTTCGTCGGTACCCATCTTGCACGAGCAGGACGGGTGGAACGCGGTTTCGGCGTGTTCGCGGATGAACTTGTCGAGCTGCTCATCGGTTTGCACGTCGATGCCCGGGCTGATTTCGCGGCCACGGAAAGCATCCAGCGCAGGTTGCTGCATGATTTCACGGGTCAGGCGGATGCCGTCGCGGAATTCCTGCCAGTCCTGCTCGGTGGCCATGTAGTTGAAGAGGATGCTCGGGTATTCGCGCGGGTCTTTCGACTTCGCTTGAATACGGCCACGGCTCGGCGAACGCATGGAACCCATGTGCGCCTGGAAGCCGTGCTCTTTCACACCGTTGCTGCCGTTGTAGTTAATCGCGACCGGCAGGAAGTGGTACTGGATGTTCGGCCAATCGAATTCCGGACGGGTACGGATGAAACCGCCGGCTTCGAACTGGTTGCTGGCGCCGATGCCGGTGCCGTTGAACAGCCACTCTGCACCGATGGCCGGCTGGTTGTACCAGAGCAGTGACGGGTACAGCGAGACCGGTTGGGTGCAAGCGTATTGCAGGTACAGCTCTAGGTGATCCTGCAGGTTTTCGCCGACGCCTGGCAGGTCATGGACCACCGGGATGTCGAGCTTGTTCAGCAGTTCGGCCGGGCCGACACCGGAGCGTTGCAGGATCTGCGGCGACGCGATGGCGCCGGAGCACAGCAGTACTTCTTTGCGGGCACGGGCTTCAACGCGCTCTTCGGCGGCGCCGATCAGGTAACGCACGCCGACCGCACGCTTGCCTTCGAACAGGATCTTGTCGGTCAGGGCGTGGGTGACGATGGTCAGGGTCGAACGCTTCTTGGCGACGTCCAGGTAACCGCGAGCGGTGCTGGCGCGACGGCCGTTCGGCGTCACGGTACGGTCCATCGGGCCGAAGCCTTCCTGCTGGTAACCGTTGAGGTCTTCGGTGCGCGGGTAACCGGCTTGCACGCCGGCTTCAACCATGGCGTGGAACAGCGGATTGTTGCCGGCTTTCGGCGTGGTCACGCTGACCGGGCCGTCGCCACCGTGGTAGTCGTTCGGGCCGATGTCGCGGGTTTCGGCTTTGCGGAAATACGGCAGGCAGTTCAGGTAATCCCAGTCTTCCAGGCCTGGCAACTTGGCCCAGTTGTCGTAGTCCATCGCGTTGCCGCGGATGTAGCACATGCCGTTGATCAGCGAGGAACCACCGAGGCCCTTGCCGCGACCGCATTCCATCCGGCGACCGTCCATGTGTGGCTCTGGATCGGTTTCGTATGCCCAGTTGTAGCGACGGCCTTGCAGCGGGAACGCCAGGGCGGCCGGCATCTGCGTGCGGAAGTCGAAACGGTAGTCCGGGCCGCCGGCTTCGAGCAGCAGGACGGTGACGCCTTCGTCTTCAGTCAGACGGGTCGCCAGGGTGTTACCGGCCGAACCGGCACCGATGATGATGTAATCGAATTCTTGGGACATTGAATGCACCCTCTTTGAAGTTGGTCAGGTCAGCGAGTGCTTCGCACTCGATCGCGGGCAAGCCACGCTCCCATAGGGATCGGGGGGCACCGCAGATTTGGCGAACGACGCCAAACCTGTGGGAGCTGGTTTGCCTGCGATAGCGATCTCGCAGGCGAAGCAAATACCGCCTTAGAAAACCGAGGCGTAATCGCCCAGTTCGACCTGTACCGATTTGATGCGGGTGAAGTTGTTCAGCGAGCTGATGCCGTTCTCACGGCCAACACCCGACTGCTTGTAACCGCCAACTGGCATTTTCGCGTCGGACTCGCCCCAGGCGTTGATCCAGCAGATACCGGCTTCCAGTTGATGAATCACGCGGTGAGCGCGGTTCAGGTCCTTGGTGACGACGCCAGCGGCCAGGCCGAAGTCGGTGTCGTTGGCACGACGGATCACTTCTTCTTCGGTTTCGTAGGTCAGGATGCTCATCACCGGGCCGAAGATTTCTTCGCGCACGATGGTCATCTCGTCGGTGCAGTCGGTGAACACGGTCGGGGCCACGAATGCGCCTTTGGCGAATTCGCCGTCGGTCAGACGAGCGCCGCCGCACAGCACGCGAGCGCCTTCTTCCTTCCCTTTGGCGATGTAGCCCAGCACGCTTTCCATGTGGGCGAAACTGACCAGAGGACCGAAGTTGGTGTTCTCGTCTTCCGGGTTGCCGACGCGGATGCGCGCTACGCGTTCAACGATCTTGGCTTCGAAAGCGGCCTTCAGGTGGCTCGGTACGAACACGCGAGTGCCGTTGGTGCAGACCTGGCCGGAGCTGTAGAAGTTGGCCATCATCGCGGTGTCGGCGGCGCGATCAAGGTCGGCGTCGTCGAAAATGATCAGCGGGGATTTGCCGCCCAGTTCCATGGTCACGTCTTTCAGCGACGAGGCAGAAGCGCTGGCCATGACTTTCTTGCCGGTGTCGGTGCCGCCGGTGAAAGAGATTTTTTCGATGCGTGGGTGTTCGGTCAACCAGGTGCCGACTTCACGGCCGCTGCCGGTCAGTACGTTGAACACGCCGGCTGGCAAGCCTGCTTCGGTGTAGATCTCGGCCAGTTTCAGGGTCGTCAGGGACGTGACTTCGCTTGGCTTGAAGATCATCGCGTTACCGGCCGCCAGGGCCGGTGCGGATTTCCACAGGGCGATCTGGATCGGGTAGTTCCATGCGCCGATACCGGCCACGACGCCCAGCGGCTCGCGACGGGTGTAGACGAACGAGGTGGTGCGCAGCGGAATCTGCTCGCCTTCGATGGCCGGGACCAGACCTGCGTAGTACTCCAGCACGTCCGCGCCGGTGACGATGTCGACGTACTTGGTTTCGGAGAACGACTTGCCGGTGTCCAGGGTTTCCAGGGCGGCCAGTTCATCGTTGCGCTCGCGCAGGATGTCGACGGCGCGACGCAGGATGCGCGAACGCTCCATGGCGGTCATCGCGGCCCAGATTTTCTGGCCCTTTTCGGCGCTGACCACAGCACGCTCAACGTCTTCCTTGGTCGCGCGTTGTACTGTTGCGAGGACTTCACCGTTAGCCGGGTTGATGGCTTCGAAAGTGGCGTCGCTGCTGGCGTCGGAGTAACCGCCATCGATGTAGAGTTTTTGCAGTTCGAAACGGGCCATAAAGTCCTCGCAAGTGCATAAGTTAGTTGGCGTTAACCACTGGGCGTGCCGTGTTGCGCTGGCACGCGGGTCAGTGGCGGTTCGGGGGTTGAGCGTTTTGTGTGTGCTCTAACTCACCCGCTTGGCCAGTTGGAAATCCATGTATTCGTAAGCGATCCGGTGCGCCTGCTCGGTGTCGAAAGCATCTCCCGACAGCGCGCCGCGCAACCACAAACCGTCAATCAACGCTGCCAGGCCACGGGCTGCACTGCGCGCATCATCGAGCGGCAATACGCGGCGGAACTGGCAGCACAGGTTGGAATACAGACGGTGATCGTTGATCCGCTGCAACCTGTGCAAAGACGGGTGGTGCATGCTGGTGGCCCAGAAGGCCAGCCAGGTTTTCATTGCCGGGCCATTGACCTGGCTGGCGTCGAAGTTGCCTTCGATGATCACCTGCAGATGCGCCCGCGGGCTGTCATCTGTCAGCGCCTGACGGCGTGCGGTGACGTTCTCGCTGAGTACACTCATCAGGTACTGCGCCGTGGCAGCGATCAGGCCGTTCTTGTCCTGAAAATAGTGACTGATGATGCCATTCGAGACACCGGCCAAACGGGCGATCAGCGCAATGCTGGCGTCCCCCATACCGACCTGATCGACGGCCAGCAAGGTGGCTTCGATCAATTGCTGGCGGCGGATGGGTTGCATACCGACCTTGGGCATCTTGCACATCTCCTTAGGCCTTCCGGCGGACGTAAGACGTCCATCGGTTTGAGGGCCAGTCTATTTTGTTTTGATTGAACGTTCAATCAACAAAGAATAAGATCTGCGACAATTCGTCGCTGCTTACAGATTTTTCCTACGTGTAAATGACGATAAACCGACATCCAAAACGGCTCGAAACCCCTACGCCTTGGCGTTCCGGGCTTCGGGCTTTTTTCGGGGTGTCTTTATATCACCCGTCGGTCGGCTGCCCACTAACCGATTAGTCGGGTACCGCGTTGCCTTGTGTTCTTCTCTCGCACTGCCTGGAGCATCTGTGCCATGAGTTCTGCCTCTCTTATAAAGACCCCACCCGATAAGGTGACGGTCAACGGTTGGGTGTTCTACACCTCTACCGCGCTGATCCTGTTGTTGACCGCCATTCTGATCATCGCCCCGCAAGAGGCCGGCAGAGTGCTCGGTATTGCCCAGGCCTGGTTGTCCCGCAGCTTCGGCTGGTACTACATGGTGGTGATCGCCGCTTACCTGGTGTTTGTGGTGGGCCTGGCGTTTTCGTCCTACGGCAAACTGAAACTGGGCAGCAAGGACGATACCCCGGACTTCAGCTACGGCGCCTGGGCGGGGATGCTGTTCTCGTCGGGTATCGGCATTTCGCTCCTGTACTTCGGTGCCTCCGAGCCGCTGGACCACTACTTCAACCCGCCCGAAGGCGTGGCCGCGAGCAACATGGCCGCCCGTCAGGCCGTTCAACTGACGTTCCTGCACTGGGGCCTGCATGGCTGGGCGATCTACGCACTGGTCGGTCTGGCCGTGGCTTACTTTGCCTACCGTCACAACCAGCCGCTGGCGCTGCGTTCGGCGTTGTATCCGCTGGTGGGCGAGCGTTGGGTCAAAGGCGCGGCCGGTCATGCGGTGGACGGCTTTGGCATGTTCGTGACCTTGCTGGGGCTGGTGACGAACCTGGGGATTGGTTCGCTGCAAGTGTCTTCCGGGTTGGAAAACCTGTTCGGCATGGAGCACAGCAACACCAACCTGCTGATCGTGATCATTGTGATGAGCACCGTGGCGACCATCGCCGCTGTGTCCGGTGTGGAAAACGGTATCCGCCGTTTGTCCAACCTGAACATCGTGCTGTTCAGCGGTTTGCTGATTTTCGTCCTGTTGTTCGGCCCGACCCTGCACCTGCTCAACGGCTTCGTGCAGAACATTGGCGACTACCTGAACGGCGTGGTCCTGAAGACCTTCGACCTCTATGTGTACGAAGGCGACAGTGAGAAGTCCGACCGCTGGTTGGGCCTGTGGACCCTGTTCTACTGGGCCTGGTGGATTTCCTGGGCGCCATTTGTGGGCATGTTCATCGCGCGTATTTCCCGTGGTCGCACGGTGCGTGAACTGGTGGCCGGCGTGCTGCTGATTCCGCTGGGCTTCACCCTGGCGTGGCTGTCGATCTTCGGTAACTCGGCCCTCGACCTGGTGATGAACCATGGGGCGGTGGAGCTGGGGAAGACGGCGCTCGAACAGCCGTCCATGGCGATCTACCAGTTGCTTGAGCATTACCCGGCGTCGAAGGTTGTGATCGGCGTGTCGATTTTTGTCGGTTTTGTGCTGTTCCTGACCCCGGCGGATTCCGGCGCGGTGATGATGGCCAACCTTTCGTGCAAGGGCGGTAATGTCGACGAAGATGCGCCGCACTGGCTGCGGATTTTCTGGTCGGCGGTGATTACCCTGGTGACCATCGGCCTGCTGTTCGCCGGTAACTTCGAAGCCATGCAAACCATGGTGGTGCTGGCCGGTTTGCCGTTCTCGGTGGTGCTGGTGTTCTTCATGTTCGGCTTGCACAAGGCCATGCGCCAGGATGTGCAGATCGAGCAGGAGCAAGCGGAGTTGGCTGCGCGCGGTCGTCGTGGTTTCAGCGAGCGTTTGACTCAGTTGGACCTGCAACCGAACCAGTCGATTGTTCAGCGTTTCATGGACAAACAAGTCAGCCCGGCGCTGGAAGATGCGGCGGTGCAATTGCGCGGTCAGGGTCTGGATGTGCAGACGTTGCTGGGCAAGTCGAAACGCTGCATGGGCGTGCGTATCGAGATGGAAGAGGGCAACCCTTTTGTCTACGAAGTGAGCCTGGACGGCTATCTGGCGGCGGCGAGTGACACGGCGTCGGCTGAAAGCGCTGATGAACCGCGCGCACGCTACTACCGCGCCGAGGTGTACCTGCACAACGGCAGCCAGGATTACGACTTGATGGGCTTCACCCAGGATCAGATCACCCGCGACGTGCTCGATCAGTTTGAAAGCCATCGGCAGCTCCTTGGCCGTGTCTATAGCTAAACCTTGATAGGACGCGGTGTTTCAGTCTGAAACACCGCGTCCTATCCATCGCGGGCAAGCCCGCTCCCACAGGATTGTCACCGTCCTTGTGGGAGCGGGCTTGCCCGCGAAGGGGCCATCACTAGCAAAGCAGCTTGACCCGATGTCCCGATAAACAAAAACGCCGCGATCCTCTCGCGGCGTTTTTGTGTCTGCTGCCTTACCCCAGGTTCTTGCCGAGCAGCGCGTGATACAGCTCGCTGTCGCCGAGAATCCCGACCACTTTGTTGTTGTCGTGAAGCACCAGTTTGTTGCCGGTCTGATAACGAATCTGCAACGCATCGCGCATGCCGATGTTCGAGTCCACCAGCGTCGGCCGACGACCCAGACCTTCCACCGCTTGCCCTGGAATCCAGTTCTGCAGGTCCAGGCTCGCGCCGTTCTGGCGGGCGCCCTTGATGGTGTTGCCTTCAGCCAGGTCCAGCCACGAATCGCCGCCCGGATCGAGGCACACCGAACCGTTGATGCGCTTGCAGTTGTCCAGCGTGCGCATCAGGCTGCGGCCGCACAACACGTTCAGCGGGTTGGTGTGCGCGACGAAGGTCCGCACGTAGTCGTCCGCCGGGTTCAGCACGATCTCTTCCGGTTTGCTGTACTGAATGATCCGGCCGTCTTTCATGATCGCAATGCGGCTGCCGAGCTTGAGGGCCTCATCGAGGTCGTGACTCACGAACACGATGGTCTTGCTCAGCTTGCGTTGCAGTTCCAGCAATTCGTCTTGCAGGCCCTGGCGGATCAGCGGGTCGAGTGCCGAGAACGGTTCGTCCATCAGCAGAATGTCGGCGTCCATCGCCAGTGCGCGGGCCAGGCCCACACGTTGCTGCATACCGCCGGAAAGCTCGTTGGGTTTCTTGTTGCGCCATTGGGTCAGGCCCACCAGCTCAAGCTTGTCGTCCACCAATGTGCGGCGTTCCTTCTCGGGACGCCCCTGCATTTCCAGGCCGAAACTGATGTTTTCACGAACGGTCAACCAAGGCATCAGGGCGAACTTCTGGAACACCATCGCAATGCGCTTGGTGCGCATCATTTTCAGTTCTGCCGGGGTGCAGGAGGCGATGTCGATCTGCTTGCCTTCGTGCTCGACGAACAGCTTGCCGCGGCTGACGGTGTTGAGGCCGTTGATGCAGCGCAGCAGGCTGGACTTGCCGGAGCCGGACAGGCCCATCAGTACGCAGATTTCACCTTTTTCGACGTCCAGGCTGGCCTTTTCCACACCAACGATCTGCCCGGTCTTTTTCAGGATCTCGTTACGGGTCATGCCTTGATCCAGCAGTTTGAGTGCCTCGCGTGGATCTTTGGAGAAGATTACGTCGACGTTATCGAAGCGAATAATGCTCATGCGTCACCCCCTACTTTGGCGTCGGGTTGTTTGCAGATACGGTCGAGCATGATCGCCAGCAATACGATCGCCAGGCCCGCTTCGAAGCCCAGGGCGATATCAGCAGTGTTCAGTGCGTTGACCACGGGTTTGCCCAGGCCGTCGGCGCCTACCAGTGCCGCGATCACCACCATCGACAGCGACAGCATGATGCACTGGGTAATGCCGGCCGCGATGCTTGGCATGGCGTGGGGCAATTCAATCCGTGAGAGCAGTTGACGTCGCGAGCAGCCAAAGGCCTTGCCAGCGTCCATCAATTCTTCCGGTACATCGCGAATGCCCAGGTAAGTCAGGCGGATAGGCGCGGCAATCGCGAACACTACCGTCGAGATCAAGCCCGGGACCACACCCAGACCGAAGAGGGTCAGGGTAGGAATGAGGTACACGAAGGTCGGTACGGTCTGCATCAGATCGAGCACCGGACGCATCAATGTGTAGAACATCGGTTTGTGCGCGGCGACGATGCCCAACGGCACGCCGATGACCACGCAGACCAGGGTGGCGAACAGCACCTGGGCGAGGGTTTCCATGGTTTCCTGCCAGTACCCCAGGTTGAGGATCAGCAGGAAGGAGGCGATGACGAAAACCGTCAGTCCCCACTTGCGTTGAATGAAGTGTGCCAGTAGTGCGATGAGGCCGATCAATGCCAGCGGGTTGAACCAGGTCAGCGCAAAAGTCACGCCGTGGATCATCGTTTCCAGTGTCACGGCGATTGCGTCGAAGGTGTTGGCGCCGTGTTGCGTCAACCATTCAACGAAGCCCGCGATGTACTGGCCTAAAGGGATTTTCTGATCAATCAGCATGGTAGTGAACGTCCGCATGCAAGGAAATAAACAGCCCGGACGGCCGAAGCCGTCCGGCGTAAGCGATTACTGCGCGAGCTTGGCTTTCACGGCCTCCAGGCCTGGTTTACCGTCAATGGTGGTCACGCCAGCGAGCCAGGTATCGAGGACCTGTGGATTCTTTTTGAGCCAGGCCTTGGCGGCCGCGTCAGGCTTCATCTTGTCGTCCAGGATGTTGCCCATCAGAGAGCTTTCCATGTCGACGGTGAATTCCAGGTTCTTCAGCAGTTGGCCGACGTTGCTGCATTCCTGGGTGTAACCCTTGCGGGTGTTGGTTGCCACGGTGGCGGCGCCGAAGTCGGGGCCGAAGAAGTCGTCACCACCGGTGAGGTACTGGATCTTGAAGCGCTTGTTCATCGGGTGCGGCGCCCAGCCGAGGAAGACCACGGCGGTGTCGCGCTTCTGCGCGCGATCGACCTGCGACAACATGCCGGCTTCGCTGGACTCGACCACTTTGAAACCAGCGTCTTTAAGGCCGAAGGCGTTCTTGTCGATCATACTCTGGATCAGGCGGTTACCGTCGTTACCTGGCTCGATGCCGTAGATCTTGCCGTCGAGCTCTTTCTTGAATTTGGCGATGTCGGCGAAGTCATGCAGCCCTTTGTCGTACAACGCTTGCGGCACGGCGAGGGTGTACTTGGCGCCGGTCAGGTTGGTGCGCACCACATCGACGGTGCCGGCATCGCGGTAGGCCTTGATGTCGTTTTCCATGGTCGGCATCCAGTTACCCAGGAAGACGTCCATGTTCTTGCCGTCGGCCAGGGACTTGTAGGTCACCGGCACGGAAATCATCGTGGTTTTGGTCTTGTAGCCGAGGGCGTCGAGCACGACGCTGGTGGTAGCGGTTGTCGCGGTAATGTCGGTCCAGCCGACATCGGAGAAGTTTACGGTACTGCACTGAGCGGGTTCTGCAGCGTGAGCCAGTAACGGCAGACTCAGCATGGCGGCCAACAACAACGACGGGGAACCTTTCATGGATGGACTCCTTGGTGTTTTTTTTGGCAGTGTTCCGACTGGACCACCGCACTTATAGGTTGCGGTTGGATGGCGTTTTGGAGACAGCTCTACCACGGCGCCTTGCAATCGAGTCGATACGATCATGTACCAGTGAAAATCTGACGCCTACAGGGTGCGTCGTAACCAGTACAGGGAGGGTCGCATCCAGTGTCGGTGACGTCGTTTACAGCTTTTTTCAGCCCTCTTTTCCCCTCTGATCCGCTAAAAAACGGCGAAAACATTGCGTCGCCGCCCTGCGGCGTTGGTGGGCATGAGTGCGTCGGTGTGAGACGTCGAACGACATGACAAAAGCCTGATGATGCGGCCATCTCGGCGGATTGCAGCTTGAGCGTAGCAGCTCCGCCACTGGGCGCCTTTGCGTCTGGAGTCGGCACATCCAGGAGTTCGGCAGTAATGGCTATCAGTGTTTTCGACCTGTTCAAAATCGGCATCGGTCCTTCCAGTTCGCACACCGTGGGGCCTATGCGGGCCGCCGCGCTGTTTGTCGAGTCGCTTCGGGACAAGCATCTACTGGAGCAGGTGCGACGGGTCGAAGTTCAACTTTATGGTTCGCTGTCGGCCACCGGCATCGGTCACGGCAGCGACAATGCCGTCATCATGGGCCTGATGGGCGAATGGCCGGATGCGATCGATCCGTCGCAAATCGGCATTCGCATCGAAACCCTGCGTGAAACCCACATGTTGCTGCTCGACGGTCGCTTGTCGGTGCCGTTCATTTGGGCGCGGGACATGCGCCTGATCGACGAAAACCTGCCGTTCCACCCCAATGCCATGACCCTGATCGTCGAAGGCGATCACGGTGAGCTGCATCGCGACACCTACTATTCCGTCGGCGGTGGTTTTGTCGTGGATGAGGCCCAGGCGTCCAGCGGCGTGGTCGATCTGGACCGCACCGTGTTGCCGTACGATTTCTCCAGCGCCGTCGAACTGTTGAGCCTGTGCCAGACGCACAACCTGCGCGTGGCTGAATTGATGATGGCGAACGAGAAGGTCTGGCGCAGTGAAGAGGAAATCCGCGCCGGTCTGATGAAGTTGTGGCGTGCCATGCAGGATTGCGTCGACCAGGGCCTCAAGCACGAAGGCATCCTGCCCGGCGGCCTGAATGTGCGCCGTCGCGCGGCGAAGTTGCACCGTAGCCTGCAGGAACTGGGCAAGCCCAATGTGATCGGCTCGACCTTGAGCGCCATGGAGTGGGTCAACCTGTTTGCGCTGGCGGTCAACGAAGAGAACGCCGCGGGTGGGCGCATGGTCACGGCGCCGACCAACGGCGCGGCGGGGATCATTCCGGCGGTGTTGCACTACTTTATGAAGTTCAGCGAGGCGGTGACGGACGCCAACGTGGTCGACTATTTCCTCAGTGCTGCGGCGGTGGGCATTCTGTGCAAGAAGAACGCCTCGATCTCCGGCGCCGAAGTCGGTTGCCAGGGCGAAGTGGGTTCGGCTTGCGCGATGGCGGCAGCGGGGCTGGCGGAGATCCTCGGTGCCACGCCGGAGCAGTTGTGCAATGCGGCGGAAATCGGCCTGGAACACAACCTCGGCCTGACATGCGATCCGGTGGGCGGGCTGGTGCAAGTGCCGTGCATCGAGCGCAACGCGATTGCCGCGGTGAAAGCGATCAACGCGGCGCAGATGGCGCTGCGTGGGGATGGTCAGCACTTTATCTCGCTGGACCGGGTGATCCGCACCATGCGTGATACCGGCGCGGATATGCATGACAAATATAAAGAGACATCGCGGGGTGGGTTGGCGGTGAGCGCGGTGGAGTGTTGAGACCGAGTTAACGCCATCGCGGGCAAGCCCGCTCCCACAGGATTTGTTGTGTATTCAAAAACTGATGCGCACCACAAATCCCTGTGGGAGCGAACTTGCTCGCGATGGCGTCAGACCAGTCAAAACTGCGCGCTAAATGAACACCCGATTCAAAACACGCCACCTTTTAGCGCGTCGCTTACAGATAAGCCCCTTTCCGAATCACAGGGATCCAAACCGGCCCTGACCACTCGTCACCCGTGCTTGCGGTGACACTCTGTCCCGGCACCTCGCAGCCCTGTTCCCACAAGTGCTACCGATTTGCTCACGCCCCGCAAGGCAGGGCGTCTATCGCCGATAATGGCACTTATATCCACCCGTCGCCGCGCGGCTTATATAGACATGTCGCGACGTCGTTTTCAGGAGTTATTGAACGCGCATTCAATTTTAGGCATGGCATTTGCTCTGTCATTACAAAGCCCGTCTCCCACGCGAGAACGATGGCAATAACAAGAGCCTCCGCCTGAGGCCATCACCCGCTTTGTGTGAGGAGATACCGCGATGACGACGTCCAACTCCGGGGCTCAACCCCAGAACCGTGCGCCTCAATCCATCGGCTTTCTGCTGTTGGACAATTTCACGCTTATTTCTCTGGCCTCCGCAGTTGAACCCCTGCGCATGGCCAACCAATTGTCCGGCCGCGAGCTGTATCGCTGGTCCACACTCACCGTCGATGGTGGCCAGGTCTGGGCCAGTGACGGTCTGCAGATCACCCCCGACTGCTCCATGCACAAAGCCCCACCCCTGGACACCATCATCGTCTGCGGCGGTATCGGCATCCAGCGCACCGTTACCCGTGAACACGTGTCGTGGCTGCAAAGCCAGGCGCGTCAGTCCCGTCGCCTCGGCGCGGTCTGCACCGGCAGCTGGGCCCTGGCCTGCGCCGGCCTGCTGGACGGTTTCGATTGCAGCGTGCACTGGGAATGCCTGGCCTCGATGCAGGAAGCTTTCCCGCGTGTGGCCATGAGTACCCGCTTGTTCACCCTCGACCGTAACCGTTTCACCAGCTCCGGCGGCACCGCGCCACTGGACATGATGCTGCACCTGATCAGCCGCGATCACGGCCGTGAACTGTCCGCCGCGATCTCGGAAATGTTTGTCTACGAACGCATCCGCAACGAGCAGGACCATCAGCGTGTGCCACTCAAGCACATGCTCGGGACCAACCAGCCGAAATTGCAGGAAATCGTTGCGCTGATGGAAGCCAATCTGGAAGAGCCGATCGACCTCGACGAACTGGCGGTGTACGTCGCCGTTTCGCGTCGACAGCTTGAGCGCCTGTTCCAGAAATACCTGCACTGCTCGCCGTCGCGCTACTACCTGAAGCTGCGCCTGATCCGCGCCCGGCAGTTGCTCAAGCAAACGCCGATGTCGATCATCGAAGTGGCATCGGTGTGCGGTTTCGTGTCGACGCCGCACTTCTCCAAGTGCTACCGCGAATACTTCGGCATTCCGCCGCGTGACGAGCGCGTAGGTTCCAACACCACGCAACAGGTGGCGATGATGCCGCTGCCGCAAGCACTGGTGCTGTCGCCATTGTCGGGGCCGTTGTCGGCGTTGAGTCAGGCGCGTAACGAGTCGACTTTCGCTAGCGTACGGCTCTAGACCGCGCTGGCTTCATCGCGGGCAAGCCCGGCTTCTACAGGATCACGCTGTACTGTAGGAGCCGGGCTTGCCCGCGATGGCGGTTTATCAGGTTCTAGGGCTCTGTTGATACTCCGCCAACGCTGGCAGCAATTGCCTGTCGATCGCCTGACGCACTGCCGGCAGGATGGTCGCGCTGCTGGTGTACATATTCTTGACCATCTTGCGCAGTTCATATGCCCGGGCATCGTCCAATCCCCTTACCGCACACTCGCAAGCCTGTTC
This sequence comes from Pseudomonas sp. SIMBA_041, assembly GCF_046535095.1. NCBI lineage: Bacteria > Pseudomonadati > Pseudomonadota > Gammaproteobacteria > Pseudomonadales > Pseudomonadaceae > Pseudomonas > Pseudomonas sp. SIMBA_041. The sequence goes on from NZ_JAWRXJ010000001.1 coordinate 640,357, forward strand.
GGCTGTGGCACCGCTCGGCACTTGAAAACCCAACGATTTCAGCTGGCCCAACAGGTCTTCCTGGTCGATCAAATCGGCGTACATCATGACGCAATCCTTCTTCAGGGAACGGTGTCTTGGCTCGATTCTGGTAGGGGGACGAAGTGGCGGCAAGGGCGATTTGTCGCAATGGCCGCAATACCTATGAGCATGTCGTTTTCGGCTAACTTGTGAATCAAGGGAGTGGGCACACTGGACTCAGCTGGCAACACGAAGGTTTGGTCACCCTCGCGCAACGGCTCCTCAACAGTACCCTCCTCAGCTCCGATCCTGTCACGGCTTGATCGGGGTTTTTTTTGCCTGTGAATCAGGGCGGGATGGGGTGTCTGGATTTAAGCCATCGCGAGCAGGCTCACGCCTACACTCAACCGTATTCCTCTGAAAGAACCCGGTCAACGGCAGGAGTGAGCCTGCTCGCGATGAACGATGACGCGGTCTAGCGTTGCAACACCAGGATCCGCGACAACAACTCATCACGGTCGACATAGCACCCCTGAAAATGCCGGGCGCCACTGGCGGGATCAAACGCATTGCGCGCATGCAGCGTACGACGGTTATCAAAACACCACAGCTCGCCCGGATTCAGCCGCGTCATCACCCGAAACCGTGCTTCCCGAGTCATCGCGATGAACCGCCGGTAAGCGTGATACAGCCCGGGCATCTGCTCCACCGACGCATCAAACGGTCCGCGCAGGAAGTTCGCCATGCGGATTTCCGACACCTGCCCCCGTGCATCCAGCGCGATGATCGGCGCCAGGCAACGGTAGTCGCTGTGACGGTCCTTGTTGCGGAACTCCACAGGGATTTCACAGAGACTTTTAAACGCCTCGGGGTCCTCATTGCGCAAGGCATCGGCGATGGCAAAACCGTCGACAAAAATACTCTCGCCACCGTCGGCATCATTGACCAGGCAATGCAGGAATTGCAGCCCTGGTTGCAGCTCCCGGGTCGGCAGATCGCTGTGCAACGGCAGGTTGAAAGCGGTGTAGGCATTGCTGTCGGCATCGGCCTTGGATTGCACGTTGAACAGCACGCCGAAATTGCTCTCGCGGATGAAGGAAATCCGCTGGGCGATCAGCTTCAGCGAGCCCGGTTCAGTGGGTACGCCGCGCACTTGAGTCAGGCCGATATCGCGCACTGCCAGTAGCCATTGCAGCAGGGCGTCGTTGTCATTCATCAATGCCTGGTAATCGAACACCGGCAGCTGCAAATCCTGCTGCCACAGCCTGGCCTTGGGTTTACGCGCCTCCCGTTCGGCGCGGGATTCATCGTCATAGGCATGGGCGCGCAGCCAGCCGGGGTCGAAGCGGCTGAGATGGCCGTCCTGCCAATCGACGCAGAGACAACCTTCAGCATCGACGCGAGAGTCGGAGGGCAACAGGGTTTCGGCGACATCGACGATTTCCAGCACTTGCTCGCGGGTCACGGTATAGACGCATTGCGGGCAGGGGCAGTTGTCGCGCAACCACTGATGATGAAAGGGGCTGACGCGACCGTCCGCCCAGCTCACTTGAATTCGGTCCGCCAGGGTGTGCACGGCGGTCAACGCGCTGATCAACGGGTAGGTACGGAAGTCGGCAAAAGCGGCGGCGGTGTTCAATGGCGATCTCCTTGTTATTTTTTTTGGGGTAAAGCGATCACTCGACCAATGTACTCGGGGGTGGGCAAGTCAGTCTGCTCGGCGACGATGGCTTGCAGCTTGCTCAGCGACAGTTCACTGAAGGGCGCGGATCGCGGCCCGGCAAGGTCGACGTGCAGCAACATTTGCTCGTTGCCGGCCAGCTCCTTGTCGTCACCGACCCGATGCAGGCTGTGGTAGAGGTGCAGGCGTTTGCTGTCGTGACCGATGATTTGCGTGTGCACTTCGACGTCGGCGTCGAGCTTCACTTCGTGCAGGTAATTGAGGTGCAGTTCGAGGGTGAACAGCGAGTGGCCGCTGGCTTCGCGGTTGTTGCTGTCGAGCCCTAAGCGATCCATCAGCGCGTCGGTGGCGTAGCTGAAGATCAGCAAGTAGAAAGCGTCGCGCAGGTGGCCGTTGTAGTCGACCCAGTCGGGGATGATGCGTGTTTGGTAGGTGGTGAGGGTGGGCATGATGAGGATCCAGAATATAGGGTGATCGGGCTGCCGCTATCGCGAGCAAGCTCGCTCCCACAAGGACTGCGCAAAACCTGTGGGAGCGAGCTTGCTCGCGATGGGGCCAGTCCTGCCAGTTCATTACTCGCTGAAGGCCATCCCATGCTTTTCTTTGGTGGTCTTCACCGCTTCCAGCACCGCCAGCAGGCAATCATCACGATAGCGCTCCAGCGCCGAAATGCTGTGCGTGCCCAACTGATCAGTGGTGCCATCCACCACATCATCGATCAATTTGTCGGTCAGCTCCGGCGCTGGCAAATAGGTCCACGGCAACTGCAACGCCGGACCGAACTGCGCCATGAAGTGGCGCATCCCGGCGTCACCGCCGGCCAGCGTGTAGGTCAGGAACGTGCCCATGAATGACCAGCGCAACCCCGCGCCAAACCGAATCGCGTCGTCGATTTCACCGGTGGTTGCCACGCCGTCGTTCACCAGGTGCAGCGCCTCACGCCAGAGCGCTTCGAGCAAGCGGTCGGCGATAAAGCCGGGCACTTCCTTGCGCACATGCAGTGGACGCATGCCTAGGGATTCATACACTTTCATCGCCGCTTGAACGGCTTCGGGCGCAGTGTTTTTGCCACCGACCACTTCCACCAGCGGCAGCAGGTAGACCGGGTTGAACGGGTGCCCGACCACACAGCGTTCCGGGTGGGTTGCGCTCTCGTAGAACTCGCTTGGCAACAGGCCAGAAGTACTCGAGCCGATCAAGGCATTGGGCTTGGCGGCGGCGCTGATTTTGCTGTGCAGTTCCAGTTTAAGATCGAGGCGCTCGGGGGCGCTTTCCTGGATGAAATCGGCGTCGCGTACGCATTCTTCAATCGTCGCGACAAAGCGCAGGCGATCCTGAGAAGCACCAGGCGCCAAGCCTTGTTTCTCCAGTGCGCCCCACGCGTTGGCGACGCGTTTGCGCAGGGCGGCTTCGGCACCGGGCGCCGGGTCCCAGGCGATCACGTCAAGGCCATGGGCGAGCGCGCGGGACACCCAGCCGCTGCCGATGACACCGCTGCCCAGGGCTGCGAAGGTTTTGATTTCGGTGATAAAAGTCATGGCGACGTCCTGAAAGAATTCGGTGGTCCCGTAGGAGCCGAGCTTGCTCGCGATGGCGTCGGTAAATCCGGCACATTTTTGCGGCCGGGATACCGCAATCGCGAGCAAGCTCGGCTCCTACAGAGAGAGGGTTCGTGTTAACCGCGCTTGGTCAGGCCCATTTTTTCCCGGCCTTGCGCCGGCGTCAGAACCCGGGCGCCGAGGCGGCTGAGGATTTCGCCGGCGCGTTCGACCAGTTGGCCGTTGGTCGCCAGTACACCCTTGTCCAGCCAGATGTTGTCTTCCAGACCCACCCGAACGTTGCCGCCGAGCAGCACCGCTTGCGCTGCCATCGGCATCTGCATGCGACCGATACCAAAGCCTGCCCACACGGCATTGGCCGGCAGGTTGTCGACCATGGCTTTCATGGTGGTGGTGTCGGCCGGTGCGCCCCACGGGATGCCCAGGCACAGCTGGAACAACGGGTCGTCGAGCAGGCCTTCCTTGATCAACTGCTTGGCGAACCACAGGTGACCGGTGTCGAAGATTTCCAGCTCGGCTTTCACGCCCAGCTCTTGAATGCGTTTGGCGCCGGCACGTAGCTGGGCCGGGGTGGACACGTAAATGGTGTCGCCATCGCCGAAGTTCAGGGTGCCGCAATCGAGGGTGCAGATTTCCGGCAGCAGCTCTTCGACGTGGGCCAGGCGGGTCAGCGGCCCGACCAGGTCGGTGTTCGGGCCGAACTCCATCGGGTTCTCGCCGGCACCGATTTCCAGGTCGCCGCCCATGCCGGCGGTGAGGTTGACGATGATGTCAACGTCGGCCTCGCGAATGCGCTCCATCACTTCACGGTACAACGCCACGTCACGGCTGAACTTGCCGGTTTCGGGGTTGCGCACGTGGCAGTGGACCACGGTGGCACCGGCCTTGGCGGCTTCCACGGCGGCGGCGGCGATTTGTTTCGGGGTGACCGGCACGTGTGGGCTCTTGCTGGTCGTGTCGCCAGCACCGGTGAGTGCGCAGGTGATGATGACGTCGTGGTTCATGAGGCGGTTCCTTACAGGCGAGTGTTTTTCAGGAGAAAAGCCGGACGTAATAGTCCCGTTCGCAGCCCGCTCGGGCTGCGAATCGGTGGTTCGGTTCCAGGATTTATTTACTGGTCAGTTGCAGGTTTTCAGCCGCTGGTTTGCCATCGAAGGTGGTCACGCCTTCGAGCCAGCGCTGCTTGTCTTGCGGGTGATCTTTCAGCCATTGCTTGGCCGACTCGAAGGCGTCCTTGTGATCCAGCAGCGGCTGCATCATCCGGCTCTCGTCTTCGGCGGTGTAGGTCAGGTTGCTCAGCAAGCGACCGATGTTCGGGCACTGCTCGGCGTATTTCGGCGCGGTGACGGTCCAGACCGTGGCCATGCCTTCGTTTGGACCGAGGGCGTCGTCACTGCCGGTGAGGTAGGTCATCTTCACGTTGACGTTCATCGGGTGCGGCGCCCAGCCGAAGAACACCACGGCCTCGTTGCGGCGCACGGCGCGATCCACGGCGGCCAGCATGCCGGCTTCGCTGGACTCGACCAGCTGGAATTTGCCGAGGCCGAACTGGTTCTTGGCGATCATCGCCTTGATCTGGGTGTTGGCGCCCGAGCCAGGCTCGATGCCGTAAATCTTGCCGCCCAGTTCCTTCTCGAACTTGGCGATGTCGGCGAAGGTTTTCAGGCCCTTGTCGGCGAGGTACGTCGGTACGGCGAGGGTCGCGCGAGCGTCTTTCAGGCTCGGGGCTTGCAGCACTTTGACCTGGTTGCCATCGACGAACGGGGTGATGGTCTGGGTCATCAGCGGGTTCCAGTAGCCGAGGAACAAGTCCAGGCGCTGGTCGCGGATCCCGGCGAAGATGATTTGCTGGGACGCGCTGGTTTGTTTGGTGTTGTAGCCGAGGCCATCGAGCAGGACCTGGGTCATGGCGCTGGTGGCGATTACATCGGTCCAGTTCACTACGCCCATGCGTACGTTCTGGCACGATGCGGGTTCGGCGGCCATGACGCTGGCGCTCAGCAAAGCGGTACCACTGAGTGCAAGAACACAGCTGCTGATCAGTCGTTTCATCTCAGGTTCCTCGGCAGTTCGTTTATTGTGAGTTCCGGTGTCTGATGCGCCGGTGATGCCAAGTTACGCAGCTAAGCCCCCATGAAAGCGCACCACGGCGACCAGCTCTTGCACTGCAGCGACCTGTCCTCTTGAATGCCGCTTGCAAGTGGCGTATCAACGTCAAACGCTACCCGCCCTGACATTACCCGCCTATCGAGTGCGCTCCATGTCCCAGGATTTCTACTTCTTGTTGATGCCGGGTTTCTCGGCGATTGGATTTATCTCGGCCATCGAGCCGCTGCGGGTCGCCAATCGCTTTCGCGGCGAGCTGTATCGCTGGCATGTATTGAGCGCCGACGGCGGGGCGGTGCTGGCCAGCAACGGCATGTCGGTCAACGCCGACGCGGCGCTGGAGCCGCTGAAGAAAGGTGCAACCCTGTTGGTGGTCGCCGGTTTCGAACCGCTGAAATTCGCCACCCCGGCGCTGGAACACTGGTTGCGCCGGCTGGACAACGAAGGCGTGACCCTCGGCGCCATCGACACCGGCAGCTTCATTCTCGCCGAGGCCGGCCTGCTCGACGGCCATCGCCTGACGCTGCACTGGGAAGCCATCGACGCGTTCAAGGAATCGTATCCACAGCTGAGCGTCACCCAGGAGCTGTTCGAAATCGACCGCCGCCGCATCACCTCGGCCGGCGGCACCGCCTCCATCGACCTGATGCTCGACCTGATCGCCCAGGCCCATGGCCCGGAGCTGGCGATCCAGGTCAGCGAACAATTCGTGCTCGGGCGCATCCGCCCGCGCAAAGACCACCAGCGCATGGAAGTCGCCACGCGCTATGGCATCAGCAACAAGAAGTTGGTGCATGTGATTGGGGAGATGGAGCAGCACAGCGAACCGCCGCTGAGTACGCTTGAGTTAGCCGAATCGATCAAGGTGACGCGGCGCCAGTTGGAGCGCCTGTTTCGGTTGCACCTGAACGACACGCCGAGCAATTTCTACCTGCGCTTGCGGCTGGAGAAGGCCCGGCAGTTGCTGCGACAGACGGACATGAGTGTGCTGGAGGTGAGCATTGCGTGCGGTTTTGAATCGCCGTCGTATTTCACCCGCAGCTATCGGGCGAAGTTTGCGCGGTGCCCGCGCGAGGATCGCCGACGGCTAGGGGATGGGCGAGAGCTGGTCTGAGCACAGATTCCAACAACAAGAAAACCTGTGGGAGCGAGGCTGCTCGCGAATGCAATCTGTCAGCCGCCATTGATGTCGACTGACCCACCGCTTTCGCGAGCAGGCTCGCTCCCACAGTTATGATTTGGTGTGGATCTTATTTCTTCATTAAAGCCGAGCAGGCTGCTTTGTAGGCTTCATGCTGATACTTGTTCAGCGTCGCCGGCAGTTCCACGTTGTGCTTCTTGCTCTGCGCATTGATCGTCTGCGGCGACAGCAGCGTCACCTCGCAATTTTCCAGCAGCTGAAACACACCCTCGATCTTGAACGTGGTCGGTCCACCGGCGAACTCGCCTTTCTTGCTGCGCTTCTTGATCGCGATCCGGTCGATGGAGTTCTCGCGTACAAACGACGCCACCTGAGCGGCGAAGACTTTGACGTTCGCGGCTTCGTCGTCATCGTCGAGGGCGATTTTCTTGGTGGGCAGGGCTACGTGACTCAGCGTCTGACCGTCCAGGGACGCGACGGCAATGATCGCTTCGCTGCCTTTGATTTCGATGCCGCAGATTTTCATTTCGATCCCTTTCACAAATGGTTGTGTGCAGCCTACAGCTCAAGTTGATTAGCCGTGATGCCAAACGCCGCGGCAATTTTCTCGCGGGTGGCCTTGCGAGGCTTCGCTACAGTCTCTTGCTGGGCAAAAGCAGGTTGAGAAATGCCCATGCGTTTGGCCACCTCATCCTGTGTAAGGTTCAGGTGCTCACGCCAGGCGCGAATCGGCGTCGCGCCATCGACGATGCGGCTGACCACTTCATGGGGAATCAGATCGGGCTCAATCTTCTGCGCCACATATTGCGCATAGGGAATGACCACAAACGCAGGATTCCCCTCTGCGTCATTGATGATTTGAACGTCAGTAGGTGCGTTCATCGCGTTTTTTGACCTCTTGAATACTGACCACTTTGATTGCGCCATCCCAGTCGAACATAACTCGATAGTTACCCACTCGAAGTCGATAGGCGTAGTCATGACCGACCAGTGCTTTGACATTGCCTATATCAGGCATGTCAGTCAGCACCGTGACGGCATCACGAACCTGGATCTGGTGAACGGAATGCAATTTCAGAAGCTGCTTAACGGCCTTTCGAGTCCAGTGAATGCTGTTCATGGGAGAATATAAGTCTTTTATAAGATTTTCCAATCGTTACTTATATTTCTCTCTCGGCCAATTAACGAAGCATGTCGGGATGTTACCCAGGCAATAGGGTCTGCTGCGAGGTGTAGGGAGTGCTGTAGGTTCAGTCAGCAAGGTTTGTAGGAAACAGCATCTCTTGAGAATCGAAAGCCGGCGAAGGTGCCAGCTTCTGACGGAAATACAGCGTCACTCCTGCCCAATCGACTCCAAAAACTCCGACCGCTCATCACTCATCCGCGCCACGCAATCATTCTGCGCAATGGTGAATGCCTTGCTACCACTGGTCGCCGGAAACGCTTCAACCGCGCAATCCGCATCCCGGGTCTTCAGCCATTGCTGTTGGGCGGCTTTGAGTTTGGCGGTGATGTCGGCCAGTTGTGCCGGGTTCTTGCCGTAGGCCGTTTGCATGCGTTCGGCCAGGCCCTGGTAGTTTTCTTTGAGCAGGTCTTCGGCGGTGGTTCGGCTAAAGGCCGAGCATTCGAGGGTCTGGACGTCGTTTTCGACTTTGTCGCAGGGGTTGTCGTCGGACTCTTCTGCCGCGTGTACGCCGGTCGCTATCAGTGCCAGAGCCAGGAAGATCGATTTCATTGCGTCGCCGCCTCAATCCAATAGTGCATTCAGTAATGCCGCGAATTCTGGCCCATGCGCAGGCCCTTGAACAGGTGGGCAATCGTGCCTCGCGGCGACCCTTTGTCGCGGATTGACGCTTTCGGCAAACCCCCTGTCGTTTTTGCACCCGGCTGCCCCGTCCCTCAGGCATATGCTGGCCCCAAAGCGCCGGCACACGATTCGGCGCATGAATTGCTAATAGGGGACAGCCTGATGAGCCCAGCCGAATTGCACGCCGACAGTATCGTTATCGACGGGCTGATTATCGCCAAGTGGAACCGTGAACTGTTCGAAGACATGCGCAAGGGCGGTCTGACCGCAGCCAACTGCACCGTGTCGGTGTGGGAGGGCTTCCAGGCCACCGTCAATAATATCGCCGCCAGTCAGAAGCTGATCCGCGAGAACAGCGACCTGGTGATTCCGGTGCGCACCACCGCCGACATCCGTAAGGCCAAGGAGCAGGGCAAGACCGGCATCCTGTTCGGCTTCCAGAATGCTCACGCGTTTGAAGACCAGATCGGCTATGTCGAGGTGTTCAAGCAGCTCGGCGTCGGCATTGTGCAGATGTGCTACAACACCCAGAACCTGGTGGGCACCGGTTGCTACGAGCGCGATGGCGGCCTGTCGGGTTTCGGCCGTGAAATCGTCGCCGAGATGAACCGTGTGGGCGTCATGTGCGACCTGTCCCACGTCGGCTCGAAAACCTCCGAAGAAGTCATTCTCGAATCGAAGAAGCCAGTGTGCTACTCGCACTGCCTGCCGTCGGGCCTGAAAATCCACCCGCGCAACAAGTCCGACGATGAACTGAAGTTCATCGCCGATCACGGCGGTTTCGTCGGCGTGACCATGTTTGCGCCGTTCCTGGCCAAGGGCATCGATTCGACCATCGACGACTACGCCGAAGCCATCGAATACACCATGAACATCGTCGGCGAAGACGCCATCGGCATCGGCACCGACTTCACTCAGGGCCATGGCCAGGACTTCTTCGAATACCTGACCCATGACAAGGGCTACGCCCGCCGCCTGACCAGCTTCGGCAAGATCATCAACCCGCTGGGCATCCGCACCGTCGGCGAGTTCCCGAACCTGACCGAAACCTTGCTCAAGCGCGGTCATTCCGAGCGCGTGGTGCGCAAGATCATGGGCGAGAACTGGGTCAACGTCCTCAAAGATGTCTGGGGCGAGTAAACCCCTTTCAAACAACGATTCCTGTAGCAGCTGCCGAGGTACGAGGCTGCGTTGCGGTCCGCAGGACCGCCCTCGGGGGCCGCTTCGCAGCCCAACGCAGCCTCGCAGGCTCGACAGCTGCTACGGGACAACAGCACAACGAATTTTTCTGGAGTTAAGTTTCCATGGCCAAGATCGCCCCGCAATTGCCAATCGAAGTCGACAGCGAAACCGGTGTCTGGACCTCCGACGCCCTGCCAATGCTGTACGTACCGCGTCACTTCTTTGTGAATAACCATATGGGCATCGAGGAAGTGCTGGGCGCCGAAGCCTACGCCGAAATCCTTTACAAGGCCGGCTACAAATCCGCCTGGCACTGGTGTGAAAAAGAAGCCGAATGCCACGGCCTGGAAGGCGTCGCGGTGTTCGAGCACTACATGAAGCGCCTGTCGCAACGCGGCTGGGGGCTGTTCAAGATCCAGGACATCGACCTCGACAAAGGCACTGCCAGCGTCAAGCTCGAACACTCGGCGTTCGTCTACGTCTATGGCAAGGTCGGGCGCAAGGTCGACTACATGTTCACGGGCTGGTTTGCCGGTGCCATGGACCAGATTCTGCAAGCCCGCGGCAGCAAGATCCGTACGGTTGCCGAGCAAGTCTACGGTGGCTCCGAAGAAGGCCACGACGACGGTTTGTTCACCGTCAAGCCGTTGTAAGTCGAGGACCCTGCCATGGCTTTCGAAGCAATGTTCCAGCCGATCCAGATCGGCAAACTGACCATCCGTAACCGCGTGCTCAGCACCGCGCACGCCGAGGTCTACGCCACCGACGGCGGCATGACCACCGACCGGTACGTCAAGTATTACGAAGAGAAAGCCAAGGGCGGGATCGGCCTGGCGATCTGCGGCGGTTCCTCCAGTGTGGCCATCGACAGCCCGCAAGGCTGGTGGAAGTCGGTCAACCTGGCCGACGACCGGATCATTCCGCATTTCCAGAACCTGGCCGATGCCATGCACAAGCATGGCGCCAAGATCATGATCCAGATTACCCACATGGGCCGTCGTTCGCGCTGGGACGGCGAGCACTGGCCAACCCTGCTGTCGCCGTCGGGCATCCGTGAACCGGTGCACCGCGCGACCTGCAAAACCATCGAGCCGGAAGAAATCTGGCGGGTGATCGGCAACTACGCCAGCGCCGCGGCGCGGGCCAAGGCCGGTGGCCTGGATGGCGTCGAACTGTCCGCCGTGCACCAGCACATGATCGACCAGTTCTGGAGCCCACGCGTCAACAAACGTACCGACGAATGGGGCGGCAGCTTCGAGAACCGCATGCGTTTCGGCCTGGAAGTCCTAAAAGCGGTACGCAAGGAAGTCGGTCCGGACTTCTGCGTCGGCATCCGTCTGTGCGGTGATGAATTCCACCCGGACGGCTTGTCCCACGAGGACATGAAACAGATCGCCAAGTACTACGACGACACCGGCATGATCGACTTCATCGGTGTCGTGGGCTCGGGTTGCGACACCCACAACACCTTGGCCAACGTTATCCCCAACATGAGTTATCCACCGGAGCCGTTCCTGCATTTGGCGGCCGGTATCAAGGAAGTGGTCAAGGCCCCGGTCCTGCACGCGCAGAACATCAAGGACCCGAACCAGGCGACCCGTATTCTGGAAGGCGGTTACGTCGACATGGTCGGCATGACCCGTGCCCACATTGCCGACCCGCACTTGATCGCCAAGATCAAAATGGGCCAGGTCGACCAGATCAAACAATGCGTCGGCGCCAACTACTGCATCGACCGTCAGTACCAGGGCCTGGACGTGCTGTGCATCCAGAACGCCGCGACCTCCCGTGAATACATGGGCGTGCCGCACATCATCGAGAAGTCGACCGGTGTGAAGCGCAAAGTCGTGGTGGTCGGTGCCGGTCCTGCCGGGATGGAAGCGGCGCGCGTGTCGGCGGAACGTGGCCACGACGTGACCCTGTTCGAGAAGAAAGAATTCATTGGCGGCCAGATCACCACCGCTTCGAAAGCCCCGCAACGGGACCAGATCGCCGGTATCACCCGCTGGTTCCAGCTGGAGCTGGCACGTTTGAAAGTCGACCTGCGCCTCGGCGTGGCGGCGGATGCGGCGACCATTCTCGACCTGCGTCCGGACGTGGTGGTACTCGCTGTCGGCGGTCATCCGTTCCTGGAGCAGAACGAGCATTGGGGCGCGGCTGAAGGCCTGGTGGTCAGCAGCTGGGACATCCTCGACGGCAAAGTGGCGCCGGGCAAGAACGTGCTGGTCTACGACACCATTTGCGAGTTCACCGGGATGTCGACCGCCGACTTCCTCGCCGACAAGGGCAGCCAGGTTGAGATTGTCACTGACGACATCAAGCCGGGCGTGGCGATTGGCGGCACCTCGTTCCCGACGTACTACCGCAGCATGTACCCCAAAGAAGTGATCATGACCGGGGACATGATGCTGGAGAAGGTCTACCGCGAAGGCGACAAGTTGGTGGCGGTGCTGGAAAACGAATACACCGGCGCCAAAGAGGAGCGGGTGGTAGACCAGGTCGTCGTCGAAAACGGCGTGCGTCCGGACGAAGAAATCTACTACGCCCTGAAGGAAGGCTCGCGCAACAAAGGCCAGATGGACATCGAAGCCCTGTTCGCGATCAAGCCGCAACCTTCGTTGAGCGAGGCGGGCGATGGCTACTTGCTGTTCCGCATCGGCGACTGCGTGGCGCAACGCAACACCCATGCGGCGATCTACGACGCGCTGCGGTTGTGCAAGGATTTCTAACGGCTTGCACATGACCCTGTGGGAGCGGGATTGCCCGCGATAGCGGTGGGTCAGTCAATGCAGATGTGACTGACAAAATGCAATCGCGGGCAAGCCCGCTCCCACAGGAACCGAGTCAGGCATCTCGACCTGCAAGACCCCGAGGTCTTTGGGAGCTCCACCATGTTGAACACCCTTCTTCCAATCCTGTTGTTCGCCGCCCTGGGCCTTGCGGTCCTGGGCGCGTTGCGGCGGGTGGCCATGTGGCGCCGGGGCCGAGCCTCGAAGGTCGACCTGATCGGCGGCCTGTTCGCCATGCCCAAGCGCTACATGGTCGATTTGCACCATGTCGTCGCGCGGGACAAATACATCGCCAACACCCACGTCGCCACGGCCGGTGGTGCGGTGGCGTCCATTGTGTTGGCGATTCTGGTGCACGGTTTCGGCCTGCATAACCGCATCCTCGGTTACGCGCTGCTGTTGATGACGGCCGTGATGTTCGTCGGCGCGATCTTCGTTTACCTGCGTCGACGCAACCCGCCGGCGCGCTTGTCCAAAGGCCCGTGGATGCGCCTGCCGAAAAGCCTGTTGGCGTTCTCGGCATCGTTTTTCCTGTTGACCCTGCCGGTCGCCGGCATCCTTCCGGAAAACTTCGGTGGCTGGCTGGTGACGGCGATCCTCGGTGTCGGCGTGCTGTGGGGCGTTAGCGAACTGTTCTTCGGCATGACCTGGGGCGGGCCGATGAAGCACGCCTTCGCCGGTGCCTTGCACCTGGCCTGGCACCGTCGCGCCGAGCGTTTTAACGGCGGCCGTTCCACCGGTTTGAAACCGCTGGACCTGAACGATCCGACTGCGCCACTGGGCGTGGAAAAACCCAAGGATTTCACCTGGAACCAACTGCTCGGCTTCGACGCCTGCGTGCAGTGCGGTAAATGCGAAGCCGCGTGCCCGGCCTATGCCGCCGGCCAGCCGCTGAACCCGAAAAAACTGATTCAGGACATGGTCGTCGGCCTGGCCGGTGGCACCGATGCGAAATTCGCCGGTAGCCCGTATCCAGGCAAAGCCATTGGTGAGCACGCGGGCAATCCGCATCAACCGATCGTCAACGGTCTGGTGGACGCTGAAACCCTGTGGTCCTGCACCACTTGCCGTGCCTGCGTCGAGGAATGCCCGATGATGATCGAGCACGTCGACGCCATCGTCGACATGCGCCGCCATCTGACTCTGGAAAAAGGCGCGACCCCGAACAAGGGCGCCGAAGTCCTGGAAAACCTGATCGCCACCGACAACCCGGGCGGCTTTGCGCCGGGCGGGCGGATGAACTGGGCGGCGGACCTGAACCTGACGTTGATGAGTGAGAAGACATCCGTCGATGTGCTGTTCTGGGTCGGCGACGGCGCCTTCGACATGCGCAACCAGCGCACCCTGCGCGCCTTCGTCAAAGTGCTGAAAGCGGCCAAGGTCGACTTCGCGGTGCTCGGCCTGGAAGAGCGCGACAGCGGTGACGTGGCCCGGCGTCTGGGCGACGAAGCAACGTTCCAGCTGTTGGCCAAACGCAACATCCAGACCCTGGCCAAATACAGCTTCAACCGCATCGTCACCTGCGACCCGCACAGTTTCCACGTGCTGAAAAACGAGTACGGTGCCTTCGACGGTAACTACCTCGTGCAACACCACAGCACTTACATGGCCGAAATCATCGGTGCTGGCGTCCTGAACCTTGGTCAGCACAAAGGCAGCAGCGTGACCTATCACGACCCGTGCTACCTCGGCCGCTACAACGGCGAATACGAGGCACCGCGTGAAGTGCTGCGTGCCCTCGGCATCGAAGTGAAAGAAATGCAACGCTCCGGTTTCCGCTCGCGCTGCTGCGGCGGCGGTGGCGGCGCGCCGATCACCGACATTCCGGGCAAGCAACGGATCCCCGACATGCGCATGGAAGACATCCGCGAAACCGGCGCCGAGCTGGTGGCCGTGGGTTGCCCACAATGCACCGCGATGCTCGAAGGCGTGGTCGAACCGCGTCCGCTGATCAAGGACATCGCCGAACTGGTGGCCGACGCGTTGCTCGAAGATGCCGCACCAAGCAAACCGGCTGCACCGGCCCAACGTGAACCTGCGGAGGCCCACTGATGAGCGACATTATCCGCCGCGACCCCCGCGCCGAATGGATTGCCCGTAACCGCTTGCACCCGCTGCACGCGGCCATGCAACCGGCGCAACACAGCTGGATGGGGCCCAACGGGGTCATCCGCAAGAATCTGCACGGCATCGGTTTTATCGGTCCCAACGGGATCAAGCGCATTGACCGCAGTGGCGCTCAGCAGGGCGGCGCGACCAAGCGCACGGCTGCTGTTGAAGTGCAATTGCCGCTGCATCAAGTGCCGGCACCGGCGTTCTACATCAGCGTGGTGCCGGACATGGTCGGCGGCCGCCTGAGCAGCCACGACCGCGACTTGCTCGGCCTGGCTCATCAGTTGGCCGGCACGGACGGTGCGGTGTTGGCCGTGGTCTTCGGTGAACACAAGGAAAACGCCTTTGCGACGGCGGGCGTTGATCGCTTGCTGGTGCTGGAAGGCGAAGAATTCAGCGGTTATGCACCGGAACAACGAGTCCAGGGCCTGCGGGCTGTGGATAACCAGTTCAACCCACGTCATTGGTTGTTGCCGGACAGTCGTAGCGGTGGCGGTGAACTCGGTCGGCGCTTTGCCGCCGCACTGGGCGAACGCCCGGCCACGCGGGTCTGGCAGGTCAAGGACGAGGAATGCATCGGCCGCGCCGGTGCGGGGTTGCAAGACCTTGCGCGCCCGGTTGCACGCTTGATTCTGGCGGCGGCCGAATGCGCCGAACCGGTCAGCGAAACCCGTCACGAAGCACTGCCGGTGGAGTTATCCACAGCCGTGGCACGTAGCCTGTCGCGCATCGAAGACTTGGGCGCGGTAGCGGTGGACCCGGCGGCCATTCCCATGGCCGAAGCCGAGTTCATCTTCTCCGGCGGCAACGGGGTCAAGGACTGGGGACTTTTCCACAGGACCGCCGAGGCGCTGGGCGCCACCGAAGGCGCGTCCCGTGTGGCGGTGGACGATGGGTTCATGGCGCGCGACCGTCAGGTCGGCGCGTCCGGCACCTGGGTCACCGCACGGGTTTATGTGGCGGTGGGCATTTCCGGGGCAATCCAGCACCTGCAAGGCATCGGTGCCTGCGACAAGGTGGTGGCGATCAACCTCGACCCTGGCTGCGACATGATCAAACGGGCCGACCTGTCGGTGATCGGCGAGAGCGCCGAGATTCTTCAAGCCTTGATCGATGCGGTAGCGGCTTACCGCAACGACGCCAAGCGCGATGCGGCTTAAGGGAAGGAAAGGGTTATGAGCACGAAAATCATCAGCCTGGTGTCCATCGGCGCCCACCCGACCTCCGGCCGGCCACGTCGCGCGGAGCAGGATGCGCGAGCGGTGGAACTGGGCCTGCAACTGGCTGGGGATCACCTGCAAGTGCTGCATGCCGGCGACGTCGCGGAACCGGCGCTGCGCGCTTATCTGGGTATGGGCCTGGAGCAATTGCATGTGCTGGAACAACCGTCAGGCGCCGATGCCTTGCCGGCGTTGACCGCTTATTTGCGCGATGCCGGGGCGCAAGTCGTGCTGACCGGCAGTCAGGCGGAAACCGGTGAAGGCTCGGGCATGTTGCCGTTCCTGCTGGCGGAAAGCCTCGGCTGGCCGCTGGTGGTCGGTTTGGCGCAGGTGGAATCCATCGACGGCAATTCGGCGCTGGTGCTTCAAGCCTTGCCGCGGGGTCAACGTCGTCGTTTGAAAGTGCGTCTGCCGTTTCTCGCGACGGTGGATAACGCTGCGCCGAAGCCTCGGCAAAGCGCTTACGGCCCGGCGCGACGGGGTGTGCTGCAAGCCGATGAAGTCGAAGTGATCGACGATGAACTGTTGGCGGTCGCCACGTTGCAACCGGCCAAACCCCGGCCTAAACGCCTCAAGGTGATCAAGGCCAAGAGCGGCGCCGACCGGATGAAAGCGGCGACAGCCAAGGCCAGTGGCGGCGGCGGGCAGGTGCTCAAAGGCGTTACGGCGCAAGCGGGGGCCGAGGCCATTCTCAAGTTACTGATCGAAGAAGGCGTGGTCCGCTAACCGATCACCCCCACACCTCTAAAACTGTAGGAGTGAGCCTGCTCGCGATCGCGGTGCTTCAGTCGACATTTATCTTGAATGTCCGTCCGCCTTCGCGAGCAGGCTCGCTCCCACAAGGAAAAACAATGACTGTTGAATTTCGTTCGGCCCTGCGCGCGGATGCGCGGGAGATTGCTCGCTTGTTCCAGATTTCATCAGAGGGCGCTTCGGATTACATCTGGAGCCAGATGGCAGAGCCCGGCCAGGACCTGTTGGACGTTGGTGCCCTGCGCTATGCCCGCGACGATGTGGACTTCTCCTGGCAAAATTGCCTGATCGCCGAGGCAAACGGGGAGGTCATCGGGATGATGCACAGCTACGTGATGCGCCATGACCCGATGGCGGCGCCCGTCACCGACCCGGTACTGGCGCCGTACGCCACCCTGGAAATCCCCGACACCCTCTACATTTCCAGCCTGGCGCTGCATGAGGGCTGGCGGAACCAGGGCCTGGGCAAACAATTCCTCGCTTACGCCTACGACCGCGCCAACCAGTTGGGCCTCAATGGCCTGAGCCTGATCGACTATGCGGCCAATACCGGCGCCCGGCGGTTTTACGAGCGGCATGGCTTCCGTATCGTCGACACCTGCCAGATCACGCCCCACCCGATGATCCGGGTCACAGGCGAAGCCTATCTGATGTACCGGCCGTAGGGCTGCCTTCCGCCCTACCGCTCGGTGAACTACAGTTTTGCTGTGCGCTGGTTAAGGGTGCAGCACGGTTCACGGAGCTTTCAGACGTTCAGCGCTGAGTCGTAAAACCCGTTTTCAGGCGTGGGTTGAACATGAAGGCGTTGCGTTGGCGTGCGGCCTGGTTGCTCTGTGGGGTGATGTGCGTGCCGGCCGGGTTGATGGCGGCTGCCAACACTGAAGCCGATCAGGATTTTTATCAGTGGCTGGAGTCGGACCAAGGGCAAACAGCCTCCTTGGCCCAACTGCGCCAGCGCTGCGACAAGGTCGTGGACGCTACAAACAATCTCAACTGTTCAGTGTCCGTGTTCGCCCGCATGTTCGAGGCCAAAGCCGCCAATCAATTGCCTGATTACTATCTGGCAATCAAGCGCCGCCATGCTCAGGCCATTGCGAGTGACCCCGAGCTCAACGTCCTGTTCTCCATGTTTGGCCGTCAATCGATCGCGACCCTGCGCGCGGTCGGCGATTTTTCGGTGTCCAGCACCAAACGGCATGAAGTCCTTACGGTTTATCCGCTCCCCAGTGACGGTTACATCACGGACGAAGTGCTGCCGTACATCGACGTCAAAGCTGCCAATGGCGTCTCTTCACGCTTTATTGTCGATACCGGCGCACCGCAAACCCGGGTCAACGCCGAAACTGCGAAGCGCATGGGCATCACGCTGTTAACCGACTCCCATTACGGCTACAGCACGTTTTATGGCGAACATGACCTGTCGGCCAAGCTCGGGGTTTTTCATTCGTTGACGGTCGGCGGGAGCGAGTTTCGCAACGTCCTGGTGTTTGTCAGTGACCGGGATAACTTGTTAGGACTGGATCTGGTCGGCAAGCTGGGGCGTTTGAAGCTCACGAAAAAAACCCTGGAACTCAACGCGCAACCTCCCGCGCGGTGCGATTCGCCGGTGACCTATTCGCGCGCAGACATCAATCAACGACTGACCATTGCTGCACGGCTGGATCGTCGGGCGACGCTGGCGATTCTTGATACAGGTAATGTGGATTACTTGACGTCGGCCTCACCCGGTGACTTGCCTGTTCACGTCGCCGAAAACTCGCGACACCAGACGTTCAAAGGCGAGTTGGATTTGTCTGGCGACGTCCGGGCAATCACCTACAAATACTATCCAGGCTTCACCATTCCTCCGTCTTTGGTGTTCGGGCAGTACGTGCCTTCGATTTTGCTCGGGTGGCGGGCATTCAATGACTATGAATTGAACCTGGACCCGCTTTCGGGGCGCTCGTGCCTGAATAAAACCTGATTTACCCACAAAGCCTGTTAGCGCTTCTGTGGATAACGTGTTCGCCCCTCGCTACGACCTATGCAAATCAAGGCCTGTAAGCCTTCGTACAAAAAACAACCAACCTAACGTGCGGTTTTTACAGGCTTTTTGCGGTGGATAAGGTTTCTCACTGTTCAATACTTGCCCCCAATCTCTGTTGGCGCTTCTGTGGATAAGATGTTTGCTAACCGCTACAAGCTATATAAACCGGGCTATTCGGGTGCTTGGTTAAAAAATGATCAAATCATGGGTTTGGACCGCTAAACATGCCGAATACCCCTATTTATCGCGGCTTTCAGCGGTTTTCCACAGATGTGCAGAAGTTGCCCCCAAAGTCTGTTGGCGCTTCTGTGGATAAGGTGTTTGCCATCCTCTGCAGGCCACGTAGAACGTGCCCCACAAGCTTTCGATCAAAAAATAACCAGCGACTGTTAAAAACCAGGCTTCTGGATAAGTCACGGATTTTCTTCGGTTTATGTGGAGAAAGTTTTGTGTAAAACCACACTTGTCCCCAATAGCTGTGGGTGGAGGTGTGGATAACTTGTTTGTGGAAGGCTGGGAGGTGCGTAGGGCATAGCGCTGAACGGAATAGATCATATTTCGTACAGTTCTGAATCGGGGAAGGGGTATCGGGGGCGGGGAAGGATGGGTTGTTGGGGAGGGCGCCATCGCGAGCAGGCTCGCGCCTACATTTGATCTGTGTCGGTCACAAATCCCTGTAGGAGTGAGCCTGCTCGCGATGCTTTTAGCTCTGTCAGCCTTGAACAGGAACGCCTTTGAGGTACGGTGCCGGCTCAGCCCCGAGGTTGTTCAGCAAACGCTCGCTGTACCAATCCACAAAGTTCACCACGCCAAACTCATAGGTCTTGGAGTAAGGCCCAGGCTGGTACGCCGTGGAGTTGATGCCGCGCTGGTTTTCTTCTGCCAGACGACGGTCCTGGTTGTTGGTTTCATCCCACACTTTGCGCATGCGTTCTACGTCGTAGTCCACGCCTTCGACTGCGTCTTTGTGCACGATCCACTTGGTGGTGACCATGGTTTCCTGAGCGCTGATCGGCCACACGGTGAAGACGATGATGTGATCGCCCATGCAGTGGTTCCACGAGTGCGGCAGGTGCAGGATGCGCATCGAGCCCAGGTCGGGGTTCTTGATGCGGCCCATGAGCTTGGCGCAGCCCTGTTTGCCGTCCATGGTCATCGACACGGTGCCTTTGAGCAGCGGCATGCGCACGATACGGTTACGCAGGCCGAAACTGGCGTGGGCGTACGGGATCTTCTCGGCTTCCCAGGCAGCGGCGGAGGCGGCGACGTGGTCCTTGAAGGCCTGGTCGGCGCGCGGGTCGGTGACGTCGTCCCATTCCAGCAGGGTTTTCAACAGTTCCGGGTGCGATGCGTTGCAGTGGTAGCACTCGCGGTTGTTTTCCAGCACCAGTTTCCAGTTGGCTTTTTCGTACAGGTTGGTCTGGATCGCCACCTTGGTGTTTTCCATGTCGTACGGTTCCATGTAATGGCTCAACGTCGACAGGAAGTCATCAATGGCCGGCGGGTTCTCCGACAGGCTGATGAAGATGTAACCACCGGCGGTCTTCACGTTCACCGGTTTGAGGCCGTACTGCTTCATGTCGAAGTCGGCGCCCATTTCGGTGCCGGCGAACAGCAGGCGGCCGTCCAGTTCATACGTCCACTGGTGGTAATGGCAGACCAGTTTGGCGACCTTGCCTTTTTCACTGGTGCACAGACGCGAACCGCGGTGGCGGCAGACGTTATGGAACGCATGCACCACGCCGTCGGCGCCGCGAATCACGATGATCGGGTTCTTGCCGACTTGCAGGGTCAGGTAGTTGCCCTTGGTCGGGATCTCGCAGGTCATGCCGGCGATCAACCATTCTTTCTGGAAGATTTCCTGCATGTCGATATCAAACAGCCGCTCGTCAGAGTAAAACGGCTGCGGCAGCGAGAAAGTCCGCTCGCGCTCTTGCAGCATCTGCGCGGTGGCCTTGCGTGCGGGTTCCAGTGGATCGCCCAGGCTCAGGGTAGTGGTGACGTCCATCGTGTATTTCCTCAAGGCCATCTGCGTGGCCGCGAAAGTGGCTGATCAGGTTTGCTACGCAAGGTGTAAAGGATGTGTCTTGGTATGGGGCGAGTGTGGGGCCGGCGTTGCCCGGAACCTTATCTACGAGCGACATGGCCCACTCTGTTCCCGACGCGCAACCCCCGGTAGTTGGGGCTTGGTCGCGATAAGTATGTGAATGTCGCAGATAGGTAAATGGGTGGTTCGCACGTTACGCAGAATCGCCAACATAAGGCCGAGCATCGGCGGTGGAGAACAGCATGTCCAACAGCTTCCTGAATCCGGTAACGACCCAGACCTGGGCCAATGGTCGTCACATCGTCCGTTGCGTCAAAGTCATCCAGGAAACCTGGGATGTGCGCACCTTCTGCTTTATGGCTGACCAGCCGATCCTGTTCTTTTTCAAGCCGGGGCAGTTTGTCACCCTGGAGCTGGAAATCGACGGCGTGCCGATCATGCGCTCCTACACCATTTCCAGCTCGCCATCGGTGCCTTACAGCTTCTCGGTGACGATCAAGCGCGTGCCCGGCGGCAAGGTCTCGAACTGGCTGCACGACACTCTGCATGAAGGTCAGGAGCTGGCGGTGCATGGCCCGGTCGGGCTGTTCAACGCCATGGACTTCACCGCGCCGAAGGTGCTCTACCTCAGCGGTGGTGTCGGCATCACGCCGGTCATGTCCATGACGCGCTGGTTCTATGACACCAACGGCAACGTCGACATGGTGTTTATCCACAGCGCCCGCTCGCCCAAAGACATCATTTACCACCGCGAGCTGGAACACATGGCGTCGCGGATCGACAACTTCAGCCTGCACCTGATCTGCGAGAAGCATGGTCTTGGCGAACCGTGGGCCGGTTATCGCGGTTACCTGAACCACAAGATGCTCGAATTGATGGCGCCGGACTTCCTCGAACGCGAAGTCTTCTGCTGCGGCCCGACGCCCTACATGAATGCGGTGAAGCGCATGCTCGAGACCGCCGGTTTCGACATGTCGCGTTACCACGAGGAATCGTTCGGTGCGACGCCACCGGAAGCCCGCGCAGACGCCGTGGAGCAAGCCGAGCAAGCAGCGGATGCACCGGAAATCGACGTGGCAGACCTGCATCAGGTGGAATTCACCGCCTCCGGCAAAAGCATTCGTGTGGCGCCGGGCGAAACGGTGCACGCGGCTGCGGCCAAGCTTGGGCTGTTGATACCGAAAGCGTGCGGGATGGGGATTTGCGGTACGTGCAAGGTGATGAAGCTGGGTGGCGAGGTCGAGATGGACCACAACGGCGGGATTACCGAGGAAGACGAAGCCGAAGGGTTCATCCTGTCGTGCTGCAGCGTGCCGAAGGGCGACGTGCGTATCGAGTTCTAAACCTGTGGGAGCGAGCTTGCTCGCGATAGCGGTGGATCAGTCAATATCAATGTTGAATGTTCCGGCGTCATCGCGAGCAAGCTCGCTCCCACAGTGGTTTGTGTTTTAGTCCACGAATAAGTCGGGCATCAGCTTGTCGTTGGTGCCGGGCTCAAAGCGGTAGTGATCGAATTCGGTCACGCCATGCTCCCGTAGAATCTCCTCATCAATCAGCAATCGCCCGGTGATGCTGCGACCGCTGCTGTCCAGAATGACGTGGGCGGCATCGGCCATGATTTCGGGCGTTCGCGCATGCTTGAACGATTCCCGTGAGCCAAGCTGAAACTCAATAGCGGCGGTGGCGATCATGGTCTGTGGCCACAGCGAATTGACGCTGATGCCGTAATTTTTGAATTCCTCGCTCATGCCAATCGTCAGCATGCTCATGCCGTATTTGGTCACGGTGTAGGGGCTGTACTGGGCAAACCATTGGGTCGCCAGGTTCAGCGGCGGCGACAGGTTGAGAATGTGCCCACCGGTTTTTTTCAGATAGGGCAGGGCAGCCTGGCTGCACAGCAACACGGCGCGGGTGTTGATCTGGTGCATCAGGTCGAAGCGCTTGAGTTCGATGTGTTGAACCCCGGTCAGCTTGATCGCCCCGGCGTTGTTGATCAGCGCATCGATGCCGCCGAAATGTTCGTTGGCCTGGGCGAGCGCGTTGCGCACGGCATCTTCGTCACGCACATCCACCTGCAAGGCCAGCGCCTTGCCTCCCGCTGCCTCAACTTCCTGCGCCACGCTGAAAATCGTGCCCGGCAACTTCGGGTGCGGCTCGGCGCTTTTGGCCGCAATCACAATGTTGGCCCCATCCCGCGCAGCTCGCAGCGCGATCTCACGACCAATCCCACGGCTGGCACCGGTAATGAACAGGGTTTTGCCTTGTAAGGACATGCGTACGCTCCTGATTATTATTGTCTGAGCGGATAGAAATGGCTCGCCAATCAATGTAGACCAAGAGTTTCAGGGTGAGTGATCAGGGGAGGGGGAAAGGGGGGTTGTGGCGAGGGAGCTTGCTCCCGCTGGGCTGCGAAGCGGCCCCGAATACTGAGAATGCGGTCTGTCTGGCAGACCGCATTGGCTGGTTCTACGACGGCTGCGCCGCCGAGCGGGAGCAAGCTCCCTCGCCACAGGGGATCGGGTTGCTGTTTGAAGGAATCAGCGGGACATGACTTCGCGGATGTCGGCGGCCAGTTCGCGTACGCGTTCTTCTTCGGTGTCCCACGAGCACATGAAGCGTGCGCCGCCGTTGCCGATGAAGGTGTAGAAGCGCCAGCCCTTGGCGGTCAGTGCGGCGATGGCCGGTTCCGAGAGTTGCAGGAACACGCCGTTGGCCTGCACCGGGAACATCAGTTCCACGCCCGGGATGTCGCTCACCAGTTCGGCCAGCAACTGTGCGCAGCGGTTGGCGTGGTGGGCGTATTTGAGCCAGGCGTCGTTTTCCAGAATCCCGACCCACGGGGCCGAGAGGAAGCGCATCTTCGAGGCCAGTTGACCGGCCTGTTTGCAGCGGTAGTCGAAGTCTTCAGCCAGTTTGTGGTTGAAGAACAGAATCGCCTCGCCGACCGCCATGCCGTTTTTTGTACCGCCGAAGCACAATACGTCTACGCCGGCCTTCCAGGTCAGGTCTGCCGGGGAGCAGCCGAGGAACGCACACGCATTGGAGAACCGCGCGCCGTCCATGTGCAGGTTCAGGCCTAGCTCTTTGCAGGTGGCGCTGATGGCGCGAATTTCTTCCGGGGTGTAGACGCTGCCGACTTCGGTGGCCTGGGTCAGGGTCACGACGCGCGGTTTCGGGTAGTGAATGTCCTGGCGCTTGAGAGCGACTTCGCGGATCGATTCCGGGGTCAGCTTGCCGTTTTCAGTGCGGGCGATCAGCAGTTTGGAGCCGTTGGAGAAGAATTCCGGTGCGCCGCATTCGTCGGTTTCGACGTGGGCGGTTTCCGAGCAGATCACGCTGTGGTAACTCTGGCACAGCGACGACAGGGCCAGCGAGTTGGCGGCGGTGCCGTTGAAGGCGAAGAACACTTCGCAGTCGGTTTCGAACAGTTTGCGGAAATCGTCGGACGCGCGAGCGGTCCATTCATCGTCGCCGTATGCGCGCTGGTGGCCGTGGTTGGCCTGTTCCATGGCCGCCCAGGCTTCAGGGCAGATACCGGAATAGTTGTCGCTGGCGAATTGTTGGCTCTTATCGGTCATGGCCCTGCTTTCCGTGGTCGAGACGCCTATGGTGAAGCGACTCGTGGTCAATGATGGTGCGCACTTTACCGAAGATCATCCGGGGAGCACACGCGATGCGTCTGACAGAAAAATACAAAGACGACGGGCAATTATGCACATGACTCAACGGGATGGGGCACTGGATCTGCTCAAGTGGCTGGCGCTATTGAGCATGGTGCTCGATCACCTGCGATATGTCGGTTATTCCGTCGATCTGCTGTATGTGCCGGGGCGGCTGGCGTTTCCGTGGTTCTGTCTGGCGATGGCGGTGAATGTTTCCCGTGCACGGGAAGTGCCCCATCAGTGGCGTTATCTGGGCTGGTTGCTGCTGTTCAGTGCCATCAGTGAGATCCCTTACAGGTTGTACATTCCTGATCCCGACACCTTGAACGTGTTGCCCACGTTGGCGCTTGGGCTGTTGGTCGCTCGGGGCTGGCAGCACCCGACGCTGCAATCGCGACTGTTGGCGGTCGCCGCTTTGACGCTGGCGGCAGTGTTCCCGGAGCGACTGATGTTTGGTTTCTTCGGGGTGTTGTTGCCGCTGGCGATGTTGCTGGTGATCCGGCGTCCCTGGTATTTCGCGCTGCTGCCGGGGCTGGTGTGCCTGGCGGCCAATGAATGGCGGGTGCTGATTCAAGCCGCGAAGCTGGGCAATAGTGCTGCGGTGCCAGGCATCGCCGCTTGTCTGATTGCGCCACTGTTGGGGACGCTGCTTTTGCGACATGCCAAAGGCATTCATCCACTGCCGATGCGGCGTTGGGCCTATGCCCTCTATCCGCTGCATTTTTTCCTGTTGCTACTCGTCCGCCAAATCGTCACCTGACCGCTGTGGGAGCAGGTTTGCTCGCGATATCGGTTTGTCATTCAACAGGGATATCGACTGACCCGCCGCCGTCGCGAGCAAGCTCGCTCCCACCGGGATCTCTGGTGGTTCGGGGACCGTGTCCGGTCAGGCATTTCGGCTCATGTCGTAAACGCACCTTTGCGTGGCGTCCGTAGGCATTTGGCCTGTCTGCGCCGGTCATACCATCGCATCCAAAGGGCACTGTCGAAACACCAGTGCCTTACCGAGACGAATGGCGCATAGATGCCGCTGGGAGAGACGCGATGTTCAGCAAGCAAGACCAGATCCAGGGTTACGACGATGCACTGCTGGCGGCGATGAATGCCGAAGAGCAACGTCAGGAAGATCACATCGAGCTGATCGCGTCAGAGAACTACACCAGCAAACGCGTCATGGAAGCGCAAGGCAGTGGCCTGACCAACAAATACGCCGAAGGCTATCCGGGTAAGCGCTACTACGGTGGCTGCGAGCACGTCGACAAGGTTGAAGCCCTGGCCATCGAACGCGCCAAGCAACTGTTCGGTGCCGACTACGCCAACGTCCAGCCGCACTCCGGCTCTTCGGCCAACAGTGCTGTGTATCTGGCGCTGATCCAGCCAGGCGACACCATCCTCGGCATGAGCCTGGCCCACGGTGGTCACCTGACCCACGGCGCCAAAGTGTCGTCCTCGGGCAAGCTGTACAACGCCGTGCAGTACGGCATCGACACTAAAACCGGGTTGATCGATTACGACGAAGTCGAGCGCCTGGCCGTCGAATGCAAGCCAAAAATGATCGTTGCCGGCTTCTCGGCTTACTCCAAGACTCTGGACTTCCCACGTTTCCGTCAGATCGCCGACAAGGTCGGTGCCCTGCTGTTCGTCGACATGGCGCACGTTGCCGGTCTGGTCGCTGCTGGTCTGTACCCGAATCCGCTGCCGTACGCTGATGTGGTGACTACCACCACTCACAAGACCCTGCGCGGTCCACGTGGCGGCCTGATCCTGGCCAAGGCCAACGAAGAAATCGAGAAGAAGCTCAACGCCGCCGTTTTCCCGGGGGCCCAGGGCGGCCCGCTGATGCACGTGATCGCTGGTAAAGCGGTGTGCTTCAAGGAAGCGCTGGAGCCGAGCTTCAAGGCTTACCAACAACAAGTGATCGACAACGCCCAGGCCATGGCCGGCGTGTTTATCAAACGCGGCTACGATGTAGTGTCCGGCGGTACCGATAACCATCTGTTCCTGGTCAGCCTGATCCGTCAGGGCCTCACCGGCAAAGACGCGGATGCAGCACTCGGTCGCGCCCACATCACTGTGAACAAGAACGCTGTCCCGAATGATCCACAGTCGCCGTTCGTCACCTCCGGCCTGCGCATCGGCACCCCGGCGGTGACCACGCGCGGCTTCAAGGTGACCCAGTGCGTCACGTTGGCCGGCTGGATCTGCGACATCCTCGACAACCTCGGCGATGCCGATGTCGAGGCCAATGTTGCGCAGCAAGTATCGGCCCTGTGCGCGGACTTCCCGGTTTATCGCTGAGCGCGGTTTTGGAGTAAATGACTATGCAACGCTACTCGGGCTTCGGCCTCTTCAAACACTCCCTCAGCCATCACGAAAACTGGCAGAAAATGTGGCGCACGCCGACCCCGAAAAAGGTCTATGACGTAGTCATCGTCGGCGGTGGCGGGCATGGTCTGGCGACCGCCTACTACCTCGCCAAGGAACACGGCATCACCAACGTGGCCGTGGTCGAGAAAGGCTGGCTGGGCGGCGGTAACACCGCGCGCAACACCACCATCGTTCGCTCCAACTACCTGTGGGACGAGTCGGCGCACCTGTACGAACACGCGATGAAACTGTGGGAAGGCCTGTCCCAGGACCTGAACTACAACGTGATGTTCTCCCAGCGCGGCGTTTACAACCTGTGCCACACCCTGCAGGACATTCGTGATTCCGAGCGTCGGGTCAGTGCCAACCGCCTCAACGGCGTGGACGGTGAACTGCTCGATGCCAAACAAGTAGCCGACGAGATTCCGTACCTCGACTGCTCGAAAAACACCCGCTACCCGGTGATGGGCGCGACCGTCCAGCGTCGCGGCGGCGTGGCCCGTCACGATGCCGTGGCCTGGGGCTTTGCCCGTGCCGCCGACGCCTTGGGCGTGGACCTGATCCAGCAGACCGAAGTGATCGGTTTCCGCAAGGAAAACGGCGTGTGCATCGGTGTTGAAACCAATAAGGGCTTCATCGGCGCCAAGCGCGTCGGTGTGGTCACTGCCGGTAACTCCGGGCACATGGCCAAACTCGCCGGTTTCCGTCTGCCGATCGAATCGCACCCGCTGCAAGCGCTGGTGTCCGAGCCGATCAAGCCGATTATCGACAGCGTGATCATGTCCAACGCCGTACACGGTTACATCAGTCAGTCCGACAAGGGCGACCTGGTGATCGGCGCCGGTATCGACGGCTACAACGGCTACGGCCAGCGCGGTTCGTACCCGGTGATCGAACACACGATTCAAGCCATCGTCGAGATGTTCCCGGTACTGTCCCGCGTCCGCATGAACCGGCAGTGGGGCGGCATCGTCGACACCACGCCTGATGCCTGCCCGATCATTTCGAAAACGCCGGTACCGAACATGTTCTTCAACTGCGGTTGGGGTACCGGTGGCTTCAAGGCGACACCTGGCTCGGGCAACGTGTTTGCCGCGAGTCTGGCCAAGGGTGAAATGCACCCATTGGCTGCACCTTTCTCCATCGACCGTTTCCACAACGGTGCGTTGATCGATGAACACGGCGCTGCTGCGGTTGCCCACTAACAGGAGAAATCCCCATGTTGCATATCTTCTGTCCTCACTGCGGCGAACTGCGCTCCGAAGAGGAATTTCATGCATCCGGCCAGGCGCACATCCCGCGCCCACTGGACCCGACCACCTGCACCGACGAGGAGTGGGGCGACTACATGTTCTTCCGCGATAACCCTCGCGGCCTGCACCACGAGTTGTGGGACCACGTTGCCGGTTGCCGTCAGTACTTCAACGTCACCCGCGACACCGTGACCTACGAGATTCTCGAGACCTACAAGATCGGCACCAAGCCGCAGTTCACCGACAAGACTGAAAGTCCGAAAGCGGCCGCGCAGGCTCTGGGAGCTAAGGTATGAGCCAGATCAATCGCCTGTCCAACGGTGGACGGATCGACCGCAACAAAGTGCTGAACTTCACCTTCAACGGCCAGAGCTACAAAGGCTTTGAAGGCGACTCGCTGGCCGCTGCACTGCTGGCCAACGGCGTCGACATCATCGGTCGCAGCTTCAAGTATTCCCGTCCGCGCGGCATCTTCGCGGCGGGCGCTGAAGAGCCAAACGCCGTGCTGCAGATCGGCGCGACTGAAGCCACGCAGATTCCAAACGTACGCGCCACGCAACAAGCGCTGTATCAAGGCCTGGTCGCCACCAGCACCAACGGCTGGCCAAGCGTGAACAACGACATGATGGGGATTCTCGGCAAGGTCGGCGGCAAGCTGATGCCACCGGGCTTCTACTACAAAACCTTCATGTACCCGCAATCGTTCTGGATGACTTACGAGAAGTACATTCGTAAAGCCGCCGGTCTTGGCCGCTCGCCAACCGAGAACGACCCGGACACCTACGACTACATGAACCAGCACTGCGACGTGCTGATCGTCGGCGCTGGCCCTGCTGGCCTGGCGGCTGCACTGGCTGCTGCGCGCAGCGGTGCCCGAGTGATTCTCGCCGATGAGCAGGAAGAGTTCGGCGGCAGCCTGCTCGACTCCCGCGAAAGCCTCGACGGCAAGCCTGCTGCCGAATGGATCGCCAGCGTCATCGCCGAACTGAAAGACACCCCGGACGTGCTGCTGTTGCCGCGCGCCACGGTCAACGGTTACCACGACCACAACTTCCTGACCATCCACGAGCGCCTGACCGATCACCTCGGCGACCGTGCTCCGATTGGCCAGGTGCGTCAGCGCATCCACCGCGTTCGCGCCAAACGTGTCGTGCTGGCGACCGGCGCTCACGAGCGTCCGCTGGTCTACGGCAACAACGACGTGCCGGGCAACATGCTTGCTGGTGCTGTGTCGACTTACGTGCGCCGCTACGGCGTGGCACCGGGCAAAAAACTGGTGCTGTCGACCAACAACGATCACGCCTACCGCGTTGCTCTGGACTGGCTCGACGCCAGCCTGCAAGTCGTCGCTATCGCCGACGCCCGCAGCAATCCTCGTGGCGCTTTGGTTGAAGAAGCACGTGCCAAAGGCATCCGCATCCTGACCGGCAGCGCCGTGATCGAAGCCCGTGGCAGCAAGCACGTGACGGCGGCTCGTGTGGCGGCTATTGATGTCAAAGCACACGCCGTGACCAGTCCTGGCGAGTGGCTCGAATGCGACTTGGTTGCCAGCTCCGGTGGTTACAGCCCGGTGGTTCACTTGGCGTCGCACTTGGGTGGCAAGCCGATCTGGCGCGAAGACATCCTCGGTTTCGTACCGGGCGAAGCACCGCAAAAACGCGTGTGCGTCGGTGGTATCAACGGTGTCTACGGCCTCGGCGATTCCCTGGCCGACGGTTTTGAAGGGGGCGCTCGCGCCGCTGCCGAAGCCGGGTTCCAAACGGTCGAAGGCGTACTGCCAAAAGCCTTGAGCCGTCTGGAAGAGCCAACGCTGGCGCTGTTCCAGGTGCCCCACGAAAAAGCCACCGCACGGGCGCCGAAGCAATTCGTCGACCTGCAAAACGACGTCACCGCTGCCGCCATCGAGCTGGCGACCCGCGAAGGCTTCGAGTCGGTCGAGCACGTCAAACGCTACACCGCACTGGGCTTCGGTACCGACCAGGGCAAGCTCGGCAACGTCAACGGCCTGGCCATCGCTGCCCGTTCGCTGAACGTGACCATCCCGCAGATGGGCACCACCATGTTCCGCCCTAACTACACGCCGGTGACGTTCGGCGCCGTGGCCGGTCGTCACTGTGGGCACATCTTCGAGCCGGTCCGTCACACCGCACTGCATCACTGGCACGTGAAAAACGGCGCTGAGTTTGAAGATGTCGGTCAGTGGAAACGTCCGTGGTACTTCCCGAAAAGCGGTGAAGACATTCATGCCGCGGTGAAACGCGAATGCAAAGCCGTGCGCGACAGTGTTGGTCTGCTGGATGCGTCGACCCTGGGCAAGATCGATATCCAGGGCCCGGATTGCCGTGAGTTCCTCAACCGCATCTACACCAACGCCTGGACCAAGCTCGACGTGGGCAAGGCGCGCTACGGCCTGATGTGCAAAGAAGACGGCATGGTCTTCGACGACGGCGTCACCGCTTGCCTCGCCGACAACCATTTCGTGATGACCACCACCACCGGCGGCGCTGCACGCGTGCTGCAATGGCTGGAAATCTACCACCAGACCGAATGGCCGGAGCTGAAGGTGTACTTCACCTCCGTGACAGATCACTGGGCAACCATGACCCTGTCCGGGCCGAACAGCCGCAAGCTGCTCAGCCACGTCACCGACATCGACCTGAGCAACGAAGCCTTCCCGTTCATGACCTGGAAAGAAGGTCTGGTCGGTGGTGTGCCGGCGCGGGTGTTCCGGATTTCGTTTACCGGTGAGCTGTCGTACGAAGTCAACGTGCAAGCCGACTACGCCATGGGCGTGCTCGAGAAAATCGTCGAGGCCGGCAAGCCATACAACCTGACGCCGTACGGCACCGAGACCATGCACATCCTGCGGGCCGAGAAGGGTTTCATCATTGTCGGCCAGGACACTGACGGCTCGATGACGCCGGATGACTTGAACATGGGCTGGTGCGTCGGTCGCACCAAACCGTTCTCGTGGATCGGTCAGCGTGGCATGAACCGCGAAGACTGCGTGCGTGATCAACGCAAGCAACTGGTGGGCCTGAAGCCGATCGATCCGACCAAATGGCTGCCGGAAGGTGCGCAACTGGTGTTCAACACCAAGCAAGCGATCCCGATGACCATGGTTGGCCACGTGACCTCCAGCTACTTGCACAACTCCCTGGGCTATTCATTTGCCATGGGCGTGGTGAAAGGCGGGTTGAAGCGTATCGGTGAGCGTGTGTTCGCACCGCTGGCGGATGGCAGCGTGATCGAGGCGGAAATTGTTTCTTCGGTGTTCTTCGATCCTAAGGGTGATCGCCAGAACATCTGACACCACAGAACCTGTGGGAGCGTGGCTTGCCCGCGATGAACGATAGCGCGGTGCCTCAGGCAGACCGAGTTGCTCCCATCGCGGGCAAGCCCGCTCCCACAGGGAAACGAATTCAGGAAAGGTGCTTTATGACCGCAGCCAATGTTTACCAACAACGCCCAACCACCGGGGCCAAGGCCGAGTCGTCGCTGCATCATGCCGACCTCGCCAGCCTGGCGGGCAAGGGCCGCAAAAACGCCGGCGTGACCGTGCGTGAGAAGAAACTCCTCGGCCACCTGACCATCCGTGGCGATGGCCACGATGCTGCGTTTGCCGCCGGCGTACACAAGGCGCTTGGCATCGAATTGCCGGGTGCGCTGACCGTCGTCATCAAAGGCGAAACCAGCCTGCAATGGATGGGGCCGGATGAGTGGCTGCTGATCGTGCCGACCGGTGAAGAATTTGCCGCCGAGCAAAAACTGCGTGAAGCGCTGGGCGACCTGCACATCGCAATCACCAACGTCAGCGGCGGCCAGCAGATCCTCGAACTGAGCGGCCCGAACGTGCGCCAGGTGCTGATGAAATCCACCAGCTACGACGTGCACCCCAACAGCTTCCCGGTGGGCAAGGCCGTGGGCACGGTGTTCGCCAAGTCGCAACTGGTGATTCGCCATACCGCTGAAGACACTTGGGAACTGCTGATCCGCCGCAGCTTCTCGGATTACTGGTGGTTGTGGTTGCAGGATGCGGCCGCTGAATACGGCCTGAGCGTCCAGGCTTAATGATCGTTCCCCTGTGGCGAGGGAGCTTGCTCCCGCTCGGCTGCGCAGCAGTCGTAAAACCTGAGCCCGCATTCCTCCTGAGTGAATGCGGTCGCTGATTTTGGGGTCGCTTCGCAACCCAGCGGGAGCAAGCTCCCTCGCCACAGGTCTTCGCAGCCGTGTAGGTATTTTCGAACAGGAGTCACCGCACTATGAGCCGCGCCCCAGACACATGGATTCTGACCGCCGACTGCCCCAGCGTCCTCGGCACCGTGGACGCGGTGACCCGCTTTCTGTTCGAGCAGGGCTGCTACGTCACCGAGCACCACTCCTTCGATGACCGGCTCTCGGGCCGCTTCTTCATTCGCGTGGAATTCCGTCAGCCCGAAGGCTTCGACGAGCAAGCCTTCCGCGCCGGACTGGAAGAACGTGGCAAAGCCTTCGGCATGGTCTTCGAACTGACACCACCGAACTACCGGCCAAAAGTGGTGATCATGGTCTCCAAGGCCGATCACTGCCTCAACGACTTGCTCTATCGCCAGCGCATCGGCCAGTTGTCGATGGACGTGGCCGCCGTGGTTTCCAACCACCCCGACCTCAAGCCGCTGGCCGACTGGCACCAGATTCCGTACTACCACTTCCCGCTGGACCCCAACGACAAGCCGTCGCAGGAGCGTCAGGTATGGCAGGTGATCGAAGAGTCCGGCGCCGAACTGGTGATTCTTGCGCGCTACATGCAAGTCCTGTCGCCAGAGCTGTGCCGCAAACTCGACGGCAAGGCGATCAACATCCATCACTCCCTGCTGCCCGGTTTCAAGGGTGCCAAGCCGTATCACCAAGCCTACAACAAGGGTGTGAAACTGGTTGGCGCGACGGCGCATTACATCAACAACGACCTGGACGAGGGGCCGATTATTGCCCAGGGCGTGGAGGCGGTGGACCACAGTCATTACCCGGAAGACCTGATCGCCAAGGGGCGGGATATCGAAGGGCTGACCCTGGCGCGGGCGGTGGGTTATCACATTGAACGACGAGTATTTTTGAACGCCAATCGCACCGTCGTTCTCTAGATTGCTATCGCGAGCAAGCTCGCTCCCACAGGGTTTTGTGTCGTTCACAAGTCTTGTGGTCAACCGCTGCCACTGTGGGAGCGGGCTTGCCCGCGATGAGGCCCCAACAGACAAAGCAAAGACACACAGGCAATAACCCGAGCAATCAACGCGCCGCCGCTCCATGGCGACGCGACCGCTACATAAAAACAACAGCGAGGTGAAAGCATGTCTGGCAATCGTGGTGTGGTGTATCTCGGCAATGGCAAAGTCGAAATACAGAAAATCGACTATCCGAAAATGCAGGACCCGCGCGGCAGGAAGATTAATCACGCTGTCATCCTGCGTGTGGTTTCCACCAACATCTGTGGTTCCGACCAGCACATGGTGCGCGGCCGCACCACCGCTCAGACCGGTCTGGTGCTCGGCCACGAGATCACCGGCGAAGTCATCGAGAAGGGCAGCGACGTCGAAAACCTGCAAATCGGCGATCTGGTGTCCGTACCGTTCAACGTCGCTTGCGGGCGCTGCCGTTCCTGCAAAGAGATGCACACCGGTGTCTGCCTCAGCGTCAACCCGGCCCGTCCGGGCGGTGCTTATGGTTATGTCGATATGGGCGACTGGACCGGCGGCCAGGCCGAATACGCGATGGTGCCGTACGCTGACTTCAACCTGCTGAAACTGCCGGATCGCGATCGCGCGATGGAAAAAATCCGCGACCTGACCTGCCTCTCCGACATCCTGCCAACCGGTTACCACGGCGCCGTGACGGCGGGTGTTGGCCCAGGCAGCACCGTGTACATCGCGGGTGCCGGTCCGGTCGGTCTGGCAGCCGCCGCTTCCGCTCGCCTGTTGGGCGCGGCAGTGGTGATCATCGGTGACGTCAATACCGTTCGCCTGGCGCACGCCAAGGCACAGGGTTTTGAAATCGCCGACCTGTCCCTGGACACGCCGCTGCACGAACAAATCGCTGCGCTGCTGGGCGAGCCGGAAGTGGATTGCGCTGTCGACGCCGTAGGCTTCGAAGCGCGCGGTCACGGCCATGACGGCGTGAAACACGAGGCCCCTGCCACCGTGCTCAATTCGCTGATGGGGGTGGTTCGTGTCGCCGGTAAAATCGGTATTCCAGGCCTCTATGTGACTGAAGACCCGGGTGCTGTAGATGCCGCCGCGAAAATGGGCAGCCTGAGCATTCGCTTTGGTCTGGGCTGGGCCAAATCCCACAGCTTCCACACCGGCCAGACGCCGGTGATGAAGTACAACCGCCAACTGATGCAGGCGATCATGTGGGACCGCATTCACATTGCCGACATCGTTGGCGTGGAAGTCATCAGCCTGGATGACGCGCCACGTGGTTACGGCGAGTTCGATGCGGGCGTGCCGAAGAAGTTTGTGATCGATCCGCACAAACTGTTCAGCGCGGCGTAAGCGTTACGCAAGACGGGAGAAGGGCGACAGAGATGTCGCCCTTTTTTATTTATTGCTGCTGTTGAATGAGCACTCGCTGATGGACTTCGTGCAGTGATTTGATTTGTCCCAAACTCCAGGTGCTGGCTTCCAATCTTTCACATTATCGAGAACCATCGCTATTTTCCCGTAGCGACAGCTCATTTGACTGACGGTCATGGGGAGGCCGTCCTCGCCTTCGTCTTCGGTGATGTAGGCCGCGCTTTCGAAGCTGAAAGAGGGGGCTTCGGTCTGCCAGTACTCACCTTTCCAGATCCGGCCCGACTTGTCTTTTGCGGTAAAAACGTTGTCTGCCTGTTTGAAAGTTGATGGATCAGGACAGGTGTCTGCGTAGGCGAAGTTGCTGATGGTCAGAATCGCAAAGGTGCTTGAAATAATAGTTGTGCGCAAAACGCTCTCCTTGTGTGTTTAATGTCCATGCGGCACACAAGTAATGTTGAGTGCTGTGGAGTTGTGAAGTTATAGGCAGGTAGCTAAGTGCCGACTGTCAGAGCTAACTCAAGTTAATTGGTTTTTTTGCGTCTAATTATTTGAATGTTTGTCGCGTAGTACCGGCCGTTATCACCTGGGACGATGTCATACGTTACGGTATCCCCTGCAACTGGGAGATTAAGTTGTGCGATGGTGGTTGGCTACTGTCAGATCTAACAGTTTTTTATGAGGGTTCGGCGTAATAAATAACCTTTTTATAATTTGAGACAGACATTGATGTTTTCATTGCTACTGGTCTTGCTTAGTTACAGCGAAAAAAATGGCAACACCAGCAAGGAACAACACCGCCAAAACCCCGGTCAAACCGGCAGTTTTCCCGTCCGCTCACAGGCGGTTTTCATGGCACAAGAGGATGTCTGAATGAAGATTTCACGCGGTTTGGCACTGGCTTCGCTGATGACCCTTGCGGCCAGCCCGGTCTTCGCCGGGTTCAGCCTGGACGATGTGACCAAAGCGGCCTCAAGCATGCAGGGCGGTAATACAGCCGCCGCCGCGGCGCCGACTTCAGAAACGGCCGGTTTGTTGAGCGCGCTCAGCCAATTGAACGTGACACCTCAACAGGCCGTCGGCGGGACTGGGGCGATGCTGGGGCTGGCGAAGAATCAGTTGAGCTCGACCGATTACTCGGAACTGGCCAAAAGCGTTCCGGGCATCGACAAGTTGTCCGGCGGCGGTGAGCTGGGCGCGCTGGCCGGCCTGCTTGGGTCTTCCGGCAAGGCGGCCGGTCTGGACAATGCCTTGGGTGCCGTGAAGAACACCAATGATCTGAACAACGCTTTTAGCGAGTTGGGCATGGACAGCGGCATGATCGGCCAGTTTGCCCCGGTGCTGTTGCAATACCTCGGTCAGCAGGGCGTTGGTGGCTCGTTGCTGGAAAGCCTGGGCAGCATCTGGGGCGCCGGCACCGGCAGTTGATTCAACGGCGCTCGGCGCGCAATGCGTCGATACGCTGGTCTTTTTCGATCCAGAGCTGGTTGACCCAGTTCTGGATTTTTTCGCGAAACAGCGGATCGTTTTCGTAATCGCCTTGCCACAGCGCGGGGTCTAGTTCGCGGGTCTTGATGTCGATGATGACCCTCGGCACATTACCGCTGATCAAATCCCAGAACCCCGGAATCGCCTGTTGCGGATACACCACCGTCACATCGAGCACGGCATCCAGCTGTTCGCCCAATGCCGCCAGCACAAACGCCACGCCGCCTGCCTTGGGCCGAAGCAGGTGAGTGAAGGGTGATTGCTGCTGGGCGCTTTTCGCGGCGGTGTAGCGAGTGCCTTCGAGGTAGTTGACCACCGTCACCGGCTGACGCTTGAACAGCTCGCACGCCGCTTTGGTGATCTCCAGATCCTTGCCGGCCAACTCCGGGTGCCTGGCCAGGTAGGCCTTGGTGTAACGCTTCATGAACGGGTAATCCAGCGCCCACCATGCCAGCCCCAGGAACGGCACCCAGATCAGCTCTTTCTTGAGGAAGAACTTGAAGAACGGCGTGCGCCGGTTGAGGGTCTGGATCAACGCCGGGATATCAACCCAGGATTGATGGTTGCTGATCACCAGGTAAGACGTGTCGACGCGCAGGCCTTCGCCGCCGCGGATGTCCCAGCGGGTCGGGATGCATAGACGGAAGATCAGTTTGTCGATCTCGGCCCAGGTCTCGGCGATCCACATCACGGCCCATGAGGCGTAGTCGCGATAGCGACCGGGCAG
Organism: Pseudomonas sp. SIMBA_041; assembly: GCF_046535095.1. NCBI lineage: Bacteria > Pseudomonadati > Pseudomonadota > Gammaproteobacteria > Pseudomonadales > Pseudomonadaceae > Pseudomonas > Pseudomonas sp. SIMBA_041. The sequence goes on from NZ_JAWRXJ010000001.1 coordinate 676,822, forward strand.
GACCAGTTTGAGCAGGGCAAATACCATCAGCGGCCCGATCAGGACCAGGGTGTTGAGCAACAGCAGCAGGGTGACGAAACAGCCGGTGAGCAGGCGGCGCATAAGTAACTCTTGGGATCATGTGGGCGCGCCATGATAAGCAGCTTCGGGCGGGAGGCCAAATCGGGGGTGACGAATGTTTCACCTTTGGGGCGTTAATCTTGCGACACGCTCGCTCCCACGCAGAGCGTGGGAACGATCTACTCGACAACGGTCTAACATCCCGCTGCCCACTCCTTATGGATGCCCATTACGTGAAATCGATCCTCGCACTGCTTTCCCTGGTGGCCCTGCCAGTCCTGGCCGCCGAGCCGACCCTGTACGGGCGTTACGAATACATCGCGCTGCCGGAAATCGGCGGCGAAGTGCTCAAGGCCAAGATGGACACCGGTGCCCTGACCGCGTCGCTGTCGGCCAAGGACATCGAAACCTTCACCCGCGACGGCGAAGACTGGGTACGTTTTCGCCTTGCCACCAAGGACGCCAGCAACAAGGTCTACGAACACAAGGTCGCGCGGATCAGCAAGATCAAGACCCGTTCCGAAGAAGAGGACGATGACAAGGAGGCGACCGAGCCCACCAAGCGTCCGGTGGTCGATCTGGAGCTGTGCCTGGGCAACGTCAAGCGCACCGTCGAGGTCAACCTGACCGACCGCAGCAGCTTCAACTACCCTTTGCTGATCGGCGCCAAAGCCTTGCGTGAATTCGGCGCGGCGGTGAACCCGGCACGCCGTTTTACCGCCGACAAACCCGATTGCTGAATTCAAGTGGTCTCATTGACGTGACGTGAGCCTTGGGGCACCGTTCGCCCACTTCATAACCGGGCCAGGACGCCATGCCTCATATCTTGATTGTCGAAGACGAAGCGGCGATTGCCGACACCCTGGTTTTCGCGTTACAGGGTGAAGGCTTCACCACGACCTGGCTGAGCCTGGGCGCGGCAGCGCTGGATCATCAGCGTGCCATGCCAGCCGATTTGATCATTCTCGACATTGGTTTGCCCGACATCAGCGGCTTCGAGACCTGCAAGCAATTGCGCCGTTTCAGCGAAGTGCCGGTGATTTTTCTCAGTGCCCGCGATGCCGAAATCGATCGTGTGGTCGGCCTGGAAATCGGTGCCGACGATTACGTGGTCAAGCCGTTCAGCCCGCGGGAAGTCGCCGCGCGGGTCCGGGCCATTCTCAAACGCATGGCGCCAAGGACGGTGGCCGAATCCTCATCGGCGTTGTTTCGGATCGACAACGAACGGGTGCAAATCAATTATCGCGGTCAGCCGCTGAGCCTGACCCGTCACGAATTCCGCCTGCTGCAATGCCTGCTGGAACAACCCGAGCGGGTGTTCAGTCGCGAGCAATTGCTGGATGCGCTGGGCATCGCCGCCGATGCCGGTTACGAGCGCAGCATCGACAGCCACATCAAGAGCGTGCGCGCCAAATTGCGTCTGGTACGGGCAGACGCGGAGCCGATCCAGACCCATCGCGGCCTCGGCTACAGCTACAGCCCGGGGCACAGCTGATGCCGCTGGGGATCCGGATTTTTCTGGTCTATGTGTTGTTCATCGGCCTGACCGGTTACTTCGTGCTCAACACCGTGATGGAAGAAATCCGCCCCGGTGTGCGCCAGTCCACCGAAGAAACCCTGGTCGACACGGCCAACCTGATGGCCGAAATCCTGCGCGACGACTTCAAGGCCGGGACCCTCAACCAGAATCGCTGGCCCGAGTTGCTCAAGGCCTACGGCGAGCGGCAACCGAAAGCCAGCATCTGGGGCTTGCCGAAGAATCAGGTCAATCACCGCATCTACGTCACCGACGCCAAAGGCATCGTGGTGCTGGACTCCAGCGGGGCGGCGGTGGGGCAGGATTACTCGCGCTGGAATGACGTTTACCTGACCCTGCGCGGCGAATACGGCGCTCGCTCCACGCGTAGCGACCCGAACGACGCCCACTCTTCGGTGATGCACGTCGGCGCACCGATCCGCGACAACGGCCAGATCATCGGCGTGGTCACCGTGGCCAAGCCCAACAGCTCGTTGCAGCCTTACGTCGATCGCACCGAACGAAGATTGCTGGCCTATGGCGCCGGGTTGATCGGTCTTGGTCTGTTGTTCGGAGCGTTGTTGTCATGGTGGTTGAGCGCGGCACTGCGCCGGTTGACCGCGTATGCGCAAGCGGTGAGTGACGGCCGTCGGGTCGAGGTGCCGCATTATCGCGGCGGTGAGCTGGAGCAACTGGCGACAGCGGTGGAGCACATGCGCACGCAGCTCGAAGGCAAGGCCTACGTCGAGCGTTATGTGCACACGCTGACCCATGAGTTGAAGAGCCCGTTGGCGGCGATTCGCGGGGCGGCGGAATTGCTGCAAGGCGAGATGCCGTTGGCGCAGCAGCAGCGGTTCGTCAGCAATATCGATAGCGAAAGTGTGCGGATGCAGCAGTTGATTGAGCGGCTGCTGAACCTGGCTCAAGTCGAACAGCGGCAAGGTCTGGAGGAACGGGTAGCGGTGCCGTTGGCCGGGTTGGTGGATGAAGTGTTGAAGGCTCAGGCGGCTCGGATCGAGGGTAAGCAGTTGCGTGTGGAGCAACGGATTTCGTCGGACCTGACGCTAACCGGTGAGCCGTTTCTGTTGCGTCAGGCGTTGGGGAATTTGTTGGAGAATGCGCTGGATTTCACCCCGGTTCAGGGTGTGCTGCGTTTTAGCGCCGAGCGAATTGGGGAGCAGATTGAGTTCAGGCTGTTTAACCAGGCGGAGGCGATTCCTGACTATGCCTTGCCGCGTCTGAGCGAGCGGTTTTACTCATTGCCGCGTCCGGACAGTGGTCGCAAAAGCACTGGGCTGGGGCTTAATTTTGTCGAAGAAGTGGTCCAGTTGCATGGCGGGACATTGAGCATTGGCAATGTCGAAGGTGGTGTTGAGGTCAGGTTGCGCCTGGTTTAGGACCGAGTCGTTGCCATCGCGAGCAGGCTCGCTCCCACAGGGGGCGGTGCAGTCTCCACATAATCTCCACATTCCCCCCATAAATCCCCCACACAGCCCTCCCAGACTCTCCCCATCCAAACAGGGAGAGTCCCATGAACCGCAGCCTGACCCTAAAACTCGGGGCCATTGCCCTTCTGATTTTGTTGCTACTGATTCCGCTCTTGATGATCAACGGCCTCATCCAGGACCGCCAGCAACGGCGTGACGGTGTACTCGAAGACATCGCCCGCAGCGCAAGTTTCAGCCAGCAACTGAGCGGCCCGCTGATGGTGGTGCCGTATCGCAAAGTGGTGCGCACCTGGAAACTCAACGAGAAAACCAACCAGCGCTACCAGGACATCGGCGAAGAGCGCGGTCGTTTGTACTTCCTGCCAGAGCGTTTCGAGCTCGATGGCCAGATCCAGACCGAGCTGCGCTCGCGAGGCATTTACGAGGCGCGCCTGTTCCACGCGGAAAACCACATCAGCGGGCATTTCTCGGTGCCGGCGCAATGGGGCATCAAGGAAGACTTCGCGGATTACCGGTTCGACCAGCCGTTCCTGGCGGTGGGTATCAGCGACATTCGTGGCATCGAAAATGCGTTGAAGCTGGACCTGAATGGCCAGACGCTGGACTTCGTTCCGGGCAGTCAGGTGGGTTGGCTGGGTGAAGGCGTACACGTAACGCTGCCGGCGCTGGACACAAAACAAGTCACGGAACTGGCCTTCGGTTTTGACCTGCGGTTGCAGGGCTCCGGGCAGTTGCAAATTCTGCCGGTGGGCAAGACCAGCAAAGTCTCGCTGAGCGCGAACTGGCCGCATCCGAGCTTCATCGGCAACTACCTGCCGGCCCAGCGTGAAGTCACCGATCAAGGTTTTACGGCCAACTGGCAGACCTCGTTTTTCTCCACCAACCTGCAAGAAGCGCTGAGCAGTTGTGTGTCCGGCGGTGGTTGCGAGGCGTACAACGGGCGCAGTTTCGGCGTGAGCTTTATCGATCCGGTGGATCAATATCTGAAGAGTGATCGGGCGATCAAATACGCCTTGCTGTTTATCGTCCTGACCTTCGCTGGGTTCTTCCTGTTCGAAGTGCTGAAAAGCCTGGCGGTGCACCCGGTGCAATACGCGTTGGTCGGCGTGGCTTTGGCGTTCTTCTATCTGTTGTTGCTGTCGCTGTCCGAGCACATTGGTTTTGCCCTGGCGTATCTGTTGTCGTCGGCGGGCTGTGTGTTGTTGATCGGGTTCTATGTCTGCCATGTGCTGCGCAGCGTGCGCCATGGCTTGAGTTTTTCGGTGGGGTTGGCGGCGTTGTACGGCTTGCTCTATGGCTTGCTGAGTGCCGAGGATTACGCGTTGCTGATGGGCTCGTTGTTGCTGTTCGGGTTGCTCGGGGTGTTCATGGTGCTGACCCGCAAGCTGGACTGGTACGGGATCGGGCAGAAAAGCGCCAAGCCGATGGTGTTTGATCTGGGGGCGGTGGAATGAGCCGGTCGATTGGGTTGCGTGAGGATCAGCGTGAAGGGGAGGTATTGGCGACGCTGATTTTTGAGCTGTTTCCGGTGGATTTTGTGTGGTGCCATCGCAAGCAAGCTCGCTCCCACAGGGGATCTCCAGTTAACACAAAATCTGCGCACACCAAAGAACAAATGTGGGAGCGAGCTTGCTCGCGATGAGGCCAGTGCAGTCAGCGAAAATCTAAACCTTAGGCATCGTCGCCAACATCGAAGGCCGCTGACTTACCTCGAAATACCACGCCGCCAACTGCGGATTCGCCTCGCGCCATTCCAGATCCGGATGGCGCAAGTCGATGTAGCCCAGCGCACAGGCCACGCTGATCGCCGCCACATCGAAATGGCTGGTCAGCTCGGCAATCGCGTCTTTTTCGAGCAATGCCAACCCGCGACGAATCTTGTCGCGCTGGGCATCCAGATACTCGTCCCAGTGCTTCTGCGGGTCGCGCAGGACCATTTCGTAACGAACCAACACCGACGCGTCCATGATCCCGTCGGCCAGGGAGGCCAGGGTCAGGCGCCGCCAGCGGGCCGAGCCTTCGCGCGGAATCAGCGGGTTGCCGACGTGCTGGTGATCGAGGTAATCGAGGATTACCCGGCTGTCATGGATGACACTGCCGTCGGCCAGGCGCAGGGCGGGAATTTTGCCCAGCGGGTTGTCTTCGTTGAGTGACAGGTCCGGGTTGACCGGCGTGAGCACACAGTCCTGCAACGCCACGCGGCCGGTCTGACCGGTCTCGTGCAGCAGTACCATGACTTTACGAACGAAGGGCGATAGCGAGTTGTGGTACAGGGTCATGCTGGGGGCGGACATGGCAACGTCTCGGTCGGTGGCAGTGTCGGGCAGCATAGCGCGTTGACCCGATAGCTCAAGCTCGCTCCTACATAGTTCAGTGGCGTTGCAGCAGGCCGCGCAGGGCGAAGAACGCGGGCACGCCCAGGCCGAGCCAGCTCAGGGCGTCCCACACGCCATCACCCAACAGCGCGGCGAACAATCCGGCGGCGCTGAGCAAGGCGATGAACGCGGGCGTGCCGAAGACCTTCCAGAAGTTCGATTGCCTGCGCTTCATGCATGAGCCTCGGCAGGTTCGAGCACAGGTTTTGCCGCTTTGCGCCGCACCACCCACAGGTAAACCCCGCTGCCGAGCACGAGGATGGTCAGCACGTCGAGGGTCGCCCACAGGATCTTCATCGGCAGGCCGCCGTAGTCGCCAAAGTGCAGGGGCTGCGACATGCCCATGGCGTCCATGTACCACGGTCTTTCAGCCACCGCGGTGACTTGCAGGGTGCTGGCGTCGATCAGCACCGGTGTCAGCAAATGCGATGTCAGGTGGGTGCTGCCTTTCATGAACACCGCGTAATGGTGTTCGCTGGAAAACCGCGTGCCAGGGAAGGCGATGAAATCGGGCGTCATGTCCGGTGCCACCTCCGTGGCAATGTCGAGTAGACGGCTCGCCGGTGCGAGGTGCGTCAGTGGTGGCGCGTCGCGGTACGGCGCGACCATCGCGGTCAGGCTGTCGTTGCGCCAGGCAGCAATCAGCAGGTCGGCACAGGCGCTGATCACGCCGGTGACGCCGACGACCAGCGCCCAGGTCAGTGTGACCACACCAATCAGGTTGTGCAGATCCAGCCAACGCAGGCGGGTGGATTTGTCCTGGCGCACGGTGGCGAACTTCAAACGACGCATAAACGGCAAATACAGCACCGTCCCGGAAATGATGGCCGCCACAAACATCAACCCCATGAACGCCAGCAGCAACTTGCCCGGCAGACCGGCAAACATGTCCACATGCAGGCGCAGCATGACCATCATGAAACCGCCATTGGCCGAGGGCATTTCCACGGCTTCACCGGTGCGGGCATCGAGCATGAAGGTGTGCGAGGCGTTCGGCTCGGTGCCGGCGGTTGCCGCCATGATCGTAACGGCGCCGTTGGGCTCGTCGTCCTCAAAACCGAAATACTGCATGACTTCGCCGGGGCGGTGCTTTTCAGCCGCCTGCACCAACTGCTGCAAGTCCAGCCTCGGCGTGTCCGCCGGCATCGACTTCAACTCGGCGGCATCGCCCAGCAGATGGTCGATCTCGTGGTGGAAGATCAACGGCAACCCGGTCAATGCCAGCATCAGCAGCAAGACCGTGCAGATCAGGCTGGTCCAGGTGTGGACGAAGGACCAGCGGCGAATTGTTTTACTTTTCATTTCCAGGCCTTCAGAAATACCAAAGCCGTCCTGAAGAGGACGGCCTGGTTGTGGGGCATGTCAGGTCAGACGATTACCACTTGTAGGTTGCACTGGCGACGACGCTGCGCTGGTCACCGTAGTAGCAGTAGAAACTGTCACAAGTCGAGATGTAGTCCTTGTCGAACAGGTTGGTGGCGTTCAGCGCCAGGGACGCACCTTTCAGGGTGTTGTCCAGGCGGCCGAGGTCGTAATGAAGGGCGGCGTCGAACACGGTGTAGGCATCTGCCTTGCCCAGTTCGGTGTTGGCCTGGTCACCGTAGGTATTGCCGGTGTAGCGAACGCCGGCGCCTACGCCGAAGCCGTCCAGCACGCCGTTGTGCCAGGTGTAGTCAGTCCACAGCGAGGCCTGTTGGTTAGGCATCAGCTGCAGGCGATTGCCTTTGAAGTCGCCATCCTGCACTTCGGATTTGGCCAGGGTGTACGCGGCGATGAGCTTGAGGTTTTCGGTCACGTCGGAAACCGCTTCCAGTTCCAGGCCTTTGACTTTGACTTCACCGGTCTGGCTGGTAATTGGCGTGGCGCCGACGGTGGTGGTGACGGAGACGTTTTTCTGGGTCAGGTCGTAGATTGCAGCGGTCAGCAGGGTATTGCTGCCGGGCGGCTGGTACTTGATGCCCAGTTCCCACTGTTTGCCTTCGGTGGGTTTGAACGATTCAGTGGACGAGGCCGCTGCACCGGTGGTCGGCTGGAAGGATTCGGCGTACGACAGGTACGGCACAAAGCCCGAATCAAACACATAGCTGATCGCTGCGTTGCCGCTGAAATTCTTGTCGCGCTCGGTGTTGGTGGCATCGCCCTTGTTGAAGAACTTGGTGCCGGTGTGCACCCAGTCTTCACGGCCGCCGAGGGTCAGGCGCCATTGATCGAGGGCCATTTGGTCCTGCACGTACAGGCCGGTCTGGTAGGTCTTCTGGTCATAGTCGTAGAACGCGGTGGAACGGTCCGGACGCTCGATCGGCAAGCCATGGATCGGGTTGTTGACGTTGATCGGCGGTGCGCTGCCGAAAATGGAGAGGTAGTTGGTGTTGCTGCGCTGGTGGTCGAGACCCAGCAGCACGGTGTGATTCACTTCGCCGGTGGCGAAGTCGGCCTGGAAGTTGTTGTCCACGGCGAACTGGCTGATGTCTTCTTCGACGCTGGTGGTGGAGCGGCCCACGTTGCCGGCGTCATCCACCTGGGTGAACGGATACGAGCCAACGGTGACGGCCTGGAACGACAGGTCCGACTTGGTGTAACGCAGGTTCTGCCGGAATTGCCACACGTCGTTCAGACGATGTTCGAACGCATAGCCCAGCGCGTAGTAGGTGCGGTCGTAGTATTCCCAGTCCGGATCACCGAGGTTCTTGTGATGGGAAATATCGCCGAACGGCATGTCGATTTTGGTGCCTTGCACCGGCAGGAACTGGCTGGTGATGCCGGTATCGTCACGGGTGAACTGGGTCAGCAGGGTGAACCGGGTGTCTTCGTCGATGTTCCAGGTCAGGCTCGGCGCGATGTTGTAGCGCTTGTTCTCGACGTGGTCTATCTGCGTATCGCTGTCGCGCACCACGCCGCTCAATCCGTAGAGAAACTGGCCTTCGTCATCGATCTTGCCGGTGCTGGCGAAGTTGATCTGGCGATGGTTGTCGCTGCCGTATTGCACCTCGATCTCGTGGCTATCCACCGCTGATGGGCGGCGGCTGACCATGTCAAGCAGGCCGCCCGGCGGGGTCTGGCCGTACACTGAAGACGCCGGGCCGCGCAGCACGGCGAGGCGATCGAGGTTCCAGGTTTCCTGTTTCGGGTTGGCGTACACGCCTTTAGGCAGGGGCAGGCCGTCGAGGAACTGGGTCGGTTCGAAACCACGCACGCGCAACCAGTCGGCGCGGGTGTCGCTGCCGTAGCTACTGGCGGTGGTGCCGGGCATGTAGCGTACGGCGTCATCGAGGTTCTGGACGTTGCGGTCGTCCATTTGCTCGCGAGTCACGACGGAAATCGAGCGCGGTGCTTCGACCAGCGCGGTATCGGTCTTGGTGCCAGCGGCGGTGCGTTTGGCGAGGTAGCCGTCTACCGGGCCCCAGGCGCTTTCGGTATTTTCCACACCAATGACCGCGGTTTCCGGCAGGGCCAGTGTGCCCTCGGGAATGGCGACCAGGCTGTACGTGCCGGCGCTGCTCTGTTCCAGTTGCAGACCGGTGCCGCGCAAGGCTTCACGCAGGGCGGCGGCCGCGTCGAACTGCCCCTTCACCGGCGCCGAGGTCTTGCCTGCGGCCAGGGATGGATTCAGCGACAGCGCCAGGCCGGCCTGGCTGGCGATCTGGTTCAGGGTGCTGGCCAATGGCGCGGCCGGCAGGTTGTAGGCGTGAACACTGGAGGCCTGTTCAGCGGCGATCAGCTGAGTGCTGGCCAGAGGGGCGCAAAGGGCAATGGCAATTGCCAGCAGACTGGGGCGCAACAAGGTGTTCAGCGAACGGGACATACGGCGGCTCCTGAATGGAAACATTTCTCAATTGCTTAGGTGCCGGACGAGAATTGAAAAGTGATAGGGCTGGATGAAAATAATTTCGATTCAGAAATCGGGTGCTGATCTGTCGACATGATCGTTCCCACGCAGAGTGTGGAGCGATCATCACTTAAGGCCGGGCGTCAGCCTTCGCCACCGTCACCCACCACGGCGTGTGCTGTTCGATCTGCACCGGCAGGGTCGGCAACAGGGCGCTCAAGGCTTTATCGGTGTCGTGCAGCGGGAAGCTGCCGGTGATCCGCAGGTCGGCAATCTCGGGCGCAACCCCCAGGTGCCCGGGCCGATACCGGCCGAGTTCGTGCACCAGGTCTTTCAGGCGCGCGTTATCGACCACCAGCATGCCGCGAGTCCACGCATCGGCGCCGGCATTCACGGCGACAATCGGTCCCAGGCCATTGCTGCGCATCAGCACTTGCTGACCTTCTTGCAGAATCTGTTCTTCAGCGCTCGACTCGGGATGCGCGGCGACAGCGGACTTCAACACGCTCAGACGTGTGCCTTCTTCCTCGCGCTTGACCAGGAACAACGTCCCGAGGGCGCGCATGCTACCTTCGCGGGTTTCGACGATAAACGGTCGGGCATCGCCATGACCGGTTTCGACGAGGATTTCGCCTTCCTGAAGGATGATCCGCCGCCGCTTCTCATCAAAACGGATGTCCACGGCACTGTGGGTGTTGAGGTTGAGCAGCGTGCCATCCGCCAGGCGCAGGGTGCGCTGCTCGCCCGTGGCGGTGCGCTGGTCGGCCAGCCAGTAGTCGAGGGGCAGATAACGCTCACCGGCAAACAAGGCCAGCCCGATCACTGCGATAACACTGGCCACGCCGTTGCCCAGTTTGCGCACGCGGCGGCGAATGCTTTCACGTGATTGCAGCAATGCCGTACGGGCCGGGCCGTTGGCGACGCTGAAACGCTGGTCGAGCATGCCCAACTGGCGCCAGGCGCGGGCATGTTCCTCGTGGGCTGCGTGCCACTGGCTGAACGCTTCGCGCTCCACCGGGCTGCCGGAGTCGAGGGACAATTGCCAGGCAATCGCTGCATCCAGCACCTTGGCCGACACGGGTTTGGAACTGACCGGGCTCATACCGGTTCACCGTACAACGCGATGTAGCACTGACGAATCCCCTGGGCCAGGTATTGCCGGACACGCGGCACCGAGACGCCCAGTCGTTCGGCGATTTCGGCATGGGTGAGGCCGTCGAGGCGGTTATAGAGAAACGCGGCGCGAGCCTTGCTCGACAGCTGACCCAGCAAACGGTCAATGGCTTTGAGGTCTTCGAGGATTAACTGCTGCTCCTCGATCGACGGTTGTTCGCCTTCGGGGATCAGCATCAGTTCGGTGAGGTAGGCCTGTTCCAGCGCGGCGCGGCGGAAGTAGTCGAACAGCAGGCCTTTGGCAATCGCCACCAGAAACGCCCGCGGCTCGCGAGGTTCTTTCAGCTCATCGCGGCCCAGTAACCGTACAAAGGTGTCCTGGCTCAGGTCTTCGGCACGCTGCGGGCACGCCACGTTACGTCGCAGCCAGGCCAATAGCCAACCGCGGTGGTCGCGATATAACGCACCAACGAGCTCACTGTGGGGGCTTTGGATTGACGACACGCAGCATCACCGATTGGGAAGTGTTAACTAACGAGAATTGTTCGCGATTGTGGCAGAGGCGGGGAAGGTAAGCAATTGGCGCTGGTCGGGCGAATTGTGGCGGTAGGCATGCAGTTCGACCGCGTTATCGTTCATCGCGGGCAAGCCACGCTCCCTGTGGGAGCGAGCTTGCTCGCGATGAGGCCAGAAAAGTCACTGCATAGTTAAAAGGACGGCGCATGTTGCCGGCGTTTCCACTGACTCAACCGCTGCTGCAAGTTCAACGGACTATGAATCTGCTGCTGCCGCGCCCGGCTAAACAGGATCAACGCCAGCTCAGCCGTCGCCAACGCGTCGGCACTGGCGTTATGTCGCTCGAACACTTCCAGTTTGAACCAGTCGATCCACTCATCCAGACCGGCCTCGCGAATGTGCGCCTGAGGGCACAGCAGCGGGGCGATGTCTGCCACGTCCAGAAACGGATGAGTCAACTTGTAGCCCAAGTGGTCTTTCAGCGCGCGGCCCAGCATGTGCTGATCGAACGGCGCATGAAACGCCAACACCGGGCTGTCGCCGAGGAACTCCATGAAGTCGAGCAAGGCTTGCGCCGGATCGCTGCCGGCCGCAATGGCGCTGGGGCCGAGGCCATGAATCAGCATGCTGGGCGCGAGCTTCAGGTCGGCGCACTGCAGCGTGCGTTCGAACTGCTGGCTGAAGTCGATGGCGCCGTCCTCGATCACCACGGCACCAATGGACAACACCCGATCTTTGTTCAGGTTGAGCCCGGTGGTTTCCAGGTCGAGCACCACCCAGCGCTGTTCACGCAGGCTGCATTCACCCAGCTCGGTCACCGATGGCAAGCGCTTGAGTCGTTGCTGCAACTCCTCCGTCAGCAGCGGCGTGGCCGGGCGCAGCCATGAAAACAGGCTCATAGCTGATACCGCAGGGCCAGGCTGCTTTGCAGGCGTTGCGCCTGGCGCAGGGATTCCCGCAGGATCCGCCGGTCCAGATGATTGAGGCTGTCCGGATCGACCCGGTTGGAGTAGGGCAAGTTCTCCCGCGTTTGCAGCTGATGTTGCTGCATACGGGTTTGCTGAATGAAGTGGTACGCCTCTTCATAGGCGGCACCGTCCAGCGGCTGAATGATTTCCTTGGCCACCAGTTGGCGAAAACGCTCCAGGGTATTGTTGGTCTCGATCCCGTGGGCCAATGCCAGCAACCGTGCGCCATCGACGAATGGTGTCAGGCCCTGCACCTTGAGGTCCAGCGTGGCTTTTTCACCGTTCTTGCGCGCCAGTACGAACTCACGGAAACGCCCCACGGGCGGACGATTGCGCAAGGCGTTCTCGGCCAGCATCCGCTGGAACAGCCGGTTATCGGCGACCTGCTCGAGGATCCCTCGACGCAGTTGCTCGCACCCTTGTTCGTCGCCCCAAACCACGCGCAGGTCGAAATAGATGCTCGAGCCCAGCAGGTTCTCCGGCGTCGCCTCGCGGATAAACGCCGCAAACCGTCGCGCCCATTCGGCCCGCGACAAGCACAACTCCGGGTTGCCAGCCATGATGTTGCCCTTACACAGCGTGAAGCCGCAGAGCGCCAGGCTCTGGTTGATCTGCTGGGCAATAGGCAACAGCTTGCCGCGAATCTCGGCAGCGTGCGCGGCGTCTCGGGCCTCGAACAGAATGCCGTTGTCCTGATCGGTATGCAGCGTTTGCTCACGGCGGCCTTCGCTGCCGAAGCACAACCAACTGAACGGCACACCGGGGTCACCTTTATCGGCGAGGGTCAGCTCGATCACCCGGCACACGGTGTGGTCGTTGAGCAGCGTAATAATGTGGGTGATCTGCGTCGACGAGGCGCCGTGAGCCAGCATGCGCTCGACCAGTTGGCCGATCTCGCCACGCATCAGCACCAGGTTTTCGATGCGCTGGGCGCTGCGAATCGTCCGTGCCAGGTGTACCAGATCCACCCGTTGCAGGGAAAACAGGTCACGTTCCGAGACCACGCCGCACAGGCGCTGATCTTTCACCAGGCAGACGTGAGCGATGTGCCGCTCGGTCATGGCGATGGCCGCGTCGAAAGCGCTGTGGTCCGGCGACAGGAAAAACGGCGCCTGGGTCATGTGCCGCTCGATCGTTTCATTGAAGTCATTGGTACCGGCCGCCACCACATGGCGCAGGTCGCGCAGGGTGAAGATTCCCAGCGGGGCTTTGTGTTCATCGACCACGACGATGCTGCCGACCTGTTGCTCGTGCATCAGCGTCACCGCTTCACGCAGCGGCGTCGCCGGGCTGCAGGTCACCGGGTGGCGCATGGCCAATTCGCCCAGGCGTGTGTTCAGCGAGTACTGCGTGCCGAGGGTTTCCACGGCTTTTTGCTGGACTTGCTGGTTGACCTGATCCAGCAGACTGCTGACGCCGCGCAGGGCAAAGTCGCGAAAGGTGCTGGAAAGCGCGAACAGTTTGATGAACGCCAGCTTGTTTAGCTGAAGGCAAAAGGTGTCTTCGGCGGCGAGGTGTTCGGTGCGGGTCGCACGTTCACCCAACAGCGCGGCGAGGGGGAAGCACTCGCCGGTGGTGATTTCGAACGTGGTTTCGGTGCCGCCTTTGGCCGTGTGCGGGCGCTCACCGACGACGCGGCCCTGTTTGACGATGTAGAAGTATTCAACCGGGCCATCGGCGGGCTTGATAATGCTGTCGCCGGGGGCATAAAAACGCAGCTGGCATTGTTCAACCAGGTACGCCAGGTGAGCGTGTTCCATCTGATTGAAGGGCGGGAACCGCTGAAGGAATTGCAAAGTGCCCTGGATGTTTTGCAATACGGCGGTTTTCCCTGCCTGTGTGAAGGCGTCCGTTTTACTCATAACCATTACCGCAGTCTTTTTTGAATTGTTGTTGTCGGATGACGCTGTCATCGTCCGCCCCTGCGTGCGGGGTGCCCATTGGACGTAAGTCTAGGTAGGCCATGCAGGTGTCGGAAGTTAGGAAATGTCTGACGCAAATGTGGGAAAAACCTCCTACATTGGCTATAGAAATACTTTCCGACGAAGTGCACATTGATGGTCTGCTTAGCGGTGTCTGACGATTGAGCTAGGGGATTGCATTGAAAACGTAGAGAACGCCATGTCCGACCACGATATTTTGAGTGATGCCGAGCGCGAGGCGCTGAGTGCCGTCATGCTCGAACCCGATTTGCCGGCGCAGCGGGTGCTGATCGTTGACGACGATAAAGACGCGCGTGAGCTGTTGTCGGAGATTCTTGCGTTGGACGGTATTCGTTGCATGACCGCCGCCAGTGGCGAAACCGCACTCAAAATGCTGGACGAGAAACCCTCGATCGGCCTGGTGATTACCGATCTGCGCATGGGACACATCGATGGCCTGGACCTGATCCGCCAGGTTCGCCAGTCGGAAAGGGCGGCCATGCCGATCATCATCGTTTCCGGCGACGCCGATGTACAAGACGCGATTGCTGCAATGCACTTGAGCGTGGTCGACTTCCTGCTCAAACCTGTCAATACCGGCAAGCTGTTGGCGCTGGTCAAGCATGAGTTGGGAATGGATGCACCGGAATCTGAAATAAAAAGGCCCTGATCTTTCGATCAGGGCCTTTTTTTTGTCCGGCGCCAGTGCTCAGTTACAGGCCATTGGCAGCCTTGAACTCGCGGCGACGACGGTGCAGGACCGGCTCGGTGTAGCCGTTTGGCTGCTTCGTGCCTTCAACCACCAGTTCGACCGCCGCCTGGAAGGCGATGTTGCTGTCGAAGTTCGGTGCCAGCGGACGATACAGCGCGTCGTTGGCGTTCTGGCGGTCAACCACCGGCGCCATGCGCTTGAGGCTTTCCATGACCTGGTCATGTGTGACGATGCCGTGACGCAGCCAGTTGGCGATGTGCTGGCTGGAAATCCGCAGCGTCGCACGGTCTTCCATCAGGCCGATGTCGTTGATGTCCGGTACTTTCGAGCAACCCACGCCCTGGTCGATCCAGCGCACCACATAACCGAGAATGCCCTGGGCGTTGTTGTCCAGTTCGTTCTTGATCTGTTCTGCGGTCCATTGCGGGTTCACCGCCAATGGGATGGTCAGGATGTCGTCCACCGAAGCACGGGCACGTTTGGCCAGTTCGGCCTGACGGGCGAACACGTCGACCTTGTGGTAGTGCAACGCGTGCAGCGCTGCGGCGGTCGGCGATGGAACCCAGGCAGTGTTTGCGCCGGCCAGCGGGTGGGCGATTTTCTGTTCGAGCATCGCCGCCATCAGGTCGGGCATCGCCCACATGCCTTTACCGATCTGCGCGCGACCTTGCAGGCCGGTGCTCAAACCGATATCGACGTTCCAGTTCTCGTAGGCACCGATCCACTTCTCGGCCTTCATGTCGGCCTTGCGCACCATCGGGCCGGCTTCCATGGAGGTGTGGATTTCATCGCCTGTACGGTCGAGGAAACCGGTGTTGATGAACACCACGCGCTCGCTGGCAGCCTTGATGCAGGCCTTGAGGTTGACCGTGGTGCGGCGCTCCTCGTCCATGATCCCGACTTTCAGCGTGTTGCGCGGCAGACCGAGTACGTCTTCGATGCGACCGAACAACTCGTTGGTGAACGCGGCTTCTTCCGGGCCGTGCATTTTCGGCTTCACGATGTAGACCGACCCGGTGCGGCTGTTCTTGCGCGAGCTGTTGCCATTGAGGCTGTGGATCGCGGCAAGGCTGGTCACCAGACCGTCAAGGATACCTTCCGGCACTTCGTTGCCGTCCTTGTCGAGAATCGCGTCGATGGTCATCAGGTGACCGACGTTGCGCACGAACAACAGCGAACGACCGTGCAGGCTCAGTTCTTTACCATCGACACCGGTGTAGGTGCGATCAGCGTTCATGGTGCGGGTAAAGGTCTGACCGCCCTTGGAGACTTCTTCCGACAGGTCGCCCTTCATCAGGCCGAGCCAGTTGCGGTAGATCACCACTTTGTCATCGGCATCGACAGCGGCGACGGAGTCTTCGCAGTCCATGATGGTGGTCAGTGCGGCTTCCATCAGGATGTCTTTGACGCCGGCAGCATCGGTCTGGCCGACCGGGGTGCTGGCATCGATCTGGATTTCGAAGTGCAGGCCGTTGTTCTTCAGCAGAATCGCGGTCGGTGCGGCCGCATCGCCGTGGAAACCGATCAGCTGAGCGTCGTTGCGCAGGCCGGTGTTGCTGCCGCCTTTAAGGGCGACCACCAGTTTGCCGTCAACGATTTTGTAGCCGGTGGAATCGACGTGGGAGCCGGCTGCCAATGGCGCGGCTTCGTCGAGGAAGGCGCGAGCGAAGGCAATCACCTTGTCGCCGCGAACCTTGTTGTAGCCTTTGCCTTTTTCCGCGCCGTCAGCTTCGCTGATGGCGTCGGTGCCGTAGAGCGCGTCATACAGCGAACCCCAGCGGGCGTTCGAGGCGTTGAGCGCGAAACGGGCGTTCATGACCGGAACCACAAGTTGCGGACCGGCCATGCGGGCGATTTCGTCATCGACGTTTTGCGTCGTTGCCTGGAAATCGGCTGCTTCTGGCAGCAGATAACCGATGTCTTGCAAGAAGGCTTTATAAGCCACAGCGTCGTGTGGTTGACCGGCACGGGATTGGTGCCAGCCATCGATACGAGCCTGGAAATCATCGCGTTTGGCGAGTAGGGCTTTGTTCTTCGGGGCCAGGTCGTGAATGACCTTGTCGGCACCGGCCCAGAACTTATCGGCGGTGAGGCCGGTACCGGGAATGGCTTCGTTGTTCACGAAGTCGAACAGGACTTTGGCGACCTGCAGGCCACCGACTTGAACGTGTTCAGTCATTGCTTGCCTCACTCTGCTCAGCTATTTCGCTTTTCAGCTCTTCAATTTTGACAATGAAGCCTCAGGCCATTTAAACCACAAACCCGTCCGCCAGTACATGCCCTTGCGGGCGGCTGGGTTCGGTCCGATCAACGGCTTGTAGGCCTTGCTGACAGGGCTTTTCAGGGTTGCGAGTGTGCCGGTGGCAGACATCGATCCAACGTTATGTAGTGCGCGCTGCGGCATACTACATGATGAATTGCGCTTGTGAAAATTAGACTAATTACGTCGTTCTGCGACCCCATGACGCATTGCAGTCATGTCGGGGAACGGGATGTTCTCAAAAAACCATTGGATTGTTCCAGTTAAATATAAAAAGTTGTACACGATTTGTTGTTGGCAGGATCTTCAGCGGCGCTCCCATCGCGAGCAGGCTCACTCCTACAGGATCGCGCAAGACGTTGTAGGCGTGAGCCTGCTCGCGATGGCGTCAGACGAATCAACGCAGTATCAGCCCTTGCCTATACTTCTGTTTCTATAACAAAAGAGGGCTGCGCCATGGACCACCTCGTACTCACAGTGTTTGCTCCGGACAAGGCTGGGCAGGTCGAGCGCATCGCCCAGTGCATTGCCGAACACGGCGGCAACTGGCTGGAAAGCCGTATGTCGCGCATGGCCGGGCAGTTCGCCGGGATTCTTCGGGTGGGGGTGCCGGCCGAGGCCTACGATGAATTGGTCGATGCCCTGCAGGCGTTGTCCGCCCAAGGCATACGCGTATTGATTGCCGAAAGCGGCATCGAACAATCCTGCACCTGGAAGCCGATTGCGATGGAGTTGGTGGGCAACGATCGTCCGGGGATCGTGCGTGACATCACCCGTCTGCTCAGCGAGCAGGGTGTGAACCTGGAAAGATTGGTCACAGAAGTGCGCCCGGCGCCGATGAGCAGCGAGCCGCTGTTCCACGCTGAAGCAATCCTCGCCGTGCCACTGACCTTGTCGCTGGACGTATTGCAGTCGCGCCTGGAAACCCTGGCGGACGATTTGATGGTCGAACTGGTGCTGCGCAGTGAACCGTGAAAGGGTTATCCAAGTTAAACGTGCACCTGCCTGTGGATAACCTGTAGAGACAGCCCGCCAGCCCACGCCGGCCGGGCTTCTTCAGGGTCTGATCAAAAAACCATCAGTTTCAACAAGTTGCGCACAAACAGCGGGGATCACGCTGTGGATAACCTTGGGAAGGATCGATGCAGGCCACGGAAGACGTGGCCTGTAGAGGTTTGTGTGTTTTTTGATCAGCTGCGACGACGCAAACTTATCCACGCATCAACGCTGTACACCGCCAGGCCTGCCCAAATAAAGATGAACGCAACCAGCGTGCTGGACGACAGCTTTTCGCCAAACAGCAGTACGGCTTGCAACAGCACCAACGTCGGCGCCGTGTACTGGAGGAATCCCAAAGTTGTGTAGGGTATATGCCGTGCGGCGGCGTTGAAACAGATCAGCGGCACCAGCGTGACCGGGCCGGCGGCCACCAGCCACCAGGCTTCGGAGGTGGTCCAGAACTCGGGTTGCGCGCTGGCCGCCGTCGGGTTGAACAGCAGCCAAGCGACCGCAATCGGCACCAGCATCCAGGTTTCCACTACCAGACCGGGCAGCGCTTTGACCGGTGCCTGTTTACGGATCAATCCATAGAATCCAAACGTCAGCGCCAGCACCAGCGACACCCACGGCAGGCTGCCGACTTGCCACACCTGTTGCGCCACGCCGACCGCCGCCAGACCCACCGCCAGCCATTGCATGCGCCGCAGGCGTTCGCCGAGGATCAACATCCCCAGCAACACGTTCACCAGCGGGTTGATGTAGTAACCGAGGCTGGCCTCAAGCATCCGCCCGTTGTTCACCGACCACACGTAAGTCAGCCAGTTGGCCGCGATCAGCGTGCCGCTCAAGGCCAGGATCCCCAGGCGTTTCGGGTTGTCGCGCAACTCGCGCCACCAGCCGGGATGTTTCCAGACCATCAGCAACAAGGCGCCGAACAACGCGGACCACAACACGCGATGGATGATGATCTCCACGGCGGGTACATTGGCGATGGCTTTGAAATAGAGCGGGAACAATCCCCAGATGATGTAGGCGCTCAGGCCCAGAATGTACCCGCGACGCGGGTTGGCAGCTTGCATGCAGAATCCTTGCTTAGGCAGCTAACAAAGAAGGGATTGTAAGGAGATTTGTCTACGAATGTCCTGCCTGAATAGGTTGGGCAATTGTGAACACAGTCCCTGTAGGAGTGAGCCTGCTCGCGATAGCGGTGTGTCAGCCACTGATGTGCTGAATATTTCGCCGCCATCGCGATAAGGCTCACTCCCACAGGTGGGAACTGTGCGAGTCAGAAAAGTTTGAGGGGTTCTTCGTTCAGGGCTGCAAGTTGCTCACGCAACGCCAACACCTGGTCACCCCAATACCGCTCGCTGCCGAACCACGGAAAACTGTGCGGGAACGCCGGGTCGTCCCAGCGGCGGGCGAGCCAGGCGCTGTAGTGCATCAGGCGCAAGGCGCGCAGCGGTTCGATCAACGCCAGTTCCCGCGGATCGAAATCGTGAAACTCGTTGTAGCCGTCCATCAATTCCGACAATTGGCCGAGGCACTCCTGGCGGTCACCGGCGAGCATCATCCAGATGTCCTGCACCGCCGGGCCCATGCGGCAGTCATCGAGGTCGACGATGTGGAACATTTCGTCACGGCACATCATGTTGCCGGGGTGGCAATCGCCGTGCACGCGGATGTTCTGGTGCGGCGTGGCCTTGTAGACCTCTTCCACTCGCTTGAGCAGATCGCGGGCCACGGACTCGTAGGCGGGCAACAAACTCTTGGGGACAAAATTGCCTTCGAGCAAGGTGGTCAGCGAATCGTGACCGAAGTTCTTCACGCCCAGCGCTTCACGGTGCTCGAACGGTTTGGTGGAGCCCACGGCGTGAAGACGACCGAGCAACTGACCCAGGCGATAGAGTTGATCGAGATTGCCCGGCTCTGGCGCACGGCCACCGCGGCGCGGGAACAGGGTGAAACGAAAGCCCTTGTGTTCGTGCAGGCTGGCGCCGTTGTGAATCATCGGCGCCACCACTGGCACGTCGCACTCGGCGAGTTCGAAGGTGAACTGGTGCTCTTCGAGAATCGCTTCGTTGGTCCAGCGCTGCGGGCGGTAGAACTTGGCGATCAGCGGTTCGGAGTCTTCGATGCCGACTTGATAGACGCGGTTCTCGTAGCTGTTGAGCGCCAGAATGCGCGCGTCGCTGAGAAAGCCGATGCTTTCGACGGCATCGAGCACGAGGTCTGGGGTGAGGGTTGCAAACGGGTGGGCCATGCTGACTCCTGCGCGCAGCAGGCTGCCGCGTCCGGCCAAGCATGGTAGCGCAGACCGGGCTTCTTTAGGGGGATCGTTCCCACGCGAGCGTGGGAACGATCCTTAGGGGGGGACGTTGATCAGGCGCCGACGACCCCGCCATCTTCACGGGAAATCGCCATCACCGAAGACCGCGGTTTGCCATTCGGCAGATGCTCCGGGAATGTCGACCCCCCGTTCTCCCCCGGGTGCTGAATCCCGACAAACAACGTCTTCTGGTCTGGCGAGAAACTGATCCCCGTCACTTCGCAACCAATCGGCCCGACCATGAACCGGCGAATCTCCCCGGTCACCGGGTCGGCACATAGCATCTGGTTGTTGCCCATCCCGGCGAAATCACCGGCATTGCTCGAGTCGCCGTCAGTGAGAATCCACAACCGCCCGGCCTTGTCGAAACCCAAGCCATCCGGGCTGTTGAACATGTTCTGCGGCGTGATGTTCGACGAGCCACCCTTCGGCGTGCCGGCGTGGACGCCCGGGTTGCCGGCGACCACAAACAGGTCCCAGGCAAAGCTTTTCGAGCCATGATCATCGCGGTCGGTGCGCCAGCGCAGGATCTGCCCGTAGACGTTTTTCTCGCGCGGGTTTGGCCCGCCCACCGGTTGGCCTTCCTCACCGCGCTTGGCGTTGTTGGTCAGGGTGCAATAAACCTGGCCGTCCTTGGGGCTGACCACGATCCATTCCGGGCGGTCCATGCGCGTGGCTTTCACCACGCTGGCAGCGAGACGTGCATGGATCAGCACTTCGGCCTGATCAGCAAAACCGCTGCTGGCGTCGATGCCGTTTTTGCCGTGGGTCAGCTCCACCCACTCACCTTTGCCTTTCGGGTGATCGGCATTGCCGTCGCCGGCATCGAAGCGCGCCACGTACAAGGTGCCGTGGTCGAGCAGGTCGCGGTTGGCCTTGGGGTTTTTGTGGTTGATCTTGTCGCGGCTGACGAACTTGTAGATGAACTCGCCGCGCTCGTCGTCGCCCATGTACACCACGGCGTGGCCGTCATGGGTTTCTGCCAGGGCGGCGTTTTCATGCTTGAAGCGGCCCAGGGCCGTGCGCTTGACCGGGGTTGATTGCGGGTCGAACGGGTCGATTTCCACCACCCAGCCGTGACGGTTGAGTTCGTTCGGGTTTTTCGCCAGGTCGAAACGTTCGTCGTGCTGGTGCCAGTTGATCTCTTTACTGGCCGCCACCGCGCCGTAGCGTTTTTGCGCCGCGTCGAATTTTTGCTCGGCATTGCTGCTGCCGAAGCAGTCGGTGAAGTTCTCTTCGCAGGTCAGGTACGTGCCCCATGGCGTCTTGCCGTTGGCGCAATTCTGGAAGGTGCCGAGGACATTTTTGCCATGCGGGTCAGCGCTGGTTTTCACCCGTTCATGGCCAGCAGCCGGGCCACTCAGGCTGATCGGAGCGTTGCCGTGAATACGACGGTTGTAGCGCGAGCCCTGGACGAACTGCCACTGGCCGTTCTTGCGCTGCACTTCGATCACCGACACGCCTTCGCAGGCCAGTGCCTTGCGCACTTCTTCGGCCGACTGCGGCATGCCGCCATGTGCGTAGAGGTAGCGATAGTTGGTGTATTCGTTGTTGATTGCCATCAGCGCCCGGTCTTTTTCACCGGGAAATTCGAACAGGCTCATGCCGTCGTTGTTGTCACCGAACTGGACTTCCTGATGCTCGGCCGTGCCGTTGCCACTCGGGTCGAAGGCCGGACCGTTTTTTTGCAGAGGCTGGCCCCAGCTGATCAACACCGAGGACTTGTAGCCGGCCGGCAAGGTAATGGCGTCGCTGGTGGCGGCGGGGATGCTGTCGAAACCCAACAGTTTGCTGGTGCCGGCGCTGACACTCGCGGCCATGACGCTGCGGCTCAGCAGGTTGCCCCCGAGGAACATAGCGGCACCGCAAAGGGCGCCGGCGCTGATGAAACCGCGACGGCTGAGGCCGACCATTTTTTCGAGGTCGGTGGACTGGTTTTCTTCTAATAGGCTCACATCAGGCTCCCTGCGGTTTTTGCAGTCACCTTAGTGAGCGGACATGACGCTTTTGTTTCAGAGCGGAGTACCCAACAGGACGTTGGAGGGTAAAAACTGCACCAGCACCGGTTTGTCAGTGGTCAGCCCTTGGGTTCGCAAGTGCAGTGGCTCGGCCAAGGCGCACAGCGTCTGGCCATTGGGCAGGCTGATGCGCACTTCGCTGGGCCCGTCTTCGGCGTCGAGAATTTCTTCGATAATGCCCTTGAGGCAATTGTTGCCGGGTGTTGCGTGTTGCTCGATAGCCAGCACGTCCAGCCAACCGGCCTTGATCAGGGCGACCACCTCGGTGCCGGTTTCCAGCTCCAGGCGCAGGGTGCTGTCGTGGGTGATCTGCGTATCAATATTCAAGCCTTCGGCCAGTTCGAGCCGGATCCGGTCGTTGCGTCCCTGAGCTTCGATCTCGACAACCCGGCCGTGCAGTTGATTGCGCGCGCTGGTTCTGAGCATCAGGCGGCCGAGCAGGTCCAGATCGCTGGCATCTTCGGCGGCCTCCAGCACCTGGGCCTGGAGGACTTGCAGCTTTTGATAAAGGCGCAACACGCGCAAGCCTTCGCTGGAAAGTTTGGCACCACCGCCACCCTTGCCGCCGACGCTGCGCTCCACCAACGGCTTCTGCGCCAGGTTGTTCAGCTCGTCGATGGCGTCCCATGCTGCCTTGTAGCTCAGGCCCGCGCTTTTAGCGGCGCGGGTGATCGAGCCTTGTTCGGCGACGTGTTGCAGCAACGCGATGCGCTGCGGACGACGGACAATGTGCTGGGACAACAACGTAGGCAAGGACATGGCGAGGCGCTTTGGCTGTGACAATTGAGAAGACGTTGGCCGCTTGCAACTCGGTAGTCAAGTCAGGTCGCAATCCCTGTAGGAGTGAGCCTGCTCGCGATGGCGGTTGGACGTTCACCATTGATGACGCCTGACTCACCGCTATCGCGAGCAGGCGCACTCCTACAGGTTTTGTGTTCGCGGGTTAAGCCGTGTCGCCCGGTTTGGGTGTGCGGGCCAGGCAGTAGACGTCAACCCGCGCCGCCCCTGCGTCCATCAGCAGCCGGGCGAGGGCTTGTGCGGTGGCGCCGGTGGTCAGCACGTCGTCCACCAACGCCAAATGGCGCCCCTTGATCTGCGCGCCGGGTGTCAGGGCGAACGCGTTGCACAGGTTCTTCTTGCGGGCCTCGGCATTCAAATCCTGCTGTGCGCTGGTGTCTTGAATCCTCAACAGCAGCGTTTCGTCGCAAGGAATGTCCAGATGGCCGCCGAGCCAGCGGGCGAGCATCGCGGCTTGATTGAAACCCCGTTGGCGCAGTCGTTTAGCGGCCAGCGGCACCGGAACCAGTGCGTCGGGCCGATTCAGGTCTTCGTCGAAGCGATGTTGCAGGTATTGCGCGAGAAGATCGGCGAGCAGGCGGCCAAATGGCCATTTTGCCGAATGCTTGAAGCGCGTGATCAGCGTGTCCAGCGGAAAGCTGTACGACCACGGCGCGGCGACTCGCTCGAAAGCGGGTGGCTGTTTCAGGCACTGACCGCAGGTCAAGCCTGTGCCGGGCAAGGGCAGGGCGCAGGTCTGGCAGTGGTCGCCCAGCCAGGGCAACTCCGTTTCGCAGGCCATGCAGATCGGAGTCTGCTCCTCGGCCGGTTCAGCACAGAGCAAACAGTGCTGTATGTTTTTTAACCAGATGTAAACCGGTCCATCGTATCGTGGTTGACAGCGCATGAGTCTTCCTTAAATATGCCGAACATCCGTGTCGCGTCTGTGGGTATTCCATCCCCCAGCCGCTTGCCAAGCATAAAACAAAGGAAACGCCCATGAGCGCCAGCACCTCTGCAACCCTGCGTCATGACTGGTCTTTGGCCGAAGTCAAAGCACTCTTCGTTCAGCCATTCAACGACCTGTTGTTCCAGGCACAGACGGTGCACCGCGCGCATTTCGACGCCAATCGCGTCCAGGTTTCCACGCTGCTCTCGATCAAGACCGGCGCCTGCCCGGAAGATTGCAAATATTGCCCACAGTCCGGTCACTACAACACCGGCCTGGAAAAAGAAAAACTGATGGAAGTGCAGAAAGTCCTCGAAGAGGCTGCTCGCGCCAAGGCCATCGGCTCGACCCGTTTCTGCATGGGCGCGGCGTGGAAACACCCGTCGGCCAAAGACATGCCGTACGTGCTGGAAATGGTCAAAGGCGTGAAGGCCATGGGCCTGGAAACCTGCATGACCCTTGGTCGCCTGGATCAGGACCAGACCGTTGCGCTGGCCGACGCCGGCCTCGACTACTACAACCACAACCTCGATACGTCGCCTGAGTTCTACGGCAGCATCATCACCACCCGCACCTACAGCGAGCGCCTGCAAACCCTGGCTTACGTGCGTGAATCGGGGATGAAGATCTGCTCCGGCGGCATCCTCGGCATGGGCGAGTCCCTCGATGACCGCGCCAACCTGCTGATCCAGTTGGCCAACCTGCCGGAGCATCCGGAATCGGTGCCGATCAACATGCTGGTGAAAGTTGCTGGCACGCCGCTGGAAAATGCCGAAGACATCGATCCGTTCGACTTCATCCGCATGCTCGCCGTTGCCCGCATCCTGATGCCGCAATCCCACGTACGCCTGTCCGCCGGCCGCGAAGCGATGAACGAACAGATGCAGGCCCTGGCGTTCTTCGCTGGCGCGAATTCGATTTTCTACGGCGAAAAACTGCTGACCACCGCCAACCCGCAGGCTGACAAGGACATGCAACTGTTCTCGCGCCTGGGGATTCTGCCGGAAGCGCGCGAAGAGCACGCGGACGAGGTGCATCAGGCGGCGATTGAGCAGGCGCTGGTTGAGCAGAAGAGCAGCGAGCAGTTCTATAACGCGGCTGTTTGAAGCCTCCACCGATTCCTCTGAAGGATTGCAAAACACTGTGGGAGCGAGCTTGCTCGCAATGGCGCCAGGTCAGTCGACATCAATGTTGAATGCGGCACCGCAATTGCGAGCAAGCTTGCTTCCACAGGGACCGCATTCACTTTTATTCATGTGAACTGACCGCCCGAGGCCTGCATGTCTTTCGATCTCGCCGCACGCCTTGCTGCCCGCCGTGCCGAAAATCTCTACCGCCAGCGCCCGCTGCTCGACAGCCCTCAAGGCCCTGAAGTGGTGGTCGATGGCCAGCCATTGCTCGCGTTCTGCAACAACGATTACCTGGGCCTGGCCAATCACCCGCAAGTGATCGAAGCCTGGCGCGCCGGTGCGGCTCGCTGGGGCGTGGGTGGTGGGGCGTCGCACTTGGTCATCGGTCACAGCACCCCGCACCATGAACTGGAAGAAGCCCTGGCTGATCTGACCGGACGCCCGCGTGCGTTGCTGTTCACCACCGGTTACATGGCCAATCTCGGCGCGGTCACCGCGCTGGTCGGGCAGGGCGATACGGTGCTCGAAGACCGGCTCAATCATGCTTCGTTACTGGATGCCGGTCTGCTGTCCGGCGCGCGCTTCAACCGCTACCTGCACAACGACGCGGACAGCCTGGCCAAACGCCTGGAGAAAGCCACCGGCAATACGCTGGTGGTCACCGACGGCGTGTTCAGCATGGACGGCGACATTGCCGACCTGCCGGCACTGGCGCGCGAAGCCAAGGCCAAAGGCGCCTGGCTGATGGTCGATGACGCTCACGGGTTTGGTCCGTTGGGTGCCAATGGCGGAGGGATCGTCGAGCATTTCGGTCTCAGTCAGGAAGACGTACCGGTGTTGGTCGGTACGCTGGGCAAGGCGTTCGGTACCGCTGGGGCTTTTGTCGCGGGCAGCGAAGAGTTGATCGAAAGCCTGATCCAGTTCGCCCGACCCTACATTTACACCACCAGCCAGCCACCGGCGCTGGCTTGCGCGACACTGAAAAGCCTCGAACTGCTGCGCACCGAACATTGGCGACGTGAGCATCTGAAGACGTTGATCCGCCAGTTCCGCCAAGGCGCCGAGCAAATCGGCCTGGAGCTGATGGACAGTTTCACGCCGATCCAGCCGATCATGATCGGCGATGCCGGGCGTGCGGTTCGACTGTCGCAGATGTTGCGTGAGCGCGGCTTGATGGTGACCGCGATCCGTCCGCCGACCGTGCCCACCGGCAGCGCCCGCTTGCGGGTGACGCTGACCGCCGCGCATAGCGAAGACCAGGTGCAACTATTGTTAGATGGACTGGCCGATTGTTTTGCCCAGCTGAAACCGGAGCCAAGCCATGCGTGATCGATTGATTCTGTTGCCCGGTTGGGGCCTCGGGATTTCGCCATTGGAACCGTTGGCGGCGGCCTTGCAGGGGTTGGATGAACACCTGCGCGTCGAGATCGAGCCGCTGCCGGAACTGGAGTCGAGCGATCTGGAAGAGTGGCTCGATGAACTCGATGCGACAGTGCCCCAGGATGCCTGGCTCGGCGGCTGGTCCTTGGGCGGCATGCTGGCGGCCGAATTGGCGGCACGTCGTGGTGATCGTTGCTGCGGCTTGCTGACCCTGGCGAGTAATCCTTCGTTTGTCGCCCATGAGCAATGGCCGAGCGCGATGCCCGGCGAGACGTTCGATGCCTTCCTGGCTGGCTGCAAGGCTGATCCGCGCATGACGTTGAAACGGTTTTCGTTGCTGTGCGCACAAGGCGCCGAAGACTCGCGTGGCCTGTCGCGGTTATTGCTCGCTGGCGCGCCAAACGCTTCTGCATCGATATTGATGAGGGGGCTGGAAGTCCTCGCACAACTGGATACCCGTCAAGCTTTGCAGGCGTTTCGCGGCCCTCAACTGCACTTGTTCGCCGGCCTCGACGGCCTGGTCCCGGCCGAAGCGGCGGGGGACTTGCTGGCGCTGCTGCCGGATGTCGAAATCGGTCTGATTGAACAGGCCGGCCACGCGTTTCTTCTGGAAGACCCTCACGGTGTGGCGGGGGCGATTCAGGCCTTTTTGCATGAGTCCGGTGATGACTGATTTATCCCTTCACAACCTGTCCGGCGGATTGCCCGACAAGCGCCAGGTGGCGGCCTCTTTTTCCCGTGCCGCGGCGAGTTATGACAGCGTGGCCGAGTTGCAACGTGATGTCGGCAGCCAGTTGTTGAGTCGCTTGCCCGCGGATTTTGTCCCGGGTCGCTGGCTCGACCTGGGCTGCGGCACCGGCTATTTCAGTCGGGCGCTGGGTGAGCGTTTTCCGGCCAGTCACGGCGTCGCACTCGACATCGCCGAAGGCATGCTCAATCACGCCCGGCCGTTGGGGGGGGCCTCCCACTTCATCGCAGGTGATGCGGAACGCTTGCCGCTGCAGGATTCGACCTGTGACCTGATCTTCTCCAGTCTTGCCGTGCAGTGGTGCGCGGACTTCGGCTCGGTGCTGAGCGAAGCGCAGCGTGTGCTGAAACCGGGCGGGATTTTCGCGTTTGCTAGTCTTTGTGTAGGGACGTTGTTTGAGCTGCGTGACAGTTGGCGTCAGGTCGATGGCATGGTCCACGTCAATCGGTTCCGCGAGTTGGGTGTTTATCAGCAACTGTGTGCGGCCAGCGGCTTGAAAACCGTCAGCCTGCAAACCCGTCCTCATGTGTTGCATTACCCGGATGTGCGCAGCCTGACCCATGAACTCAAGGCATTGGGTGCGCACAACCTGAACCCTGGGCGGCCGGGTGGTTTGACTGGCCGGGCGCGGATCCTCGGTTTGATCGAGGCGTATGAGCAGTTTCGTCAGGCCGAAGGTTTGCCGGCGACTTATCAGGTGGTCTATGCCGTGTTGGAGAAGCCTTTATGAGCGCAGCCTATTTCATCACCGGCACTGACACCGATGTCGGCAAGACCACCGTGGCCGCCGGCTTGTTGCATGCCGCACGGTCGGCAGGCTTGAGCACGGCGGCTGGCAAGCCGGTTGCCTCGGGCTGCGACGTGACGTCCAAGGGGTTACGCAACGCCGATGCGCTGGCGCTGTTGGCCGAGTGCTCGTTGCCGTTGACGTATGCACAGGTCAACCCGGTGGCGTTCGAGCCAGCCATCGCGCCGCACCTGGCCGCGCGCGAAGCTGGCGTGGCGCTGACGGTGCAATCGCTGTTGACGCCCATGCGCGCGATTCTCGACATGCAGGCGGATTTCACCCTGATTGAAGGGGCGGGCGGCTGGCGTGTGCCGTTGGCGGATCAGGACAATTTGTCTGACCTGGCGATGGCGCTGGGTTTGCCGGTCATTCTGGTGGTCGGTGTGCGCCTGGGTTGCATCAATCATGCGCTGTTGACGGCCGAGGCGATTGCCCAGGATGGATTGCAGCTGGCGGGTTGGGTGGCCAATATCATTGATCCCAAAACCTCGCGGCTGGAGGAGAACCTCGCGACACTCGCCGAGCGAATCCCCGCGCCGTGCCTTGGGCGGGTGCCGAAACTCAAGGCGGTCACCGCTGAATCCGTGGCGGAGCATTTGCAGCTGGATTTGCTGGACTAGGTTTTAGCTATCACAAGGCACAGTGCCATTAGTGTTTTTGTCGGGCGTTTTGCCATCATGTCTGATTCAATGCCCGCTATTGATCCTCTTGCCGGACGAGTTCTCCCATGCAGATTTCAGGTAACACTGCTTTTTATGCGGGTCTGAGCACCATTCAGACAGGGCAGAACCGCGTCGATCAAGCGGCCGGACAGATCGCCAGCAATACCATCGAACGGTCGGTGACCAGCCAGTCTTCCGACGTTCAGGTGGATCGCCTGCGTTCGGTTGATCGCAGTCAGCGATCCGACCTGACCAGTAATGTCGTCGAGATGACCCACGGCAAATTTCAGGTGGAAGCGGGCGCTAAAGTCGCCAAGGCTTCAGACGAAATGCTCGGAACGTTGATCGATACATTCGCGTGATCCCTCGCTGAATCCGCTTTCTGAACGCCGCGATTTTTCGCGGCGTTTTTCTGCGTAAGTCCTTCTCCCTCAACTAATCTTTTCTACACGGCACCTTTGCTTGAGCATCGGTGGTGCGCTGCTGCGTGTCCGGCAGATCGATGAGTCGATGACAAACGGCCAAAGATCGACGCTTGACAAGATTTGGGCGTAAACGTATGTTTCAAACAACTGTTTGACCGCCACAACAAATCAACGCGGTCGTTCATTCCCGGTTACATCAGCAGAGGTTTATCGCTATGCCTGACTACAAGGCCCCCTTGCGTGATATTCGCTTCGTTCGTGACGAACTGCTCGGCTACGAAGCGCACTATCAGAGCCTTCCGGCTTGTGCGGACGCAACTCCGGACATGGTTGACGCCATTCTCGAGGAAGGCGCCAAGTTTTGTGAGCAGGTACTGGCTCCGCTGAACCGCGTGGGTGACACCGAAGGCTGCACCTGGAGCGAGTCCGGCGTTAAAACCCCGACGGGTTTCAAAGAAGCCTACAAGCAATTCGTCGAAGGCGGCTGGCCTAGTCTGGCGCACGATGTAGAGCACGGTGGCCAAGGCCTGCCGGAGTCTCTGGGTCTGGCTGTCAGCGAAATGGTTGGCGAGGCCAACTGGTCGTGGGGCATGTACCCTGGCCTGTCCCATGGCGCAATGAACACCATTTCCGAACACGGCACGCCTGAGCAACAAGACGCGTACCTGACCAAACTGGTATCCGGCGAGTGGACCGGCACCATGTGCCTGACCGAACCGCACTGCGGCACCGACCTGGGCATGCTGCGCACCAAGGCCGAACCTCAGGCCGACGGCTCCTACAAAGTCTCCGGCACCAAGATCTTCATCTCGGCCGGTGAACACGACATGGCCGATAACATCGTCCACATCGTACTGGCCCGCCTGCCGGACGCACCGGCTGGCACCAAAGGCATTTCGCTGTTCATCGTGCCGAAGTTCATGCCGAACGCAGACGGTTCGATCGGCGCACGCAATGCGGTGAGCTGTGGTTCCCTGGAACACAAGATGGGCATCCACGGTAACGCGACTTGCGTGATGAACTTCGACGCGGCCACCGGTTTCCTGATCGGCCCGGCGAACAAAGGCCTGAACTGCATGTTCACCTTTATGAACACCGCACGTCTGGGCACCGCGCTGCAAGGTCTGGCTCACGCCGAGATTGGCTTCCAGGGCGGCCTGAAATACGCGCGTGATCGCCTGCAAATGCGTTCGCTGACTGGCCCGAAAGCGCCGGAAAAGGCCGCCGACCCGATCATCGTTCACCCAGACGTACGTCGCATGCTGTTGACCATGAAGGCATTCGCCGAAGGCAACCGTGCAATGGTTTACTTCACCGCCAAGCAAGTCGACATCGTCAAGTACGGCGTGGATGAAGAAGAGAAGAAGAAAGCCGACGCACTGCTGGCCTTCATGACGCCAATCGCCAAAGCCTTCATGACTGAAGTCGGTTTCGAATCGGCCAACCACGGCGTACAAATCTACGGCGGCCACGGCTTCATCGCCGAGTGGGGCATGGAGCAGAACGTTCGTGACAGCCGCATTTCGATGCTGTACGAAGGCACCACCGGTATCCAGGCCCTCGACCTGCTGGGCCGTAAAGTGCTGATGACCCAAGGCGAGGCCCTGAAAGGCTTCACCAAGATCGTCCACAAGTTCTGCCAGACCAACGAAGGCAACGAAGCCGTTCAGGAATTCGTCGCACCGCTGGCTGCACTGAACAAAGAATGGGGCGAGCTGACCATGAAGGTCGGTATGGCTGCCATGAAGGATCGCGAAGAAGTGGGCGCGGCCTCCGTGGACTACCTGATGTACTCCGGTTACGCCTGCCTGGCCTACTTCTGGGCTGACATGGCGCGTCTGGCTGCCGAGAAACTGGCTACCGGCACTTCCGAAGAGGCGTTCTACACCGCCAAGCTGCAGACTGCGCGCTTCTACTTCCAGCGCATCCTGCCGCGTACCCGCACTCACGTTGCAACCATGCTGTCGGGCGCCAACAACCTGATGGACATGAAAGAAGAGAACTTCGACCTGGGCTACTAAGCCTTAACGCAGTTGCTTCAAAAAAAACCGCTGCTCCTTCGGGAGTGGCGGTTTTTTTTGCGTTGTGTAAACAGTAGGCGCTCGCGAGTAGTGCAACTAAACCTTTGTGTCTAGTTAACTAACTGGGCGCAATTGTTTTCGGTGTCAAATAAGTAAAATAACTTTGTTTGCAATTACGGGGCCAAGGTTCAAGGTCTCGCAGGTACGTGGGCTTTGGCGGTGAGGCCCACTGTGGCTGGGGGATTGGCCCCCGGTAATGGGGGATTTTCACCAAAGTTGAGGCTTGTATAAAAGCTCAGAATTAATTCGTGTTTTTGCTGTTGAAATCTTTTGTAACAGCTACAGTTCGATTAAGCGCCTGCTGCGGTGCCTCCCATAGCGTTTCAACTTCGGCGACGACAAAGTCTAACTTTGCCAGTTGAGTGACGCCTCATGCCCGGCAACTCCATCACTGAATCGGGGTGTCATCATGGTGAACTTGAGCCTTTTTGTTCGAACTGTCCGTCTGCCCTGTGTGATCGTCTGCGGGCTGCTCGTTTTCAGTCTGTCCGCCAAAAATGCTTTCGCGGCGACGGCGGCGGAAGTTGATCTGCCCGTGCCGGAAGTCCCTTCCCTGCAGACGCTGCACGGCATGACACCCCCTGACCCTTCCGGCATCGAAGGCGGGCGCAAAGTCGACCTCATGACTGATTACGTGCTCAATCGCTCGGCGGCGATTCTCCTGGGCAAGGCGCTGTTCTGGGACATGGAGATCGGCAGTGACGGTTCGACGGCGTGTGCCTCCTGCCACTTTCATGCGGGTGTCGATCACCGGATCACCAATCAGATCAACCCGGGCCAGGCCAGCACCCATGCCAACGTTTCGTCGATCTTCAACAAACCGTTTGTAGCCTCCGATATTCCTGGCGACGTCCCTTCTTATGCGACCCTGTCCGCCGGCAAGGGCGGCCCGAACTACACGCTGAAGAAAACCGACTTTCCGACCCACGTGCTGGCCGATCCGTTGGATCGCAACTCGCCGATTGTCTATTCGACCGACGATGTGGTCGGCTCGCAAGGGGTGTTCGACGCCAACTTCGTCAAGCCGAATCAACCGCGCTTCGACAAATGCACACAGCAACCGGACGGCGTGTTCCAGGTCGGCGGTATCAATGTGCGGCGCAGCACCGGACGCAATGCCCCGACGGTGATCAACGCCGCGTTCAACGTGCGCAACTTCTGGGACGGTCGGGCTAACAACGTGTTCAACGGCTTTTCGCCGTTCGGTAATCGCGACCCTGATGCCGGGATTTTCGTCACCAGCGATCGCAGCGGGGTGGCCACCAAAGTTCGGCTGGCCCTCAACGATGCCTCTGCCGCCTCGCAGGCTGTCGGCCCACCGGGTAGCCCTGTGGAGATGTCCTGCGGCGGGCGCACCTTCGCCGACATTGGCCGACGCATGCTCGACACGCTGATGCTCAAGCAGCAGCGGATTTCATCCGCCGACTCTGTGCTCGGCCCGGTTTCCGGTGCCCGCCGCCCGACCTACAGAGAATTGATCAAGGCCGCTTTCCAGCCTCGGCTGTGGAACGCCACACAACAGGTTTCGCTCGGCGGCGCGCCGTACACTCAGATGGAGGCCAACTTCCCGCTGTTCTTCGGACTGGCGATTCAGATGTACGAGTCCACCCTGATCTCCGACCAGGCTCCCGTGGATGCTTATTTGCAAGGCAATCAGCAGGCGATGAATGCGCAGCAGGTCGAGGGCATGAACCTGTTCCTTGGCAAAGGCAAGTGCGTCAATTGTCACGGCGGTGCAGAGCTGACCAACGCTGCCAGCCGCTTGCTGTTCCATCCCCGTGAGCGGATCGAACGGATGCTGATGGCTGACAACCTCACCGCGCTGTACGACAACGGCTTCTACAACACCGGTGTGCGCCCGACGTCGGAAGACCTGGGGCTCGGCGGATCTGATGCATGGGGCAACCCGCTGTCGTTTACTCGCGAATACAACACCCAGTTGCAGGGCATCCATGTGCCGGATCCACTGGACGTGGATGTGTGCACCTTCGAAGCGCTACTGAGCACGGGATTACCCTGCGATTCGACGCTCAAACCTAATGTCGGCTTCCACGATGCGGTGGATGGCGCCTTCAAAACCCCGACGCTGCGCAACATCGCGCTGACCGGGCCGTACTTCCACAACGGCAGCCGCTCGACGCTCAAGCAGGTCGTCGAGTTCTACAACCGCGGTGGCGACCGGCGCGGCTCGGAAGCGAACAACACCAGCGGCTTTGATCATCCGAGTGTGAATCAGCACAACACCTCCAACCTTGATCCGGACATGACCGCCCTGAACCTGACGCCTGATGAAGTGGATGCACTGGTCAAGTTCATGGAAGTCGGGCTGACCGATCCGCGCGTGGCGTGGGAACAGGCGCCTTTCGATCATCCGTCGCTGGTCATTCCACAAGGCCATATTGGTGATGAAAACGCCGTGACGTTGAAGCCCGTCAGTCCAAAAATCACTACCCGACAAGCGGCAGATGCGCTGATTACACTCAAACCGGTCGGTGCGGAAGGGCGCCCGGCTACGGAAGGGCCACTGTTGCCGTTCTACAACGACCTCTGATGGACTGAGGTGACTGGCCGCGCTGTTCGCGGCCAGTCATGCACCCGCTAAAAAAACCTGACATTTCGCTCAGTAAGTCGACGTTTCTGCCGTTACAGTAGGTGGGCACAATGCCATCTATTGTCGTGACGGTCGGAGCTTTACCCTTGCCGCGTTCTTCCGCTGTGCGTTTCAGCCATTTCCTACCGTCGTTACTGCTTTTACTTGCGGGGCTTGCGGCTGCCTACATCAAGGAACTGAACGTATTCTTCACCTCGCTGTTCAACGTCCTGCCGACGTTGGTGCTGTTGCTCGGTGGTGCGTATTGCGCGGTTTACCGACGTCAGCGCGAGCTGTTTCTGATGGTCACGGTGTACATCGCCTACTTTTTGCTCGATACCCAGACCGACTATTACCGCGACAACGGCAAAGTCCGTGAAGACGCCGCCGTGGTTTTCCATCTGTGTTGCCTGTTGCTGCCGCTGTTGTTCGGGGTGTTCGGGGCCTGGCAGGAACGCACGCATTTGTTTCAGGACATGGTGGCGCGCTTCGCGGTATTGCTGGCCGTCGGCAGTGTCGCGTTGGGGCTGGAGCAAAGTTACCCACAGGCCTTGCTGATGTGGCTGTCGGAAATCCGCTGGCCAGCGCTGCATGGCGCCTGGATGAGCCTGATCCAGCTGTCTTATCCGGTGTTCCTCGCGTCGTTCCTGTTGCTGAGCTGGCAATACTGGCGCAACCCGCGACCGTTGCATGCCGCTCAACTGGTGGGTTTGCTCGGGTTGTTCTGGGCGCTGCCGAAAACCTTCATTCTTCCGTTTACCCTCAACATCATGTGCAGTCAGGTGATGCTGATGATTGCCGCGGCGGTCGCCCATGAGGCCTACCAAATGGCCTTCCGCGACGAACTCACCGGTCTGCCGGGCCGGCGCGCCTTGAACGAGCGGATGCAGCGCCTGGGGCGTAATTACGTGCTGGCCATGAGCGACGTCGATCACTTCAAGAAATTCAACGACACTCACGGTCACGATGTCGGCGACCAAGTGCTGCGACTGGTCGCCAGCAAACTGTCGAAAATCGGCGGCGGCGGTAGGGCCTATCGTTACGGCGGTGAGGAATTTGCACTGGTGTTCGCAGGCAAGACGCTCGAAGAGTGCATGCCGCACCTGGAAGTCATCCGCGAATCCATCGCGACCTACAATATTCAGCTGCGCAATCAGGACAACCGGCCTCAGGACGACCAGCAAGGTCGTCAGCGTCGCTCGGGTCCTGGGGCTTCAAGTGTGTCGGTCACGGTCAGCATCGGTGTCGCCGAACGCGTCGAGCAGCGCACCCCTGAAAAGGTGCTCAAGTCGGCGGACGAAGCGCTCTACAGCGCCAAGGGCGCCGGACGAAACTGCGTGGTGGCGTTCGGTCAGACCCGTCGTGGCGCCGTGCGAATGGACGCCGCCGCGGGTTGAGTGATGATGGCGCATTCAGCGTCTGGACTGTGATTGTGAGGCGTGGTGGCCGGCAGTAGGTTTGAAGCCTCTGCTGACGGAGAAACGACCATGCCTGAGTACAAAGCTCCCCTGCGCGACATGCGCTTTCTGATCGACCACGTCTTCGACTTCCACAGCAACTACGCTGCGCTGGGCGCCTCCGAGGCCAGCCCGGACATGATCAACGCCATCCTCGAAGAGGGCGCGAAGTTCTGTGAGAACGTTCTGGCCCCATTGAATCGCAGCGGTGACGAAGAGGGCTGCCATTTCGACAATGGCGTGGTGACAACGCCTACAGGCTTCAAGCAGGCGTTCGCACAATACGTCGAGGGCGGCTGGCATGGTCTGGCGGCGGACCCGGCATACGGCGGCCAGGGCTTGCCGAGTTCGTTGGGTCTGGTGATCAGCGAAATGGTCGGTTCCAGCAACACCTCGTGGGGCATGTACCCGGGCCTGACCCACGGCGCGATGTCGGCGATCCACGCCCACGGCACCGAAGACCAGAAAAACACCTACCTGAGCAAACTCACCGCGGGCCAATGGACCGGTACCATGTGCCTGACCGAAGCCCATTGCGGCACCGACCTGGGCATTATCAAGACCCGCGCCGTGCCTTCAGCCGATGGCAGCTACGCGATCTCCGGCAGCAAGATTTTCATCTCCGCCGGCGAGCACGACATGAGCGACAACATCATTCACCTGGTGCTGGCGAAACTGCCGGACGCGCCGGCGGGCACCCGCGGCATCTCGCTGTTTATCGTGCCTAAATTCCTGCCCGATGCCGAGGGTGAGGCGGGCGAGCGCAATGGCGTTTCCTGCGGTTCGATCGAACACAAGATGGGCATCAAGGCTTCGGCGACGTGCGTCCTGAACTTCGATGGCGCCAAGGGTTTCTTGATCGGGGAGCCGAATAAAGGCCTGAACTGCATGTTCACCATGATGAACCACGCGCGCCTCGGCACCGGGATGCAGGGTTTGTGTCTGGGCGAAGCGAGCTTTCAGGGCGCGATCAAATACGCCAACGACCGCCTGCAAATGCGCTCCCTGACCGGCCCGAAAGCACCGGAGAAAGCCGCCGACCCAATCATCGTCCACCCGGACGTGCGTCGGATGTTGCTCACCATGAAAGCCTTCAACGAGGGCAACCGAGCACTGACTTACTTCACCGCGCAGTTGCTGGACGTGGCGCACCTGAGCGCGGATGAACGCGCTCGCCAGGACGCCGAAGACCTGCTGGCCTTCCTGACGCCGATCTGCAAGGCCTTCATGACTGATACCGGGCTGGAAGTGACCAACCATGGCATGCAGGTGTTTGGCGGGCACGGGTTCATTCGTGAATGGGGCATGGAACAGTTGGTCCGCGACTGCCGGATTGCGCCGATCTACGAAGGCACCAACGGTATCCAGGCGCTGGATTTGCTCGGGCGCAAGGTGCTCGGCAGTCAGGGCAAACTGCTGCGTGGCTTCACCAAAATCGTCCATAAGTTCTGTGCGGCGAACGCCGGGCACCCGCAGCTCGGAAGCTATGTGGCGCAACTCAACACGCTGAATCAGCAGTGGGGCGAGCTGACCACCCAGGTCGGCATGGCCGCGATGAAGAATGCGGACGAAGTCGGCGCGGCATCCGTGGACTACTTGATGTACAGCGGTTACATCATCCTCGGCTACCTGTGGCTGCGCATGGCGCTGGTGGCTCAGACGCAACTCGATTCGGGGAGCGGTGATGCCGATTATTGCCAGGGCAAACTCGCGACCAACGAGTTTTACTTCAAGCGATTGCTGCCACGCACAGCCGCTCATCGGGCCGCCATCGAAGCGGGCAGTGATTGCCTGATGAAATTGCCGGCGGAGTTGTTTGCACTTTAGCCTTTTAGATGAGCAACAAAGAAAGCTCGCGTAACCGCGGGCTTTTTTTATGACCCGATAGTCAATGACCAATCATTACAAAACGGTCATGGGCTGACCCTATGTGTCGTAAAAGTTGTTGGGTTACACTCGGACCCAACGAATGCACCACCCTACGAATCACCTGTTTAGATCTTGCGAGGTTTGCCATGGCTGACTACAAAGCGCCGCTGCGCGATATGCGCTTCGTTCTCAATGAAGTTTTCGAGGTCACCAAACTGTGGGCCGAACTGCCCGCGCTGGCCGAGACCGTTGATGCGGAAACCGTCGAAGCCATTCTTGAAGAAGCCGGCAAAGTCACCAGCAAAAGCATCGCGCCCCTGAGCCGTGCAGCTGACGAAGAAGGTTGCCATTGGGCGGACGGTGCCGTCACCACGCCGGCAGGTTTCCCACAGGCTTATCAGACTTACGCTGAAGGCGGTTGGGTTGGCGTCGGCGGTGATCCGACCTACGGCGGCATGGGCATGCCCAAGGCTGTTTCGGCTCAGGTCGAAGAAATGGTCAACTCCGCCAGCCTATCGTTCGGTCTGTACCCGATGCTGACGGCCGGCGCCTGCCTGTCGATCAACGCCCACGCCAGTGACGAGCTGAAAGCCGCGTACCTGCCGAACATGTACGCCGGCATCTGGGCCGGTTCCATGTGCCTGACCGAGCCACACGCCGGTACTGACCTGGGGATCATCCGCACCAAGGCTGAACCTCAGGCCGACGGTTCCTACAAAGTCAGCGGCACCAAGATCTTCATCACCGGTGGCGAGCACGACCTGACCGAAAACATCATTCACCTGGTGCTGGCCAAACTGCCGGACGCACCGGCTGGTCCGAAAGGCATTTCGCTGTTCCTGGTGCCGAAGTACAGGGTCAATGCCGACGGCAGCCTGGGCGCACGCAACCCGGCGAACTGCGGTTCGATCGAACACAAGATGGGCATCCAGGCGTCCGCGACTTGCGTGATGAACTTCGACGAAGCTGTGGGTTATCTGGTCGGCGAGCCGAACAAAGGCCTGGCGGCGATGTTCACCATGATGAACTACGAGCGTCTGGGTGTCGGTATCCAGGGCCTGGCCACCGGTGAGCGCTCGTACCAGAACGCCGTTGAATACGCTCGCGATCGTCTGCAAAGCCGTTCGCCAACCGGTGCGCAGAACAAAGACAAAGTCGCCGACCCGATCATCGTCCACCCGGACGTGCGTCGTATGCTGCTGACCATGAAAGCCTCGAACGAAGGCGGCCGTGCCTTCTCGACTTACGTCGCCATGCAACTGGACACCGCCAAGTTCAGTGAAGACGCGACCACCCGCAAGCGCGCTGAAGATCTGGTGGCGTTGCTGACCCCAGTGGCCAAGGCGTTCCTGACCGACCTCGGTCTGGAAACCACCGTCCACGGCCAGCAGGTGTTTGGCGGCCACGGTTACATCCGTGAGTGGGGCCAGGAACAATTGGTGCGCGACGTGCGCATCACCCAGATTTACGAAGGCACCAACGGCATCCAGGCGCTGGACCTGGTCGGGCGCA
This sequence comes from Pseudomonas sp. SIMBA_041, assembly GCF_046535095.1. NCBI lineage: Bacteria > Pseudomonadati > Pseudomonadota > Gammaproteobacteria > Pseudomonadales > Pseudomonadaceae > Pseudomonas > Pseudomonas sp. SIMBA_041. Next base: position 715,248 of record NZ_JAWRXJ010000001.1, read on the forward strand.
AGATTGTCGGTACCGGCGGGGCTTTCTATAACTTGTTCGCTGACGAGATCCGTCACTTCACCGCGACCGCCAGCGCCGATCTGGCCGAGTTCACCAAGCCGCTGAACGACGCCGTGACCACCCTCGACGAGCTGACTGCGTGGTTGCTCGACCGCGCGAAAAACAATCCGAATGAAATCGGCGCGGCGTCGGTCGAGTACCTGCAAACCTTCGGTTACGTGGCGTACGCCTACATGTGGGCGTTGATGGCCAAAGCCGCGCAGGGTAAAGAAGAGCAGGACGATTTTTACGCCAGCAAGCTGGGCACGGCGCGCTTCTATTTCGCCCGTCTGTTGCCACGCATTCACTCGTTGAGCGCGTCGGTGAAGGCGGGTAGCGAGTCACTGTTTTTGCTGGATGCTGCGCAGTTCTGACAGATGTGACGTCATGTAAGCATTCTCTTACATGACGTGCTGCTGTTTTCCCATAGGCGTAGATTGGATCCACAGCTAATCTACTTCACATGGACGTCGCGCAGGAAGCGCAAAGCAACAACACGGACACGTAGGATTCTGCCAGGACGGCGGAGTGAAATGGATGTCAGGGAAACAGTCTGCAAAGCCCCGCTTCGGCGGGGTTTTCTTTTGCCCGCAGAAAAGTATTCAGCTCAACCCGTCGAGGGTTTTCGAGCTGTTCAAGCGTTCCTCGGGCCCGTTCATCACGTCCTCCAGCAGCGTGCGTAACAAGGCCATCGAGGTCTGTTGCCGCTGTACATCCCGGCAGACCAATCCGACTTTCAGCGGCACCCGCGGCTCAGTCAGCGGTTTCCACAGCAGTTCGTTATTGCCGAGCGCCTTTTGCGAGCGCCCGGGCAGCACAGTCGCCAGCCGGGTATGTGGCAAGCTGTCGAGAATCCCCGCCATGTTGTTCAACTCAGCCTGCACCTGCGGGCGCCTGCCGAGGCTGGCCAGTTGCGTCTGCCAGATCTGTCGCACCTGGAACTCTTCTCCCAGCAACAGCATCGGTAATTCGGCGGCCTGACTCATGGAGACTTTCTTGAATTCGCGCAGCGGGTGATCGGCGGGGATGACCAGGGTCAGCTCATCTTCGTACAGCATCACGCCATGCAACCCTGGCTGACGCGGCGGCAGGTAACTGATGCCGATGTCCAGCGAACCATTAAGCAGTCGTCGCTCGATTTCCAGCCCGGTCAGTTCGTAGATCTGCACCACCAGGTGCGGTTGAGCCTTGCGCACGCGTTCGAGCATCTGCGGCACCAGGCTGGTGTGCACGGTTTGCAGTACACCGATGGCCAATGTGCGTAGCGCCTGTCCCTTGAAATTGCCCAATGCCTCGCGTGCCCGCTGCAGGCCGTCGAGCAATGGCACTGCGTGGTTATACAAGGTGTGAGCGGCCAGGGTGGGCAACAGGCGTTTGCTGCTGCGCTCAAACAGGCTCACATCGAGGTTCTGTTCCAGATGGCGAATCTGCTGGGACAACGCCGGCTGAGAGATTGAAAGCCGCTCGGCGGCCCGGCCGACGTGGCCTTCTTCGTAGACCGCGACGAAATAACGCAGTTGCTTGAAATCCATAAGATGCGCTTATCGAAAATACTCGGAAATCGAAATGGCTCAAGGCCGTGCAAGCGCCTAGTCTAACCGCATTCACAAGGCTTACAGGGCCATAGAACGCGATGAATATCGTTTGCGCCGAAGGTGTTTGCATAGGTAAGGCAAAAAACCTCAATCGAGGTTTTTTTGGATGAATCTGTTCAATTTGCGGCGTAATCCGCCGAGTCTTGATGACCTGGCGGTGGACACTTTCCAGCCATCCCACCGCGACAATCTTTCCAGCGAGTACCTGATGCCCAGCGTCGAGCGGCCGAAACAGATTTTCGTGCGTGGTCAAGGCTCCTGGTTGTGGGACAGCGATGACCGCGCTTACCTGGATTTCACTCAAGGTGGGGGGGCCAACAGCCTGGGGCACAGTCCCTCGGCAGTGGTCCAGGCGATTTCGCAACAGGCTCAATCACTGATCAATCCCGGTTTTGCTGTGCACAATCGCGGCATGCTCAACCTTGCCGGGCGCCTCTGCAGCGCCACTGGCAGCGATCAGGCGTACCTGCTCAACAGTGGCCGCGAAGCGTGTGATGCGGCGATCAAACTGGCGTGTAAGTGGGGCCAACGCTATCGCGGTGGGGCTTCGCGCATCATTATGGTCGGCAACGGCTGCCCAGGCCGTGGTTTCGGAACGCTGGCGGATTTTCACCCCGTTCCCTTCAATGATCTGGCGGCAATGCATGCAGCGGTCGACGCCGGGACCGTAGCCATCATGCTTGAGCCGATCCAGAACGCGGCGGGAGTGATCCCGGCCACCGAGCATTACCTCAAGGGTGTGGAGCGCCTGTGTCGTGAGCTGGGGATTCTGCTGATTCTCGACGAAGTGCAAAGCGGTATCGGGCGTTGCGGCGCCTTACTCGCAGAACAGTCCTACGGCGTTCGGGCAGATATTGTCGTCCTCGGCGAAGGGCTGGGCGGTGGCGTGCCGCTCGCTGCGTTGCTGGCGCGAGGCAAGGCCTGCTGTTTCGAGATCGGCGAATTGAGCGGCACCCATCACGGCAATGCCCTGATGACAGCGGCCGGGCTGGCGGTACTCGACAGCGTGCAGGACAAGGGATTTCTTGAGCATGTCAGGGAAGCCGGGCAGCACCTGAGTGAAGGCCTCGGGCGTCTGGCTCATCGTTATGGCCACGGCGAATTGCGTGGGCAAGGGCTGCTTTGGGGGCTGACGCTGTCGGACGATTCGGCCGACGCCGTGGTCAATGCTGCGCTGTACGAAGGCCTGTTGCTCAGCGCCCCGCAACCCGACTGCCTGCGCTTCACCCCCGCACTGACGGTCAGCAACGCCAACATCGACGAAATGCTTCTGCGCCTGACTCGCGCCTTCTCCCGTGTACGCACCGCGCAATTGCAGTGCCGTAAAGGGATTGCGGTCTGATCAGACCTGTCCCACGCACATTCCAGAACCGTCTCGCGGTAATAACGCATCGCCCCACGTTTGATTCTTTTCGCGTGGGGCGTTTTTTTGTCCGCAAAGCACGGCGAAGTTTTGGCTGAAGGGGGAAGGGACTGAACCCTGACGAACGGCACAGGTCGATTAACTGTAGGGCTCACACGAGCCACTTCCCATCAGGAGCTGCCCCATGGACTTTATTCGAATCATCATCGCCATTCTATTGCCGCCATTGGGTGTGTTTCTGCAAGTCGGATTCGCCGGCGCGTTCTGGCTGAATATTCTGCTGACGTTGTGCGGTTATATCCCGGGGATCGTGCATGCGGTTTATATCATCGCCAAGCGCTGAGGTTTGCTGGGTCAGATAGGCCGCTATCGCGAGCTGGCTCACTCCAACATTGGATCTAAGGTGTACAGAAATCCCTGTGGGAGCGAGCTTGCTCGCGCTGCTAATCAGGCAGTGTCCCCAAGCTCCATCACCCGCCGATAAAACAACCACTCCTGCTCCAGCGCATGCGCCTGATTGCCCGCCTTGCGAAAGCCATGGCGTTCGTCTGCGTAGTAATGCGCTTCAACCAGAATGCCGTTGTCCCGCAGCGCCGTAACCATGTCTCGGGTCTGTTGCGGCACGACCACGGCGTCCAGTTCCCCTTGAAAGAAAATCACCGGCACGCCGATGTTGCTCGCATGCAGCAGCGGCGTGCGCGCGGCATAGCGCTCAGCATCCAGCACCGGATCGCCAATCAGCCAGTCCAGATAATCGCCTTCGAATTTGTGTGTGGCACGCCCCAATGCCACGGGATCGCTGACGCCGTACAAACTGGCGCCGGCGCGGAACACCTTCTGAAACGCCAGCGCACAAAGAGTGGTGTAGCCGCCAGCACTGCCGCCGCGAATGAACGCCTTTCCACCGTCGATCAATCCACGTTCGGCGAGATGGGCGACCACCGCACAGGCGTCTTCAACATCGACGTCGCCCCAACTCAAATGCAGTGCCTGGCGATAAGCCCGACCATAGCCGCTGCTGCCTCGGTAGTTGAGATCGGCCACGGCAAAACCGCGTTGCGCCCAGTATTGAATGCGCGGATCGAGCATCGGGTAGCACGCCGATGTTGGGCCGCCGTGAATGAACACCACCAGCGGCGGCGTTGCATCCCCGTTCATTGCTGGATAGTAGAAACCGTGGGCTTCACCTGAACCGCTCGGGTAGCACAGGGTTTGCGGGACGCTGATCAGCTCGGCGGGTAACGGGGCAATCCCGCCGGCCAGTACCTTGACCTGTCGGCTGTGGCGGTCGATGGCGATCACCGCCGATGAACTGATTGGCGATGCAGCGATGCAATAAATGAACTGCTCATCCAGTGCCAGATGGCGGAAGCGACTGTAGTCACTGGTGAACTCTTCGGTGGTTTCACCGCAAAGACCCAGGCGGCCGAAACCCTGTTCGGTCCAACTGGCCAGGTAGTTGTCTTCACCCAAAGGCAGCCAGGTGCAACCACCGAGTTGCCAGGGCGCCGGCCCATGATCCGCTGCGGCACAGGGCAATGGGCTCAAACCGTCTGCAGACTCCACCCATGGCTGCCAGAAACCGCCACGGTCCGTCAGACAAAGCAGTCGACCACTGTTATCGAATCGAGGCTGTTGCAGTGATTCCTGAACACCCTCGCCAGCCACGCAGCGTGGCGATGCAAACCCGCCATCGCTCTGACGTTCGGCAACCATCAGCCGCGTCGCGGTCCAGGGCTGATCCGGCCGGCTCCACTCGATCCACGCGAGGCGTTGCGAGTCTGGGCTCAGGGTTGGCGCTGCATAGAAGTCGGCACCTTCTGCCAACAGGTGACGCGTGCCGTCCTTCACATCAATCGCCACCAATCGATGCCGGTCGTGGTTCTCTTCAACCGCTAAAACCTGTCCGTTGGCGAATTGCAGGTCACCGAAACGGCATCCGCCTGAGGTCAGCCCTTCGGGCGTTTCACCCTTCAGCGATTGCCGATACAACTGCTGGTCCGCCTCGTTGACGAACACTATCCCGTCATCGGTCAGGCAAAACGCGCCACCGCCATATTCGTACACCCGACTGCGTACGCTGAAACCCGCGGGGGTCAGGCAATGTGCCTGGCCATCGCGCCAATGCCAGATCCGGCAGGCGGCGTCTTCAGGCCGGTATTCGTTCCAGAGCAAGCCATTGCGGCCGACCTGCAACTCGGCAAAATCGACACCGGCAGCGACAGCTTTAGCCGCGCTGAAGGGCTCAGCTTTTTGCGATGAGGCGTGAGTTTCGTTCATTGCGAAAGGCCAGTTGTTCAATGGTCTGGGTCGCGTGCTCGGCTTCTTCGCGGGCCTTGAGGATCACGCCGTGATGTTCGGATTTGCTGCACACCGGGTCGGCATTGCTCGCATCACCCGTGAGCATGAACGCCTGGCAGCGGCAGCCGCCGAAGTCCTTTTCTTTCTCGTCACAGGAACGGCAAGGTTCGGGCATCCAGTCGTAACCGCGAAAGCGATTGAAGCCAAACGAGTCGTACCAGATGTGCTGCATGCTGTGGTCGCGCACGTTGGGAAACTGCACCGGCATCTGCCGGGCACCATGGCAGGGCAGGGCGGTGCCGTCCGGCGTGACCGTCAGAAAGATGCTGCCCCAACCGTTCATGCAGGCTTTCGGCCGCTCTTCGTAATAGTCCGGCGTGACGAAAATCAACTTGCACGGATGCCCTTCGGCTTCGAGCTTGGCGCGATATTCATTGGTGATGCGTTCGGCTCGGACCAGTTGTTCCTTGGTCGGTAAAAGGCCGACCCGGTTGAGCTGCGCCCAACCGTAAAACTGGCAGGTGGCGAGCTCGACGAAGTCCGCCTCAAGGGCGATGCACAGCTCGATGATGCGGTCGATCTTGTCGATGTTGTGCCGATGGGTGACGAAATTCAGCACCATCGGATAGCCATGGGCTTTCACCGCGCGGGCCATTTCCAGCTTCTGCGCAAAGGCTTTTTTCGAGCCGGCCAGCAGGTTGTTCACCTGCTCATCGCTGGCCTGAAAGCTGATCTGGATATGGTCCAGGCCGGCCTTCTTGAAGTCGCTGATTTTCTGTTCGGTCAGGCCGATGCCAGAGGTGATCAGGTTGGTGTAGAAACCCAGCTTGCGCGCCTCGGCAATCAACTCGGCGAGGTCCTGGCGCACCAGCGGTTCACCACCGGAAAAGCCCAACTGCGCCGCGCCCATCTCCCGCGCTTCGCGGAACACCTTGATCCACTGTTCTGTGCTCAGTTCTTTGCCTTGCTCGGCGAAGTCCAGTGGATTGGAGCAGTACGGGCATTGCAGCGGGCAGCGGTAGGTCAGCTCGGCCAGCAACCACAGTGGCAGGCCGATTTCCGGTTTGGGCGGTAACGTGCCTGACGCGGAATCAGACAAGTTCGATCCAGTGCTGAGCACGGGCGACCTCCATGAATTGCTCGATGTCTTCACCGAGCTCGGGCACGCCGGGGAACTGCTTGTCCAGTTCGGCAATGATCGCAGCGACATCGCGTTCGCCGTCGATCAAGCCGCCGATCAGCGCGGCGCTTTCATTGAGTTTGATCATGCCTTCCGGGTACAGCAGCACATGGCCTTTCTGCGCCGGTTCGTACTGGAAACGGTAGCCGGTTCGCCAGGTCGGGGTCTTGCTGCGGTCGAAACTCATAAGGTGATTCCTTTGTGCCAGACCCGTTGTTCGGTCACGCTGTGATACGGCGGGCGTTTCAGTTCGTAGGCCATGCTCATGGCATCGAGCATGCTCCAAAGAATGTCCAGTTTGAACTGGAGAATTTCCAGCATGCGCTCCTGGCCTTCCCGCGTCGTGTAGTGCTGCAAGGTGATCGCCAGACCGTGTTCCACATCGCGACGCGCCTGGCCCAGGCGAGTGCGGAAATACTCGTAGCCGGCCGGGTCGATCCACGGGTAATGCTGTGGCCAACTGTCCAGGCGCGATTGGTGGATCTGCGGTGCGAACAGTTCGGTCAGTGAGCTGCTGGCGGCTTCCTGCCAACTGGCCCGGCGGGCGAAGTTGACGTAGGCATCCACGGCGAAACGCACGCCGGGCAGGACCAGTTCCTGGGAGCGCAACTGATCCGGGTCGAGGCCGACGGCCTGGCCCAGACGCAGCCAGGCTTCGATGCCGCCGTCTTCGCCGGGGGCGCCGTCGTGGTCGAGCAGGCGTTGAATCCACTCGCGACGGATCTCGCGGTCCGGGCAGTTGGCGAGGATCGCGGCGTCTTTCAGGGGAATGTTCACCTGATAGTAGAACCGGTTGGCGACCCAGCCCTGGATCTGCTCACGGGTCGCCCGACCGTCATACATCGCCACGTGGTAGGGGTGATGGATGTGGTAATAGGCGCCTTTGGCGCGCAGGGCGGCCTCGAATTCGGCGGGGGACATTGGGGTGTTGGTCATTGCGGTTCTCCGGGTATGACCGTAGGTGTGTAGCGCTTGTGCCGGCCTCATCGCGAGCAAGCTCGCTCCCACTGGGTTATGCGGTCACCTGTGGGAGCGAGCTTGCTCGCGATAGACCGCAAAGCGGTCTCGACTCTTAAAGCACAATACTCATGCCGTCATACGCCACTTCAACACCCCGCCGAACCAGCTCGGCACGCTCCGGCGAATCCTCATCCAGAATCGGATTGGTGTTGTTGATGTGGATAAGCACCTTGCGTTGCTTGGGCAATTGCTCCAGCACTTCCAGCATGCCGCCGGGGCCGTTCTGTGCCAGATGGCCCATTTCCCGACCGGTGCGAGTGCCGACGCCACGGCGCTGCATTTCGTCGTCGTCCCACATCGTGCCGTCCACCAGCAGGCAATCGCTGCCGGCCATGATCTCGAGCAACGGCGCGTCGACCTTGCCCAGCCCCGGTGCGTAGAACAGCTTGCCGCCAGTGCTCAGGTCTTCAACGATCAGGCCGATGTTGTCGCCGGGGTGCGGATCGAAACGGTGTGGTGAATAGGGCGGGGCGGCGCTGCGCAGCGGCAGCGGGGTGAAACGCAGGTTCGGGCAGGCCGCAATGCTGAAACTGCGGTCAAGCTCGATCCGGTTCCAGTCCAGCCCACCGTTCCAGTGGGTCAGCATGGTGAACAGCGGAAAACCGGTGCTCAAATCTTCATGGACCATGTCGGTGCACCAGACCTGATGCGGACACCCTTCGCGCAGGCTGAGCAGGCCGGTGGTGTGGTCGATCTGGCTGTCCATCAGGATGATCGCGCTAATGCCGGTGTCGCGCAGGGCCCGGCCCGGTTGCATCGGGGCGAAACTCTGGAGTTGGGCGCGAATGTCCGGCGAAGCGTTGCACAGCACCCAGTTCACGCCATCATCGGAAATGGCGATGGACGATTGGGTCCGCGCCTTGGCGTTCAGGCTGCCATCGCGAAAACCGGCGCAGTTCACGCAGTTGCAGTTCCACTGGGGGAAACCGCCGCCGGCGGCGGAACCTAGAATCTGGACAAACATGGCCGCTCCATCATTCGAAAACTGAAAATAAAAACGCCTCGGCGAGCCGAGGCGTTGGCACTGCGATACAAAAAGATTAGCGGCTTGCGAAGTACATGGTGACTTCAAAGCCGATACGCAGGTCGGTGTAAGCGGGTTTGGACCAGGACATGGGAGCGCTCCTTCAGGTGATGGGACAGTTGAGGTCTATACATATAGTCCACCTCCAGCCGGAGATGTTCAGATAGTTAGGTTGCTATGTTACTCAAAATTACAGCGTGGTTGCCCGTGAAACTTTGAGAAAGCTAATTGCAGCGCCTGTAATGATCATTTTGTCGCTTGCCAAACCGCGCTCGGGCTTGGGCCGCTGGCCAGGCAGCGCCATCCGCCGAGCGCTTGATTCAATCGCTTTGCCGCGCCCAGTAATGCGTCGCGATCGATCAGCAAAATGGTTTCAGGCAAACGCTCCAGATAATCCGACGAGTGGCCAGCCAGTTTGCCCTGCCAGAGCAGTTCGGCGGCCTGAGGGGCGGGCAGAGTGTTCAGGTCCAATTGGTTTGCCAGGGATTGACGTTGGGCGGTGAACGTCGCCTCGTCCATGCCTTCGATCATGCCTGGCAAGTCGCTTAGAAAGTGTTCGATGTGTTCCAGCAACCCAGCCGGTGCAACGCTCGGTGATTGCACGCCGAACAGAAGCCCGGTCTGCCCATGGATCTGGCGCAAGGCGCTGAACACGGCATAGCCCAGTTGCAAGTCCACCCGCAGGCGCTGATAGAACGGTGTCTGGCACAGGTGCGCGAGCAGGCGCCAGGCGGCTTCGTCGGCGATGTCCTGCGTGGCGGTCGGACAGAACAGCAACAGCGCGTGTTCGCTGGAGTCGGCGTCGAGAGTTGTCCACAGACGCTGCGCGTTGATCGAGGACGGCGCCGATGGTTGATCCGCAACACCGGGCACGCGGCTCAGGGCCAAACCCATCGCCGCTTGGGTCTGTGCCGACAGGCCAACGGCCAGACCTTCCCAACGTGCGTTCGACCAAAGCTGCTGCAAATCCCCTGAGTCAGCCGCGGGTTCAAGGCAAAGACCAGGCAGCGCCTTCAGCAGTTGCTTGATCGGCATCAATGGGGTGTTTGGCGGTTCATTCTGTGAGAAATCTGCTGTTGGCGTGGTCAGCACTTTCAATGCGTGTTCGAGGACCGTTGGCATCGGTGCCTGTAGCCCGGTCATCTTCAGCAGCCATTCTTTGCCTGATGCGCTGAAGGAAAAGTCGACACCGGCCTGATGCGCATCTTCGCGCAAAGGTTTCAACTGGTTCTCCAATGTCGACTGAAGACTGGCAAGAGGTGTGAAGTCGAGTCGCCAGCGCAGATAAATCGCGCCTTCATCGGTGTTATCTGGCAGCGCCGAACTGAACTGCATTGGGGAGTTTTCACGACGACTGCGTGAGCGGTCCTGGGCAAACGTGCGCAGACCACGGTGCTTGCTGGTCTGGCCGCGAATCAGCCCGGCATTGGCCGCGGGCGTTTCGCTGCGTAAAAACGGATTAGGCGTCGGCAGTTGCCATTCGCCGCTGAAGTTATCCACAGCACCGATTTTCTTCAGGATGTCTTTCAGAGCAAGAACGCCCTGCGCGGATAACCCGGTCTCCAGTTGCTCACTGTCCCGTTGGGCCAACTGCAAGGCACCGCTGACTTGCTGCTGGCGTTGCAGCATGGCTGCGTATTCTTCGCGCAAGCCGGGCCAGTCTTGATGGGAGGCAAAAAAGCCCAGCCAGTCGAGAAGTGTTTGGCGAATCACGCTTTCCGATTGAGCGTTTATGAATTCAATGTGCAGCAAGGCTTGCCCGGCGAATTGATACAGCGGCGCAGCGTTCAGGCTGTCGGCCAGACCCTGTTCTCGCAGTGTCGCCACCAGCCCACCGGGTTTCTTGGCGTTCAGCCAATGACACAGAAATGCCAGTGCCTCAGGCGATGACTCAGGTAACGCTTCGAACGCGAACAGAAGATCCAGCCGGCGCTCGCCAGCCTGGTGATAAGTTGTTTGCGAAGCGTTCATCAGCGCGTCAGGTGCTTGTTGCGGGACTCGTTGCCCGACTGGAATCCCGGTACCGAAACGCTGAGCCATCTCACGCAGCTCATCGAGAGTCTGCGGTCCGGCCAGGCTCAGTGTCATCTGTCCGGTGAGGTAGAACCGCTGATGGAAATCCTGCAACGCTTGCTGAAACTCAGGCTGTGGCACCGGCAGGCTATCGCGGTTGCCGGCATGAAAGCCGCGCAAAGGATGCGTCGAAGAAAGCCCATCGAACAACGCCAATTGCTGTTGCTTCACCGCATCCTGCGACCAGGCGAGGAACTCTGCGTGCAGCACTTCCCGTTCCCGCAACTGATCGTCCGCATTCATACGCGGATGAGCGAGCATGTCTGACAGACGCTCCAGCCCACCGGCAAACGCCTGAGTCGGCAACTCGACAAAGAAGTCGGTTGTGCGCTCATTGGTTCGTGCGTTGACCTGACCGCCATGTCCCTGAACGTAGGCCATCAATCCCTGGCCTGCAGGAAAGCGCTCGGTGCCGAGAAACAGCAAATGCTCCAGAAAATGCGCCAGACCGGGCCACGCCAGTGGCACATCGTGACTGCCCGCCGCGACGCGCAGCACCGCCGCACAGCGCTTCAAATTCGGGGCATGACGCAGCGTCACCCGCAAGCCGTTAGCCAGGGTTTCAGTGTGGGGGCGGGGGTGATTCAGCGCAGGCATGAGCACTTCCAGTACAGAGAAGCGCTAATGCTAGCGGATTACAGGGGATCAGCGCTTGTTAAGGTCGCCATAAAGCTCGGGACGACGATCAATCAAGTAGCGATTGGCCGCGCGTGAATCGGCCATCAATTGACGATCCAGTTCGCCGACAATCAGCGCTTCATCCAGGCCGGCCTGAGCGATGCGACTGCCATCCGGTGCGGCGATGCTGCTCTGGCCGCAGTAGTGGATCTCGCCTTCATGGCCGCAGTAGTTGGCGTAGGCCACGTAGCACTGATTCTCGAAAGCGCGGGCGCGGACGGTGACGTCGGCGACGAAGTCGAAGGGAATCATGTTCGCCGTCGGCACCACGATCAGCTCGGCACCGGCCAGGGCCAGGCGCCGGGCGTTTTCCGGGAACTCCATGTCGTAGCAAATCAGGAAGCCAAGCTTCCAGCCGTTGAGCTCCACCAGCGGAAAATCATCCTGCCCGGCGCTGAACATCGAGTGGTCGAGGTCGCCGAACAAGTGCGTCTTGCGGTAGTTGCACAACCGCTCACCGTGGGCGTCGATCAACTGCACGGCGTTGTAGATCTGCCCGTCCTCGGTGCGCTCCGGGTAGCCATACAAGATGGCAATCCCGGCGGTCTTGGCAATGCGCGCAATTTGCTGCGCCGACTCACCGTTGTGCACCTCGGCGAGGATGCTGACCGCATCGACGCCGATGTTGTAGCCGGTCAGGAACATCTCCGGCACCACCAACAGGTCGGCACCTTTGGCCTCCAGCGCCAGTTGATGCAGGCGTTGCAGATTGCCGGCGACGTCCAGGGGCAGCGGTGGACATTGGTAAAGGGCTACGCGCATTTCGGATTCCTCTTACTCGGGCAGGGCGATCGGACCGATCTCGTTGAACACATCTCCTGGACCCGGGTTCTCGGCGTGAGTTTCACCGCCGAAGTGTTTCATGATGCCCCACACCGCGTTGAGCGAGGTTTGCACTGCGCCTTCAACCCAGGCCGGCGTCCATGAAACGTCGTCGCCGGCGATGAAAATCCCGCGTTGCTCGGCCGGCATGTCGTCCTGCATGAAGTGTGCGTACATCCGTTGGTTGTAGCGGTAGTGGCCGGGCAGGGCGCCTTTGAAGGCCCCAAGGAAATGCGGGTCGGCTTCCCACGACACGGTGATCGGATCGCCGATGATACGCGCGGCGATGTCGACTTTCGGGTAGATCTTCTTCAACGCGTCCAACGCCAGTTTCACGCGTTTTTCCACCGGATGCGGGAGCATCTTCAGCGCGTCGCTCATCCACGAGTACGACAGGCAAATCACGCCGGGCTTGTCGTCACCGTTGTCGAACAGGTAGGTGCCACGGGTCAGGCGGTCGGTGAGGGTCATACTCATCAGGTCGCGTCCGGTTTCCGGATCCTTGTCCTTCCAGAACGGGCGGTCGACCATCACGAAAGTCTTCGACGACTGCATGTAGCGGGTGCGGTCGAGGGCCATCCACATCTTTTGCGAGAACAGGGTTTCGTCGCATTCGATCTGAGTGGTCAGCAGCCAGCTCTGGCACGTGGTCAGTACAGCGGCGTATTCGCGGGTGTCGCCGTTGTTGTCGGTGACCGCGAAACGACCGTCAGCGGCGTGGGCGATTTTTTTAACCCCGGAGCGCGGCGCGCCTCGGTGCAAAGACTTGAGACTGGTGCCTTCTGGCCAGTGCACGCAGCGTTCTGGCACATGGCGCCAGATGCCTTGCGGGACTTGTTCGACGCCGCCGACGACCAGGTGCTGGTGATCATCGCAGTTGGTCATCACCACCCGGAAAATTTCCAGCATCGAGTTCGGGAAGTCAGAGTCCCAGCCGCCGGTGCCGAAGCCGACTTGACCGAACACTTCGCGGTGATGGAACGAGAGTTTGGCGAAGGCTTTTGAGGTCGCGACGAAGTCGTAGAAGGTGCGGTCGTCCCACAGCGGAACCAGGGTGTTCCACAATTCTTTGAGGCGCGGCACGTCACGGTCACGGATCGCTTGCTGGATATCGGCGAACTGTGAACCGGCTTCCAGTGCATCCGCCCACGCGTCAGCCACTTCCTGGAACAGTGCAGGAAGATCCGCCAGTTTCTGTGCGTAATGGGTTTTGCCTTCGATGTCGATCACCGTGCTGCCCGACGCGGGCGTCAGCGGGTTCGGAAAAGGCTTGGTCTGCAGGCCGAGTTTGTCGACGTAGTGATAGAACGCGGTAGACGATACCGGGAAGCGCATCCCGCCCAATTCGGCGATGATTCCATCGGTCCCGTTGAACGCCTGGGAGCGCAGACGACCGCCCATCTTCGAGGCTTCGTAGACGACGGGTTTCAAGCCCAGCTTCATCAACTCGTAGGCCGCCACCAAACCGGCGATGCCCGCGCCGACAATCGCTACTTCGGCACCGTGGTTGTGCGCAGGAATGCTGCCCAGGCCCGCCGGGTGTTCGATCCAGTCGTCGAAGGCGAAAGGAAAATCCGGACCGAAAATGGTGACTGGTTTCTTACCGTCTGCAGGATGGCGATTGTTCTTGTTCATGGCTGACCTTGCTGGCGACCCGACGCAGGATGCGCGTCTGAGTATAGGAAAAGATGGCAGCCATTCTAGTGAGCGTAGAACACGTTAATAAGACGCAATGTGTCGTCGTTTTGATAATTGTTTGATCAGAATGACGATTAAATGCTACACACCGTCAATGTGGGGGCTGGGCGTGCTCGCGATTAGGCCCGCCCAGACATCAAAGAGCTATCGGCAAAACCTCATACCGGCTGTCCCCGATCAATCTTGCTACTCAAAATAATCGACGTCGTCGTCTTCTCCACCCCATCCACACTGCCGATCTGATCCAGCAACTGATCCAGCTGCTCTGGCGAGTCAGTCCGCAGCCACGCCACATAATCAAATTCGCCACTCACGGCACACAACTGCTGAACCTGCGCCATCGCACTGAGCCGACGCAGCACTTCCTTGCCCGAGCGCGGTTGCACGGTAATCCCGACGTACGCCTGCAATCCGCCATCCACCACGCGCTGACCGAGGCGCACCCCATAACCGGTGATGACCCGGGTCTTTTCCAGTCGCGCCAATCGTGAGGTGACGGTCGTGCGAGCGATACCCAATTGCCGGGCCAGCATGGCCACGCTCTCGCGGGCGTTGATCTGCAGGGCGGCGATCAACTGGCGGTCGATCTCGTCAAGAACCGGTGGGCGTGTGTCAGGCAAGGGGCGTCTCCAGTGGCGTGGAACAATGGTTGAACATGTTACAGGCTCGTTTGGCGCGACGCTTGTGGGCGATATTCGAACTTGGGCTATGTGATTGCATAGACATTGCCCAAGTGACGGCTGAATCACGGGCATGAAAAAGCCGCGCATTTGCGCGGCTTTTCTGATTGGCCAATTCAGCAGCCAGGAGTCGGCAGTTCAGTACCGATGGTAATCGCAGTGACTTGCACAGCGGAAAAGCTTTGCTGTGCCTGCGCGTCGAAATCTCTCTCACAGTTGAAGCGGGTGTCTGTTACAAAATCTTCGCCCTTGACCTTGGTCATGCTGGCCTGCCACTGGTTAGAGGCCTTTAGCGCCTGATCGCTGACCAGCACAACTTCCAGCAACACCTGACGAAAGTCCACTGCTCGCGGGCCGTCCCATTTTGCAAAAACCGACGGATCGGCAGCGTTGCCGCACATGGTCAGGCAGTCCGCGTAGAAATTCAGGTCCCCAGCCGCTTGCTGGAAGTTACCGAAGGTCAGGGGCTTGTTGGCAGCCGGAGCGAACGATTCACCAATGAAGGACTTCAAATCGGCTTGGCAGGTCGACGAAAGCTCCATGCGCAGTTCACTGATCGTGCCGCCACCGGCAGTCGCCGTGATTTGGCAGCCTTGAATCTCATAAGAGTGATGATCGCCCAAGCTCTCACGTGCGACGCCGGCAACCGATTCAAAGTGACGCAGATTGGTGCCCAACATTTTTCCATTAAAAACATCGGCGACACTGGCTTTTGCTTGGGCAATCGCAGGGCTGGCTACAACAATCAATGCTGTAAACAGGCTGGAAGAAATGGCTTTGTTCATCTGCAAATTCCTTTTGTCTCGATTGAGTCGAACGTCATCCTTCGACGATGAGACGCGACCATACACAACGTTGATGGTGATTGGCCAGCAGTGAGTGCCATGTCGCCTATCGGAGGGTGAGTCGCGACACACCGTGACGATGAACTGACGGCCCCGAATGATCGAGGCACCATCCTGTGGAGTGCTGTTACTCGGATTCCGTCGCGGTCCGCGCAGGTCGCGGCGAAAGCACCGTCGCTTTCGAACGCTTGGTGCCTAATGCCCTGCGGGCAGATCGAGGTGCGCCAGACGGCTAGACGAGGCCGAGCTTCACCACTGCTGCAAGAGCAACCATTACCAATAGAAGTCCTATTACTCCCCAATACAACATGACCAACTTCCCCTTGAGCCGTGGAGGGAAGTTGTCGATGTCTTCCTCTCGGGCGCCGGAGTACTTACGAAGAGAAGGGAACGTCAGGAAGGAGGCGATATTCATGACAGCCCGTATCTTTCCTAATGGACCACCGTACTTGGGTGGAGCAACCGAACGGCTATTTTTGAAATGGTCCAGCATCTCGTCCATCTTGGTGTGGTACAGGTAGAGTGCGAACCCGAGGCAAAAAAATATCCCTGCAAAATCGATCAATCCAACAGCCAAAAATATTTTATCGGCGATGTTCAAGCTCATTTAATAACGGTCTCATAGATTTTTTCAGCCATTGCTTCCCCGCCGATACCGCCCAAAGCACCTCCGGCAAAAGATCCAGCCCCGACAACCACAACACCACAAGCCAACGTAACTAAACCTCCCGTTGGAACCCCTAGTCCAATACATAGTGCTCCGACAGTTGAACTTGTTAAAGCTGCACCTGCGAGAGCTCCACCACCAACACCACCGGCAAAACTGCCTGTCTCTGTGAATTTGATTTTCTTGCAGGCCTCGGTGTTACCTGCTTTACACACATCTTGAACCTTAAAATATGAGCTTCCACCACCGATAGCTGTACCAATCCAGCCACCGTATTTAACAAATTTGGTTGCTTTGGCGACACCTTCTACGTGAGTAGCATAACCGGGAATCTGGCTTGGAGCGCCCGCCAAACTCCAGTGATGAACCAAGCTTTTGCTGGAAATCCCCAGAGCTGTTTTCAAGCTCGGATGGTCAGGGAAGCCAATGCCTTTTTTAGTCAAGAAGGTGAGTTGGCTATCAAGCCGTGTAAACAGTCGTGCTCGTTCAGTAAAGAACTCAGGGCTGCGCAAGTGACCGTCACGCTGGAAACTTTTCTGATGCAGGGCCTCGATATCTTTCAGCGTGGTATTCACGTCTCCCAGGTTCTTCGCGAAGATTGATTCGCCAACACCGATTGACGTTGATCCTAGAGAGAGCATGGACTCTATCGAATCCCGGTGACGAATCATGAAGCTGGCTTCCGCATCGCTCATGGGCTTGAGTGCCGCGTCCACCTTCTGGGCAGCTTCTGTCAGCAGTGCTTCTTCACGCGTGCATTGCTGATTATTCGGATCGCTCAAGATAATCAGTTGACCGGGCTTGGCGTAGCCGGTCAAGTGCGGGTTGAGTCGCTTGAACTTCTGAAGCGTGGCTCCATCAGCCTTATCAAAAAGAATCGCTTCTAGCGTGGATCGCGGTATCAGTTCCTGCACGATGTAAAAACCGGGTTCCGCTGATTTTTTTGCTGCAACAGCCTCCGGATGCTCTGTCCAATGTTTGGCATGCAGGTCGACAGGCTCTCCGCCGCGATACCGCTTATCTCTTGGCGCGTTGGATAGGGCGGGTTTCGGTACGTTTCCGTATTCGCTCATGAATCGTCCGTGTTCGTCCTTGGGGAATTCCAGCCTATAGCTGGGCACCATCGACGTTGCCGGGAAGATCAAGTGCTGGCTGTAGGACAAATCCCAAATGTAATGCTGAAACGCCTGATCCACTGTCATGAGCCCCATACAGGCGGCAGGTGCGTTTTATAGACTTCATACAGGTACGAAAACCAGCGCCCAACAAAAAAGGCCTACGTCGATTAGACGTAAGCCTTTGATTTGTTTGGTGGGCCCACACGGACTTGAACCGTGGACCAAAGGATTATGAGTCCTCTGCTCTAACCAACTGAGCTATAGGCCCTCAGTAGGCCGCGGATTATAGCGACGGTTTCTCGGCTGTGCTATCCGAAAAATCCGATACGGCCATACGAAGAAACGTCGCGGCGAATTCGTCGGCGGGAAGAGGCGGACTCACGATGTAACCCTGGATCTGTTCGCAGCCTTCGGCGGCGAGGAATTCCTGTTGGGCCAGGGTCTCCACACCCTCGGCGATGACGGTAAATTGCATGCTGCGGCCCAGGGCGATGATCGCGCGAACGATGGCTGCATCATGCGGATCGTCAGGCAGGCCGCGGACGAACGATTGATCGATCTTGAGAATATCCAGCGGCAGGCGCTTGAGGTAGCTCAAGGATGAATAGCCCGTACCGAAGTCGTCGATGGCCAGTTGCACGCCCAGCTGTTTGAGTTGGTGCAACACCTCGAGCGCTTCTTCGGCCTGGCTCATGATGAAGTTTTCGGTAATCTCCAGTTGCAGAAAACCGGGCTGCAGATGGCTGTCCTTGAGCAGTTGCTCGATCCGTCCCAGCAGGTTGGGTTGACGCAATTGGGCGCCTGCGAGGTTGACCGAGAGCGGGCCGAGGCATTCATACACTTGATTCCACTCGTTCATTTGCCGGCAGGCGGTTTCGAGCACCCAGTCGCCGATTTGCAGAATCATGCCGTTTTCTTCGGCCAGGGGAATGAAGTGTTCTGGCGGCACCATGCCGAAGGTCGGGTGATGCCAGCGAATCAGCGCTTCGGCGCCGACCAGTCGATGGTCGTCGAGGCTGATTTTCGGTTGGTAGTGCAAGAACAGTTCGTTGCGCTCGATGGCGCGGCGTAATTCATGTTCCAGGGCCACGCGTTCGCTGGCCTGTGCGGTGAGGTCGCGCGTGTAGCTTTCGACCCGGTTTCGTCCCTTGGCCTTGGAGCGGTACATCGCGGCGTCGGCGTTCTTGACCAGGGTGGCGACGTCGCAGCCGTCCTTGGGGTACAGGCTGGTGCCAATACTGGCGCTGATGAAAAACTCGTGTTCACCGGCCTGGAACGGTGCCCCGAAGCAATTGAGCAACTTCGTCGCGATGTTGTCGGCATCACTGTTCTGTTGCAGGCCCGGCAGCAAGATGATGAATTCGTCACCGCCCAGGCGCGCGACGGTATCGATATCGCGTAACTGCTCCTTGAGGCGCACCGCGATGCCTTTGAGCAGCAGGTCGCCGACCGGGTGGCCGAGGCTGTCGTTGATGTGTTTGAAGCGGTCCAGGTCGAGGAACAGCACGGCGCCCTGGCCACCATTCTCCTGTTGGGTGTTTAGGGCGGTCTGCAGTCGGCTCTCGAACAGTGTGCGGTTTGGCAGGCCGGTCAACGGGTCGTGATGCGCCTGGTAATCGAGTTTGGCCTGAGCGTGTTTGAGGCTGGAAATGTCGGCGAACACCGCTACAAAGTGGGTGATGAACTTGTCCCGGTTGCGCACGGCGCTGATGGTCAGCCAGCTCGGGTAAAGCTCGCCATTCTTGCGGCGGTTGGAGATTTCGCCTTGCCAGTGGCCTTCTGCAGTCAGTTGGTGCCACATCGCCGCATAAAACGCGCTGTCGTGAAGGCCCGAGGCAAGCAGGCGAGGGGTGTGGCCCAGTGCTTCGCTCTCGCTGTAGCCGGTAATCTCGGTAAACGCGCGATTGACGGCGCTGATGTGCTGTTGAGTGTCGGTGATCAGCACACCCTCGGCCGTGCTTTCGAACACGGTGGCGGCCTGTTGCAGCTTTTCCTGCATCAGGTGCCGCTCGGTGATGTCCCGGGCAATGGTCAACATGCAGTCTTCATCGCCAATAGGCAAAGGACGGCTCGACACTTCGCAGAGACGAATTTGCCCGTCGCTGCGGCGGATGTGGCAACTGAAATCGCGGACGAAGCCATCCCGGTGCAACAGGTCGAGCATCTGTTTGCGTTCGTTGAGGTTGACCCATATCCCGAGGTCCAGGGCTGATCGATCAACGGACATTGCACTGTTGAAGCCGGTGATGCGGCTAAAACCTTCATTGACCTCCAGCAGCAACCCGTCGCTCTGGCGCGACAACAACAATCCGTCCGGGGAGGCGTGGAAGGCCTTGGCAAATTTCTCTTCGGAGGTTTGCAGTTGTTGCTGGGTTTCCTTGAGCTGACTGATATCGCGCACCACCACCACCAGGGCTGGGGTGGTGTCGAGATCGAAAGGCTCGGCGGAAATCAGGCCGGTGAACACGTGGCCGTTACTGCGGCGAAAAGGCATCTCCAGGTTGCGGATGCTGCCGGCCTGCAATCGCTGCAACAGCCCCGGCCCTACGCCGGGAATGCCCCAGATGTTGAGGTCGGTGGCGGTCTGGCCGATGACGTCTTCGGCCCTGAGGCCGATTTGCTCTTCGAACGCTTTGTTCACTTCCAGCAGGCAGCCGTCGGACAGTCGGGCGATCACCAGAATGTCCGGGCATTGCTGGAAGACCGAAGCAAATTTTTGCTCGGACAGACTCAACGCTTCTTCTGTGCGCTTGGCATCACTGATATCGATCATCAGCCCGCGCATGATCGGTTCATGGCCGTGCTCGATCAGGCTGACGATATCGCGCACCCACAGGCAGCGACCATCAGCAGTAATGACCCGGTAATCGACGCTGTGATCGCGCCCGGCCAGTACTTCGTGATCGCAGAAAGCCTGCGCCCGGGTCAGGTCCGCGGGGTGGATGATGTTGCGCCAGAAGCCCGGAATCAGCCAGTGAGACAGGGGATAACCGAGGAGCTCTTCGGCATGGGGTGAGACGTAGCTGTAGGTGAAATCACTGATCCGTGCTTCCCAGGCGATGGCCGACAAACTCTCTACCAGCCCGCGATAGTGGTACTCGCTGCTGCGCAGTTCCTGTTCGAGGTCGACCCGGCGCGCAATTTCAGAGCTCAGTCGACGGTTGATCCGGATGACCACGGCCAGCATGACCGTCAGAAACAGCAGCCCCGGCAAGCCGTAGACCAGTAAATCCGACCAGAAGGTTCGATGATCCAGGACGTTGCCCACCCAATGTTCCTGGATGGCGCTGATTTCACTCGGGCTCATGTCCGCCAGCACTTTGTCCAGAATGCCGACCAACACCTTGTTGCCGGGAGGCACGGCCATTGCCAGTTGATAGCGGTAGGGGGTTTCGCCGCTGACATAAAGTCCTTCGAGTTTGAGCTGGCGAAGGCTCCAGACGCTGGACGCAAGATCGCCCACCACCGCGTCCACTTCATCGGTGGCCAATGCTTGCAACGCCGAGCTCACATTGTGCATCGGCACCAGATTCAGGTCGGGGTGGTGGGTGCGCAACAGCTCATGGGGCGCATAGTTTTCCACCACGGCGATCTTCAGCCCGTAAAGGTCTTCGAGTTTGTGCGGTTGCGCGCCGCCGACATGGGCCAGGATGACAATGGGGAAGTCGAGATAGGGGCGAGTAAACGACAGGTACGACTGGCGCTCCGGGGTCGACATGATGCCCGGTAAAATATCCAGTTTGCCTTGCTTGGCCTGTTCCAGCACAACTGTCCAGCTGACCGGTTCGATGGGCGTGAGATTGATGGCCAAGCGTTGGCGGATCACATTGATGTAGTCCGCCGCCAGGCCCTGATAGCGGCCCTGTTCATCGCGGAACTCAAATGGCGGCCACGACGCGTCCACGCCCAGGCGCAAATCCGGGTGTGCGGTCAGCCAGCTACGTTCGTCATCAGTCAGAGTCAGCGCGCCAGCCGTTGCGGTCCAGGTCATCAGCGACAGCAAAAAAAGCACGGTCGGCAGTCTGGGCATAACGGTCTCGTTATGGCTCGGGGGAATGCTTCGAGTGTAGACGGGCTAGGCGGCAGGGGGGAGGTGCGAGGGATTTAATCTGCATAAAGCAAAACCCCCGGCCTGGGCCGGGGGTTCTGTTATTACTCGTCGAGGAAGGAGCGCAAATGCTCGCTTCTCGTCGGGTGGCGCAGCTTGCGCAGTGCCTTGGCTTCGATCTGACGAATCCGTTCACGGGTCACGTCGAACTGTTTACCAACCTCCTCAAGGGTGTGGTCGGTATTCATGTCGATACCGAAGCGCATGCGCAGAACCTTGGCTTCACGGGCAGTGAGGCCGGACAGGACTTCGCGAGTCGCTTCTTTAAGGCTCTCAACGGTGGCGACATCGATTGGCGACTGCATGGTCGAGTCTTCGATGAAGTCACCCAGATGGGAGTCTTCGTCATCACCGATCGGGGTTTCCATGGAGATCGGCTCTTTAGCGATCTTCAATACCTTGCGGATCTTGTCCTCAGGCATTTCCATGCGTTCGCCCAGCTCTTCCGGGGTCGGTTCGCGACCCATTTCCTGCAACATCTGCCGGGAAATACGGTTGAGCTTGTTGATCGTCTCGATCATATGCACCGGAATACGGATGGTGCGGGCCTGGTCGGCGATCGAGCGAGTGATCGCCTGACGGATCCACCAGGTGGCATAAGTCGAGAATTTGTAGCCGCGGCGGTATTCGAACTTGTCTACCGCTTTCATCAAACCGATGTTGCCTTCCTGGATCAGATCGAGGAATTGCAGACCACGGTTGGTGTACTTCTTGGCGATGGAGATCACCAGACGCAAGTTCGCTTCAACCATCTCTTTCTTCGCGCGGCGGGCCTTGGCCTCACCGATCGACATGCGACGGTTGATGTCCTTGATCTCGGCGATCGTCAAACCGGTTTCGGTTTCCAGCGCGGTCAGCTTCTGCTGGCAACGAATGATGTCCGGCTGCAGGCGACCAATGGCTTCAGCGTATTTGCTTTTGCCTTTGGCCAGTGCATCGGTCCAGCTTTCGTCAACTTCATTGCCCGGGAACTGGCGCAGGAAGTCGGCACGCGGCATGCGGGCATCACGAACGCAAAGTTGCATGATCGCGCGCTCTTGCTGACGCAGGCGATCCAGGGCACTGCGAACACGCTCGACCAGGCCTTCGAATTGCTTCGGAACCAGTTTGATCGGCATGAACAGCTCAGCCAGGATCAACAGCTCGGCGATTGCCAGCTTATTGCCACGACCGTGCTTTTTCAGCGCCTTGCGGGTGATTTCCATCTGATCGGAGACAGCACCAAAACGCTGGGCTGCGATGACCGGATCCGGACCGCTTTCGGCTTCTTCTTCGTCATCCGTTGCTTCGGCGTCATCGTCGTCGGTGTCGTCGTCCGCTTTCACGGCTTTCGGATCGATCGGCGGTGGCACTTCTGCAGCAGGCGGCGCAATGCCGTCGTCCGGGTCGATATAACCGCTCAGGACGTCGGACAGGCGGCCACCTTCGGTGGTGACGCGAGTGTACTCGGAGAGAATATGATCAACCGTGCCAGGGAAGTGCGCAATTGCGCCCATCACTTCACGGATGCCCTCTTCAATACGTTTGGCGATTTCGATTTCGCCTTCACGTGTGAGGAGCTCTACCGTACCCATTTCACGCATGTACATGCGCACTGGGTCGGTGGTGCGACCAATGTCGGTCTCGACCGCTGCCAACGCTGCTGCTGCCTCTTCGGCCGCGGCTTCGTCAGTATCGGCGTCGGCCAGCATAAGGGAATCCTTATCTGGCGCAACCTCGAATACGTTGATCCCCATGTCATTGATCATGCGGATGATGTCTTCCACCTGTTCCGGATCTGAAATATCCTCCGGCAGGTGGTCGTTGACCTCCGCGTAAGTCAGGTAACCCTGCTCACGACCAAGTGTGATCAACTCTTTGATACGAGACTGCTGTTGCGCTTTTCCGGACATAACACCCTATCCACTGAAGGTCTTGGCGGGCAAAAAACAAGCCGAGGATTATACCTGAGCTATGACCTCACGCGCCAGTTGAGGTCGGGTTTGATACAGCCATATTGCGTTTTAATAGGTCGCGCATCTGATTTGCGATCTGATTTGCTTCCTCCGGGGTCAATCCCGGCTGTCTGGCTTTCCTGATAAGTACTTCCAGGCTATCCGTGTGTTGAGCGGCCGATAACCTAGTAATGGTGTCTAAAAACTGTTGTTCAAGGTTATCGCCTGCAATCAGCCATTCCTTTTCTGCCAATGCTTTGAGTAATCGTCCCTGTTCGGTCCCGTGCCAGCGTGCCATTAGCTGAATTGAGTTTAGCTTAGGATTTTTTTGCACCGCCTCGATCAGGGCTACGAGCAGTTGTGCGTAGGTATTGCTCTCATTGGCAAAATGGTTGGCGGTTTCTACCCGGCCAGCCAGGTCCGGATGATGAATGAGGGTGCGCAGCGCGATCAGCGTGGGCGCTTCGACAGCAATCGGTGTGCGCGGGGTGCTCGGTTGGTCACGATCTGCGCGCTTGCCGTTCTTGTCCCACGGTTTCTTGTCCCATTTCTTGCCGCTGGCGCCGGGTTTCTTCGGCGTCCACTCCTGCTGCGGCACATACATATCTTGTGACTGCGGCTGATGGTAGTCGCTGTAGTCCGGCATGGCGTCGTAATCCATGCCCGGATCGTATGCCGGTGGCGCATCCTGAGGGGCACTTTGCACCAGTTGGCTCACCGCTTCGCCGCTGAGGCCGGTAATTTCGGTCAGGCGCTGACGCATCAGGATGCGCAGATTCGCGCCCGGGACTTTGTCGATCAGCGGCGCGGCAAGGGTGGCCATGTGGGCTTTGCCCTCCAGCGAGCGTGGGTCCGACTCTTCGGTCAACTGCTGGAAGAAATAATCTGCCAAAGGCTGCGCGTGCTGGTTGATTCGCGCACGGAACGCATCCGTGCCTTCGGAGCGGATCAGCGTATCCGGGTCTTCGCCTTCCGGCAGGAACAGGAAACGTGCGCGCCGCCCGTCTTGCAGGCAGGGCAGTGTCGCTTCCAGTGCGCGCCAGGCAGCATTGCGGCCGGCCTGGTCGCCGTCAAAACAGAACAGCACGTTAGGCACGACGCGAAACAGTCGCTTCAAATGCTCTTCGCTGGTGGCGGTGCCCAGGGTCGCCACGGCATTGCGCAAGCCTTGCTGGGCGAGGGCGATGACGTCCATATAACCTTCGACGACGATGATTTCGTCGAGGTTGCGGTTGTTCTTGCGCGCTTCATAAAGGCCGTAGAGTTCCTGGCCTTTATGGAATACCGGGGTTTCCGGTGAGTTCAGGTATTTCGGCTTGTCGTCGCCCAGTACCCGGCCACCGAAAGCGATGATGCGCCCGCGGCTGTCACGAATCGGGAACATCACGCGATCGCGGAAGCGGTCATAGCGTTTGCCGGTTTCGGCGTTCTCGATCAGCAGGCCGGCGTCGACCATGGCTTTTTGTTGCAGGGTATCGCTGCTCAAGTGTTTGAACAGGTTGTCCCAGCCTGGCGGAGCAAAGCCGAGGCCGAAGTCGCGAGCGATCTCTCCCGTCAGTCCACGGCCCTTCAGGTAATCCACTGCAGCTTTGCGTGATGGATGGCTTTTCAGTGCCTGACGGTAAAAATCGGCAGCGGCAGTGAGCAGCGGATACAG
The DNA here is from genome assembly GCF_046535095.1 of Pseudomonas sp. SIMBA_041. Taxonomy (NCBI): domain Bacteria; kingdom Pseudomonadati; phylum Pseudomonadota; class Gammaproteobacteria; order Pseudomonadales; family Pseudomonadaceae; genus Pseudomonas; species Pseudomonas sp. SIMBA_041. The sequence continues at coordinate 740,050 of NZ_JAWRXJ010000001.1, forward strand.
CGGCGAATCGGTTGGTTGTCGCGGTTTGTGCGGCCGGCCACTTTCTTCGCGGGGGATTTCCATGCCGGCGGCTTTGGCCAGTTCCTCAACGGCCTGGACGAAATCCAGGTTGTCGTGGTCCATCATGAAGCCGAGGGCGTTTCCGCCAGCGCCGCAACCGAAGCAGTAATAGAACTGTTTGTCAGGGCTGACGCTGAAAGACGGGGTTTTCTCTTTGTGGAACGGGCAGCAAGCGGTGTAGTTCTTGCCGGCCTTTTTCATTTGCAGGCGCGAGCTGACCACATCGACGATGTCGGTGCGGTTCAGAAGGTCGTCAATGAAGCTCTGGGGAATTAGCCCGGCCATGGCGTTCTCGTCATCTGCGCTGAAAGGGACCTATAACGAAGGGCGGCCGAACGTGGGTCGTTGCTTGAGGCGCGCAAAAGATGCGGCTCGACCGGTGTCGTCTGCGTAATCGCTATCGGGGAGTGTATCTGCCGAAAATCCACTGACGTTAATACCAATCAGTAATCGACTGTTTGAAAGTGTTGCGCTGAGTCCGCTGCGGCCTGTCGATGGCCTCGGATAGCTCAATAAGCGGGCACGCAAGCAGGTGCCTTGGGCTGATCGTCGTGAGAGGAATCAGTGGGTGTGCTCGTCAGTAGCCTTGGAAGGCTCGTCAGAAAAGACGTGCACCGCTGGCAAAAGAGCCAGGTCTGACGCTGTGAAGCAGATTTGTCTCGGTCGCATCTGCGGCTTCGACGGTGAAGCATCAAGCGTTTTACGCAAATGCCATTAGCCCGGCTTGGAGCCGGGCTTGGCAGAAGCTTGCTACGATCGTCTGTGTATTAGTACAGACGAACGGCGCGGCGCTGTTCGCGCTGAACTTTCTTCGCGTGACGCTTAACAGCGGCTGCTGCTTTGCGCTTACGCTCAGAAGTTGGCTTCTCGTAAAATTCGCGGCTACGAACTTCAGCCAGTACACCGGCTTTTTCGCAGGAGCGCTTGAAACGACGCAGAGCTACGTCGAAGGGTTCGTTCTCTTTTACTTTGACGGCTGGCATCCAGAGCTACCTTCATTCATTACCGGGGTCAACATCCTCGCGGCAAAAGAGCACTTGAAGACGTCGGTTTTTAAGGGTTGCGGATGTTAACCCCTCATCGCTTGGAATGCAAAGCCTCTGATCGAAAACCGCTGGTCGGGGCATCACATGGCGACTATTATGCGCGCCTTCGAATTCAGCCTAAATAAGGCGCAAACCCATGCTAGTACTGGGATTAGAAACCTCCTGCGACGAAACCGGTGTCGCATTATATGACAGTGAACGCGGGCTGTTGGCCGACGCACTGTTCAGCCAGATCGACCTGCACCGCGCCTATGGCGGCGTGGTGCCGGAGCTGGCCTCGCGCGACCACGTCAAACGCATGCTGCCCTTGATTCGTCAGGTGTTGGCCGAAGCTGACTGCGTGCCGACCGAGATCGACGCCATCGCTTACACCGCGGGTCCTGGCCTGGTCGGTGCGTTGCTGGTGGGCGCTTCCTGTGCCCAGGCGCTGGCCTTTGCCTGGGGTATTCCGGCCTTGGGCGTGCACCACATGGAAGGCCACTTGCTGGCGCCGATGCTGGAGACGCAACCGCCAGAATTCCCGTTCGTCGCTTTGTTGGTGTCCGGTGGCCATACGCAGCTGGTTCAGGTCGACGGAATCGGCCAGTACACGCTGTTGGGCGAGACACTGGACGATGCCGCCGGTGAGGCTTTCGACAAGACCGCGAAGATGATGGGGCTCAATTACCCGGGCGGCCCGGAAATCGCGCGCCTTGCCGAGCAAGGCGTTGCGGGGCGGTTCACGTTTCCGCGTCCGATGTGCGATCGCCCGGGTCTGGCGTTCAGCTTCAGCGGCTTGAAAACCTTCGCGTTGAACACCTGGCAGCAAAGCGTCAGTGCCGGGGACGACAGCGAGCAAGCCCGTTGCGACATCTCTCTGGCGTTCCAGCAGGCCGTGGTGGAGACTTTGACCATCAAGTGCAAGCGAGCCCTTAAACAAGCGGGCATGAAGCGCCTGGTCATCGCAGGGGGCGTCAGCGCGAACAAGGCGCTGCGCACCTCGCTGGAAAAAATGCTCGGCGACATGAAGGGCGATGTGTTTTACGCCCGTCCGGAGTTCTGCACCGACAATGGCGCAATGATCGCGTTTGCCGGATGCCAGCGCTTGCAGGCCGGCCAGCATGAAAGCCTGGCCATTAGCGTTCAGGCTCGTTGGCCGATGGAGCAATTGTCGGCGCTGTGATGAGCCGCGCTCGCGTCCGGTATTTAAAAATGCCGTTCGCGCCCGGCAAACAGGTCGCGTAGATTGCCGCGATGACGCCAGACAATCAGCCCGGTGAGCACGCTCATGGGCAGCAAGGCCGCCGGTTCCTGCCAGGCAAGCAACGGCAGGGTCAGCGGTGTGGCAATCAGTGCAGCGAGTGAGCTGGTGCGGGTCAGGTAGAACGTCAGCAGCCAGGCGCAGACCGCCAGCAGTGCCGCAGGCGGGTAAAGCCCCAGCAGCATGCCGGCAGCGGTGGCGACACCTTTGCCGCCGCGAAAGCGGAAATACACTGGAAACAGATGGCCGATGACGGCGCAGATGCCAATCCAGGCCTGTTCTTGCAGCGAAAGGCCCGCAAGGCCGGCGATCAGCACGGGCAGCAAGCCTTTGCAGAGGTCGCCAAGCAAGGTCAGGACGGCAAGTTTTTTGCCGGCCAGGCGCAACATGTTGGTGGCGCCGGCATTGCCCGAGCCACTCATTCGCGGATCGGGATTCCCGGTCAGGCGGCTGAGCAAAATGGCGAAGGACAGAGAGCCGAGCAGGTAGGCGAGGATCGCCAGTAACCAAAACATGCTAACTATTCCGGGCGAGGACGCCCTGATTCTAACGGCGCATTGCGCCCTTGTCGTGCAGCGGAGAAAAGTGCTTGGACAGAGTGTTTATCGAGGGCCTGGAAGTCGACACCGTAATTGGTGCCTACGACTGGGAGCGAGGCATCCGACAGTGCCTGCGTCTTGATCTGAGCTTCGCCTGGGACAATCGCCCAGCCGCCGCCGGTGATGACCTGACCCTGGCGCTCGATTACGCGAGCGTTTCGTCGCGCATCCAGGCGTTTGCCGAGCAGGCGCAGTATCAACTGGTCGAGACCTTCGCCGAGCGTCTGGTCGAAGTGCTGATGAGTGAATTCAAGATCACCTGGGTGCGTCTCAAGCTGACCAAGCCTGGCGCTGTCCCGGCTGCCAAGGGCGGTGTGGGCGTGGAGATCGAGCGCGGATGTCGCTGACTCAGGTGTACCTCGGGCTCGGTAGCAATATCGAGCGTGAAACCCATTTGCAGGCGGGGCTGGACGCCTTGGCGGCGTTTTTGGTGGATGTCCGCTGCTCGGCTGTCTTCGAAAGCCAGCCAGTGGGCATCAAGAGCGGGCCGTTCTTCAATTTCGTGGTGTCGGCGTATACCGATCTGCCGCTGATGGAGCTGGACCGCCGATTGAAGTTCATCGAGGCGGACAATGGTCGTTATGCGCCGGACCGCAAGGGTTTGCCGCTGGACATCGACGTCCTGTTGTTTGGTGATCTGGTGGGCAATTTCGATGGATTGATCCTGCCGCGGGCAGAAATTCTGAAGAACGCTTTTGTGTTGTGGCCGTTATCGCTGATTGCGCCGGATCGTGTGCATCCGGGCGTAGGCAAAAGCTTTGCGACCTTGTGGAGTGAAGCGCACATTGATCAGGTGTTGGCGCCGGTGGCTTTTGAATGGCGCGGCGAGCCGTTGACCCCTTCGAATTTGTTGTGAGGCGGATAACGCCGTCGCGAGCAAGCTCGGCTCCTACAGGGGTCACCTAAATCCTGTGGGAGCAGGGCTTGCCCGCGATGCTTTCAGGTAGACGCCTCCTCCTTGTAGGCTTTCAACGCTTTAAGCCGTTCACGCTTGATCGCCTCACCCAGCTCCGGCCCCTTGAATCCTTTCTCCAGCAGCGGCTGAACCGCCACACTCCGAGCTGCCGTCGCCGCCCCGCGCAAATAATCCGCCTGTGGATAACTTCTCAGCTCCAGCCCTTTGCGCCCGCGCGCGTCCATCTCGCACGCGCTGATGAACTCTTCGAACCGCTGCGGCCGGCGGTAAACGTCAAAGCTTTGCAGCAACTCCAGCAAGGTCGAAGGTTTCAGCTCCAGGGCGCGATGGCCGTGGGTGTGATATTGGCCGACCAGTAATGCCAGTTCCTGACAGTCTTTCGGCGCCTTGAAGCGTTCGTTGACCGTTTTGATCAGCTTCAGGCCTGTGTGTTCATGAGCAATATGGCGTGGCCATTCTTCCTCGGGGGTCAGCCCTTTACCGAGGTCGTGCAGCAGGCAGGCCCAACGCACGGTCAGCGGTTGTTTGTGTAGTGCCGATTGCTCAAGCACGCTCAACGTGTGCACGCCGGTGTCGATTTCCGGGTGGTGAGCTTTGGGCTGTGGAACGCCAAACAGCGCGTCGACTTCAGGCATCAACACTTTCAATGCACCGCAGTCGCGTAGCACTTCAATGAACACCTGCGGCTGATCTTCCATCAATGCCCGGGAGATTTCTTTCCAGCTGCGTTCCGCAGTCAGGGCTTCCAGTTCACCGGATTCGCTGAGTTCGCGCATCAACCCAAGTGTCTCGGGAGCAACCGTGAAACCCAGCGCCGCATAACGCGCGGCAAAGCGAGCAACACGCAGGACACGGAGTGGATCTTCGGCGAACGCGGGGGAAACGTGACGGAGCAGGCGCGCTTCAAGATCACGCTGGCCATGGTAAGGGTCGGTCAGGTTTTGCTGATCGTCTTCGGCCATCGCATTGATCGTCAGGTCCCGGCGAATCAGGTCTTCTTCGAGGGTGACTTCGGGGCTGGCGTGGAAGGTAAAGCCGCCATAACCGCGTCCGCTTTTGCGTTCGGTGCGGGCGAGGGCGTATTCCTCGCCGCTTTTCGGATGAAGAAATACCGGAAAGTCCGCACCCACCGGCCGAAAGCCATTGGCGAGCATTTCTTCGGCCGTGGCGCCCACCACCACCCAATCGATATCGGTGACAGGTTTGCCGAGCAGGCGATCACGTACTGCGCCACCGACTTTATAAATCTGCATAAAAAACCTCCGTTAGCTCGACAGAATAACCGTTGCGTCGAACTTGCGGAGGTTCAAACAGGCTCAAAGATGAATGACGGCCAGGTCCAGTCGGCCGTAATCCCCTTCGCTGTGCTCGCTTCTAGGGGGTACATGGTGGGTTTTCATCACCTGATCCCCTTGCAGCGTTTCCAGGTGAATATCGAAGCCCCACAATCGGTGCAGGTGCTTGAGCACCTCCTCGGTGGATTCGCCCAGCGGCTTGCGGTCGTGTTGCTGGTGACGCAGGGTCAGGGAGCGATCTCCACGCCGGTCGATGCTGTAAATCTGCACGTTGGGCTCGCGATTGCCCAGGTTGTACTGCGCCGCCAGGGTTTCACGGATGATGCGGTAGCCTTCTTCATCGTGGATCGCGGGTACGAGCAGGTCATCCTTTTGGTCGTCATCGAGAATGCTGAACAACTTCAGGTCGCGGATCACTTTCGGTGACAGGTACTGCAGGATAAAACTCTCATCCTTGAAGCTGCTCATGGCGAACTTGATGGTCGACAGCCAGTCGGTGCCGGCAATTTCCGGGAACCAGTGGCGATCTTCGTCGGTGGGGTTCTCGCACATGCGCCGGATATCCCGGTACATGGCGAACCCCAGGGTGTAAGGGTTTATTCCGTTGTAGTAAGGGCTGTCAAAACCGGGTTGAAACACCACGCTGGTGTGGGATGTCAGGAACTCCATCATGAACCCGTCGGTGACCAGGCCTTCGTCGTACAGGTCGTTCATCAACGTGTAGTGCCAGAACGTGGCCCAGCCTTCGTTCATCACCTGGGTCTGACGCTGTGGATAAAAATATTGCGCGATCTTGCGCACGATCCGCACGATTTCCCGCTGCCACGGTTCCAGTAGCGGCGCGTGTTTTTCGATGAAGTACAGGATGTTTTCCTGAGGTTCAGCGGGGAAGCGTGCATTGTCCTTGTCGCTGTACTTGTCCGCGCCTTTGGGAATGGTGCGCCACAGGTCGTTGATCTGTTTCTGCAGATGCTCTTCCCGATCCTTTTGCCGACGCCGTTCTTCTTCCGCGGAAATCGGATAAGGGCGTTTGTAGCGGTCGACGCCGTAGTTCATCAACGCGTGGCAGGAGTCGAGCAAGTCCTCCACGGCGTCGATGCCGTGGCGTTCCTCGCACTGCATGATGTACTGCTTGGCGAACACCAGGTAATCGATGATCGAACTGGCGTCAGTCCAGGTGCGGAACAGGTAATTGCCTTTGAAAAAGCTGTTGTGCCCATAGCAGGCATGCGCCACGACCAATGCCTGCATACAGATGGTGTTTTCTTCCATCAGGTAAGCAATACACGGATCGGAGTTGATCACGATCTCGTAGGCCAGCCCCATCTGCCCACGGCTGTAGGATTTTTCGGTGCTGAGGAAGTGCTTGCCGTAGGACCAATGGTGATAGCCCAACGGCATCCCGACAGAAGCGTAGGCGTCCATCATCTGTTCAGCGGTGATCACTTCGATCTGGTTAGGGTAAGTATCGAGGGCATACCGAGCCGCCAGGCGACTGATTTCCTTGTCGTAGGCCTGGATCAGCTCGAACGTCCATTCGGAGCCGGTGGAAATGGGTTGGCGCTTCTGCTCTTTGGCGGTCATGTCACTAACCTGCGCTGGAAGAGTTCACGGAAGACCGGGTAGATATCCCCGGCCGAGACCAGTTGCTGCTGGGCAAAAGTGTCAGAGAAGGCTTCGGCGATGCGTTCGTACTCGAACCACAGGGCCTGATGTTCGCGCGGGGTGATCTCAACGTAAGTGTAGTACTGCACGAACGGCATGATCTGGTTGATCAGAATGTCGCGGCAGATCGGTGAATCGTCGTTCCAGTTATCGCCGTCGGACGCCTGGGCGGCGTAGATATTCCATTCATTGCTCGGATAGCGCTCGGCCATGATCTCCTGCATCAGCTTCAAGGCACTGGAGACGATGGTGCCGCCGGTTTCGCGTGAATAGAAGAACTCTTCTTCATCCACTTCCCGGGCGCTGGTGTGGTGGCGGATGAACACGACGTCGATCTTGTCGTAGTTACGCTTGAGAAACAGGTACAGCAGGATGAAAAAGCGCTTGGCGATGTCCTTCGTCGCCTGGGTCATGGAGCCGGACACGTCCATCAGGCAGAACATCACGGCCTTCGAGCTGGGGTTGGGCTGCTTGATCAACAGGTTGTACTTGAGGTCGAACGTATCAAGAAACGGCACGCGATGAATCCGTGCGCTGAGTTTTTCTATTTCGGCTTCTATTTTCTGGATATCGCCGAAATTGTCCGGTTCTTCCTGCTTGAGTCGCAGCAGTTCCTCTTTGGCTTCACGCAGCTTGGCGCGGCTGCTGCCGGACAGGGCAATGCGCCGTGCATGGGCCGAGCGCAAGGTGCGAATGATGTTGATGCGCGATGGGTTGCCTTCGTTGCTGATCCCTGCGCGTACCGTTTTGAAGGTGTCGGTACCGGTCAGGTTGCGTTTGACCAGGTTCGGCAGCTCGAGGTCCTCGAACATGAATTCGAGGAATTCCTCCTGGGTGATCTGGAAGACAAACTCGTCCATCCCTTCGCCCGAGTTGCCTGCCTTGCCGGGGCCTCTGCCACCGCCCCCTCCGGGCGGGCGGGCAATGTGCTCGCCGCTGGTGAATTCCTTGTTGCCGGGGTGCACGACGGTTTGCTTGCCGCCACGGCCATGGTGAAGCACCGGCTCGTCGATATCGCGGCCGGGAATGCTGATCTGTTCGCCGTGTTCCATGTCGGTAATGGAGCGCCGGCTGACCGCCTCTTCGACAGCCTTTTTGATGTGATCACGGTAACGTCGCAGAAACCGCTGACGGTTCACCGTGCTCTTGTTCTTGCCATTGAGACGTCGGTCGATCACATAGCTCATAGGGCCCTCCGGGCGGCTTCAAGTTGTGAGCTACAAGCTGCAAGTAGAAGCTGCCCGGATATCAGGGCTTACGCGCTTTTTCTTGCCGCTTGTAGCTTATGGCTTGCCGCTGCGTCATTGCGATTTCCGGACCCGTAGGTACCATTCGGAAAGAAGCCGTACCTGTTTGTCGGTGTAGCCGCGCTCGACCATCCGTGTGACGAAGTCGTTGTGCTTCTGCTGGTCCTCTTTGCTGGCCTTGGCGTTGAAGCTGATGACCGGCAGCAGGTCCTCGGTGTTCGAGAACATTTTCTTCTCGATAACCACCCGCAGTTTTTCGTAACTGAGCCAGGTCGGGTTCTTGCCGTTGTTGTTGGCCCGGGCGCGCAGGACGAAGTTGACGATTTCGTTGCGGAAATCCTTCGGATTGCTGATGCCGGCCGGTTTTTCGATTTTCTCCAGTTCTTCGTTCAGGGCCACTCGGTTGAGGATTTCGCCGGTTTCCGGGTCGCGGTATTCCTGGTCCTGGATCCAGAAGTCGGCGTACAGCACGTAGCGATCGAAGATGTTCTGGCCGTATTCGCTGTACGATTCGAGGTAGGCGGTCTGGATCTCCTTGCCGATGAACTCGATGTAGCGCGGTGCCAGGTATTCCTTGAGGAAGCGCAGGTAGCGTTCGCGGGTTTCGGCCTGGAACTGTTCCTGTTCGATCTGTTGTTCCAGCACGTACAGCAAGTGCACCGGGTTGGCGGCGATTTCGTGCGGATCGAAGTTGAAGACCTTCGACAGGATCTTGAACGCGAATCGGGTCGAGAGACCGTTCATGCCTTCGTCGACACCGGCGTTGTCGCGGTATTCCTGGATCGACTTGGCCTTCGGATCAGTGTCCTTGAGGTTTTCACCGTCATACACGCGCATTTTCGAGTAGATGTTCGAGTTTTCCGGCTCCTTGAGGCGAGAGAGCACGGTGAACTGGGCGAGCATCTTCAAGGTATCGGGCGCGCAATGGGCCTTGGCCAGGGAACTGTTGAACAGCAGTTTGTCGTAGATCTTCACTTCGTCGCTGACCCGCAGGCAGTACGGTACTTTGACGATGTAGATCCGGTCGATGAACGCTTCGTTGTTCTTGTTGTTGCGGAAGGTGTGCCATTCCGATTCGTTGGAGTGGGCCAGCAGGATCCCGGTAAACGGAATCGCGCCGAGGCCTTCGGTACTGTTGTAGTTGCCTTCCTGGGTAGCCGTCAGCAATGGGTGCAGCACCTTGATCGGCGCCTTGAACATTTCGACGAATTCCATCAGGCCCTGGTTGGCCCGGCACAGTGCGCCCGAGTAGCTATAAGCGTCGGCGTCGTTCTGTGGGTATTCCTCCAGTTTGCGGATATCGACCTTGCCCACCAGTGCCGAGATGTCCTGGTTGTTCTCGTCTCCCGGCTCGGTTTTGGCCACGGCGATCTGATTGAGAATCGACGGATAGAGTTTCACTACGCGGAACTGGCTGATATCGCCGCCGAACTCGGCCAGGCGCTTGGTGGCCCATGGCGACATGATGGTGTTGAGGTAGCGCCGCGGAATGCCGAAGTCTTCTTCGAGGATCGCGCCATCTTCAGTGGCGTTGAACAGACCGAGGGGCGACTCGAATACCGGTGAGCCCTTGATCGCGTAGAAGGGCACTTTCTCGATCAGTTGTTTCAGCTTCTCGGCCAGGGACGATTTACCGCCACCGACGGGGCCGAGCAGATAGAGGATTTGTTTCTTCTCTTCCAGGCCCTGAGCCGCATGGCGGAAATACGACACGATCTGGTCGATGCATTCTTCCATCCCGTGGAAGTCTTCAAAGGCCGGATAGCGGCGGATCACCTTGTTGGAAAAGATTCGCGACAGTCTCGAGTTGGTCGAGGTGTCGAGCAGCTCCGGTTCTCCGATGGCCAGCAATAGACGCTCGGCTGCGGAGGCGTAGGCGCTGCGGTCCTGTTTGCACAGCTCAAGATACTCTTGCAGCGAGAGTTCTTCCTGGCGTGTGGACTCGAAGCGTTGTTGGAAGTGGCTAAAGATACTCATGACGTCACCTCGCTCGATACGTGGAGCCGACGCCGGATCACTCAGTCGATGCTGGCAGCAACCGAACAGGCGGTCGCTGTTTACCCCCCAGAACTCTAACGGAGCTGACTACTCCGAAAGCTACTCCCGATGACCCGCGCGCCGGTGTACCGGCTCTCCCCTGTTTTGGATGGCCTGCGCTTAAGGATAGTTGCTAATTCGGGAGGTAAAGGCGAGATACGCAATTAGTTGTGGCAGACCGTTCGTCTGCCACCGCGCGAGCCCACGGGGGGCGGGGGCTCGCAGGTTACAAAAAAATTATTCGGAGGTACCTTGCGCGGTTTCCTCAGGATACGTCGTACGCCACAGCTCAAAACCGCCGTCCATGCTGTAGACGTCGGAGAAGCCCTGGCTGATGAGGTAGGCGGCGGCACCCTGGCTGGAATTGCCGTGGTAGCAGACCACAACGGTCGGCGCGTCCAGGTCTGCACCCTGAATAAAGGCATGCAGGGAATGATTGTCCAGATGCTTCGAGCCGCTGATGTGCAGCGCGGCATAGGTTTGCGGATCGCGGACGTCGACCACCACTGCGCCTTGTTCGCGCAGGGCTTGTGCCTGTTCCGGGGGGATACGTTTGAATTCGCTCATGGCGGGCTCCTGTGGCTCGGCTGATAGCGCAGCCTAGCGCGGGGCGCTGGCTGGGGTTTGTTCGGTAAGGGGGGGAGTGACGGCGGGTTCACTGTGGCCCTGATCGTTGCATTGGCACTGCAGGCGCTCGAAGGTGTCGACGTTCATCAGGGTCATGGCTCCACCCCAGACACAACCGGTGTCGAGCGCGAAGATCCCCGGTTCGTCACAGTTGCCTTCGAGGGCCGCCCAGTGGCCGAAGATGATCTTCAGGCCCTTGGTCTTGCGTTCCTTGTACGTGAACCATGGCTTGTAGCCTGGTAGCGCTGTGCCGACGCCTTCCTTGCTCTTGAGGTCGAGTTTGCCCTCGCTGGTGCAGAAACGCATGCGGGTGAAATAGTTGGTGATGACGCGCAGGCGGGTCACGCCCTTGAGGTCGCTATCCCATTTTACCGGTTCGTTGCCGTACATGCCGTCGAGGTACGGGGCGATGCGGTTGTCGTCGCGCAGGGCCTCTTCAACTTCGGCGGCGCACTTCAAGGCTTTGCGCAATGACCACTGCGGTGGAATGCCGGCGTGCACCAGTGCGATATCGCGCTGTTCGTCGTAGTGCATGAGCTTTTGCTGGCGCAGCCACTCCAGCAGCTCCGCGCAATCTGGCGCTTCGAGGATCTCGCGCAGGGTGTCGGCTTTCTTCAGGCGTTCAATGTTGTACCCGGCGGCCAGCAGGTGCAGGTCATGGTTGCCCAGTACGCACACCAGCGATTCACGAATGCCATAGAGAAAGCGCAAGGTTGCCAGCGACTGCGGGCCGCGGTTGACCAGGTCGCCCACCAGCCAGAGACGATCCTTGGCCGGATCGAAAGCGACTTGCTCAAGCAGGCATTGCAGGGGCTCGAGGCAGCCCTGCAAGTCACCAACGACGTACGTTGCCATTAGTGCAAGGCTCCGGGCACCGCCAGGCGGAATGGAGCGATGACGGCGTCGAAATGCTTACCGTCGCCGGCAATCATCTGATAGGTGCCTTGCATGGTGCCGACCTTGGTGGTCATGACCGTGCCGCTGCTGTAGGTGTGGTTTTCGCCGACCAGGATCAGCGGCTGCAAGCCTACGACGCCCGCACCCTTGACCTCCTCGACATGCCCGTCACCGTCGGTGATGACCCAGTGCCGCGACAACAGTGTGGCCGGTAGCTTGCCGTTGTTGTGCACGGTAATGGTGTACGCAAAAGCAAAGCGGTTTTGCTCGGGTTGCGATTGTTCTGCCAGATAGCGGGTGACGACGCTGACGTCGACCTGATAAAGAGGATCGGACATGCAAGAGGCCTTAAAAACGAAGCGGGACGCGGGGCGTAGCTGATGGAGTTCAGTCTAGGCCAAGTACCGGGTAGTAAACCAGACATCGCGTCTGGCGTCCTACCCGATAACGCTCGTCACCTGTCAGTCGGCGGCGGGCGGGTTCAGGGCTTGCTCGCTGAGCTTGTCGGCCAGGCGCACGAAGGCGGCCAGGTCGAGTTGCTCGGGACGCAGGCTGCCATCGACGCCGGCGGCTTCGATCTCGGCATTGCTCAGCAGCAACTTGAGGGTGTTGCGCAGGGTCTTGCGGCGCTGGTTGAAGGCTTCGCGAACGACGCGCTCCAGCAATTTGTGGTCTTTGGCCGGATGCGGCAGTACCGCGTGAGGCACCAGGCGCACGATGGCCGAATCAACCTTGGGCGGCGGGTTGAACGCGCCCGGGCCGACGTTGAACAGATGTTCGACCCGGCAGTGGTACTGAACCATGATCGACAGGCGGCCCCAGTCACCGCCGCCAGGACCCGCCGCCATGCGCTCGACCACTTCTTTTTGCAGCATGAAGTGCATGTCGCGGATCAGGCTGGCGTTATGCAGCAGGTGAAAAATCAGCGGTGTAGAGATGTTGTACGGCAGGTTACCGACCACGCGCAGGCTGCCCGGCGCAGCATTCAGGCTGGTGAAGTCGAACTTCAGCGCATCACCCTGATGCAGGCTGAAGTTGCTTCGACTGGCGAACTGCTGATTGAGGATCGGGACCAGGTCCTTGTCCAGCTCCACCACGTCCAGTTGTGCGCCGCTGTTGAGCAGGCCTTGAGTCAGGGCACCCTGGCCCGGGCCGATTTCCAGTACGCGGTCTTCGGCCTTGGCATGGATGGAGCGCAGGATTCGGTCGATAACACCTGCATCGTGCAGGAAGTTCTGGCCAAAGCGTTTGCGCGCCTTGTGTTGGTAATGCTCGGTCATAAACGGGTCTCGGCCATCTGGTAGGCGGTTTCCAGGGCGACTTGCAGGCTGCCGGTGTCGATTTTTCCGCTGCCGGCCAGGTCCAGGGCGGTGCCGTGGTCGACCGAGGTGCGGATGATCGGCAAGCCGAGGGTCACATTGACTGCCGCGCCGAAGCCTTTGTATTTCAGCACGGGCAGGCCCTGGTCGTGGTACATCGCCAGCACTGCGTCGCAGTGCTCCAGATATTTGGGGGTAAACAGAGTGTCGGCGGGCAGGGGGCCACGAAGGTCCATGCCTTCACCGCGCAGGCGCTCTAATGTAGGTTCGATGATGTCGATTTCTTCATGGCCCAGGTGTCCGCCTTCACCGGCGTGCGGGTTAAGCCCGCAGACCAGGATGCGTGGCTGGGCGATGCCGAATTTTTCTTGCAGGTCGGCGTACAGAATTCGTGTGACCCGCTCCAGGCGCTCCGGTGTGATCGCATCGGCAATCTCGCGAAGGGGCAGGTGCGTGGTGACCAGCGCTACCCGCAGTCCACGCGTGGCCAGCATCATCACCACTTGGGCTGTATGGGTCAGGTCAGCGAGGAATTCCGTGTGGCCGGAAAAGGCGATCCCGGATTCGTTGATCACACCCTTGTGCACGGGGGCGGTGATCATTCCGGCGAAGTGCCCGTCCAGGCAGCCCTGACCGGCACGGGTCAGGGTTTCCAGGACGAAAGCGGCATTGGCCTTGTCCAGATGGCCGGCGATGACCGGCGCATTGAGCGGTGTGTCCCAGACATACAAACTGTTCGCAGGCGCAGGCACATCCGGCCAGCTGTCCGGCGTTACCGGCAGCAGATCGACAACCACACCCAGCTGCGCGGCCCGCTCAAGGAGCAGGTCGCGGCTGGTAATGGCAATCAGGGGATGTGGCTGGGCGTGCGAGGCGAGCAGCAGGCACAGGTCGGGACCTATGCCGGCCGGTTCGCCGGGTGTCAGCGCGAAACGCTTGGGTTTCACTGCGCTGCCTGGCTTGCACCAGGGAGTTTGATTTCTACGTACGCTTCGTCACGGATCTGACGCAGCCAGGTTTGCAGCTCTTCGTCGTATTTGCGGTTACGCAGTACGGTCATCGCCTGTTGCTCGCGAGCCTGGGCGGTGCTGTCGGTGGCGCGGCGGCCCAGCACTTCCAGAACATGCCAGCCGTATTGGGTTCTGAATGGCTTGGACAGCTGACCTTGCGGGGTCTTGGCCATCACTTCGCGGAACTCGGGCACCAGTGCGTTCGGGTCGATCCAGTTCAGGTCGCCGCCGTTGAGGGCAGAACCCGGATCTTCGGAGTAGCTTTTCGCCAGTTCGCTGAAGTCTTCACCGGCTTCGATACGGGAGTAGAGCGACTCGGCCAGGGCCTTGGTTTTCGCTTCGTCGCGAATCGGGCTTGGTTTGACCAGGATGTGGCGCACGTGCACCTCATCTCGCGTCTGGGTTGCACCGCCACGCTTGTCGAGAATCTTCAGGATGATGAAGCCACCCGGTGTGCGCATTGGCTGGGTAACTTCGCCCACCGACATGGTGCTCAACATGCGATCAAATGGAGGTGGCAATTGAGCGGCTTTACGCCAGCCCATGTCGCCGCCTTCCAGTGCAGTTTCGCTGGCAGACTTGGCGATGGCCAACTGACCGAAGTCAGCGCCTTGCTTGAGTTGCTGGTAAATCGCGTCAGCCTGTTTGGCAGCATTCTGAATCGCGTCGGAGTTGGCACTTTCCGGCGTAGGAATCAGGATGTTGGCCAGACGGAACTCCTCAGACAATTGCATCTTGCCAAGGTCGGAGGCGAGGAAGTTCTTCACTTCCTGTTCAGACACCTGGATGCGCTCGGCCACACGGCGTTGACGCACACGGCTGATGACCATTTCACGGCGAATCTGTTCACGGGCGTCGTCGTAAGACAGACCGTCGTGAGCCAGCGCGGCACGGAATTGATCGACCGACATGTTGTTACGCTGGGCAATGGTGCCCACCGCCTGGTTCAGTTCTTCATCGGTAATGCGGATGCCCGAACGTTCGCCGATCTGCAATTGCAGGTTTTCGACGATCAGACGCTCAAGCACCTGCTGCTCCAGCACGCTGGCTGGCGGCACGGCGGAGCCACGCTTGGCAATGGTTGCCTGAACTTCATGAACGCGTTGGTCCAGTTGGCTCTGCATGACCACGTCGTTGTCGACGATAGCCACCACTTTATCGATGGACTGTACGGCGGCATTAGCCGCGGTACCCAGGAACAGCGCGCCCAGCAGCAGCGGGCGCAGACAATCAGAAAGCTTGGTCTTCACGTTCACGATAACCTTGGATGCCTTTGTCGAGGAAGCTCTCTACTTTGGCGCCGGTGAGGCCGCCGAGACCTTTCAGAACGATTTGTAGGAAGACGCCATGGTCGCCTTTTTCGTTTTCCGGAGCTTGTTGGCTGAACTCGTCGTAATCAACGAAGTAACGGTTGATCACGCGCAGCTTCCAGCAGCAGTTGTCGTACTCGAAACCACCGAAGGCTTCCAGGGTCCGGTCGCGGTTGTAGTCATACTGCCAGCGGCTGATGAGGTTCCATTGCGGTACGATCGGCCAGATCACGGAGAAGTCGTGCTGCTGGATTTTGTAGTAATCCTTCACGTAGTTAGGCGTGCCAGGGGTGCCGTAGTCGCCGCCAAACTGCCATTGACCGGTGTTCTGGTTGTAGATCACCTGATCGTTACGATAGCGATAGCCGGCGTTGATGACCTTGTTCGGGTTGTCTTCAGGCTGGTAGTGGAACATCGCGCTACCCGAGCGAGGGCTGCGGCTGTCCGGGTCCCAGTTGTAGTCGGCTGTGGTGCGCCAGTCGCGGTTCCAGCGGTATTCGTATTCCAGTGCATATGGTGAAACATTGGCTTGTGCATCGGCGCGGGTTTTTGGATTGATACCCGGCAACTGGACTTCGCGGTCCTTGAAGTACATGGCCTGACCAATGCTGATGCGTTGGCGTTCGAAGCCGTCGTCTTCGATCCAGCGGTTAGTGATGCCCAGCGACAGTTTGTTCTCATCGCCGACACGGTCGGTGCCAGAGAAGCGGTTGTCACGGAACAGCGACGCATAGTTGAAGGTGTATTCGCTGGTATCGAATACCGGAATATCTTCCTGGTTCTCCTCGGGGACGTAGAGATAGAACAGGCGCGGTTCAAGGGTCTGGCGATAATTTTTGCCGAACCATTGGGTATTACGATCGAAGTACAGGCCGCTATCGATGCTGGCAATCGGCACGCCCATATTTTGGTTGCTGCCGAAGTTGCCATTGAAATTTTTGGTCCCGGCGGCAGCTGCGGCTTGATCCTGAGCGACGATTTGACCTTTGCCAATACTGTCCAGATCCAGTTGGTACTGGGTGTATTGATACTTGAGCGACGGTTTCAGGAAGCCATAAGTCCAGTTCAGCGGCAGGCTGACAACCGGCGCCAGGTTGAGGCGATCACCGGTGGCACGGGCCAGGCCTTGAATATTAGTGTCCAGGCGCGGGGACACATTGCCGTCCTGGTCAGTGTACGTGCCGTTTTTCAAGTCCCGATCAAACCGCACGACTTCGGTCTTATACGAAAAATCCAGCCCGCCCGGGTGATACGGCAGAGAGCCATTGAAGTTGATCTGCGGCAAGCGGTCGTATGGCGTAATGTTCGACACGGACGCCAGCTGATAAGCGTAAGCGCTCAACGATGCCGTGTAGTTATCGCCGCGATACACCGCTGCGCCCGACTGGTTAACGTAATCAGTGTGTTTCACACCAATCTGGTCTGTCTGCAGATCCTGGAAGTAGTAAGGGTCACTGATCTTGGTGTAATCGACCTGCGTGTAAACGCGAGAATCCAGACCGCCCTTGTGCTGCCAGTTATACATGTAGCGTTCTTTCTGGAAGTCGGTCTGCTTGTCGCGCTCATCGCTTTCGTCGTTGAGGTACGCCCCACCGAACTGACCTTCGCTGGACTTGGTCAGGTAGCGGAATTCGCCTTCCATCAACAAGCCATGCTTTTCCATGTAACGCGGGTACAACGTGGCATCGTAGTTCGGTGCCAGGTTGAAGTAATACGGGGTGACCAGCATGAAGCCGGTATCGCTGCCGGTGCCGATGGTCGGCGGCAGGAAGCCCGACTGGCGACGGTCGTCGATCGGGAAGTAGATGTACGGCGTGTACAGGACAGGAATGTCCTTGACCCGCAGTGTCACGTTGGTCGCGGTGCCGAAGCCGGTCGCCGGGTTCAGGGTGATGTTGTTACCCTTGAGCTGCCAGGCGTTGCTGTTCGGTTCGCACGTGGTGTACGTACCATCCTTGAGGCGGATGATCGCGTTTTCGGCACGCTTGGCGTACAGCGCGTTACCGCGGATACGGGATTTGTGCATCACGTATTCGGCGTTGTCGACCTTGGCTTCACCGGTGTCGAGCTGCACGTCGGCGTGGTCGCCGACGATCAGTGCGCCGTTGTCGCGGATGCGTACGTCGCCAGTGAGTTCGGCGCGGCTTTCGGCCTGATACAGGCTGGCCTCGTCGGACTCGACCTGCATGCTGCCCTGACGCAATACGACGTCACCGGCCAGTGTGCCGATCTGATCTTCGGTGTTGTAGCGCGAGGCCTTGGCGCCGATAAAGGTCGGTGCGTCACTTTTATTCGTCTTGTCATTCATGCCAGGACGAATCGGTTCGATATAGGAACCAGAGCAATAAGGACCGGTTTCGGCCAGTTGCGCGGCAGTGAGGTTCTCGCGTGGAACCCAGTCGAGGTGACTGTAGTCTGCACTACGCGACTTCATGCCGCGGCCCTTGGACTCGGTAACGAGTACAGGCTTGGCTTCGGTGCTTTCGCTGGAACCGCTCTCAGCTGCCGCTTCGCCAGTGGCGGAGACGGCGCTGCCCTCATGGACAGGGCGCGGTGGCAATGCCGCCGCGGGCGATTTTGGCGCACAGTTCCAGGCACCCGAAGCAGAGACTGAGCAGTCATACTGTTCCGCGGCGACCACGAATGAAGTGGCTAGGGGTTGCAGGGCCAGCAGACTGCCGGTAACCAACAACGGAAATTTTTTACGAAACGCGGGGGATTTCAATGCCATCTTATTAGTCCGGGCTTCCTGCGTGCCATCTGCCCGCGGTGTGGGCCGCACGCCTCTCGATGGTCTGAAAAAGATGCTGGATAATAAAGCATGACCCGCTTGACGGCTAGCGCCGTCGGAGACCCTTGCAATGCCTGACCAAGATGTACGTTTGCAACACCTGAAAGTTTGGCTCGATGAGCAGTTGGCGATTCTCTTTGCAGAACAGGGCTGGGGCGCCGTACCCCCGGCCACGTTGACCGCGGCCAGTAGCGACGCGAGTTTTCGGCGCTATTTCCGCTGGGAAGGCGAGGGCAAAAGTTTCATTGTGATGGACGCGCCACCGCCCCAGGAAAACTGCAAACCCTTCGTGGATATCGCTTTTTTGCTGGCGAAATCCGGAATAAATGTGCCGAAAATTTATGCCGAAGACCTCGAGCGCGGTTTTCTTTTGCTCAATGACCTGGGCAACAAGACTTATCTCGACGTGATCGACAGCGAAAATGCCGACGATTTGTTCAACGATGCCCTGCAAGCACTGCTGGCTTTTCAGCAGTTGCCGATGGTTGCGCCATTGCCGAGTTATGACGTCGCACTGTTGCGTCGCGAGCTGGAACTGTTCCCGGACTGGTACGTGAAACACGCGTTGGGCATCGAGTTCGACGCGGCGCAGAAAATGCTTTGGCAAAACGTCACCGATCTGTTGATCGACAGCGCCCTGGCCCAGCCCAAAGTCTTGGTGCATCGCGACTATATGCCACGCAACCTGATGCTCAGCGAACCGAATCCGGGCGTACTGGATTTCCAGGACGCGGTGTACGGTCCTGTGACCTACGACGTGACCTGCCTGTTCAAGGACGCCTTCCTCAGCTGGCCTGAAGAGCGTGTGCGTGGCTGGCTCGAAACTTACTGGCAGCAAGCCGGCGCCCTCGATATTCCGGTTCAGCCGGACTTCGAAGAGTTCCTGCGAGCCAGCGACCTGATGGGCGTGCAGCGTCATCTGAAAGTCATCGGCATCTTCGCCCGCATCTGCCATCGCGACGGCAAGCCGCGCTACCTCGCCGACGTGCCGCGCTTCTTTGCCTATATAGATGCCGTGATCGCCCGCCGTCCTGAACTGGCCGAGCTGGATGTGTTGCTGCTGAGTCTGCGTGCCGGAGCGAATGCATGAAGGCAATGATTCTGGCGGCCGGCAAGGGCGAGCGCATGCGCCCGTTGACCCTGACCACCCCCAAACCGCTGGTTCGCGCCGGCGGCGTGCCATTGATCGAGTACCACCTGCGCGCCCTCGCGGCGGCCGGGTTCACCGAGATCGTGATCAACCACGCCTGGCTCGGTCAGCAGATCGAAGATTATCTGGGCGACGGTTCGCGCTATGGCGTCAGCATTCAGTACTCGCCGGAAGGCGAGCCCCTGGAAACCGGCGGCGGGATTTTCCGCGCATTGCCGTTGCTGGGGGACGAGGCCTTTGTGGTGGTCAATGGTGACATCTGGACCGACTACGATTTCAGCGTGCTGCATCAGCCCATCAACGGGCTGGCTCACCTGGTGCTGGCGGATAACCCGGCCCATCACCCGACGGGCGATTTCACGTTGCTCGACGGGCATGTGCACGACGGTCGGCCGGAGACGACGACCCTGACGTACAGCGGCATCGCAGTGCTGCATCCGCACCTGTTCGACGGCTGTTCGGACGGAGCCTTCAAGCTTGCACCGCTGTTGCGTAAGGCCATGGCCGATGGGCAAGTGACGGGTGAACGCCTGAAAGGTCAATGGGTGGATGTCGGTACGCACCAACGCCTGGCTGACGTTGAAACCCTGATAGAAGCGAGCCGCTGAGATGCTGTGGCCAGGGACTCTGATCGGAGCCGGAGCAGGCTTTGCCATCGCCAGCATTCCGGGGGCCATGCTCGGCGCCTTGTTGGGGCAGGCGCTGGATCGGCGCTTGCACCTGCAAAGCGTTGGGCACTTGCTTGAAAAGCTCGGCGGTCGTCCGATGCTGCGCAATGACGAGCTGCTATTCGTGTTGTTGGGGCGCTTGGCCAAGAGTGACGGGCGAGTAGTGGATGGCCATATTCAGCAGGCCCGCCAGGAAATGCGTGCTCTGGAGATGACAGATTCGGCGCAACGTCGTGCCATTGCCGCGTTCAATCGCGGCAAGTCCGGCAATGACCGGTTACGCGGCTATCTGCGACGCTTGAGTGCTCAGCCGCATGCGGCGGAAGGTGTATTGCGCGCCTGTTGGCGGATGGTCTGGGCCGATGGTCGTGCCGGCAGTCATGAGCGCGAGCTGATCGCCCAGTGGGGTAAGTGGCTGGGCTGGACGCCGCATCAGGTTCAGGCGCTGGCCGCCGATTATGAGCAGCACAAGCGGCCGCAAGTCAGCAGCGCGATCACCTATCAGGATGCGTTGCGGCTGTTGGGGGTGTCTGCAACCAGCGAGCCGGCGCAGATCAAACGCGCTTATCGACGCCTTCTGAGTCGACATCACCCGGACAAGATCGCCGGCAGCGGGGCGACGGCGTTGCAGGTACGTGAGGCAACGGACAAGACGCGTGAATTGCATGCGGCTTATACGTTGATTCGTGAGCGGCGGGATTTTCGGTAGCAGGAAAGAGATCTGTCGCCCGTTATGCCCTCATCGCGGGCAAGCCACACTCCCACAGGTTTTATGTCGATAGCAAAAGTTGCGTGCGACTCAAATCCTGTGGGAGCGTGGCTTGCCCGCGATGAGGGCACTGCGGTCTATCAGTCCGCCACGTTCTGCGGATTCAACCAGCCGCGCACCCGGCGCACCAATTGCTCCTGCTCAGCCTTGGCATTCCCCGGTAACGCCTTGAGTGCCACCTGACTGAACGCCGACGACTTCAACCGTTTGCTGGCCTGCAGGCGTTCCAGCGCCGCTTTGCGATCCAGCGGCTTATCCACATAGAAAAGGTCCGCAGTCGGCAGCTTTAAAGTCGGCGTCAGTTCGGCCAGTTCAGGCTTTGCTGTCACCGGTGTCTGGGCCGCGACCATCACAAACTTTTCCACTTGCGAGGGCTGTCTCTCGCTCAGATAACGCGCTGCCCAGTAAGCGCCCGTGCCATGGCCCAGCACGACAATGCTGCGAGCACTTTGCTGTTCGGCATAAGCGATGGCGGCGTCGATGCGCGCGAAGATGCGCTCGGCGTCGGCCTTGGCCTGATCTTCGGTTGTTTCGGCGACGGCCTTGTCAGCCACTTCCGCTTCACCACCGGCGGCCTGCTCGATAGGCGCCGCGGTGGTGGAGTCCTTGCTGGCGGTCTCCGGCGCTTTGGGCGCCGGCGCGACTTCGACGATGCGTGGCGCAATGGCGTCGCTTTGCAGGTCCGGCAAGGTGATACTCAGGCTGCTCCATTTGGCGTCCGGCAATTGACGGCGCAAAGGACCGATTGCTTGCGGCCAGTCAACAGTTTCACCAGCGCCCGGGATGATAATCACCGTGCCCTTTGGCTCGGGGGTGTTGGCCGGCTTCCACAGGGCGAGAAAAGTATCGGTGCCGGCTTGCAGCTGTTGCTGTTCCTGAGCGGGGACTTTTCGCTCAAGTGCTGTCGCTTCTTCCTGACTACGCTCAGGCAGTGGCTGGCGTTCGACCGGTTTTTCTTCTGCGGGTTTTTCTGCCGTGGCAGGGGCCGGGTCGGCGGCCTCGACAGAAAAGGCACAAGGCAAGATCAGCGACAGGCACAATGCTGGCAGTGCCAGGCGGTAGACAGGGGGCATCGGATATTCCAGGCCAGAAGTGATTCCGGCAGCCTAATGGGTTAGTCAGTGTTTGTCAGTGTGTGAGATTTCGATGATGCGTTTACGCTGCCTGTGGGTTATCGGCTGCTTGTGGTTTCCCTTGATGGGGTGGGCGGCTTCCGCGCCGCCGGGGCATGCCGCGGCCTTGTCACCCGAGCAACAACAATGGCTCGCAGCCCATGACGAATTGCGCGTCGGCGTGGTGTTGCAGGCGCCTTATGCTCAATACGATCGCCGCTTGCAGCGTTTGTCCGGGGTCAACGTCGAGCTGATGAAATGGTTGGCCAGTGCGCTCAAGGTCGAGCTCAGCTGGAGAAATTTCCCGGACGTCGCGCAACTGGAAGACGCCGCGCGCGAGGGGGAAATCGACATCGCCGTGGGCCTGACGCAAACCCCGGCCGGTTTGCGCCTGTGGCAATTTACCGACCCGTACATGCGGGTTCCGCAACTGGTGGTCAGTGATGAAAAAGGCACCGGTGTCGTGGAACTGGAGAAGCTCGACAGCCAGACCCGCGTCGCGGTGCGCATGCCCAGCGCGACCGCCGATTATCTGCGCAGCAACTATCCCCATCTGAACCTGCAAGGCGTGCCCATCGAGCGTCAGGCGCTGCAACTGTTGCTCAGTCAACAGGCGGGTTACGCCGTGGTCGACGAGGCGCAACTGGGGCGTTTGTCCGCCGAACCGGAGTTCGCCGGCCTGGTCGTGGTGGGCGACATCGGCCTGCCACAATTGCTGCGCGTGGCTACTCGCCGGGATTGGCCGGAACTGGCGAGTATCGTCGGAAGCGCGCTACGGGCAATCCCGGCCAAGGACCTGGAACAACTGCACAACCAATGGCTACAACCCAAGTACCCGCGACTCACCGAGTCCCCCGGTTTCTGGCAAAACCTATGCCTGCTGTTTGCCGTCATGCTGTTGAGCAGCATGGCCATCGTGTTTTGGCAGCGGCGGCAACAGCACAGTCTGGAGGGACGTCTGTTGGCTGCGCGTGAAGACATTGCGTTGCGCGAGGCCAGCGAAGAGGCGTTGCGCCTGACGCAGTTTTCCATCGATCAGAGCACCGTCGGCATTCTCTGGGTCAACTGGGACAGCCATGTGCGCTACGCCAACCGTGCCGCCGAAAACATGCTCGGCTACGCTCCGGGCGGGATCATCGACCGGCCGCTGATTGACTTCGAACCCGGCCTGCACATGGACCGCTGGTTGAATCTGTGGAAGCGCGCACGGGCCAGTGACGAAGGGCCGCAAAGCTTCGAAACCCACTGCGTGCGGGCCGATGGCAGTATTTTGCCGACGGATGTCTCGTTGAGCTTCATGCGCTTTCGTGATGGCGAATACCTGGTGGTCTACCTCAACGACGTTACCGAACGCCGCCGCGCGCTGGCCGCTTTGCAGGAAAGCGAGGCGCGTTTGCAGGGGATCGCGGCCAACGTTCCGGGACTGGTCTTTCGCCTGGAGCGCGCACCGGTGACGGGGCAGATCGACTTTGCCTACATCAGTGAAGGCAGTGAAACCCTGGTGGGGTACTCACCGGCCACCCTGGCCCATCGCGACAAAGGCCTGCGCAGTCTGGTGCACCCGGACGACAAGGCCAGCTATCACCAGACGCAGGACCATGCGCTGGACACTGACAGTGACTGGTCGTGGCAAGGACGGATCCTGACCCGTTCGGGCGAACAACGCTGGGCCGAGATCAAGGCCATCACCCGTAAGCTCGAAGATGGCGCCTACGTCTGGGACGGGATCGTCTGGGACATCAGCGAGAGCAAGCGTATTGAGCTGGAACTGGCCAGCTCCCGCGAACAGTTGCGTGAATTGTCGGCTCACCTGGAAAGTGTGCGCGAAGAAGAAAAGGCGCGCATCGCCAGGGAGGTTCATGACGAGCTGGGCCAGATGCTGACCGTGCTCAAACTGGAAACGTCGATGTGCGAACTGGCCTACGCGCAACTCGACCCGGGCCTGCACGAACGCTTGAACAGCATGAAGCGCTTGATCGCTCAGTTGTTCCAGTTGGTGCGCGACGTGGCCACGGCGCTGCGACCACCGATTCTCGATGCCGGCATCGCTTCCGCCATCGAGTGGCAGGCCCGGCGTTTCGAGGCGCGCACGCAGATTCCGTGTCTGGTGCAGGTGCCGGAGAATCTGCCGGTGCTTAGCGATGCCAAGGCGATTGGCTTGTTCCGGATCCTTCAGGAAGCCCTGACCAATGTCATGCGCCATGCCCAGGCGCATACTGTTGAACTGTCGCTGGCGCTGGAAGGCGACGAGTTGTGCCTGACCGTCAGTGATGATGGCGTAGGATTTGTTGCCGCGACGGGCAGGCCGACCTCCTTCGGGGTGGTGGGCATGCGTGAGCGGGTGTTGATCATGGGTGGGCGGTTGTCGCTTGAGAGTGAACCGGGGGAGGGTACGACCCTGAGTGTGCGGGTGCCGCTGGATGCAGTCTGATGGTTTTTGTGGTGTTTTAGCTTGCTCGCGATACATCTTGGCTCTGAAATAAAAAGAATGGAGAAGAACGTGATCCGTGTACTGGTAGCCGAAGACCACACCATCGTCCGTGAAGGCATCAAGCAGTTGATCGGCCTGGCCAAGGATTTGCTGGTGGTGGGGGAGGCGAGCAATGGTGAACAGTTGCTCGAAACCTTGCGGCATGTGCCGTGCGAGGTGGTATTGCTCGACATCTCCATGCCAGGCGTGAATGGCCTGGAGGCGATTCCGCGGATTCGTGCGCTGAACAATCCGCCCGCCATCCTCGTGTTGTCGATGCACGACGAAGCGCAAATGGCCGCGCGGGCGTTGAAGGTCGGCGCTGCCGGTTACGCGACCAAGGACAGTGATCCGGCGCTGCTGCTAACTGCGATTCGTAAAGTGGCGGCAGGTGGGCGCTACATCGACCCGGACCTCGCCGACCGCATGGTGTTCGAAGTCGGCCTGACCGATTCGCGGCCGTTGCATTCATTGCTGTCGGAACGCGAGTTTTCGGTGTTCGAACGCCTGGCCCAGGGCGTCAACGTCAATGACATCGCCCAGCAACTGGCCCTGAGCAGCAAAACCATCAGCACCCACAAGGCGCGGTTGATGCAGAAGCTCAACATTACATCCCTGGCGGAACTGGTGAAGTACGCGATGGAGCACAAACTCCTCTAAAAGCCCTGTGCTCCTACAACGGGTGAAGCGTCGCCATATCCATTTGCGACATGCCTGGAGCCCCGCCTCTTCCTGTTCTTGCGGCTTGTAGCTGAAAGCTTGCAGCTGCATTTGTCAAAACGCGCCATCCTTGTAGGGCGATCCCTACCCCAAACCTTCCATACGGCTGAGGCGATTCTCTCCTGCGCCCCGATTTGCGTGGTCGGCAGGGTCCACTAGGCTTAGTCCCACAGCAGTCATCAATAACAAAGGTGTGGGTATGAGCCAGGTCGATTCAAGCGCAGGGGCCAGTGACATTCTGGTCAGCTTTCGTGGAGTGCAGAAAAGCTACGACGGCGAGAACCTGATCGTCAAAGACCTCAACCTGGACATTCGCAAAGGCGAATTCCTCACCTTGCTCGGGCCGTCCGGTTCCGGCAAGACCACCAGCCTGATGATGCTCGCCGGTTTCGAAACACCGACCGCAGGCGAAATCCTGCTGGCCGGGCGTTCCATCAACAACGTGCCGCCACACAAGCGTGACATCGGCATGGTGTTCCAGAACTACGCGTTGTTCCCGCACATGACCGTCGCCGAGAACCTCGCGTTCCCGCTGACCGTGCGCGGCCTGAACAAAAGCGACGTCAGCGACAAGGTCAAAAAAGTCCTGAGCATGGTCCAGCTCGACGCCTTTGCTCAGCGTTATCCGGCACAACTGTCCGGCGGTCAGCAACAGCGTGTAGCGCTGGCCCGTGCCTTGGTGTTCGAACCGCAGCTGGTGTTGATGGACGAACCCCTTGGTGCACTCGACAAACAACTGCGCGAACACATGCAGATGGAGATCAAACACCTGCATCAGCGCCTCGGCGTGACCGTGGTTTACGTGACCCACGACCAGGGCGAAGCCCTGACCATGTCCGACCGGGTAGCGGTGTTCCACCAGGGCGAGATCCAGCAGATCGCACCGCCGCGCACCCTTTACGAAGAACCGAAAAACACCTTCGTCGCCAACTTCATCGGCGAGAACAACCGCCTTAACGGCCGCCTGCACAGTCAGACCGGTGATCGCTGCATCGTTGAACTGAGTCGCGGCGAAAAAGTTGAAGCGCTGGCGGTCAACGTCGGCAAGACCGGTGAGCCGGTCACGCTGTCGATTCGTCCCGAGCGCATCAGCCTCAACGGTTCAAGCGAGTCATGCGTCAACCGCTTCTCAGGGAGGGTGGCGGAATTCATCTATCTGGGCGATCACGTCCGGGTTCGCCTGGAAGTCTGCGGCAAGACCGACTTCTTCGTGAAACAACCGATTGCCGAGCTTGATCCCGCGCTGGCTGTCGGCGACGTGGTACCGCTTGGCTGGCAGGTCGAACACGTTCGCGCGCTCGACCCACTTCTAGAGGCGCACTAACGCCCCCGCAATACCAACACCAACCCTGCACGTGGAGAGAACAATAAATGTTGAGATCCCTGAAATTCACCGCCCTGGTCATGGGCATGATCGGTGCGGCACACGCGATGGCGGCGGGTCCGGACCTGACTGTGGTGTCCTTTGGCGGGGCGAACAAGGCGGCGCAGGTCAAAGCCTTCTACGCACCGTGGGAAGCGGCAGGCAACGGCAAGATCGTGGCGGGCGAGTACAACGGCGAAATGGCCAAGGTCAAAGCCATGGTCGACACCAAGAGCGTGTCTTGGGACCTGGTAGAAGTTGAATCGCCAGAACTGTCCCGTGGTTGCGACGAAGACATGTTCGAGCAGCTGGATCCGAAGCTGTTCGGCAAAACCGAAGACTACGTCAAAGGTGCTATCCAGCCGTGCGGCGTGGGTTTCTTCGTGTGGTCGACCGTGCTGGCCTACAACGCCGACAAACTGGCTTCCGCGCCAACCAGCTGGGTGGATTTCTGGGACACCAAGAAATTCCCGGGCAAGCGTGGCCTGCGTAAAGGCGCCAAGTACACCCTGGAATTCGCTCTGATGGCCGACGGCGTTGCGCCCAAAGACGTCTACAAAGTACTGGCCGGCAAGGATGGTCAGGACCGCGCATTCAAGAAGCTCGATGAGCTGAAGCCCAATATCCAGTGGTGGGAAGCCGGTGCACAACCGCCGCAGTACCTCGCTTCCGGTGACGTGGTCATGAGCTCGGCCTACAACGGCCGGATCGCTGCCGTGCAGAAAGAAAGCAACCTGAAAGTCGTGTGGAACGGCGGCATCTATGACTTCGACGCATGGGCGATTCCAAAAGGCCTGGACAAGACACGCGCTGAAGCGGCGAAGAAATTCATCGCTTTCTCGGTGATGCCGCAGCAGCAGAAGACCTACTCGGAAAACATCGCTTACGGCCCGGCCAACACCCAAGCCGTACCGTTGCTGTCCAAGGATGTCCTGAAAGACATGCCGACCACCCCGGAAAACATCGCCAACCAGGTGCAGATCGACGTCAGCTTCTGGGCTGACAACGGCGAGCAACTGGAACAGCGCTTCAATTCCTGGGCTGCGAAGTAAGCGAGTCGCACAGGACGACGGTTCGCCGGATGATCGTTCCCACGCTCTGCGTGGGAATGCCGCCCGGGACGCTCCGCGTCCCTGTGACGCAGAGCGTCACTGGATGCGTTCCCATGCAGAGCGTGGGAACGATCAGTACTAAAAGTTCGAGGCGGTGTTTACCGCCTCTGTAACGATCAAAGATTTCCGGAGTACGCCATGGCCACCGCCATTCCCCTGAACGCGGGCACTGACCCCACCTTGAAGCAGCGACTCCGGCACGCCGAGCGGGTCAACCGCTGGAAAGCCCAGGCCTTGATCGCGCCGCTGGTGCTGTTTCTGTTGCTGGTGTTCCTGGTGCCGATCGTGGCGCTGCTCTACAAAAGCGTGGGCAACCCGGAAGTGGTCGGCGGTATGCCACGCACCGTGTCCGCCATCGCCAGTTGGGACGGCCGAGGCCTGCCCGCTGAACCGGTTTACAAAGCGGCCAGCGAAGACCTCGCCGAAGCCCGCAAGAATCAAACCCTGGGCGATTTGTCCAAGCGCCTGAACATGGAACTGGCCGGCTACCGCAGCCTGCTGACCAAAACCGCCCGCGCCTTGCCGTTTGCCACCGAGCCGGCCTCTTATAAAGAAGCACTGGAAGGTCTCGACGAACGCTGGGGCGACCCGGCCTACTGGCAAGCGGTGCGCCGCAACGCCAGCAGCATCACGCCTTTCTACCTGTTGGCGGCGGTCGATCATCGTATCGATGACCTCGGTGAAATCGCCCCGGCCACACCTGACCAGGCGATCTATCTCGACATCTTCGCCCGGACCTTCTGGATGGGCCTGATCATTACGGTGATCTGCCTGCTGCTCGCGTATCCATTGGCTTACCTGCTGGCGAACCTGCCATCGCGTCAAAGCAACCTGTTGATGATTCTGGTCCTGTTGCCGTTCTGGACCTCGATCCTGGTGCGCGTCGCCGCGTGGATCGTGTTGCTGCAATCGGGCGGGCTGATCAACAGCGGCCTGATGGCCATGGGCATCATCGATAAACCGCTGGAACTGGTGTTCAACCGCACCGGGGTCTACATCTCCATGGTGCACATTCTGCTGCCGTTCATGATCCTGCCGATCTACAGCGTCATGAAAGGCATCTCGCCGACGTACATGCGCGCAGCGATTTCCCTCGGCTGCCACCCGTTCGCCAGCTTTTGGCGGGTGTACTTCCCGCAGACCTATGCCGGTGTCGGCGCCGGTTGCCTGTTGGTGTTCATCCTCGCCATCGGCTACTACATCACCCCGGCGTTGCTGGGCAGCCCGAACGATCAGATGGTCAGCTACTTCGTCGCCTTCTACACCAACACCAGCATCAACTGGGGCATGGCGACCGCACTCGGTGGGCTTCTGCTGCTGGCGACCGTGGTGCTTTATCTGATTTACAGCTGGCTGGTGGGCGCCAGTCGCCTGCGCCTGAGCTAAGGGGAGAACGAAATGCTGAGTCCTTATATGTCGCCCGTTGAGCGGGTGTGGTTCTACAGCTTGCGGATTCTCTGCGGCTTGATCCTGTTGTTTCTGATTCTGCCGGTGCTGGTGATCATTCCGCTGTCGTTCAACTCGGGCAGTTTCCTCGTGTACCCGCTGCAAGGTTTCTCGCTGCACTGGTACCAGGACTTCTTTGCCTCGGCCGAATGGATGCGTGCATTGAAGAACAGCATCATTGTCGCCCCGGCGGCGACGGTGCTGGCGATGGTCTTCGGGACGCTGGCGGCGATTGGCCTGACCCGCGGTGATTTTCCCGGCAAGGCGCTGGTCATGGCGCTGGTGATTTCGCCGATGGTGGTGCCGGTGGTGATTATCGGTGTGGCGAGTTACCTGTTCTTTGCCCCGCTGGGGTTGGGCAACAGCTTCTTCTCGCTGATCGTGGTGCACGCGGTGCTGGGTGTGCCGTTTGTGATCATCACGGTGTCGGCGACCTTGCAGGGGTTCAACCATAATCTGGTGCGCGCCGCGGCAAGCCTGGGTGCTTCGCCACTGACCGCGTTTCGCCGGGTGACGTTGCCGCTGATTGCGCCGGGCGTGATTTCGGGGGCGCTGTTTGCCTTCGCGACGTCGTTCGATGAAGTGGTGGTGACGTTGTTCCTCGCCGGCCCCGAGCAAGCGACCTTGCCACGGCAGATGTTCAGCGGGATCCGCGAAAACCTCAGCCCGACCATCGCCGCCGCA
Source organism: Pseudomonas sp. SIMBA_041 (assembly GCF_046535095.1). NCBI lineage: Bacteria > Pseudomonadati > Pseudomonadota > Gammaproteobacteria > Pseudomonadales > Pseudomonadaceae > Pseudomonas > Pseudomonas sp. SIMBA_041. Next base: position 769,603 of record NZ_JAWRXJ010000001.1, read on the forward strand.
GCGACATTGCTGATCGCCTTCTCGGTGATCCTGTTGCTGACCCTGGAATGGCTGCGCGGTCGCAGCGAAAAACTGCGCACCGCCCAGGTCTAACGCCACACACCATCCCCTGTGGGAGCGAGCTTGCTCGCGATAGCGGACTATCAGTCGACATCAATGTTGAATGTTAGTCAGTCATCGCGAGCAAGCTCGCTCCCACATTGGTTTTGTGCGGTGTTCGAGATCGTTGGTCATTCACGACCCGAATAGCAGACAAACCCCAATCCCCAGCTACTATTGTGCCCAGCTCCCCTATCTATAAGAGGCTGCGCACGATGAGTCTTTCCTCTTTCAAAATCGCTCACAAACTGATCACCGGCGCAGGTGCCATCGAGCAGCTCGCCGCTGAACTGACCCGTCTGGATGTCGACAACCCGCTGATCGTCACCGATGCCGCGCTGGTCAAGTCCGGCACGGTCGAATTGGCGCTGGCGCAGCTGGGGGGCCGGTCCTACGAGATATTCGACCGGGTGCTGCCAGACCCGGAAATTGCCATCGTCGAAGACTGCATGCGGGTATACCGCGACGGCGGGCATGACGGCTTGATCGGTCTGGGCGGCGGCAGTGCCATCGACATCGCCAAGAGCGTGGCGGCGTATGCCGGTTACCACGGTGCGCTGGAAGATTTGTTCGGCATCGATCAGGTGCCGCGCAAGGGGCCGCCGCTGATCGCGATCCCGACTACTGCCGGCACCGGTTCGGAAGTCACCAACGTGGCGATCCTTTCCGACAAGGTCGCGCAGCTGAAAAAAGGCATCGTCAGCGACTATCTATTGCCAGACGTGGCGCTGGTCAGTCCGCAAATGACCCTGACCTGTCCGCGCAGTGTCACCGCCGCCAGTGGCGTCGACGCGCTGGTGCACGCCATCGAATCCTACCTGTCCGTCAACGCCTCGCCGATTACCGACGCCCTGGCCATCGGCGCCATCAAGCTGATCGCCAAGGCGTTGCCCAAGGCCTATGCCAATCCGTCCAACCTGCAAGCGCGCGAAGACATGGCCACCGCCAGCCTGATGGCGGGCATGGCGTTCGGCAATGCCGGGGTCGGCGCGGTGCATGCGTTGGCGTATCCACTGGGCGGACGTTTCAACATTGCACATGGTGTCAGCAACGCCTTGTTGCTGCCCTATGTCATGACCTGGAACAAGATGGCCTGTGTCGAGCGCATGCAGGATATTGCCGAGGCCATGGGGGTGAAGACCGCTCATTTGAGCGCCAACGAAGCGGCGGACAAAGCCGTGGAGGCGATGACGGCTCTGTGCACTGCGGTAGAAATCCCGTTGGGCCTGCGCAGTTTCGGTGTTCCCGAAGATGCGATCCCGGCCATGGCCGCAGAAGCGGCGGGGATCGAGCGCCTGATGCGCAATAATCCTCGCAAATTGAGCGCCGTCGATATCGAGAAGATCTACCGGGCGGCGTACTAGAGCGCTGCCAGCGCAAATTGATCGAAGGCAGCCCCAATCATCGCGGTCACAGTGCGCGCGCCAAACTATGAGGTATACAATGCGCGCCATCGTGATTCTGCTCAAAAAAGGTGCGTCATGCAGCCCTTCGTCATTGCTCCGTCGATTCTCTCCGCCGACTTCGCCCGCCTGGGTGAAGAAGTGGACAACGTCCTGGCCGCCGGTGCCGACTTCGTGCACTTCGATGTCATGGACAACCACTATGTGCCGAACCTGACCATCGGCCCGATGGTGTGCGCGGCGCTGCGCAAGTACGGCGTGACCGCGCCGATCGACGCGCACCTGATGGTCAGCCCGGTGGACCGCATCGTCGGTGACTTCATCGAAGCCGGCGCGACCTACATCACCTTCCACCCGGAGGCCTCACAGCACGTCGACCGTTCCCTGCAACTGATCCGCGAGGGCGGTTGCAAATCGGGCCTGGTGTTCAACCCGGCAACCCCGCTGAGTGTGCTCGAATACGTGATGGACAAGGTCGACATGATCTTGCTGATGAGCGTCAACCCAGGCTTCGGCGGGCAGAAATTCATCCCCGGCACCCTCGACAAGCTGCGCCAGGCGCGCGCCTTGATCGACGCCTCGGGGCGTGACATCCGCCTGGAAATCGACGGTGGCGTCAATGTGAACAACATTCGTGAAATCGCTGCGGCGGGCGCGGACACCTTCGTCGCAGGGTCGGCGATTTTCAACGCGCCGAACTATCAGGAAGTGATCGAGAAGATGCGTGCCGAACTGGCGCTGGCTCGCCCATGAGTGGTTTTGAGCAGCTGTTCCCGGGGCGTCTGCCGCGGCTGGTGATGTTCGATCTGGATGGCACGTTGATCGATTCGGTCCCGGACCTCGCAGCGGCTGTGGATCACATGCTGCTCAAGCTGGGCCGCAAACCCGCGGGCCTCGAGTCGGTACGGGAATGGGTCGGTAACGGCGCGCCGGTATTGGTGCGTCGTGCGCTGGCGGGTGACATCGAGCACTCGACGGTTGATGACGTCGAGGCTGAACACGCGCTGGAGATTTTCATGCAGGCCTATGGCGCGAGCCATGAGCTGACCGTGGTTTACCCCGGTGTGCGTGACACCCTCAAGTGGCTGAATAAACAAGGCGTGGAAATGGCGCTGATCACCAACAAGCCGGAACGCTTCGTCGCGCCGCTGCTGGATCAGATGAAAATCGGCCGCTACTTCAAATGGATCATCGGCGGCGATACCTTGCCGCAGAAGAAACCTGACCCGGCCGCGCTGTTTTTCGTGATGAAAATGGCCAACATTCCGGCCTCGCAGTCCTTGTTCGTCGGCGATTCGCGCAGCGATGTGCTGGCGGCGAAAGCGGCAGGGGTCAAGTGTGTGGCGCTCAGTTATGGCTACAACCATGGCCGGCCGATTGCCGAAGAGTCGCCGGCGCTGGTGATCGACGATCTGCGCAAGCTAATTCCCGGTTGCCTGGATCCGGCCGCTGAGATAACGTTGCCCGACGCTGTTCAACCCCCTGCTGGAAACGCCATCGTGGTGGTCACTCGCAAACTCTGGATGAAAGTCATCAAGGCCCTGGCCCGCTGGCGTTGGCGCGCCTGACTTGTTCCTGGCCGGCCTACCGGCGCGTTTGCATACCTGACTGTTAGACCCTCAAGCCACGAGGCTACCCCATGATCCGCGAAGAATTCCTGCGTTTGGCCGCTGCCGGCTACAACCGCATCCCGCTTGCCTGCGAAACCCTGGCTGACTTCGACACGCCGCTGTCGATCTACCTGAAACTGGCCGACGAGCCGAACTCCTACCTGCTGGAATCGGTTCAGGGCGGGGAGAAGTGGGGCCGTTACTCGATCATCGGCCTGCCATGCCGCACCGTGCTGCGCGTGCATGACCATCACGTCAGCGTGACCGTCGACGGCATCGAGACCGAAAGCCACGACGTGGAAGACCCGCTGGCGTTCGTCGAAACCTTCAAGGCCCGCTACAACGTGCCGACCATCGCCGGTCTGCCGCGCTTCAACGGCGGCCTGGTGGGGTACTTCGGTTATGACTGCGTGCGGTATGTGGAGAAGCGTCTGGGCAAATGCCCGAACCCGGATCCACTGGGCGTGCCGGACATTCTGCTGATGGTCTCCGACGCGGTGGTGGTGTTCGACAACCTCGCCGGCAAGATGCACGCGATTGTGCTGGCCGACCCGGCGCAAGACGGTGCATTCGAGCATGGCCTGGAACGTCTGGAAGAACTGCTGGAAAAACTTCGCCAGCCGATCACGCCGCGCCGTGGCCTGGATTTCAGCAAACAGCAGTCGGCTGATCCGGTGTTCCGTTCGAGTTTCACCCAGGACGATTACGAAAAAGCCGTCGACACTATCAAGGAATACATCCTGGCCGGCGACTGCATGCAGGTCGTGCCGTCCCAGCGCATGTCGATCGACTTCAAGGCTGCACCGATCGATCTGTACCGGGCGCTGCGTTGCTTCAACCCGACGCCTTATATGTACTTCTTCAACTTCGGCGACTTCCATGTCGTCGGCAGTTCGCCGGAAGTGCTGGTGCGGGTCGAAGACAACCTGATCACCGTGCGCCCGATTGCCGGCACCCGTCCACGCGGGGCCAACGAAGAGGCCGACCTGGCGCTGGAAAAAGACCTGCTGTCCGACGACAAGGAGATCGCCGAGCACTTGATGCTGATCGACCTGGGCCGTAACGACACCGGTCGGGTCTCGGAAATCGGTTCGGTGAAACTCACCGAGAAAATGGTCATCGAGCGTTATTCCAACGTGATGCACATCGTGTCCAACGTCACCGGGCAGTTGAAGGCCGGGCTGACGGCGATGGACGCGCTGCGGGCGATCCTGCCGGCGGGCACGTTGTCCGGTGCGCCGAAGATTCGTGCGATGGAAATCATCGACGAACTGGAACCGGTAAAACGTGGCGTCTACGGCGGCGCGGTCGGTTACTTTGCCTGGAACGGCAACATGGACACCGCGATTGCGATTCGCACGGCGGTAATCAAGAACGGCGAACTGCACGTGCAGGCCGGTGGCGGCATCGTGGCCGACTCGGTACCGGCGCTGGAGTGGGAAGAAACCCTGAACAAACGCCGCGCGATGTTCCGCGCCGTGGCCCTGGCCGAACAAACCCCGGACACCTGAGTCCACGCAATACTTCCCTGTAGGAGTGAGCCTGCTCGCGATGAGGCCAGCACAGCCAACATAGATGTCGCCTGGCCTATCGCCATCGCGAGCAGGCTCACTCCTACAAGGGGGCGTGCGAACACCCAAAAAAAAACGCGGCGCCTGTGAAGGCGCCGCGTTTTTTATGGCCGATCGAGTTAGAAGTCCAACGCAACCCCTAAATTAATCCCTTGCTGGGTAAAGTCGTCATCCTTGCGAATGTTATAGCTGGCGCGCAGTGCCAGTTCCTTGGTGAGGTTGTGGCTCACCCCCAGGTTCACCCGGTTCAGGTTGGTTTGCGGGGTGTAGCCTTCCAGCGTGAACTGGTTGTTTGGCAGGGTGTTGAGGTTGATCGCCACGTCCTGGGTATCGTCGTTGTACTCACGCTCGTGAGCCATTTCACCGAATACCTGGGTTTGTGGGGTGATCTGGTATTTGCCCTGCAAACCGATGCCGAGGCGGCGGGAAATACTGTCCTGGTCGCCATAGGTCAGCGCTGTGGAATCATTGCCGTCCTCTGAATAACCATCGACTTTGACCTTGGAGAAGTCGGCGCTGACAAACGGCGACAGGTGCCAAGGGCTGCTGGCCTGTTGGGCGATGTCATAGCCGATGCGGGCGCTGAAGGCTTCGACGAAGCCACTGGTGTCGCCTTTCTCGCTGCGCTCGTTGGCGCCCAGCTGGAATTTACGCTTGAGGCTGTCGTAGTCCAGATGCCCGGCGGTCAACGCCATGTCAGCCCATATACGATTTTGTTGGTATTGGGCGAATGCGGTGCCCAGGTAAGTGTTGAGCTTGTAGTCGGAGTCGTTCGTCCCGGCTTCGAGTTTCTGGTTATAGAAACCGGCCGCTACGCCCACGCGCCAGGCATCGTCGAGGCGATAGCTGCCGCCGATGTTCAGGTTGTAACCATTGCCGTCGGCGCTGACGACGCTGTCCTGACCATCAAAGTCCTGATGCTGGCCACCGCCGGAAACAATGGCGCGCCATTGGCCGACGCCTTGCCAGTTTTCCCAATCGGCCAGCCATTGGTTGCGCAGTTCATCCTGGTGTGCGCGCAAGGTGCCTTGGGCCATTTGCGGCAGCAGCGTCAGCTCCCACGGCGCCGACAACAGCGAATACGCGTAATCGGCAATCAGGCGTTGCCCGGCTTCGGTCGGGTGCACCGAGTCGTTGTAGATCAGCTTGGTCGGGTCGGGGGTGGCGCTGTTGATGCCGTAACGGGTGTTCTCGGTGCAGCCGCTACCGCTGAAGCAGGTCGCGGTCAGGTTCTGGTCCGTCGCCAAGCCGAACTGCGCCGGATTGGCGAACGCCTCATTGAGCAACACCGGAATGTTCAGCGGGATCACTTCGGCATTGATGTTCTGCAGTCTGCTCACCAGCTCCGTGTTGAACTGGGCGCTGAGCTGTGAGGTGAACGCTTGCAGCGGGCTGCCGTTGATTGCCGGCGTCAGGCCGATGTCGGGCAGCAGCCAGACCATGATGTATTTGGCACCGGCGGTTTGCAGCGTCTGCACGCTGTTGGCCAGTCGATCGGCGGCGGCGCTGGCCTGGGGCAGGCTGGTCACGCGCCCTTGCAGGAAGTCGTTGCCGCCACCCGACAGGTAATACAGCGCGTTCGGGTCAGCCCGGAAGTTGTTCGATGGCAAGTATCCGGCACGGGTGCGATCGCCGGTGGCGGACGTGCTAGTGATCGAATCGAGAATCTGATCGGTGCGATAACCGCCGACGGCCCAGTTGTTGCCATCGGGCTGGCCATTGCTGGCGCGCACCGCCGAAGACGATGAAGCGGTCTGGTCCGCGGTGTACCCCAGTTTGCCACCGAGAATCTGCGTGGAGTTGAGCGAGCGGACTTCGCCGCTGCCATCCAGATAAACCGGTCCCGTCCGGTTGGTATACCGCTGAGTCGCTCCGGCAGGCCCGCCGGTGTCGGCAAAGGTGCCGGCATCGTTGAGGCTGTCGCCGAAGACGACGAAATGGGTGTACGGATTCGGTGCGGCGTACGCTTGAGCGCAGGCCATGGCGAGCAAGCATCCTGCGAGCGGTACAAACAACGTCTGTTTGATCATGAGCAAGTCCGTTTATTTATTGTTTTAGGAGAACAAAACGACAGTACCAAAAACGTCCGGCCTTTTGCCATCCGTCGCGAAGCCTTTGAGAGTTTCGCGAGCAGCAGCCCCGGCCATATTGCACGCTCTGCCCAGCTAAGTTACTGTGCCGAGACGTATGAATGAGACCTTCCCCGTGTTGATCATCAGTAAACTCCTGGATCAAGTCATCAAGGCACACGCCCGCTGGCGTTGGCGCGCCTGAATTCTTTTGCCGGTTCCGCCGGACCTGTACCGCTTTGCCTTCTTTACCCGTTTGAAATGCCGCTTTGCTGGCGCTACTCCGGCACCTGACAAAGCGCAGCGCTCTGCGGGTCAATCATTCGAAGGCTGTCTTTAAAGTCAGTGAATTCAAGAGGTTCAAAAACGCCATGTTGCTGATGATCGATAACTACGACTCCTTTACCTACAACGTTGTGCAGTACCTCGGTGAGCTCGGCTCCCAGGTCAAAGTCGTGCGCAACGATGAACTGACCATCGCTGAAATCGAAGCCCTCAACCCAGAGCGCATCGTGGTGTCCCCCGGTCCTTGCACCCCGACCGAAGCCGGGATATCGATTGAAGCGATCAAGCATTTCGCCGGCAAGCTGCCGATTCTTGGCGTCTGCCTCGGCCACCAGTCCATCGGCCAGGCCTTTGGTGGTGATGTGGTGCGCGCCCGTCAAGTGATGCACGGTAAGACTAGCCCGGTATTCCACGAGGACAAGGGCGTATTTGAAGGCCTGAATCGTCCATTGACGGTCACCCGCTACCATTCGCTGATCGTCAAGCGTGAAACCTTGCCCGACTGCCTGGAGCTGACCGCCTGGACCCAGCTTGAAGACGGCTCGGTCGACGAGATCATGGGCCTGCGCCACAAAACCCTGAACATCGAAGGCGTGCAGTTCCACCCTGAGTCGATCCTGACCGAGCAGGGCCACGAACTGTTCGCTAACTTCCTCAAACAAACCGGCGGCACGCGCTAAGGACCTTTCATGAATATCAAGACAGCCCTGGGCCGTATCGTCGATCACCTCGACCTCAGCACCGATGAAATGCGTGATGTGATGCGCGAAATCATGACCGGCCAATGCACAGATGCGCAGATCGGCGCATTCATGATGGCCATGCGCATGAAGAGCGAGAGCATCGACGAAATCGTCGGCGCCGTGTCGGTCATGCGCGAGCTGGCGGACAAGGTCGAACTCAAGACCCTCGACAGCGTCGTCGACGTGGTCGGCACCGGCGGTGACGGTGCCAACATTTTCAACGTGTCGACCGCTTCTGCTTTCGTGGTTGCGGCGGCCGGTTGCACCGTGGCCAAGCACGGTAACCGTGCGGTCTCGGGCAAAAGCGGCAGCGCCGATCTGCTGGAAGCGGCGGGGATCTACCTGAACCTGACTCCGGTTCAAGTCGCGCGTTGCATTGACAACGTCGGCATCGGTTTCATGTTCGCCCAGACTCACCACAGCGCCATGAAGTACGCCGCCGGTCCGCGCAAGGATCTAGGCCTGCGTACCTTGTTCAACATGCTCGGCCCGCTTACGAATCCGGCCGGTGTGAAACATCAGGTGGTGGGCGTGTTCAACCAGGCGCTGTGCCGGCCATTGGCCGAAGTCCTGCAGCGATTGGGCAGCAAGCACGTGCTGGTGGTGCATTCGAAAGATGGCCTGGACGAATTCAGCCTGGCCGCGCCGACCTTCGTGGCGGAATTGAAGAACGACCAGATCAGCGAGTATTGGGTCGAGCCTGAAGACCTGGGCATGAAGAGCCAGAGCCTGCATGGCCTGGCCGTGGAAAGCCCGGCGGCCTCGCTGGAATTGATTCGCGATGCGTTGGGCAAACGCAAAACCGAAAGCGGTCTGAAAGCCGCCGAAATGATCATGCTCAATGCCGGTGCCGCCCTGTATGCCGCTGACCATGCCACCAGTTTGAAAGAGGGCGTTGCCTTGGCGCACGACGCGCTGCACACCGGTCTTGCTCGGGAGAAACTCGAGGAGTTGGGTGCATTTACCGCGGTATTTCGAGTGGAGAATGAGGGATGAGTGTACCGACGGTTCTGGAAAACATTCTGGCGCGCAAGGTCCAGGAAGTCGCCGAGCGTAGCGCTCGTGTGAGCCTGGCCGAGCTGGAAAGTCTGGCCAAGGCGGCCGATGCACCCCGTGGTTTCGCCCAGGCATTGTTGGCGCAGGCCAAGCGCAAGCAACCGGCGGTGATTGCCGAAATCAAGAAAGCTTCGCCGAGCAAGGGCGTGATCCGCGAGAACTTCGTTCCTGCCGACATCGCCGAAAGCTACGAGAAGGGCGGCGCGACGTGTTTGTCGGTGCTGACCGATATCGATTACTTCCAGGGCGCCGATGCGTATCTGCAACAAGCCCGGGCGGCGTGCAAACTGCCGGTGATCCGCAAGGATTTCATGATCGATCCTTATCAGATCGTCGAAGCCCGTGCGCTGGGCGCCGATTGCGTGTTGTTGATCGTCTCCGCACTGGATGACGTGAAAATGGCCGAGCTGGCTGCCGTGGCAAAAGGTGTCGGCCTCGATGTGCTGGTAGAAGTTCACGACGGCGACGAGCTGGAGCGGGCCTTGAAAACCCTCGACACTCCGCTGGTTGGCATCAACAACCGCAACCTGCACACGTTCGATGTCAGCCTGGAAACCACCCTCGACCTGTTGCCGCGCATCCCTCGTGATCGCCTGGTGATTACCGAAAGCGGCATCCTCAACCGTGCGGATGTCGAATTGATGGAAATCAGCGACGTGTATGCGTTCCTGGTCGGCGAAGCGTTCATGCGTGCCGAAAGCCCGGGGACCGAGTTGCAGCGACTGTTCTTTCCGGAGCGCGGTACTGCGGTGAGTGGTTCTACACTCGACTGATTACACGCAGACCGAGTCGACCCTATCGCGAGCAAGCTCGGCTCCTGCAGGAGAACCCATGTAGGAGCCGAGCTTGCTGGCGATGGCGGCATAAATAGCACCTCAGACTTCAAGTCCAACGGAATGCCTTATGACCTCAATCGTCTCTTTGACTGTCGAAGCCGGCCTGCAAGCCGAACAAGACTTGCTGGCAGCGGTCTGCACCGGAGATTCGGAATTAGGCCTGCTGTTCTGGCAACCCAATGACCGCGCCCTGGTCATGCCCCGACGCCTGAACCGCTTATCCGGTTTCGAAGCTGCGTGCGAAGTCTCGGCCGCTGCCGGTTGGCCCGTGCTCTTGCGTGAAACCGGCGGTGAGCCCGTGCCGCAATCGGCATCCACCCTCAACATCGCATTGGTCTACGCACCGCCACGCAGCGAAGGCGACCAAAACCGCATCGAAACCGCCTATCACCGACTCTGCGATCCTATCTGCCAGTTGTTGGATGAGCTGGGCGGCGTGTCGTCCCTCGGCGAAATCGAAGGTGCGTTCTGCGATGGCCGTTTCAACGTCAACCTTGATGGCCGCAAGATGGTCGGCACAGCACAGCGTTGGCGCCAGAGCAAGGGCGGCACGCGTCCGGTCGGATTGGTGCATGGTGCGTTGTTGCTGGATAATGAGCGGGAATCGATGGTTGCGGCGGTCAATCGTTTCAATGAAGCCTGCGGCCTGGAACAGCGGGTTCGCGCCGAAAGCCACATCGCCCTGCATGAGAAGTTCGCCGCGCCCGATGCACTCGGGCGGCTCGACGCGCTTTATCGCCAATTGCTGGCAGACCTGTTCAAGGCTTAGCGCGTACCGAAGACCACCATGGTCTTGCCTTTGACGTCCACCAGGTTGCGTTCCTCCAGATCCTTGAGCACGCGGCCGACCATTTCACGCGAGCAACCGACAATCCGTCCGATTTCCTGGCGGGTCACTTTGATCTGCATGCCGTCCGGGTGAGTCATCGCATCCGGCTGCTTGCACAGTTCCAGCAGGCAACGAGCGACGCGTCCGGTCACATCGAAGAACGCCAGGTCGCCGACCTTGCGCGTGGTATTGCGCAGACGTTGTGCGATTTGTCCGCTGAGGACGTAAAGAATGTCTGGGTCTTGCTGGGACAGCTCGCGGAATTTCGCGTAGCTGATTTCCGCGACTTCGCATTCGATCTTCGCGCGCACCCAGGCGCTGCGTGCCTGTTCCAGGCCAGCCTGTTCGAACAGACCCAACTCACCGAAAAAGTCCCCGGCGTTCAGGTAGGCGATGATCATTTCACGACCATCGTCGTCCTCGATCAGGATCGTGACCGAGCCTTTGATGATGAAAAACAGGGTTTCCGAGCGATCACCCGCGCAAATGATGTTGCTCTTGGCCGCATAGCGACGGCGTTGGCAATGCATCAACAGCTTGTCGAGGTTTTTGATTTTGGGTATTGGGGTAATAGCAACCATGGTTGTATCCCGAAAAGACGTCACGGTGTGTGTTTGGTTTTCTTATGAGCTGCTGACTAGGGTCGAGGCAAAGCTGGCTATGCGCCAGCGAATTGGCGTCAGCTTAACAGACACTTCCTGCAATATTTGAGAATTTACCTACGGCTTGGACACCTGCGTCCTAGGAAGGTGAAACGCTGTCAATCAGGGGCCCTGTGCTAAGCTGGCGTCCCTTTTTTAGACAGTGGAGTCTTGGCGATGAAGGCACGCATCCAATGGGCTGGCGAAGCCATGTTCCTCGGTGAATCCGGCAGCGGTCATGTCGTGGTCATGGACGGTCCGCCCGATGCCGGCGGTCGCAACCTGGGTGTCCGGCCGATGGAAATGCTCCTGCTGGGTGTCGGCGGTTGCAGCAATTTCGACGTGGTCAGCATCCTCAAGAAGTCCCGTCAGGCCGTTGAAAGCTGCGAAGCCTTCCTTGAAGCCGAGCGTGCGACCGAGGACCCGAAGGTCTTCACCAAGATTCACATGCACTTCGTGGTCAAGGGCCGCGGGCTGAAAGAAGCCCAGGTCAAGCGCGCCATTGAGCTGTCGGCGGAGAAGTATTGCTCGGCCTCGATCATGTTGGGCGCCGCTGGCGTGGCGATTACCCACGACTACGAGATCATCGAACTCGGTTGAGCCGACATTCAACTATCATAAAAGCGGTGCAGACTCTGGCGAACCCAAGCTGACGTCTGCATAATGCGCCACTTTTTTCAGGGTAGTGGTCCGTCAACCGACAGGCCGCGCCCCCGAACTGACAACCAAAATCGCCATCGCGAAGAGGTGTTAACCGTCCTACGCAGGTGCGTTGTTCGCATTTGACGGGCATGCTTGATCACGCGGCCAGGCCGCAATACATAGAGAGTTTTTAACGGTGAAAAGCAAACTCAAGCTCCACGGGTTCAATAACCTGACAAAGACCTTGAGCTTCAACATCTATGACATCTGCTACGCGGAAACCCCGCAAGACCAACAGGCTTACGTTGAGTACATCAATAAAGAGTACAACGCGAAACGCCTGACGCAGATCCTCACGGAAGTTGTCGATATCATTGGTGCCAACATCCTGAACATTGCCAGTCAGGACTACGAACCACAGGGCGCCAGCGTCACGATTCTGATCTCTGAAGAGCCGGTAACCCCGACCGACAGCCAGATCGAAGAGTCCCCGGGCCCGCTGCCTGAAATTATCCTGGCCCACCTCGACAAGAGCCACATCACGGTGCACACCTACCCGGAAATCCATCCGGTGGACGGTATTGCGACTTTCCGTGTGGACATTGACGTGTCGACCTGTGGTGTCATCTCACCGTTGAAAGCACTCAACTTCCTGATTCACCAGTTCGATTCGGACATCGTGACCGTGGATTATCGTGTGCGCGGTTTCACCCGTGACGTTGAAGGCAAAAAGCACTTCATCGACCACGAGATCAATTCGATCCAGAACTACCTGTCCGACGACACCCGCGACGCGTACCAGATGACGGACGTGAACGTGTACCAGGAAAACCTGTTCCACACCAAAATGCTGTTGAAGAACTTCGAACTGGATAACTACCTGTTCGGTGACGCCACCAGCAACCTGTCCTCTGAGCAACGTGCCCAGGTGACTGAGCGTGTGAAGCACGAAATGCTCGAAATCTTCTACGCACGCAATATGGCGTAAGATTCTCGAACACAAAAAAGGCGACTCCCTCACGGCAGTCGCCTTTTTTATGGCTGAAACGAAGAACCCTGTAGGAGCGAGCCTGCTCGCGATAGGGCCCTCCGGGGCAGTGCATCTATCAGATCCGATAAGTACTCTTGGTCATCACCTTGGCCAACAAACTCATCCCGAACTTCACTGGTGCCGGAAAACGGAACCCGCCCGCATCCAGCGCACTCTCAGCGTGATGTTCTTCATCAATACGCATCTGCTCAAGAATCGCCCGGGACTTTTCGTCCTCCGCCGGCAATTGCTCCAGGTGTTCATTCAAGTGCTTGCACACTTGATGTTCAGTAGCGGCAACAAAACCGAGGCTGACTTTGTCGCTGATCAACCCGGCCACTGCGCCAATCCCGAAGGACATGCCGTAGAACAGCGGGTTAAGAATGCTGGTATGGCTGCCCAACTGATGAATGCGTTGCTCGCACCAGACCAGATGGTCGATTTCTTCTTCGGCAGCATGTTCCATGGCGGCGCGCACATGCGGGAGCTTGGCGGTCAGGGCTTGCCCTTGATACAACGCCTGGGCGCAGACTTCACCGGTATGGTTGATGCGCATCAGGCCGGCAACGTGCCGGGTGTCCTCATCGCTCAATTTTGCATCGGGCTGGACGATGGCCGGCGACGGGCGGTAAGGCTGGCCACTGAAGGGCAGCAGGGTGCGCATGGCGGCATCGGCTTGCAGCAGAAGACGGTCAATCGGCGAGTAGTGACGTTGGGTAGTCATGCTGACCTCCGGGAAAAATCTCGGCGGCCAGTTTAACCCAATCGGCCGGGGAAGGTTTGAGCTGGGTCATGCGGGAGTGGCTGGCCACTCCCCTGGAACAGCCGGCAATCAGCCCGGCGGCCAGTGCATCTGACGCTGACCCAGTACGTGCATATGAATGTGATAGACAGTCTGCCCACCTTCTTCATTGCAGTTCATGACAACGCGGAAACCTTTTTCGCAACCCAGTTCCAGCGCCAGACGCTGTGCGGTGAACAGAATATGCCCGGCCAGCGCCTTGTCGTCCTCGGTGAGTTCGTTAAGGGTGCGCACCGGTTTCTTTGGGATCACCAAAAAATGCACAGGTGCCTGTGGGGCGATATCGTGGAAGGCCAGTACCTGGTCGTCCTCGTAAATGATCTTGGCCGGGATTTCCCGGTTGATGATCTTGGTGAACAGAGTATCCACAGCTGTTTTCTCCGTTGTTTTGGCTGGCCTGAGTGTACCCATGGTTTTACCGAAGGACCATTCAGCGTGGGCAGTAAACCTTGTTGACCATGCCGGCAATTGTCCGATTCAGCCAGCGCGAGCCGAGCCGTGGCAGGAAAGCGCGCCAGCGGTTGCGTCGGCCGGGGATGATGATGGCGCGATTTTTCTCCAGGGCGCGTACGGTATAGAGCGCCACTTCTTCAGGACTCATGAGCATTTTGCTGTTGGTCAGTTTGCCCGTGTCCAATTGCGCGGTACGGAAGAAACCGGTGCGCGTCGGGCCGGGGCACAGCACCGAGACCTTGACCGCGCATTTCTTCAGTTCGACGCGCAAGCCTTCGGAAAAATGCAGCACGTACGCCTTGCTCGCGTAGTAGGTACTCATCCACGGGCCGGGAAGGAACGCAGCGACCGAGGCGACATTGAGGATCTGCCCGCCACCCTGCAAGGCCATGGAATTTCCGATGGCGTGGCAGAGGCGGGTGAGCGCCAGGATGTTCACTTCGATCAGGTCCTGCTCGGTCATCCAGTCTTGAGCGAGAAAGGGACCGCAGGTGCCCATGCCGGCGCAGTTGACCAGCAGATCAATCTGCCGGTCACCTTCCTCCAGTTCCAGCAGAAAGCCCGACAGGCGTAGTGGCTCGCCAAGGTCACAGGCACGGAACAGCACTTCCACGCCAAAACGTTGAGTCAGTTCAATCGCAATACTTTCCAGCTGATCACGCTGTCGGGCCACCAGAATCAGGCTGCGGCCACGGCGGGCCAGCGCTTCGGCCATCGCCAGGCCGATACCGCTGGAAGCGCCAGTGATCAGAGCGTAACGGGTCATGCAGTTCTCCATCGCAACAGCTCCGCGCCGCGACGCAGGTGTCACGGGCGGGGAGCGCTGTTTATTCTTTCGCAGAGTCTACAGGGGCCGGGGCTTCTTCGGCTTCATCGTCTGCAGAATCCGGTGCGGGTTCGGCTGCTTCGGCTGCTTCGGCCGGTTCGACTTCAACGTCTTCGGTGGTCACCGAGCCGCTGTCGTAGCTGCTTGTCGTGGTGCTTTCGTATTCTTCCTGAATCGCACTGTAACCGCCGGCCAGAGCTCCCACGATGACGATGGCGATAAACACAACCCACAACGAAGAAAGCACTTTGACCGCCGTGGTATTGGGCGGAGGTGGCGGGCCGTAGCGGTTGGCGATGTTGGTGCCTGGGGCGACCATAATCACCAGCGGGAAGAAACTGCCTACGAACGGGACGAGGTTCAACAGCCATAGCCAGCCGGACCAGCCGATGTCGTGCAAGCGTTGAACACTGAACTGGATACTGACGACCGCCACTGCAATGAACAGAATGAACGCGACCAGACCGCCGATGATCAAGCCTGCCGTCGAATCGGCACTGATAATCGCGAACGCCAGGATGGCCAGGACCGAACCGACGGCGAGCAAGACAAGGGTCAGGGCCATCGTCCACGCCAGATAACGCAAGCGCCCGATGCGACCTTCGACACTGAACGGCTTAAGTGTGGCGAACGCCGGCAGGCTTTCGCCGACGCTGGCCTGAGGCGGAGCGTAGGGGGAGGCTGGTTCGGCGAAGACAGGCTGGGGCCTGGCGGGAGCGTGTTCGTGCGCGTCGGCCAGGTTCAGCTCGATAGATGACTCGCTTTCGATCCGTGCATTGATGCCGGTTTTCGTCAGCGCCTGCAGGTAAATTTGTGCGTCGACGTGCGACAGATCCTGCTTGAGCGTGACGGTCTTGCCGGTGAACAGCCGTTCAACCGCAGCGACTTCGCTTTTGTACAGCGCGGCGAGATTCTGCTTGGCGGTCGTGAGGTCGACGCCTGGCAGCAGAGCGCCGTCGAATACGATCTTGAAACGGTTTTCGCTCATTGCGAGGCATCCTTGTCGCGAGTGTTTGAGTTAGAAGTGTTGCAGCTACAGAGTGTAAGGCCAGCCGGGTTGGGCTGGCCAAAACTTTCCTCTCAGCGCGGCCAGCGTTTTGGCAGCTGTGCCGCCAGATCCAGTGCCTTGCGGTATTCCGCGTCCAGCCGTGCGACCAATTGATCGACACTCGGCAAATCATCGATTTCCCCAACGCCCTGACCCGCAGACCACACGGTTTTCCAGGCTTTGGCTTCGTCGCTGACCGGTTTCAGTTTGGAACCGAAGTTGACCTCACCCTTGTTTTGCAAGGCCGCCATGTCGAAACCGGCGGCTTCCAGGCTTTGGCGCATGAAACTTGCCGGTATGCCGGACACCGCAGGAGTATGGACGATGTCCGCCGCCCTGGAAGTCAGCAACATTTCTTTGTATGCGTCAGGCGCATGACTTTCAGTGGTGCCGATAAATCGCGTACCGAAGTAGGCCAAATCCGCACCGAGCAATTGTGCCGCGAGAATCTCGTGGCCATGGTTCAGGCAGCCGGCCAGCAACAGCGTCTTGTCGAAGAACTGACGAATTTCGGCAATCAGCGAGAACGGACTCCAGGTGCCAGCGTGGCCACCGGCGCCCGCAGCCACGGCGATCAACCCGTCCACACCAGCCTCGGCGGCTTTTTCCGCGTGGCGGCGAGTCGTCACGTCGTGGAACACCAGGCCACCATAGCTGTGCACGGCGTCGACCACTTCTTTCACCGCGCCGAGACTGGTAATCACAATCGGCACTTTGTGCTCGATGCAGATCGCCAGGTCCGCTTGCAGGCGTGGGTTGCTGTTGTGGACGATCAGGTTGACCGCATAAGGGGCCGGGTTCTCCAGTATCGCCAGGCCTGCCTCGATCTCTTCCAGCCAGGCCTTGAACCCGCTGCTCTCGCGCTGGTTGAGCGCGGGGAAACTGCCCACCACGCCATTACGGCAGCAGGCGAGCACCAATTGCGGATTGGAAATCAGGAACATCGGCGCAGCCACGACCGGCAGACGCAAACGTTGTTCGAGCAGAGCGGGCAGCGACATTGGAAGTACCCCGGAAAGTGGTGCGTATTAAAGTTAGAACGGCCGAACGACGACCAGAATGACGATAGCCAGCAATATCAGAACCGGGACTTCATTGAACCAGCGATAAAAGACATGGCTGCGGGTGTTTTCGCCACGGGCAAAGCGCTTCACCTGCGCACCGCACATGTGGTGGTAGCCGATCAGGATCACCACCAGGGTCAGTTTGGCGTGAATCCATGCGCCTTGACTGAAGATGCTCGGATTGAGGGCGATCAGCGCAATGCCGAAGATCAGGGTGGCGATCATCGCCGGGCCCATGATGCCTCGGTACAGCTTGCGCTCCATGACGCTGAAGCGTTCCTTGCTGACCGTGTCCTCACTCTGTGCGTGATAGACGAACAGGCGCGGCAGGTAGAACAGGCCGGCAAACCAGCAGACCATGCTGACGATATGAAACGCTTTGAGCCACAAATAGAGCATTTTTAGTTATTCCCAGGTTCACGGTAGCCCGGATAGTAGAGGCTTGAGCGGCCGCACGTCACCTTGCCGGTTGTCGCAGGACGATACGCACCCTATTATCGACGGCTTTCCAGTGGGTTCGTTGAGGGCAGGTTTATGGTCAAGGTCGGTATCGTCGGCGGCACGGGTTACACCGGTGTCGAACTGCTGCGTCTGTTGGCACAGCATCCGCAAGCTGAAGTGGTAGTGATCACTTCCCGATCCGAGGCTGGCCTGGCCGTGGCCGACATGTACCCGAACCTGCGAGGCCATTACGACGGCCTGGCGTTCAGCGTTCCGGACATCAAGACATTGGGTGCTTGCGACGTGGTGTTCTTTGCCACACCACACGGCGTTGCCCATGCGTTGGCGGGCGAACTGCTGGCAGCCGGGACCAAGGTCATCGACCTGTCAGCGGACTTTCGTCTGCAGGACTCTGTTGAGTGGGCCAAGTGGTACGGCCAGCCGCACGGTGCTCCGGAACTGCTGGAAGAGGCGGTTTACGGTTTGCCGGAAGTCAATCGTGAACAGATCAAGGAGGCTCGCCTGATCGCGGTGCCAGGTTGCTACCCGACCGCTACGCAATTGGGTTTCCTGCCACTGCTCGAAGCGGGCCTGGCGGATACCACGCGCTTGATCGCTGACTGCAAATCCGGTGTCAGCGGAGCGGGTCGTGGCGCCTCTGTAGGATCGCTGTACTCCGAAACGTCGGAAAGCATGAAGGCTTATTCGGTGAAAGGTCACCGTCACTTGCCGGAAATCCGCCAAGGGCTGCGTCGTGCAGCAGGCAAGGACGTCGGCCTGACCTTCGTTCCGCACCTGACGCCAATGATTCGCGGCATTCACTCGACGCTTTACGCAACCGTCGTGGATCGCTCGGTCGATCTGCAAGCGTTGTTTGAAAAGCGCTACGCCAATGAACCGTTCGTCGATGTAATGCCAGCCGGCAGCCACCCGGAAACCCGCAGCGTGCGCGGGGCCAATGTCTGCCGTATTGCCGTGCATCGTCCGCAAGATGGCGACCTGGTCGTCGTGCTGTCTGTGATCGACAACCTGGTCAAAGGCGCGTCGGGTCAGGCGGTGCAGAACATGAACATTCTGTTCGGCCTGGACGAGCGCTTCGGCTTATCCCACGCCGGCATGCTGCCGTAAGGCGCAATCGCGGAGAGCAAAAAGGCCCATTGAATGGGCCTTTTTGCATTCTGGTCGGACAGTTTGCTTGATTGATATACCGTAACAATAGTTGACCGATTTTCTAGGAGAAGCGGATAATGCGCGTCATCACGCATTATGGCGGCGTAACGCCGGGAGATAGTCAGCATGAGCGTCGAATCCTTCACCCCCACGGCTTTGCAATTCACCCACGGTGCCGCGCACAAGGTGAAGAGCCTGGTCGATGAAGAGGGGAATGATCGCTTGAAGCTGCGCGTATTCGTTACGGGCGGCGGTTGTTCAGGTTTTCAGTACGGCTTCACCTTCGATGAAGAAGTGGCCGATGACGACACCATCGTCGAGCGCGAGGGCGTGAGCCTGGTCGTGGACCCGATGAGCTTCCAGTACCTGGCAGGCGCCGAGGTGGATTATCAGGAAGGTCTGGAAGGTTCGCGTTTCGTGATCAAGAACCCGAACGCCAGCACTACCTGTGGCTGCGGTTCTTCATTCTCGATCTGATCGCACCTTCAGCACACTGTAAAACGCCGCAGGACCTTATGGGTTATGCGGCGTTTTGCTGTCTGGGGTTTATGCGGGGTAGATCGCACCGAGTACGCGCTGGCCGCGGGCGCCGGTGACGCTTGGGCGGTTGGCGGCGATGCCTTCGAGGCAGCAATGGGCCAGCCAGGCGAAAGCCATGGCTTCAACCCAGTCGGGGTCTACACCGTGAGTGGCGGTGCTGCTGACTTGCGCATTCGGCAGCAAGCCGGCCAAGCGCTTCATCAGCGTCGTATTGTGCGCGCCGCCGCCGCAGACCAGCAGTTCTTGAGTGTTCGACTGGGCGTGTTGCAGTGACTCAGCGATGGTCAGCGCGGTGAGTTCGAGCAGCGTGGCTTGCACGTCTTCGGCGGCGAAGGTCGGTAGCTTCGACAAATGCTGTGTCAGCCAGGGCAGGTTGAACACTTCGCGGCCAGTACTTTTTGGGCCTTTGGTCACGAAGAAGGGATCGCTGAGCAATTCATTGAGCAGATCCGGTTCGACGTTGCCGCTGGCGGCCCATTGGCCGTCACGATCGAAGTTGTCGCCGCGCTGCTGGTGAATCCAGGCATCCAGCAGCACATTGCCCGGACCGCAGTCGAAACCCGCAACCGGTTTGCCGGGTTCAATCAGGCTAAGGTTGCTGAATCCGCCCACATTCAACACCGCGCGATGACCTGCGCTTTCATCAAACAAGGCTTCGTGGAAGGCGGGAACCAGCGGAGCACCTTGCCCGCCTGCGGCCACATCGCGGCTGCGGAAGTCACTGACTACGGTGATGCCGGTCAACTCGGTCAGCAGGGCGGGGTTGCCGATCTGCACGGTAAAGCCGCGCGCCGGTTCGTGGCGAATGGTCTGGCCGTGGCTGCCAATCGCGCGAATGTCTTCGGGCTTCAGGTTTTGTTGATCGAGCAGGGAGTGAATGCCCTGGGCGGCCAGTCTTACCCAGTTTTGTTGGGCGATGGCGGAGCGGGCAATCTCGTCCGGGCCGCTGGCGCACAAGCCAAGCAGCTCGGTGCGCAGGGACTCCGGCATGGGAATGTAGTGCGTGGCGATCAGTTTGATCGCCGGGGAGAGCTCAACCAGCGCGATGTCCAGGCCATCGAGACTGGTTCCGGACATCACACCAATATAGAGCGTCATGGCTTAGCGCTTGCTCGAAGCTAGCAGGGTAGCCTTCTCTTGATCCATGCGCGCCATCAGCGGCTGGCTCTGCGCGAGGAAGCGCGAGCGTTCAGCCTTGGCGATCGGATCGGCCATTGGCAACTTCTGGCCCAGTGGATCGACGTGAACGCCGTTGACCTGGAACTCATAGTGCAAGTGCGGGCCGGTGGAGAGCCCGGTGGTGCCGATGAAGCCGATGACCTGGCCCTGTTTAACTGTGCCTCCAGTCTTCACGCCTTTGGCGAAGCCTTGCATGTGGCCATACAGCGTGGTGTAGGTGGCGCCGTGCTGGATGATCACGGTGTTGCCATAGCCGCCGCGGCGACCGGCCAACAATACTTTACCGTCGCCGGCAGCCTTGATTGGCGTGCCCCGTGGTGCTGCATAGTCAACGCCTTTGTGGGCGCGAATTTTGTTCAGGATCGGGTGCTTGCGGCCCATGGAGAATTTCGAACTGATGCGGGCGAAATCAACCGGGGTACGGATGAACGCTTTGCGCATGCTGTTGCCGTCAGCCGTGTAGTAGCTGCTGTTGCCTTGTTTGTTGATGTAACGCACAGCGGTGTAGGTCTTGCCGCGGTTGGTGAAACGTGCGGAAAGGATCGGGCCGTTGCCGACAGGCTTGCCGTTGACGACTTTTTGCTCGTAGATCACATCGAACTCGTCACCCTGGCGAATATCCTGGGCGAAGTCGACGTCGTAGCCAAACACGCTGGCCATGTCCATGGTCAGGCTGTGGGACAGTCCGGCGCGAGCGGCGGATTGCGACAACGAGCTGTTGATGACGCCGTGAACGTAGGCGGAACGCACGGTGGGCTTGGCAGTGATGCGGTTGAACACATAACCCTTGTCATTCTTGGTCAGGGTAATGCTTTCGACGTCGCTGATCTTACTGTGCAGGTTGGTCAACTGGCCTTTAGGGTCCAGTTCGAATTCGAGCTTCTGCCCATGTTTAAGCTGACTGAACTGCTTGACTTGCTTGTCGCTGGCGAGGATTTCATGCACCGCAGCGGCCGGGAGGCCAACTTTCTCAAACAGTGTGGAGAGCGTATCGCCTTTGGAGACGATCACTTCCCTATGGTTTGGAGCCTTCTTTTCTTCGACCACAGGAGCGGCCTGAGCGGTTTCCTGCGGTTCTTCGGCGGCGTTTTCGATCTGCGCGAAAGGGGAGGCTACGGGTTCATTTGTGGCTTGAGCAGCCTCTGCAGCGTCTTGTTCTTGTGACAGTTGATCAGCAGGGGTTTCCAGTTCAAGACTCAGGGTGGTCTTTTTGGCTTCAACATCGCTGGAAGGGAATACCAGAAGCGCCAGGCTCAGCAGAGCGGCGATGCCACTTGCTGCGAGCAGGTGGGTCTTCGGGTAAAGCGGTGGCGCTTTAGACGATTCTTTGGTCATAAGTGATTTTTGACTTTGAAAAAAGATGAATTGGAAAAGATGAATGACATGATGAAGATGAAATAACTGTATAAAATATAACCAAATCATCTCTGAAGCAAGTCCGCGGACACTCTGCCGGCGGATTGGCGTCATTGCGCCGGCCAAACTTTGTATTTGACGCGTGATCTTGTATGGTTGGTCCCCTTTGAATTCGAGCCTTGCGGGTCTGTTATGAAGTCGGTTGAAGAGCAGCTAGCGCTGATTAAACGTGGTGCGGAAGAACTGTTGGTCGAGTCCGAGCTGATCGAGAAGCTCAAACGTGGCCAACCGCTACGTATTAAGGCTGGCTTCGATCCGACTGCGCCGGATTTGCACCTGGGTCACACCGTGCTTATTAATAAGCTGCGCCAGTTCCAGGAACTGGGGCATCAGGTGATCTTCCTTATCGGTGACTTCACCGGAATGATTGGTGATCCGAGCGGGAGGAGTGCGACTCGTCCGCCGCTTACCCGTGAGCAGGTCCTCGAGAATGCCGAGACCTACAAGACCCAGGTCTTCAAGATTCTTGATCCGGCTAAAACCGAAGTTGCGTTCAACTCCACCTGGATGGATCAGATGGGGCCGGCCGACTTCATTCGCCTGACTTCGCAGTACACGGTCGCGCGCATGCTCGAGCGCGACGATTTCGACAAGCGCTATACAACCAATCAGCCCATCGCGATTCATGAGTTCCTCTATCCGCTGGTTCAGGGTTATGACTCGGTCGCGCTGCGTGCAGATGTCGAGTTGGGCGGTACCGATCAGAAGTTCAACCTGTTGATGGGGCGCGAGCTTCAGCGCGGGTACGGTCAAGAGCCGCAGTGCATTCTGACTATGCCGTTGCTCGAAGGCCTGGATGGCGTGAAGAAGATGTCCAAGTCTCTGGGCAATTACGTCGGTATCCAGGAAGCGCCGGGTGTCATGTACAGCAAGCTGGTTTCCATTCCGGATGCACTGATGTGGCGTTACTTCGAATTGCTCAGCTTCCGCTCCATGGAAGAGATCAATGTATTCCGTGCCGATGTCGAGGCTGGTGCGAACCCGCGCGACATCAAGATCAAGCTGGCTGAAGAGATCGTTGCGCGTTTCCATGGAGAGGAGGCTGCGGCCAATGCTCACCGTGGAGCAGGCAATCGTATGAAGGAAGGTGAGCTGCCGGATGATCTGCCTGAGATCGAATTGACTGCTGCTGAAGATATGCCGATTGCGGCTGTTCTTAATAAGGCAGGTTTGGTGAAGAATTCGGCGGTGGCGCGTGACCTGTTGAATGCTGGCGGTGTACGTATAGATGGTGAGGTGGTTGATCGCACCTTTATATACGTACTG
Organism: Pseudomonas sp. SIMBA_041; assembly: GCF_046535095.1. Classification (NCBI taxonomy): domain Bacteria; kingdom Pseudomonadati; phylum Pseudomonadota; class Gammaproteobacteria; order Pseudomonadales; family Pseudomonadaceae; genus Pseudomonas; species Pseudomonas sp. SIMBA_041. Next base: position 792,622 of record NZ_JAWRXJ010000001.1, read on the forward strand.
GGCGCGACGCACGTTTGTCAGGCCGGTAAGAAGTCATTTGCGCGTATTACGCTGAAATCCGAGTAAAGCTGCAAATCATTGCTTGACGGCAGATTCTGGATGTCTATAATTCGCCCCACTTCCGGCGCAGTCGAAACGGAAAACTCCT
>NZ_JAWRXJ010000680.1:0-250 GCF_046535095.1 Pseudomonas sp. SIMBA_041
GCCGAGCATGGGCACGGCGCTCACCGAAGTGGCACGCCTGGATTGGCTATGTAATGCGGTGGCGCTCACCTCTGACGGTCGCTTGTTCGTCGGCCTGCCTCGCTGGCCGGGGTTCGAGAAAACCCCCTCCATTGCAGAAGTCATGCCTGACGGCACCCTCAAGCCATTCCCGGGCGGGCATTGGAACGACTGGGCGCCGGGCAAACCAAGCGACGCCGCGCTGGTAAAGATCAACACTATCCACATCTTC
>NZ_JAWRXJ010000681.1:0-250 GCF_046535095.1 Pseudomonas sp. SIMBA_041
GGCCCAGTCCTACCTGGCCCCGCCGAAGAAATTCGAGAACCTGGGGTCACCGCACAAGATCTATGACTTCATGTTCAGCGATATTCGCGAAAAACTCGAAGTGAAGTCGGGCGACCCGATCAAGCCTGAACATCTGGAGTAACAATGAACTGGGGCTGCTGTGCAGCCCCGGCAGTGTTGGGCCAAGCCCACCTATCAAGGCATACTACGGCCCTCCCCGGCCATGACCAACCGCCTCCCCATGCGCATC
>NZ_JAWRXJ010000682.1:0-250 GCF_046535095.1 Pseudomonas sp. SIMBA_041
GGCTGCGCTGTGACGGCTGTACAACAGATCACGGTTCTGGGGGCTACCGGTTCTATCGGTCTGAGCACCCTGGATGTGATTGCCCGTCATCCGGATCGTTATCAAGTGTTTGCCCTGACGGGCTTCACGCGTCTGGCCGAGCTGCTGGCGTTGTGCGTAAAGCATGAGCCCCGTTTTGCGGTGGTGCCCGAGGCCGTGGTCGCCGGCCGCCTTCAGCAAGATTTGCGCGCCGCCGGCCTGGCTACCCAGG
>NZ_JAWRXJ010000683.1:0-250 GCF_046535095.1 Pseudomonas sp. SIMBA_041
GAAGAAGATAAACGTATCTACCGCGAAGAGTTGTTCCCGTACTGGGAAAAACGTTCGATGAAAGATTTCATCAACGGGCAGATGACAGATGAAGTAAAAGCCGCGACCAGCACGCAGATTTTCAGCATCAACCAGACAGATAAAGGCCAGGGGCACATTATTATTGATTACCCACGCCTGCTGAATCACGGGCTGGGGGAGCTGGTAGCACAGATGCAGCAACATTGTCAGCAACAGCCGGAGAATCACT
>NZ_JAWRXJ010000684.1:0-250 GCF_046535095.1 Pseudomonas sp. SIMBA_041
CCGTATTTGTTCCACCTGCACAATTTGGAATTCCAGACCAAACAACTGAAGTGGTATTTCTGTTTACTTCGGTAAAAGCTGGTGCTTTGTCGGTTGTATCGGTATTCAATAGTCCGTTTATTCCTTTGATTGAGAAAGCGCTATTGAAATTATTATTAGTCACATAATAATCTGCAACTGCAACACGTCCACAAGAATTACTAACACTCACAACAGCTTTATATATTCCGCCGTCAGCAATTCCTGTAAT
>NZ_JAWRXJ010000685.1:0-250 GCF_046535095.1 Pseudomonas sp. SIMBA_041
GCTATTGAACTGGCGATTGTTCCAATAGCAGGTACAGCGAGGCGCTTGGTCATGCCTGGGGCAACGGCCTATTTATCCCAACTCCCCGGACACCCCTGGCACCCCTCCATATTGGCATCCTGAAAATTCCCATAGTGCTGCCGCGCCCCGCGCAGGTCGGCTCCTTCCAGATTGCTCTCGCCAAACTTCGCTTCCTGCAGATTGGCATCGCTCAGATCGGCCCCTTGCAGATCCGCCTTGCTCAACCAGG
>NZ_JAWRXJ010000686.1:0-250 GCF_046535095.1 Pseudomonas sp. SIMBA_041
GCATTAATTTCTGCGGCAAAGGAGCCAGTAGTATGGGCACCTGTTCTGGCAACGATCCTGGTGTTGGTTGGGGTAAAAATTCCGGCAGCATGGGACCCAACCTTTAATCTGATTGCGAAGGCTAACTCAGGGGTAGCGGTATTCGCTGCGGGGTTGACTCTGGCTGCACATAAATTCGAGTTCAGTGCCGAAATTGCTTATAACACCTTCCTGAAGCTGATTCTGATGCCACTGGCACTGCTTTTCGTTG
>NZ_JAWRXJ010000687.1:0-250 GCF_046535095.1 Pseudomonas sp. SIMBA_041
GGTTTCACACGCGTTCGATTCGGGACGTGGGCATCGCCGACGCAGGCCGTCGATGGCCGGGAGCGTGTCAGATTCTTCTTGTCGAGTGTGTCGGCGTGCTACGGAAGGATCGTGCGACATGGGCGCCGGGCCCGTCGACGCCGCTATTCGGCGCGACCGATTCACATCGAATCGATGAGGGGAGAATGATGGAAAACCCTGAGCGTGTCCAAGGCGTATTTCCGATGCGGTCGATAAGGCGGATCGATCG
>NZ_JAWRXJ010000688.1:0-250 GCF_046535095.1 Pseudomonas sp. SIMBA_041
GGTGGAGAGCCACACGTCGAAGTTCGATCTCACGCTGCACGTCGAGGATGCCGACGACGGCCTCGCGGGCGCGATCGAATACAACCTGGACCTGTTCGACGCCAGCACGATCGAGCGGATGGCCGCGCACTTCTGCACCCAGCGCGAAAAGGGCGCGCTGCCCCAGGGTCATGTTGGCCGCCACCCCGAAGTCCAGCACGATGGCCGCCAGCACCAGCCAGCCAAGCGCCCATGACGAGCCAGGCGCACC
>NZ_JAWRXJ010000689.1:0-250 GCF_046535095.1 Pseudomonas sp. SIMBA_041
GAGATTTTGAGTAGTCAGTTTAGAAGTTTTTAGCCAATTTTCACGCAGCCATGAACTAATAAGATAAGCGATATTGATTAATGAGTATTGAGACGACAATCACCCGCGCATGGCAACGTCAAGCTGTTTGGTTGTGGTTTTTGCTACCTATCAGTTGGTTATACGGTTTCATCACTTTGCTGCGTCGTCAAGCTTATAAGGCCGGCCTATATCAAGCTATCGAGCACCTATTCCCGTCATGGTCATTGGT
>NZ_JAWRXJ010000690.1:0-250 GCF_046535095.1 Pseudomonas sp. SIMBA_041
CTTAGTTATTAGCTATTTGCCTAATATCATGTCTAATACATATGGTGGCAACACGCTTGCCACCATTTGCCCTACCAAACGTAAAATCACTGTAACGTAACCATTGTTGACTGTTTATTGCCCAATGATAACTATGAGTATGCAAAACGTTTGTTTTTGATATTTTACTCAGGTATTATCAAAAGGTTTATAGGCCGTCATGTCTCGTGGCTGCCTGTTATTCTGCTATCTATATTGCTTGTCTGGCAGG
>NZ_JAWRXJ010000691.1:0-250 GCF_046535095.1 Pseudomonas sp. SIMBA_041
GTATCAAGGCGTCCGGCATCGGCCGCGAGTTCGGCTCGGCGTTCATCGATGACTTCACCGAGCTCAAGTCGGTGATGATCCGTTACTGAATAGGCCAATCGAACAGGCCTGGCCAAGGCGTGCAAACGCCTTGGCAGCCACGAACAAGACCCCACCCTGCCATCCACGCGCTAATAGGCCGTCGCAGCCAACCGCGACGGCGCCTCGTCCCCACACGGGTGCCCCCGAAAAACAAAGGCCGCCTTGCAAG
>NZ_JAWRXJ010000071.1:0-382 GCF_046535095.1 Pseudomonas sp. SIMBA_041
CTGAAGTGAGCGCAGATTGAACCGAATGTCTTGTCGCAGAGAGATAACCCATGAGTGATTCCGGTCGAGCCGACGCGCTGCTAGCCGAGCTGCCACGGGACGGCCGCGGCCGGCTCAAGGTGTTCCTGGGCGCCGCCCCCGGGGTTGGCAAGACCTACGCCATGCTCCAGGCGGCCCATAGCCAACTGCGCCAAGGGGTCAAGGTGCTTGCCGGGGTGGTGGAGACCCACGGCCGCGCCGAGACCGAAGCCTTGTTGAGCGGGCTGCCCCAGCAGCCCTTGGTGCGTTCGGAATACCGTGGCGTATTGCTGGAGGAAATGGACCTCGACGGCCTGCTCAAGGCCAAGCCCAAGCTGGTACTGGTGGACGAACTGGCCCACAG
>NZ_JAWRXJ010000692.1:0-250 GCF_046535095.1 Pseudomonas sp. SIMBA_041
GCCGAATGCTCGTAATCTTGCCAGCGGATCGCGTTGCCGCGCGCATCGCCCGGCTTGTCTGGCTGTTCGCCCAAGCTACGCTGATCGCCCGCGCTACAGCCGCCCGGGCACGTTTTCGCAGCTCATCTGCGCGCTCTTTCCTCTACAGGGAACTTCGCTCGAAAAAAGGCCGCGAGCCGTTCATGCGACGCCCTATTGGCCGGAAAATTGCAGCCTGGAGGGGCAATCGCTCCTGCAGCGAAAAATTCAC
>NZ_JAWRXJ010000693.1:0-250 GCF_046535095.1 Pseudomonas sp. SIMBA_041
GATCGCGAGCGGCGAGCTGCGCCTGCAGTCGATGGGCGTGACCGAGCCGACCACCGGCACCGACACGACCAAAATCAAGACGACCGCCGTGCGCAAGGGCGACCGCTACGTGATCAACGGCCAGAAGGTGTGGATCTCGCGCGTGCAGCACTCCGACCTGATGATCCTGCTCGCGCGCACGACGCCGCTGTCGGACGTGCAGAAGAAGTCGGAGGGGATGTCGATCTTCATCGTCGATCTGCATCACGCG
>NZ_JAWRXJ010000694.1:0-249 GCF_046535095.1 Pseudomonas sp. SIMBA_041
TAATTCATGCTGACGTGCATGCGCACGGAGCGCACCTTGCCGACGAAGCCTTGCTGCAGCAGGTCTTGCAGGTAGCGGTTGTGCGGCGCGTGGCGGCGTTGCAGACCGACGATGTGGCGCACGCCGGCATCCTTGGCCAGGTGCAGCAGTTGTTCGGAGTCTGCGGTGGTGGTGGTCAGCGGCCATTCGCAGTAGACGTCTTTGCCGGCGGCGATGGCGGCACGCACGGTTTTTTCGTGTTGCGGGGCG
>NZ_JAWRXJ010000695.1:0-249 GCF_046535095.1 Pseudomonas sp. SIMBA_041
CTCACATGCCTATCTGGATCGGAAGCAGGTGGAGTCGTTCGGGCTGCGGCTCGACGGCGACAAGTTAGTCACACCTATTCGCGACGCTGACGGGAGGGTGTGGAGCCTGCAATATGTGGACCCGAGGGGCAACAAGCTCTACGAGAAGGGTGGTCAGAAAGCAGGGCATTTTCACGTGCTTGGCGACATCAATGCCGGCAAGACGATTCTCTTCGGGGAGGGTTACGCGACATGTGCGTCGCTGCATAT
>NZ_JAWRXJ010000696.1:0-249 GCF_046535095.1 Pseudomonas sp. SIMBA_041
ATCAGGCTTACTTTACAAATACATTGCTGGGAAATAATGTCTACTAAGATTGCATCCATACCACTTGCCATCTAGACTACTTATTACCGAACTATGTTCCCTACACATACAAACTGTCTATGAGACTGAATATCGACAGTCACGCCACACCAAGTAGGCAACTTATGATCAACAGCTTTTTAAGAATACCGCTTTTTTCAGGATTAATAATCGGGGTAACTATAACTTTTAGAATCAGTATAAACTATA
>NZ_JAWRXJ010000697.1:0-249 GCF_046535095.1 Pseudomonas sp. SIMBA_041
CGAAGCGGAGCGCGATTCACCGATCAATCGCCACCTCCATGCTCGAGGCGCTCACGTCGCGACGGAACCCTGGCCGCCGTCCTGACCGATGAACACCACACGTTTCACTCGCCTCTGATCCATCATTTCGTATCACTTATCTATATCCTTGATTTTAGATTCCTGACCGGCTTTCCGATCTGGTGCGGCCGAGCCGCGCCAGTCGCGCAACATCGTGTGATCATCAGATGACGAGCGCTGCCTTGTCTT
>NZ_JAWRXJ010000698.1:0-249 GCF_046535095.1 Pseudomonas sp. SIMBA_041
GTAGGTGAAATACAGGATCACCCCGGGGAAGAACCCGGCCTCGAAGGCCCCCAAAAGAAAGCGCAGAACGTAGAACTGCATCGGGGTGCTGACGAACATCATCGCCGCGGCCACCAGGCCCCAGCAGAACATGATCCGCAACAGGGTCTTGCGCACGCCGCTGCGCTTGAGCATCAGGTTGCTGGGCACTTCGAAGATGAAGTAGCCGATGAAGAAGATCCCCGCCCCCAGGCCATACACCGCATCGCC
>NZ_JAWRXJ010000699.1:0-249 GCF_046535095.1 Pseudomonas sp. SIMBA_041
GGTGCTCTTGCCGCAGCCGCTGGGGCCGAGGATGACGATCACCTCACCCGCCGCCACGCAGAGGTCCACTTCCTTTAGCACCTGCTGGGGGCCGAAGAACTTGTTGAAACCCTGGAACTCGATCAATGCGCTCATGCTTGCGTCCAGCGCCGTTCCAGCACGCGGGAGGCGGCTGACAACGGGTAGCAGATAAAGAAGAAAAACAGAAACAGCACGCCGTAGATCAGCACCGACTCGTAGGTGCGCTCG
>NZ_JAWRXJ010000700.1:0-249 GCF_046535095.1 Pseudomonas sp. SIMBA_041
CTTCCAATGGGGCGCCCACCAGATCCGTATGGAAGTGGTATATCCGCGACGCCAGCTTCGCCGTGTCGATCGCTGCCGCCGCCAGTGCGTTCGCGATAACCGCATCAACGCGTGCCGCTGGAGAGTACGACGCATCTGGACTGTATACGTAACTGCTCACGCCAGTCTCGCGCACCTCTTGGGCGAGCCGTAGCCCCTCCCATACGAACCGCTTCGTCTCGCTGCGCAGTTTTACGCCACGCAGGTCGT
>NZ_JAWRXJ010000701.1:0-249 GCF_046535095.1 Pseudomonas sp. SIMBA_041
CGGCCCACTAAACGATAAGGAAAAGATTCAGTGGATCAACTATGGTATTAGGTATTTTCATCGATTTTTTATCAGCATAAAAACGCTATCAGATGTAGATATCAAGCCATGTAATGAGTATGAAAATTTAATGTTAGTTCAATACGATAATAAACAGTTTGCGTTACCCAAATTTTAATTAGCTTTTAATATTTTGTATTTTGTATACAGGTCTATAATAATGAGAGACATCATGATTCACTTGATAAT
>NZ_JAWRXJ010000702.1:0-249 GCF_046535095.1 Pseudomonas sp. SIMBA_041
GTGTTTCGGGTTGGGTTCGAAGAAATCGCTTCAACGGCGGCTGTAGTGCGCCACCAGGCGGTCACCGGTCATCTGCAGGGCCTGCACCAGCACCAGCAGCAGGACCACGGTGACCACCATCACATCGGTCTGGAAACGCTGGTAGCCGTAGCGGATGGCCAGGTCGCCCAGGCCGCCGCCACCGATCACCCCGGCCATGGCGGTGTAGTCCACCAGCACGATGGCGGTCACCGTGACCGCCGCCAGCAG
>NZ_JAWRXJ010000703.1:0-249 GCF_046535095.1 Pseudomonas sp. SIMBA_041
GTACCGGGAGGCAGCGCCGAACTCAGCGAAGCGCGCCAGCCCCTGGACCGCCTGCTGAGCCGGCGCCTGCGCTTGCAGGCGCGGCAACTGGGGGTCAGTGCCGCAAGCCTGATGCACCTGGCCTGGGGCCGGGTGCTGGGCAGCCTGGCGGGGCAGCAGCAGGTAGTGTTCGGCACCGTGCTGCTGGGGCGGATGCAGGGCGGCGAGGGCGCCGAGCGGGCCCTGGGAGTGTTCATCAACACCTTGCCG
>NZ_JAWRXJ010000704.1:0-249 GCF_046535095.1 Pseudomonas sp. SIMBA_041
CGCTGCGTCTGCTCACGCAATGCAGGGTGGACGGCCCGGCGCAATCGCCACTCGACGATGGGTTCATCCGCGAGCTGACGCGGGAGGACATCGATGCGATTGGCGAGCAGATGGCGCTCGCCGATCCGCTCGCCGAGATCGCGCTGCTGTTCGACTGCCCCGCGTGCGGCGAATCATTCCAGGAAAGCCTCGCTCTCGTCTCGTTTCTATGGGCGGAGATCGAGGGGCGCGCGAAGCGCCTGCTGCTGG
>NZ_JAWRXJ010000705.1:0-249 GCF_046535095.1 Pseudomonas sp. SIMBA_041
ATAACACAACCTATCGCGGGGCATTTGGTAGCAGCGATATGATTCCGATTAGTACGGATTCACGTAGTGTTGCGGTGATCGATGCTGAAACTGGCGAATCTATCTACGAAAAAGATGCTGATATCGCGCGCCCAATGGCCAGCATCACTAAAGTTATGACGGCTATGGTGGTGTTGGATGCTGGTCTTGATATGCGTGAAGAAATCACGCTTGATCCAGAAGATTTCGTTGGTCCTAAGCGGGCAAGCT
>NZ_JAWRXJ010000706.1:0-249 GCF_046535095.1 Pseudomonas sp. SIMBA_041
GTGAATGGCGCGACCGGAATCACGGCTGACGTTTCTTGGGATCTGCAAGACCCGGCAACGGATGCGGGCTATCTGAACGAACAGCAGGTGACGACGCTCATCAACCGCGACGGCTATCGCTTCTGGGGCTCGCGTACCTGCACCGACGATACGAATTTCTCGTTCGAAAACTACACGCGCACGGCGCAGGTGATCGCGGATTCGATGGCCGAAGCGCAGGCGCCTATCGTCGACGGCCCGCTCAATCCG
>NZ_JAWRXJ010000707.1:0-249 GCF_046535095.1 Pseudomonas sp. SIMBA_041
GGTGCTCGGTATTGGACTGGGCCTATTTCTAAACTACTCAGGATTGAACGGCGAAGGTGGCTTTGTTAATACTTATATCACCAACGGCTTCCTTGCCATTGTTGGTAAACTATTTGTCAACTCGCTAAAAATGTTGGTCGTACCTTTGGTGCTTATCTCACTGATTTGCGGTGTATGCGGTATTGGTGATATTCGCCTACTTGGACGTATTGGTACCAAAACGTTCATTATTTATATGATAACCACTGC
>NZ_JAWRXJ010000708.1:0-249 GCF_046535095.1 Pseudomonas sp. SIMBA_041
CCCTTTTGCATTTTCCCTGGGTGCTCGGCGACATCTTGGAAAGGTGAGGCCAGGGAGGGGTATTACCTGGCTGTCAAGCATGGTTATGCGTCGTCATATCAAGGTGTCGTACTACGTTTTGACCTTCGAACTTCACATTCATCGACCAGGAAGTGAAGTACACCTTCCCCTTGATCTTGCTAGTGATGACCCCCTTCTTGGGCGCATTCCCAGCCTCATCCCCATAACTTGTCTTGAAGTAACTCTTGT
>NZ_JAWRXJ010000709.1:0-249 GCF_046535095.1 Pseudomonas sp. SIMBA_041
CTGAAAACGAACCTTCGCGTGCAGATTATTCCACTTCACAGGCGCTGAAAAAACCAGGCTTAACAGGTATTCAAAGACAATTCTCAACCGGGAAACAATCCAATCTTTAGTTGAGCGCCCGCGTAGGGTAATGATGAACAAAACCGCAGGAGACAGCCCTCATGCCCGAAGCACAACCTGTCGCCCCGCTGACGATCATTGCCATCTTCGCGGGGATTATCGAAGCATCCGCCCTTGCGACACTGCCGT
>NZ_JAWRXJ010000710.1:0-249 GCF_046535095.1 Pseudomonas sp. SIMBA_041
TATCCGCGTATTTTGTACATCTCCTGTAACCCGGAAACGTTATGCAAGAATCTGGAAACATTAAGCCAGACGCACAAGGTCGAACGTCTGGCTCTGTTTGATCAGTTCCCCTACACGCACCATATGGAGTGCGGCGTATTACTGACCGCGAAGTAAAACCCATGCCGGATGCGCCAGCATCCGGCATAATACCGATTACTCAGCAACTTCCTGCTTACGGTTACGCATCTTCGCGCCAATCCAGAACAC
>NZ_JAWRXJ010000711.1:0-249 GCF_046535095.1 Pseudomonas sp. SIMBA_041
GCCAATGTTACAAAGACAACGTCATCAAGGTTATATCAGCTGACGATTATAAAAAAGCAGTAGCTTCAATCTTGTTTGGCATATGTATATGTCATTTATGCTTGGTTACCAATATTAGTTGTTGATATGAGTCACTAATACTGGTAACTCACATTATTAATTAGCGCCTACTGCTTGTGCCAATTCTGCTGCAGGTAAGTAACCACCTACTTGTTGTCCTGTTTCGGTAAACACCGCCGGCGTACCGCG
>NZ_JAWRXJ010000712.1:0-249 GCF_046535095.1 Pseudomonas sp. SIMBA_041
ATGGCATCAGTGGGGTGATCGCCTCGTTTGCCGTGGTGATGTTTGCCTTTGGCGGCATCGAGATCATCGGGGTCACTGCGGGCGAGGCCCAGGACCCGAAGCGGGTCATTCCCAAGGCGATCAATGCCGTGCCGCTGCGTATCCTGCTGTTCTACGTGCTGACCCTGTTCGTGCTGATGTCGATTTTCCCCTGGCCGCAGATCGGTACCCAGGGCAGCCCGTTCGTGCAGATCTTTGACAGCCTGGGCA
>NZ_JAWRXJ010000072.1:0-380 GCF_046535095.1 Pseudomonas sp. SIMBA_041
TAACAATCTAAAAAGCCAGCTCTATAACGAATATGGTAATGTTTACCAATATCTCGGACTGTTTGAGATTTCTATTAAATATTACAACAAGGTTATAAAACTAAATAAAAACATACTTTCTGCAAAAGAAAGGAAGGGAAAACTTATATATGCATACACGAATAAAGCCGATGTATTTGAAAAACTTAGAAGAAGTGATTCTGCTTATATTTACTATCATAAGGCTTACAAAATTATTCCAGATCCTCTCGCAGCAGCAAATATTGCGAGCTGTTTTATAAATTACAAGAAAAATAATATAGATTCTGCAGGATATTATCTGCAGATTGCAAGTGATAGCTTAAGGTCTTATACTTACAGTTCCTATCAAAAACTGATTG
>NZ_JAWRXJ010000713.1:0-249 GCF_046535095.1 Pseudomonas sp. SIMBA_041
CAGCACAAATATGCCACTAGCAGCGACCAGTAGTGATGTACCAAGATCTGGCTCTTTAGCAATTAATAGCACCGGTACAATGATCAATGCCAAGGTAATAGCAATGCTAGACGCTGATGGCGGCAAATCACGTTTAGACAAAAACCAAGCACACATCATTGGCATGCCCAGCTTCATAAACTCTGAAGGCTGCACACTACCGAACCCAGGCAAGTTGATCCAGCGCTGAGCACCCATACGTACTTCACC
>NZ_JAWRXJ010000714.1:0-248 GCF_046535095.1 Pseudomonas sp. SIMBA_041
GTTGCAACATTATCTGACGTGGCTCTCCTGAAGCGGCTGCGGAATGCCGCCGACTGGTTTGGCATACTTGCCGCACAAACACTTGCTGTACGCGCCGCAGTTACGGGTTGTACAAGCGGAAAGAGATTGCGTCTTGTCGATGGAACAGCAATCAGTGCGCCCGGGGGCGGCAGCGCTGAATGGCGACTACATATGGGATATGATCCTCATACCTGTCAGTTCACTGATTTTGAGCTAACCGACAGCAG
>NZ_JAWRXJ010000715.1:0-248 GCF_046535095.1 Pseudomonas sp. SIMBA_041
GGTCACGATGACGATAGTTACGCCAAGTTGCTCATTGATATCGCGCAGACAAGTCAGCAAACTACGGGTCGTTGCAGGGTCAAGTGCACTGGTTGGCTCATCGGCTAACAATACTTTTGGACTAGGGGCAATCGCGCGGGCAATACCCACACGCTGTTTTTGTCCGCCTGATAGCTGCGCAGGATAGTGACCAGCACGATCGGTCAAATCAACAATCGCAAGACAATCCATGACGCGTTTATGAATAT
>NZ_JAWRXJ010000716.1:0-248 GCF_046535095.1 Pseudomonas sp. SIMBA_041
CAGTTGTTTTTTGCCATATTCTAGTAGCTCTTTTTCAGTCACGTCGCCTTTTTTGACCACAAATAGCTTTGGCTCTTCGCCGCGATCATCGTTCGGTACACCAATAGCACCGCATTCTACGACTGCTGGATGTTCACTCATCGCCTCTTCGATTTCGTTTGGATAAACGTTGAAACCAGAGACTAAAATCATATCTTTTTTGCGATCAACAATTTTGATAAAGCCTTTTTCGTCCATGATTCCAATAT
>NZ_JAWRXJ010000717.1:0-248 GCF_046535095.1 Pseudomonas sp. SIMBA_041
GCGCAGGCACCGCCGTGGATGTTGACCTTGTCATGCGGCAGGTCGAGGTGCTTCATGGCCGCGAGGGTGACGACGGCAAAGGCTTCGTTGATCTCGAACAGGTCCACCTCGGCCAGGTTCCAGCCGGTGCGCTTCATCAGTTTGTCGATGGCGCCGATCGGCGCGGTGGGGAACAGCGCCGGAGCATCGGCGAACGCGGCATGGCCATGAATGACGGCCAGGGGTTTCAAACCGCGCTTTTCAGCTTC
>NZ_JAWRXJ010000718.1:0-248 GCF_046535095.1 Pseudomonas sp. SIMBA_041
CCCGCTGGTCAACGGCGAGAAAGACCTCGGCCAGGAAATGGACGTGGTCGTGACCAAGTACTTCAAGCAGGGCCTGCTGCCCGCTTCAATGAGCCAGGCCATTGACGAACCGTCCGCCCTGGTGCGCTTGCGTGCCGGTGTATTCAAGCCGGGCGATGCCTATGGCAAGGAAGCGGACTCGTACATGCACCGTGCCTTCGTCGACGTGATCTGGCGCTTCTGAGGCCGGTAGAGGATTTGTTGCCATG
>NZ_JAWRXJ010000719.1:0-248 GCF_046535095.1 Pseudomonas sp. SIMBA_041
GCTACGCCTTTGGCGGCGGTTTCGAACTGGCGCTGGCGGCAGATTTTATTGTTTGTGCCGATAACGCCAGCTTCGCCCTGCCGGAAGCCAAACTGGGCATCGTTCCTGACAGCGGCGGTGTGCTGCGTCTGCCGAAGATCCTGCCGCCTGCCATCGTCAATGAAATGGTGATGACCGGCAGACGAATGGGCGCAGAAGAGGCGCTGCGTTGGGGGATAGTCAACCGCGTGGTTAGCCAGGCGGAACTG
>NZ_JAWRXJ010000020.1:0-33165 GCF_046535095.1 Pseudomonas sp. SIMBA_041
AACCGTTCGGCATTTGGCGAGGTCGGCGATGATTACGTGATCGAAGGTGCCCACGGCGACAATCTGGCACTGGAAGCGCTGCCGCTGCCTGCCAGCTATCAGCGCTTGCCAGAATCGTCATTGCCTTCGGCGGTGCTGGAACTGGCTGAGCTGTATTACGTGTATGCGCAAGATGTGGTGGATGGCAGCCATGGCGCGGCGACGTTCAGCGATGCATTGCGACTGCATCAGTTGCTAGATACTGCAAAAAGCGGAACTCAATCACCCCTCAAATGAGTGAGCGGCGATTTTGACAGGTGTGGAATTCGTCGAGATCGATCATATCCAGATTGCCCAGCGTAGACGCATCGGTGCGAGCTCGTGCGCCCCGATGCGCCAAGCAATCTCAGTAGGCATTTTTCCGATCATCCAAGCATGACTTCTTACTCGATTAATTCCGGAAAAGTTGCACCAAACATCGGTAGGCCGCTGGCGGAGCTGATCGCTGTGGCTTCGTCCTGGAGAACGTCCCAGTGCTCGACCAAAATGCCATTTTCGATACGGACGATGTCTACAGCGATGAGCGCAGTCGGACTACCGTTTCCAGAGAAACGGCCATGAACCATCACTTTGTCATCCTCGGCCATCATTACGCTGTGTTCATAAGTCAGTGTAGTGGGCAGACTTTTGATCAAGTCAAATAAACCCTGCCGTCCTGGAGGGATAAGCGCACTGTGCTGGATATAGTCCGCAGACCAATACTCCTCGGCTGCAGCGTAGTCGCGTTTATTGAATAAAGTATCGAAAGCTTTAAGCACGATCGATTTATTTTGCACTTCAATATTCATAGTTGCTCCTGATTGTATATTGAGACTTGGAGAAACAGAACGCCGACCATTCGAGCCCTGACGGACAGTTACAGCGACAGGGTTGGCCTCTCGAGCGCTTTTTAAATTCCGTCAAGTCCAGTTGTGAAAAGGCGAACAAAGGACAACGCCTCAGAGTTCCGCACGCTGTAGGTAATACATCCTAGCCTTGCGGATTTAACCGTATAAGCCGAAAAACCGACATTTCATGCCATACCGCTCAACTAACGGAGAACTTCTATACGTAAATCTTCTTTGTTAAGCGTCAGGAGCAACCGCAGATCTGAGTCCACGGCAGGCGCGTAGCCGTCCTCGGATACCACTAGACTACGAAACACCCGCAGAACGATTTAGCCAATCTGTTGCGTCGACCGGTTGAATCCACAGCCAAAAGTAGCCGTTCATGAACCGCAGCTTTTTGACCCAAAGTCGAGTGACTGCCGGTCTACACCGCGTCCACGTCATTGACCGGCAAACGAAGCAAACATTTCAGCGCGGCACACCTCAAGGATCTCATCCGCCAATGCGGAATCATCCGGGCAGGCACGTGACAAAATAATTGCACCGACAGCACGAGACAGCAGGTCGATCATTTTCTTTCTCCCCTCACCCGAAGCGGCATCCGGCTTCGTCGGATATTTGTCCCCGAGCGTTTGCAAGGTGTGCTCGATCCCTTCGGCAAACGTCGCTTTCACATCATCCGATTGACGCGCCGCGTCGCCACACAACGCGGCCATGGTGCAACCGTTGCCACGTCCGTCCCGATGTTCCCTCGTCACATAGACGTCGATGAAGCCCGGAACATCGAGCGATTCAGCACCTTCCAGCGATTTGGAAAGGCTGCTGGCCGAGGCTTCGGCCATCAGGTCGGCCTTCGAGCCGAAATGCTTGTAGAAACCTCCGTGGGTGAAACCGGCAGCCGCCATGAGATCCGATATACCGACGCCGTCGAAGCCACGCTCACGGAACAGCTCAGAGGCCGTCTCAACGATGTGCTCCCGATTGGCCTGCGCCTGGGCCTTGGTCACTCTCACGTGCAATACCTCATGTCCACTGGGAAATCATGGGCCCAATGATACATAGATGTTGATCACAATCAAAACCGTTGACAGTTTAGATTTCGATCATCATCCTAATTGCACGCACCGCCGACCTCCCTCAACAGGCACGGAAGACATACCCGATGACCGACCAGAATCTGTTCACCCCTTACACGCTTGGCGCCCTCACGCTGTCGAACCGTGTCGTCCTCGCGCCGCTGACGCGCAACCGTGCAGGCCAGGGCTTTGTGCCAAGTGAGTTCGCGGCCACCTATTACAGCCAACGGGCCAGCGCAGGCTTGCTGATCAGCGAAGCCACGCAGATTTCCCGACAGGGCCAGGGCTATCAGGACACTCCCGGGATCTACACGCAGGCGCAGATAGATGGCTAGCGCACAGTGACCGATGCCGTCCACGCCAAGGGCGGAAAAATTTTCCTGCAACTGTGGCATGTCGGTCGGGTGTCGCACGTTGATCTGCAAGAAAACGGCGCCGCTCCCGTGGCCCCTTCTGCGTTGCGCGCCGCCACCAAAGTGTTCGTCAACAACCGCTTTGAAGACGTCTCCGAGCCGCGCGCACTGGAGATCAGCGAACTGCCGGGAATCGTCACCGATTTCCGCCAGGCCGCGGCAAACGCTGTCGTCGCCGGGTTCGATGGCGTGGAGATTCACGGTGCAAACGGCTATTTGCTGGATCAATTCCTCAAGGACAGCGCCAACGTGCGCACCGATGCTTACGGCGGCTCGATTGAAAATCGTGCGCGTCTGCTGCTTGAAGTGACGGCAGCCGTCGTCAATGAAATCGGCGCGGATCGCACCGGTGTGCGCCTATCGCCTGTGTCGCCGGCCAATGGCGTTTCCAGCAGTGATCCGCGGGCTCAATTCGATTACGTCGTCGATCAACTCAACGCCCTCGACGTCGTTTATCTGCACGCAGTCGAAGGTGCAACCGGTGGCCCCCGCGACGTGGCGCCATTCGATTTCGGCGCCCTGCGCCAGCGCTTCAAAAACACCTACATCGCCAACAACGGCTACGACCTGGACCTGGCGACTTCGCGGCTCGCCGAAGACCAGGCCGATCTGATTGCGTTCGGTCGTCCGTTCATTGGCAACCCGGATCTGGTTGAGCGCCTCAAGAGCGGCGCGCCGTTGTCCGCCTTCAACCCCGCCACCCTCTATGGCGGCGGCGCGGCAGGCTACATCGACTACCCGACGCTGGCTGAATCGGGCGCCATCGCAAGCTGAGCAATCAATGACCGCGCTATTTGTTTTCACACATCCTGAAAGAGAGATGACCCCATGAGCATTCGTCCTACCGTCCTCATCACTGGCGCCTCCACTGGCATCGGCGCCGTCTACGCCGAACGCTTCGCGCAACGCGGCCACGATCTTGTATTGGTTGCCCGAGACCAGGCACGCCTGGACGCACTTGCAGCGCGCTTGCGCAGCGAACACGGCGTCGCCGTCGAAGTGATTCCGGCGGATCTGACCCAACTCAGCGATCTGACAACCGTTGAAGCACGCCTGCGCGACGACGCCCGTATCGGCATCCTCGTCAATAACGCTGGCGCCGCGCTGTCCGGCAACTTCATCGACCAAAGCACCGACAGTGTTGCGCAATTGGTCGCCCTCAACACCACGGCGCTGGTGCGGCTCGCCAGCGCCGTTGCCCCACGCCTGGCCAAAGCAGGCGAAGGCGCGATCATCAACATCGGTTCGGTGGTGGGCCTGGCGCCCGAGTTCGGCATGTCGGTCTACGGTGCGACCAAGGCGTTCGTGTTGTTCCTTTCCCAAGGCCTGAGCCTGGAACTTTCGCCCTTGGGCGTTTACGTGCAGGCCGTGCTGCCGGCCGCTACCCGCACGGAGATCTGGGATCGCTCCGGCATCGACATCAACACCCTGAACGAAATCATGGAAGTGGGCGATCTGGTGAATGCCGCACTGGTCGGTTTTGATCGGCGTGAGCCAGTGACGATCCCGCCGCTGCACGAAGCTGAACGCTGGGATGACCTGCAGACCGCACGTCAGGGCCTGCTGGGGCAGATCCGCCAGTCTGCGGTTGCCCAGCGTTACCAAATCCCACAGTGATCTTTTTGTAGCGAACACCCAGCCAGGATTCGATGCAGGCGCCCAAGGCACTGTATCGAAAGCGGCCCGCTGTTCGGAGTAGACATGGCTCCCACGAATACAAATAACCCCGCTGGCTCGCAGACATCGTTCGTCAATGCGCCGAACCAGTCGATCACGGTCAACGGCATTCCCTTCGCCTATCGCGACATCGGCCTCACAACCGGTGTGCCCCTCGTACTGTTCAACCATTGGGGCGCGGTGCTGGATAACTTCGACCCCGGGATCATCGATGGCCTGGCACAAACAAGGCGCATCATTGCCACCGACTATCGTGGGATCGGCGGCTCTGGAGGAACCGCGCCACTGACGGTCGGCGAAATGGCAGACGATGCCATTCAACTGATACGCGCGCTGGGTTTCGAGACAGTTGATGTGCTCGGTTTTTCACTCGGCGGTTTTGTCGCTCAAGACCTCGCCCTAAAGGCGCCCGAATGGGTGCGCCGCTTGATTCTCGCCGGCACCGGACCGGCCGGCGGCCCCGGTATCGACAAGGTCGGTTCGGTGACGTGGCCATTGATGCTCAAAGGCTTGCTGACCTTTCGCGACCCCAAGTTCTACCTGTTCTTTACTTCAACGCCCAACGGCCGCCGATCCGCCTCGCAGTATTTGCGACGCCTGAAAGCACGCCAAAAAAATCGCGATAAAGGCCCGACGCTCAGCGCTTTTCTCCGGCAGTTGAAAGCCATTACCGCGTGGGGCAAACAGGTCCCTCAAGACCTCGGGCGCTTGCGCACGCCGACGCTGATCGTCAACGGCGATAGCGACATCATGGTGCCCAGCATTAACTCGATTGGGCTGGCCAACCGCATCCCCAACGCACAACTTGTGATTTATGAGGATGCCGGCCACGGCGGCATTTTCCAGCACTACGCTGACTTTGTGGACAAGGCACTGACGTTCCTTGATGCCTGATCAACGCGACGCCGTAAAAGCACCGCCCACCCCCATTCCAACCGACAAGAGCCGCACAACGATGAAGGCATTTTTAATTGATCGCTACGGCAAGAACACCGGGCGCATTGGCGAAGTCCCCGCCCCCGCGGTGGGTGTCCACGACGTCTTGATTGAGGTACATGCCAGCAGCGTCAACGTGCTGGATTCGAAGATCCGCAAAGGCGAATTCAAACTGATCCTGCCCTACTCATTTCCACTGGTACTGGGCAATGACCTGGCGGGCGTCGTGGTTGAAGTTGGCTCGCAGGTGAAGCGTTTCAAACCGGGAGACGAAGTCTACGCTCGCCCGCCAGAAACGCGGATCGGGACGTTCGCCCAATTGATCGCCGTGAACGAAAACGCAATCGCCCTGAAGCCTGCCAATACCGACATGGCTCAAGCCGCGTCGATCCCTTTGGTCGCACTGACCGCCTGGCAAGCGCTGGTCGAAACCGCCCAGTTGAAAAAGGGCCAGAAAGTGCTGATCCACGCCGGCTCCGGCGGTGTCGGCACCCTGGCCATCCAGCTCGCCAAACACCTTGGCGCCTTTGTCGCGACCACCACCAGCACCGCGAATGTCGAATGGGTAAAGGCGCTGGGGGCCGATCGGGTGATCGATTACACACGGCAGAACTTCGAAAGTGTCTTGCACGACTACGACGTGGTGTTGAACAGCCTCGGCGCGGACGTGCTGGAGAAGTCACTCAAGGTCCTCAAGCCCGGTGGCCAACTCATTTCCATCTCGGGACCACCCACTGCGCAGTTCGCGCAGGAGCAAGGATTGTCCTGGCCATTGAAGCAAGTCATGCGCCTGCTGAGCCTTGGTATTCGGCGCAAGGCACGCAAGCGGGACGTCAGCTACGCGTTCGTGTTCATGCGGGCCAATGGCGCGCAACTGCAACACATCACCGCGCTCATTGAGGCCGGAATCATCAAACCTGTGATTGACCGCTCCTTCACCTTTGAATCAACGGCAGAGGCATTGACGTATGTCGAGCAGGGACGAGCCAAGGGCAAGGTCGTTGTTACGATCAAATGACTACGCTGCCTGTCGATGAGTCGACCACAGAGGCCGCTGAATCGATGTATGGTTTCGATCAGTTAGCCATCACCTCGTCCAGTGCCTGCTCGAGGGTGCTGACCGTGCGCTCGATGTTGTGCAGCTTTTCGAGTCCGAACAGACCGATGCGGAAGGTCTGGAAATCAGCCGGCTCGTCGCATTGCAACGGCACTCCGGCGGCGATCTGCAGGCCATGGTCGGCAAATTTCTTGCCGCTCTTGATGTCGGCATCATCGGTGTAGCTCACCACTACGCCTGGGGCCTGAAAGCCGGCTGCGGCCACGCTTTTGATGCCTTTGCCGGTCAACATGGCGCGCACCCGATCGCCCAGAGCCTGTTGTTCGCCGCGGACCTTGTCGAAACCGTAGGCTTGCGTCTCGTTCATCACGTCGTTAAATCGCGCGAGGGAATCGCTGGGCATGGTCGCATGGTAGGCATGGCCGCCCTGCTCGTAAGCCTGCATGATCTGAAGCCACTTTTTCAGGTCGCAGACGAAGCTGCTGCTTTGCGTCTGTTCGATGCGCTCGAGGGCCAAAGCACTGAACATCACCAGGGCGCAGCAAGGG
Organism: Pseudomonas sp. SIMBA_041; assembly: GCF_046535095.1. Classification (NCBI taxonomy): domain Bacteria; kingdom Pseudomonadati; phylum Pseudomonadota; class Gammaproteobacteria; order Pseudomonadales; family Pseudomonadaceae; genus Pseudomonas; species Pseudomonas sp. SIMBA_041. Next base: position 6,574 of record NZ_JAWRXJ010000020.1, read on the forward strand.
GAAGCGCTCCAGCCTTTCTGCGGTGCGCTGATCAACAGGTCGACTGCGCATTTGTGCATATCAACCCACAGCGCGCCTGAGGCGATGCAGTCCAGCACGAACAGGCCACCCACCGCATGCACGGCGTCGCCGACGGCCCGCAGGTAGTCGTCGGGCAGGATAATCCCTGATGAAGTTTCAACGTGGGGGGCGAAGACAATCTGCGGCTTCTGCGCCGCAATGGCGGCCAGCACTTCGTCAAGAGGGGGTGGGGCGTAGGCAGCCTGGCGCCCCGTCTCGACCGGTCGGGCTTTGAGCACCGTAGTGGCCGCCGGGATGTTGCCCATCTCGAGAATCTGGCTCCAGCGATAACTGAACCAGCCGTTGCGTATCACCAGACACTGCTGGTCGGTGGCAAATTGTCGCGCCACCGCTTCCATGCCGAATGTGCCGCTGCCCGGGACCACCGCAACAGCCTGGGCGTTGTAGACCTGTTTCAGGGTCCTGGAAATGTTCTTCATCACGCCTTGAAATGACTGCGACATGTGGTTGAGCGAGCGGTCGGTGTAGACCACTGAGTACTCGACCAGCCCCTCGGGATCGATACTGGGATAGAGCTTTGACATGGAGTGACTCCTTTGGCAGAGATGTCAGTGGTATCGACCCTGCCCTAAGCCTTGGCAAATGACAAGATCGCTCGGGATTGAATGGCGACTTCTGCGGTCGATAACGTCCTGTTACGAAGGGCAGCCGCCGCCGCTCGAATAAAGCTTAGGCAGGCTTGAAACAGTACGCGGCCAGTTTGTTACCGTCGAGGTCCCGGGCATAGGCGGCATAAGCATCGGGTGCCCAGCCCCGCGGCCCCGGAGCGCCTTCGTCGGTGCCGCCACAGGCCAGCGCTGCCGCGTGGAAGGCGTCGATGGCGGCGCGATTCGGTGCTTCAAAGCTGACAGTGACACCGTTGCCGACGCTGGCGGGAGCGCCGTTTGCCGGTTTCAGCACGAAAAAGGACGGGGCATTCTCACCCCAGATCGATCCATTGTCTTCCAGGTCAGCGATGCGTTTCTGGCCGAGTGCGCCGAGTACGTTGTCGTAAAAACGGCGAGCCTTTTGCAGATCGTTGGTACCGACGGTGACGTGAGTGAAGATGCTCATTTTGATGCTCTCTTTTTTAAAAACCAGGTGGGTGGGCATTGCGGTTTGCCCGTGCGCGAGACGTCTGACGCTCGACGCCAGGGCGATTCAATCAGCGATCGAAGTGGATAACGGTGCGAATACTCTTGCCTTCATGCATCAACTCAAAGGCCTTGTTAATGTCTTCAAGTCCCATCGTGTGGGTGATGAAGGTGTTGAGCGGGATTTCGCCGGTCTGGGCCTTCTCGACATACGTGGGCAATTCGCTGCGGCCTTTTACACCGCCGAAAGCGGAACCGCGCCAGACACGACCGGTGACGAGCTGGAACGGACGGGTACTGATTTCCTGACCGGCGCCGGCGACACCGATAATCACCGACTCGCCCCACCCTTTATGGCAGCACTCCAGGGCCGCGCGCATGAGATTGACGTTGCCGATGCATTCAAAGGAGTAATCCACGCCGCCCTCAGTCATCTCGACAATCACGTCCTGAATGGGTGTGTCGTGATCCTTCGGATTGATGAAATCGGTAGCGCCCAGTTGCCTGGCGATGTCGAACTTGGCCGGGTTGATGTCGATTGCGATGATCCGCCCGGCCTTGGCCATGGTCGCGCCGATAATGGCGGCCAGGCCGATGCCCCCGAGACCGAAGATCGCCACGCTGGCGCCCTCCTCCACCTTGGCCGTGTTGAGCACCGCGCCAATGCCGGTCGTCACACCGCAACCGAGCAGGCAGACCTTGTCGAGAGGGGCGTCCTTCGGAATTTTGGCCAGGGAAATTTCCGGCAGCACGGTGTACTCGGAGAACGTCGAGGTGCCCATGTAGTGGAATATGGGCTGGCCCTTGTAGGAAAAGCGGCTGGTACCATCGGGCATCAGGCCCTTGCCCTGAGTCGCACGGATCTTCTGGCACAGGTTGGTTTTGCCGGATGTGCAAAATTTGCACTCGCCACATTCGGGGGTGTACAGCGGGATCACATGATCGCCCACCGCCAGGGACGTCACCCCCTCACCGACCGCCTCGACGATACCACCGCCTTCGTGGCCAAGAATGACGGGGAAGATCCCTTCGGGATCGGCACCGGACAAGGTAAACGCATCAGTGTGACAAACACCTGTCGCAACAATACGTACCAGCACCTCACCGGCCTGCGGCGGTGCTACATCGATTTCCACAATGTGCAATGGCTGGTTCGCCGCGAAGGCGACGGCCGCTCGTGATTTGATCATGTTCGTAATTTCTCGGACGCGAAGTAGAGCCGCCTCTGTGTAGAAGCAGTAAAAATCAGTAGTAAGAGTGTGTTAAGAGGGACGTTACAAAGGGCGGGCATCCTTGCCCTCAAGATCGGTTAGAGCGATGCCTCGATCTTTTTTGCCGCCGCTTCATCTACCCAGGCGTGCCAGACTTCCGGGTGTTCCTTGAGGAACATCCTGGCCAGCTTCGGAGATTCGATGCGTTCCCGGGTCATCCTCGCCAGGTTCTGATTCAACAGGTCGATGGGAATGTTGACCTTCTCCAGAACCGCGACCAGTTCGGGAGCTTGTTCATGAAAAGCCTTGGAGAGTCCGACCATGGTGATAACGTCTTTGTTGGCGCCCGTCTTTTCTTCCAGTCTTATCGCATCGATCTGCCCCATCAGCGGTGTCGGTGACCAGTAATAGAACAGTACCGGTTCACCGCGTTTATAGCTGGACAGGACCGCCGCATCCAATGCGGCACCGGTGCCTGGACGGAAATTCGTGAAGGTGTTTTCGAGACCGTACTCTTTCAACATCTCGGTATTGTCCTGCTCACAAATCCAACCCGCGGGACAGTTGTAGAAGCGGCCTTTTGAAGGTTCCTCAGCGTCGTGAAAGACGCTCGCGTACTTGCTCAAGTCAGCAACTGTCTTGAGGTCAGGAGCTTGCGCTGGCCTGTTACGTTTAACGTCCCCTTCAACAACATAGCGCGGTACATACCAGCCCTGTGTCGCACCAATAATAGGCGCGCCAACCCCGACGACTTTTCCGGCTGCCGCAGCCTTTTTCCAGACCTCGCTGCGTTCCATCCATTCTTCGCCAAACACCTGAATGTCGTTGCCGGCCAGAGCGGTCTCAAGAATGATGGTATTACCCACCAACTGATCCGTTGCACAGCCATAACCGTCCTTGAGCACAATCATCATGATGTCGGTCAGGAGCATCCCGCTCTCCCAATTCAGGCCGGCAAATTTCACCGGCTTGCCCGACTCACACCATCCTGAAGCCTGGCTTGAAGCACTACCAACGAGCAGGCCAAGGGTGAGCAACGAGGCCAGCAAACTCTTCCTGTTTTTCATGATCAGACGCTCCGAATGATTATTATTGGGGGCAGCGAACTGTTGTGTGCAACACAGGAACAAACGAGTCCATCAGATTCAGCATGGACGAGTCTGTGCGCATACACGTGAAGCCAAGGCGTGAATCAATTGCTTTTATTGTGATTGGCGAAACTTAAACCGGGTCTACGGAGGTGCGTCCGTAGAACAACTGGCGGGCATAGGCACTGAACTCAACATTGGGCTGGTCCACGTACGCGAACACCGCATTGAGCCTCAGCCGGTCCCCTTCCACCGGCGTCACCCGGTGCAATGAATAGCGGCCGCGAAACAATGTCAGGGTGCCGGGAACTTGAGGCAAAACCTCTACCTGCTGTGTTTTCGGGTCATCGAGGAATTGCCTGACCGCGTCATAACAATCGTCGTTTTCATTGCGCAGCATGCGCACATACTCGAAATCCCCACCGGCATTCGCCGCCTGAAGAGACAGCGTGACGCTGAAGTCGGAACGGTCAAAATGCCAGCCCAATTCCTGCCCTTCCGTGAAGCCCTGCAAGTTAAGGGCAGCTAATGGATCGGCATGGCGATAGAGCGCGTCCAGCGCCAATACATCTTTGATGAAAGCAAGGACGTCGTCCGACTGATAGATCTGCCTGATCAAATGCTCGGCCGGAATATCGGCGTAGGCAACGGTGTCTTTTGCCGTGTTCATCAATCGTCTTAGCGGATGTTGCGGATCAACGCTTTCATCTTGAGGCTTGAAGTAAACCGTGTGGTTTTCCCGAAAATGAAACATGCGCGAATGCAGGGCTAGTGTCTGATCTGCCATCTCGACAACCGATGGATCGCGAACAAAACCCGGGAAGATTGCAACACCCTCCTCCCCCAGCAATGACTGGCTTTGAGCAACCAGTGCGAGGTAGGCGGGACTGGTGCGGTCAGTAATGGGATAACGCTCAAGGTCGATGATATCGCCCAGGGTCAGTGCAGGTGTGAAAGGTAAGGTAGTCATTTTTGTTGGTCTCCAGTGGCTCTGCTGGATTCAGATTGCATCGTCACAAAAAACAAGTCACGCTCATAATTTTACGCAATTTTGTGAATTATTTTCAGGTCGCCTGCCATGAGACTCACACTGGATCACCTTGTGATGCTGCAAACCCTATCGGAGGTGGATTCGGTAACCGCCGTTGCCGAGCGCCTATGGCTGACGCCCTCGGCAGTCAGTCACCGCCTACGCGAAGCCGAGCGGCGGCTGGGTGTCAGCCTGACGGAACGATCAGGAGGAAAGCTCAGGCTCAGCCCTGCTGGCGCACGCCTGGAACGAGCAGCCAAAGACATCATTGCGATACTCAATGAAGCCGAGTCTGAGGCCAGGTCCATGGCCGGTGGCGTCACGGCGTTTGTACGCATGGGTGTCACCTCCTACGGCCCGTTTCGCTGGATTCCGAAATTCATCAAGCACTACTCAAGTCTGCGGCCAGACATCGAAATCACGCTGGTGACCGTGCCCCGTAATGACGTTTATGCGAGCCTGATGCAAGGAAGACTCGATGTGTCCATCATCGATGACGGCATGGTGCCTAGCGGTGTCGCCAGGTTGCCGCTTTTTCGGGACGACTTGATTGCGATCATGGCAACCGATCATCCCCTTGCCGGAAGGAAAAATATCTACGCGCAAGATTTCAAGACCTACAACCTGGTGACGTATTCGACCGATCGCGCCAGCGGCTGGGAATATGACCGTTTCTTCGCCCCCGCCAGCATTTTGCCGCGCCGCATGATCACGGTGGAGTTGATCGAAGCCATCGTCGAATTGGTGCGCTCAGGCTACGGAATCAGCATCTTGCAACGCGATTTGGTAGCCCCCAGCCTTGAGCGCGGGGAACTTGCGTGGGCGTCCCTGAATGACGGTCTGGATATCGCCTGGAACGCGATCATTCGCCCCTCGGAACGGGAAGACAGTGAGGTCAATAAAATGGTTACAGAGCTGGATAGCTGGATTAAAAATGCAGGAAAACCTGAGCACGGCTAATCGCTGGCTGGCCTGCGGGCTTTCCTTCCCGTCGACTCGACACCGCCTGGAAAGCCCCTCCACGCTCACACCTGATCCATCGCCTCGACCAGCCCCATATCCTCACCCAAAAACCCGCCGCTTTGATGCTCCCACAGCCGCGCATAGAGGCCGTTCTTCCCCAGCAGTTCGGTGTGGGTGCCCTGCTCGATGATGCGTCCGTCATCCATGACGATGAGCCGGTCCATGGCCGCAATCGTGGACAGCCGATGAGCAATCGCGATCACGGTCTTGCCCTGCATCATTTCATCGAGGCTTTCCTGAATCGCGACTTCGACCTCCGAATCCAGCGCGCTGGTAGCCTCGTCAAGTAGCAGGATCGGGGCGTTCTTGAGCATCACCCGGGCAATCGCGACGCGCTGGCGCTGGCCGCCCGACAGCTTGATGCCGCGCTCGCCCACCAAGGTGTCGTAGCCGGAGTGACCTTGCCGGTCGCTCAGTTGGCTGATGAACTCGTGGGCCTGGGCATTGGCCGCGGCGGTGCGAATTTGTGCGTCGCTCGCATCGGGACGGCCGTAGGCGATGTTGTCGCGAATGGAACGGTGCAGCAGCGAGGTGTCCTGCGTGACCATGCCGATGGCGCCGCGCAGGCTGTCTTGCGTCACGTGTGCGATGTTCTGGCCGTCGATGCGAATCTCCCCGCTGTCGACGTCATAGAAGCGCAGCAGCAGGTTGATCAGCGTGGATTTGCCGGCGCCGGAGCGGCCCACCAGGCCGATTTTTTCGCCCGCGCGGATGCTCAGGCTCAGGCCATCGAGCACCTGGCGTTCGCCGTTGTAGTTGAAGCTCACGTTATCGAAGGTGACCGCGCCACCGGAGGTCACCAGCACGCCCGCGTCCGGGGCATCCTTCACTTTGGGACCGCGGGTAAAGGTGGCCATGCCATCCTGCACGGTGCCGATGCTCTCGAACAGCGAGGTCATTTGCCACATGATCCAGTGCGACATGCCATTGATACGCAACGCCATGGCGGTGATGGCCGCCACGGCACCTGCGCCAACCTCACCCTGGTGCCAGAGCCACAGTGCATAGCCACCGGCTGCCATGATCAAACCCACCACCAACGCCTGGTTGACGATCTCGAACTGGCTGACCAGGCGCATCTGACGAAAGCCGGTTTGCTTGAAATCCTCCATCGCGGCACGCGCGAAATGCGCTTCACGATTGGAGTGGGAGAACAGTTTCACCGTCGTGATGTTGGTGTAGGCGTCCGAGATACGCCCGGTCATCATCGACCGCGCATTGGCCTGTTCCTGCCCGACTTTCCCCAGGCGAGGCACGAAGTACAGCATGGCCAGCCCGAACAACGCGACCCAGGCAATGAACGGCAGCATCAGTTTCAGGGCGAAGCCGCCGGCCAGGGCGATGATCGCGATGAAATACACCCCGATCCCGGGTGCGATCTCGATCAGGGTGAACAGCACGTCGCGCACGGCCAGCGCCGTCTGCATCACCTTGGTCGTGACGCGGCCGGAAAACTCATCGGAAAAAAACGAAAGGCTTTGCCGCAGCATCAGGCGATGGAAGTCCCAGCGCAGCCGCAACGGCAAGTTAATCGCCAAGATCTGGTGCTGCACCATGGTGCGCAACGCCACCAGCCCGACACTGGTCACCATGACGATGCCGATGCCCCACAACACGCGACTTTCCTGCGCAGCCGCTTCACCGCCGGCCTGCCAGGTCGAGAGCAGGTCCACGACCTGGCCGAGGAAGGAAAACAGCCAGGCTTCGTAAATCGACACAGCGGCACTGAGCAGCGCCAGCGCAAGAATGTAACCGCGGGCGCCCCGCGTGCAGGCCCACAGGAAGCGAGCCAGGCCGGCGGGCGGTGGTGGCACCTCATCAGGAGGAAAAGGGTCGAGCCTTCGTTCAAACGCACGAAGCATGGTGTTCTCCAAAACGGTCAAGTTGAGGGAATTCTGCCATTGAACGGTTGCTTTGAGGGTTTTGCGACGTTGAGGTAGACGCTATTGGCAAGATTTCAGGCCGTGCGCCGCATCGGCGAAACGTTGAGCGACGCCGAAGGTGTTGCCTCAGCGGACGCCGCCAGCAGATGCTGGGCCATGAAGTCGACAAACACCCGCAGCTTCGGCGAGTGAAAGGGGCTGGCCGGCCACGGGGCACCACGCGGGATCGGGCAAGCTCCGCCTCCATGGTTTCCAGCTCATTGAACATTCGCTGGCAGGCGTCGAGCACCTGCTGCCCTTCGTCGGTCAGTTGAATGCCGCGCGTACTGCGATGAAACAAACGCACACCCAAGCGCTGCTCAAGCCGCGCCACCGTCTTGCCGATGGCCGATGACGAAAGCCCCAGTTGATTGCCGGCCTCGGTGAAGCCCAAGGTCTGCGCGGCACGGGCGAATATTTTTCAGGGCGCTGAGGTTATCGAGCATGTTCATAGGGGCAGGCGCAGTGTGGCCACCCAATTGCAGCATGGCCTCAGCGCCAGTGACATCATCGGCCGTTCTGGCGGTGATGAATTCATCGTGATCGCCCTGGGCACACCCTCCGGTCAACCCGGCGAGGGTCCATGATTCACCTCTAGCAGTCGCCCTCCCTCTCAGCGTGGAAACAACAACGTCACCGCAAAACGAAACCCCCACCCCTGTGGCCCGTCATCCGGGCTGTCGAGCCAGTACCGTGGCCCGGCTTGCACCGTCAGGGGTTGCCCGCTGATTTTCAACAGTTGTGTGACCGTCAGATTGACCGGCACGGACCATTCGCGTGACTGCCAGTTATAGGTGGACTCAGTGTTCACCCCGTAGGTCGTGAGGGTGCTGGTTGTATAGGAAAGGAACGGTTGCAGGAAGGTCTGGTTGACCTTTTCCTTGTTGTCCGGCGGGCTGCCGTCCAGCCCCCAGATGTGGTTGGCGAGTATCCCGTGCGTCCAGCCATTGGCCTGTTTCAGCGCAACCGCGGTCGGGCCGATGCCCCACTGCTCGCTACTGAGCAATTCATCACTGCCGGTAGGAATCAATATTGCCGGGCCGACGCCGAGTATCCAGCCACTGTCCGTGGGCTTTTTCGGCGAGAAGAAAAAGCTCTGGGTGATATCGCCAACACCGGACTTGTCCGCCGCGCCGTCAGGTGCCAAACCATGTTGATCAATGACCGGCAGGATCGTGCGTGAAATCAGGTTCCAGTCGTCATTGAGGGTAAATGGCAGGACCGGCTGAATATTGGTCACGCTGTGCATGCCCTCTCCGGTCGGCCCCATTTTCTGGTCCCAGTTGTACTGCACCGGCAGGCTGTACATGGCTGCCACCGGGTTGAGGGCTTGTTTGGCCAATTCTGCCGAGTCCTCAGCCTGGGCCATGGGCACGAAGCACAATGAAGCGAACAGTGCCGTAGAGGTGTAACTCCATCGCTGTATTAAATCCATTGCTCATCACCTGAATCGACAAAGCAAGAGATAAGCGTAGGCAACAGTGATCAATGTGCAATTTTCCCGAATCTCGCACGTCGACTCGGGTAGTAGAGCTGAAAACCGCCAAACCAGGGCGCCCAGCCTTCCAGTACTTGAATCAGGCACGCGGCATTGAGGGCACCCTCACCCGCCAGGCCACCAACGTCATGTCGGTTTTGCGCACCTCGCGCACCTGGTGTCAGCAGGTGCGCGAGGTAGCTTCAGCCTCAACAGAAAAAACGCGGCCCTGATGGTTACTGCTGCGTGCCGGGCAGCAGTTCAAAGGTGGGGGTAAACGGGGTAATGGCGGCCATCAACTGTTCGAAAGATTTGTGATTGCCCACGAACGTGGCTTTGCCGGCCCCAACGAGTTGAGCGAAGCTGGTTTTCCTCGCCATTACGCCTTCAAGATCAGCACGATCAAGGGTGATCGTAAGGTCGGCATTTTTCGCTTGCTGCCCCTTGATATTGGTCAGAGTTGAATTGCTCAACTCAACCACAAACTGCTCACCGTTGTCGGGCGTCTTGAGATTCAAGACGAAGTGTTGATCCGCCACTTTGCTGCCATCCAGCGCGATGCCCAGGTACTCCAGCCACAACTCGGTACTCATGGCGCGAATCATGTCAGGCCCGGTGGTTTTGGGCGGTACACCCTTTGGCATGCCGTTGCGCAACTCATACGCCGCCGCAAGGAAGCTGTTGCGCACCCCTGCACTTTCCTTCTGATAACCGACCTGCTCATAGACGTCCGCAAGCAAGTCCTTGGCCTCGGTGTTCTGGGGTTCGGCATACACCAGCTTATTGAGAATTTCATAGGCTTCGCGGTATTTGCCCTGATCGAACAAGGATTTGCCCTTGGTCATGATCTTCTCTGAGCCCCCCATCATTTCCACGTACAGCGGTGCCGAATCCTTTGGTGACAGCGGCATCAGCGTCGCCGGGTTGGCATCCCAGTAACCGAGGTAGCGGTTGATCACGGCGCGGCTATTGTGCTCTTCGGAGCCGTGGTAGCTGTGGGTCGCCCAGTTGTTTTTCAGGCTGTCTGGCAATTTATAGACGTTGTGAATCTCGTTGATGGTGACGCCCTGGTTGGCCGCGTGCAGCACGGCGTTATTCAGGTTGGCGTAGGCGTCGCGTTGCGCGCGCATGATGTCCTGAATCCGCTCATTGCCCCAACGTGGCCAACTGTGCGCGGCGAACATGACGTCCGCCTGCTGTCCGTAGCGATACAAAGCGTTGTTGATGTTCTTCGACCAGACCAGCGGATCACGGACCAGAGCACCGCGCAGGGTGTAAATGTTATGGATGGTGCCGACGATGTTTTCCGCGGCCCAGAATGCCTTGAACTGCGGGAACCAGGTATTCATCTCCGCTGGCGCTTCGGTGCCCGGCGTACTTTGAAATTCCATTTCCACGCCGTCGATCGTCAGGGTCTCGAAATCTTTCGAGATATAGCGATTGGGTTCGATCAGGCCCATGTTGCCGATGGACGCATTTTTTCCGATGGCCATGTCGACGTGGCCATACGGACTGTGCGGCAACAACACGCCATATTGGAAAAATGCCCGCCGGGTCATTGCGTTACCGGCGTAGACGTTTTCAGCCACGGCATGTTCCATGAAACCGGTGGGTGCTATCAGCGGAATTTTGCCGCTGCGCACATCGGCCTCGTCGACCAACCCGCGCACGCCACCGAAGTGGTCGGCATGGGAGTGAGAGATCACCACCGCTACGACCGGGCGCTTGCCGATTTTTTCATTGATAAAGTCCAGCGCAGCCTTGGCGGTTTCCTTCGACATCAGCGTGTCGAACACAATCCAGCCCGTATCGCCCTTGATGAACGTGATGTTCGCCAGGTCAAACCCGCGCACTTGGTAAATCTTGTCCGGAACCACCTCGTACAGACCGAAGGCCATATTGAGTATCGCCTGACGCTGCAACGACGGGTTGATGCTGTCGTAGTCCTTGCCGTCGAGCAGGAAGTCATAGCTGCCCATGTTCCAGGCGACATTTCCGGCTTCGGCCATGATCTTGTTGTAGGTCGGTGCCGCAATAAAACCTTTCCTGGCCTCTTCAAAATCTCGTTTATCACCGAACGGAAGTGTCTTGCGTACACCGTTTTGCAGTTCGATCGTGTAGGCCGAAGGCGGTTTGCCTTTGGTATCGAAGTGCGCACTTTTTGTTGCGGAAGGATCAGAACTTGCGCCGTTTGCATCGGCAGCAAAAATGCCAGGACTAACGCCACAGCCCAGCGTCATTGCCAGTGCCAGATGAAGGGTCTTGTTGTGCATGAGGGGGTTCCTGTACCAAGGGCTGCCAAGAGCGTCAATGCGGACAATTGCGCTCGATTTTATTGTTTGGGTACGCGTCAACTTGACCCGCCAGGCCATGAATAGCATATTCATCTCATTACGAAAAATTCCGTTTCAGTGAGTTTCGATAACATAAAGGTTATGAGATGACACCCCGTCGCTTACGTCAGTTTTTGGCATTGATTGAACATGCGCACTTTGGTCGAGCGGCCAAAGCGTTAGGGGTTTCCCAGCCGGCACTGAGCAAAAGCATCCAGTTGCTGGAGAATGAACTGGGCGTCACGCTGTTCGACCGACGCCCTGAAGGCATTGCGCTGACGGCGTTCGGTCATTTGCTTCGTGAAAAAAGTCGACGCTTGTTAGTGGCCGAGGAAGATTTGCGGCGTGACATTGCCTTGCTGGCGGGAGGTGATATCGGAGCGCTGAAAGTGGCCTTGGGTCCCTATCCAAGTATGACCAGCGGATACACCAGCATCGCGCGGCTGCACGCCCGGCATCCGCACATCAAAGTCACGGCCCATGTTGCCGGATGGCGTGACGTGGCTCATCAGGTCGCGACCGGCGTAGTGGATTTGGGGATTGCCGAAATCAGCACCCTGGAGGGGCGGGACGAATTCACCTGTGAGTTGTTGGGTGAGCACCAGGGACGCTTGTTTTGTCGGCCCGGCCATCCTCTGCTTTCGCAAAAGCGTGCATTGACGTTGGCGCAAACACTCGATTATCCCTGGGTGGCTTCGCGTATTCCGCTGCGACTGTCCAGCCACTTACTCCCGGCAACGTTGGGCTGTGCCGGTGCATACGATGCAGTGAACGGTGATTTTGTACCGGCAATTGAAATAGACGTGCCCATGCAAATCGTTAAATTCGTCGAGAACAGTAACGCCCTCGCGGTAGGGAATTTATCGACTTTTGAGCGAGAGTTCCTCGCCGGCGAGGTCGTACCATTAATCCTCCATGACCTCGCCCTGCGCACCCGCTATGGTTTTATCTACCTGAAAGAGCGCTCACTGCCGCCCGCCGTCGAGGTTTACATGAACGAAGTGAGGGGTGTCGAAGAGGAAATTTGTCAGCGTGAAACCGTTCTGGCCCAAATGACAAGCGCAGTGAAAAAAGATCAAGGTTAGTGGTTCGCCTGCCGAAATATCATGCACTTTGGCGACAGCGCGGGATATTCAAGAACGCAACGCCGCGTGCATGAGCTATACCCAAGAGTCCCCCCACCGCACTTCTTCCACTATTGGAGGTTGGCAATGAAACTCTGTCCCCCCCTGTCAGCACTATTGATCACCGCAAGTCTCTTCGGCTGCACCCACTCATCAAACCCGTCAATGAATCTTCCTTTGACAGCGACCCAGAGGAACCCCGGTCATACCGCCACGACCACTTTGACTGGCGAAGGCAATCAAACCAACTTTGACTTCTACATAACCGGCGTTCCAAACGGAACCATCCTGCCCCCGCGCCTCTACACCTTCATCAACAAAGGTAGTTGCCAGCAACCCGGGCCTGCCGCGTTCGCCATGAACGATAAGGTCAATACCGAACCCAATGCGGGGACCGGCGGATGGACCTTTTACAGAAGCGCGCCGATAAAAATGCCAGACCTGTTATCTGGCAAGTACTCCATTGTCGTGCGTACTTCACCCGAGGATGGCAGCGCCGATATTTTCTGTGGCGATGTGGCGCACGCGACTCGATAAAGCACCTCTAGTCACTGTTGAGTCGAGTCGAGTCGAGTCGGGCTGTATGTGGCGATTGTATTCTTGGTTGGGATTTATTCGGGTTGTAATCCTGGCGTTACATACACCACCCCAACATCGCAATCGCCCCGTCTACTTGAAAAAAACGCACTAGACTTTTCCTGCGCCTGTATCTGTGGAGGGTCATATCACAAGGGGAAAATGATTCTGTACGCAGAACCTAGGCTAATTGCTCGGTGGTCAATGCACCAAGGGTCAATGTTGTTGTGCACTCATCGCCCGGTTGCCAGCACCATGAAACAACGAGGAATCCTGGTATGAAACAGCTATCGGATCGTTTCAGGCTATCTATTGTGTTTGCTGCGCTTTTGTCATTCAACGGACTGGCCCACGCGGCCCAAACGGAAAAGACCAACATTCTGTTTATCGTCTCCGACGATACCGGCTATGGCGACCTGGGCCCCTACGGCGGTGGCGTCGGTCGAGGCATGCCCACGCCGAGCATCGATCAGTTGGCGGCAGAAGGTGTCACTTTTTACTCGTTTTATGCCCAGCCCAGCTGCACACCCGGTCGCGCGGCCATGCAAACCGGGCGAATCCCCAACCGTAGCGGCATGACGACCGTGGCCTTCCAGGGCCAGGGCGGTGGTCTGCCCGCCGCCGAGTGGACGTTGGCATCGGTGTTGAAAACCGGTGGCTACGACACCTATTTCACCGGCAAATGGCATTTGGGCGAAGCCGACTATGCGCTACCCAACGCGCAGGGTTATGACGTGATGAAATACGTCGGCCTGTACCACCTCAATGCCTACACCTACGCTGACCCGACCTGGTTCCCCGACATGGACCCGGAAACCCGCGCCATGTTTCAACGGGTGACCAAAGGCGCGTTGTCCGGCAAGGCGGGTGAAAAACCGGTCGAGGAATTCAAGATCAACGGCCAGTACGTCGACACGCCTGTGGTTGACGGCAAGCCCGGCGTGGTCGGCATTCCGTTCTTTGACAACTACGTCGAAAAAGCCGCGCTGGAGTTTCTCGACACCGCGGCCAAATCGGACAAGCCCTTTTTCATCAACATCAACTTCATGAAAGTGCACCAGCCCAACATGCCGGCACCGGAGTTCATTCATAAGTCCATGTCCAAGTCCAAGTACGCCGACTCGATCGTCGAACTCGACACTCACATCGGTCGGATCATGGACAAGCTCAAGGCGCTCGGCCTGGATAAGAACACGTTGGTGGTTTACACCACGGACAATGGTGCCTGGCAGGATGTGTATCCGGATGCCGGTTACACCCCGTTCCGCGGAACCAAGGGCACGGTGCGTGAAGGCGGTAACCGGGTGCCCGCCATTGCCGTCTGGCCAGACAAGATCAAGCCAGACACCAAAAACCACGAGTTACTCGGGGGCCTGGATTTGATGGCCACCTTCGCCTCGGTTGCTGGCGTGAAGCTGCCCGAGAAAGATCGTGAAGGTCAGCCGATCATCTTCGACAGCTACGATATGACTCCCGTACTCACTGCCAGTGGCCCTTCTCCACGCAAGGAGTGGTTCTACTTTACCGAGAACGAATTGTCGCCGGGGGCGGCCCGTGTCGGGAACTACAAGGCCGTGTTCAACCTGCGCGGCGACGATGGCGCAGTAACCGGTGGTCTGGCGGTGGACTCCAACCTGGGGTGGAAAGGCGCCGAAAAATATGTCGCCACCGTGCCGCAAGTCTTCGATTTGTGGCAAGACCCGCAAGAGCGTTATGACCTGTTCATGAACAACTTCACCGAGCGCACCTGGACGATGGTGCCGATCACGGCAGCGATCATGAAGCTGATGAAAACCTACGTCGATTACCCGCCACGCAAACTGCAAAGCATGGGTTATGACGGGCCGATCGAACTGTCGCAGTACCAGAAATTCCAATACGTACGTGATGCGCTGAAAAAAGAAGGCATCAACTTGTCGATGCCAAACGGCAACTGATCAAACAGGCGAAACAGGGCGGCTTCATCAGAGGCCGCCACTTCGCCCTGTTTGACCCTAGCGAGCCGTCACGGCTCATGCCGATTGTCTGCGCCAAGTGCCAGGGGATGTGCCGAACTGGCGCTTGAAGGCGCGACTGAACGCGGCTTCGGATTCGTAGCCGACGGCAAAGCCGATCTGCGCCACATTACCGCGACCCTCGCGCAGCTGTTGAGCCGCCACGTGCATACGCCAGAGGGTCAGGTATTGCATCGGTGGCTGTCCGACCAATGCCGTGAATCGCTCCGCAAACACCGAGCGCGACATGCCCACCTCCTGAGCCAGGGCTTCTGCCGTCCAGCTGTCGGTTGGCCGGGCATGGAGCAGCGCCAGTGCGCGCCCGATGTGCGGGTCTCGCAACCCTGCCAGCCAGCCGCGCCGCTCCGCGGGGAGGCTGGCGACATACTGGCTGACGGCCTCGACAAACAACAATTCCGAGAGCTTGGCGATGACCGTTGTCGAGCCGACGCGCCCCGCCGCTATCTCACTGACCGCGAAACGGAAGGAGCTTTCGATCCAGGCGCCCGAAGCCGTCGCGCGCAAGTCCAGTTTCAACAAGGATGGCAGCGACGACAGCAACGGACTGAAGGGCGTTTCAGAGCCGAGGAATCCGCACAATAACTGTGTGGCCTCGCCGCCCCCGCCGCAGTTGATCCGTGAAATCGCGCCGACTTCCGGCGGCTGGATAACGTCCTTCACCAGCATGGGCTCAATGCTCAGGTCGCTGCCAAACGAATGAGCGTCATTGCGCGGAAGCAGCACGAGTTCGCCGGCCCCCACGTCGATGGCGGCACCACCGTCGATGCTTATTTGCATGTGCCCCGCCGCGACAAAATGCGATGACATGACGTGTCGGGGCGCCGCCAGGAACGGGCTGCAGTCATCCGCCGAGAGCCTGCCGTTAATGCACCAGGGCGCGGTGAGCTCCGCCTCGAGGAACACCCCTCCAGACAGCCGAATCACTCGCAAAACATCAGAAAGCGCATCCAGCATGTGCCAACCCTCCCTTCCGGAGCCCGGAGCAGGTAATCAGGCGTACGGGGCATTCACGGCCGCAAAGGCGACACCTAGATTAGCACCAACGCGGACCCGGCGACCGAGACGAGCCCAGAGGCTCACCCATGGCGAAGGGTTCCGACGTCAACCGTAGCGGCCCCACAGCAGGAGATCGATATGAATACCCTCACGACCATACCCGGCCCGGATTCAGGCAATGCCGCCCGTTATGCGCAAATGGTCAAATCATCGAAAAAATCGGAATGGCAGATCGATCGCGATTTGCTCCGGGACCGTCGTTTCGACTTCTCGCGCAAATTCCTGCCCGACGGGCTGTCGCAGATCGACCGCCTGACCTTTCTCGCCGCGGACGAGGCGCGCCTGCTCAGTCAGATTCAGGGCCGGACCTATGCGTACCTCTTTGGCCTGGTCGAGCGTTTTATCAGTGCCAAGATGCTCGATCAGGGGCGCGCCCATGTCTTTGATGATCAGCTCGCCCTCGAAGCGCTGGTGCGTTTTTCCAACGACGAGATCAAGCACCAGGAGCTGTTCCGGCGCATGGAAACAATGCTGGACTCGCGCTTGCCCGCAGGCTATCGCCAAGTGGCCGATGCCAACGATGTGGCGCGTGCGGTACTGGCGGCCAGCACCTGGTCGGTGCTGGCGCTGACCTGCCATATCGAGCTGTTTGTACAAACGCACTACACGAAAAGCATCGCCCCGCGCGAGGAGTTGTGCCCGCTGTTCAAGGACGTCTTCAAATTTCACTGGAAGGATGAAAGCCGGCACGTCGTACTCGATGAACTGGAGTGGAAGGCCGAGCACACGAAACTCACGCCGGCCGACTGCGACCAGGCGGTGAATGACCTGATTGCGCTGGTAGGCGCCGTCGACGCCATCCTGCAGGCACAATCGGCCGCCGATGCCGAGTACTTCATTGGCAATGTGCCCAGAACACTCAGTGCCCACGAGACCGCGCACATCAAGGCCGGCGTGCTGGGCGCCTACCGCTGGCAATACATTATTTCGGGCGTGCAGCATCCCCACTTTGGCCGGCTGCTGACAAGCATGACCACGCCCGCACAGATGGCCAGGATTCAGTCCGCACTGGCACCGATCATGAGCCACTGAGTGACCGCGCGCGACCGACTGCCCATCGGCCGCGCGCTGCGCGATAACGTGCTGACAGCGATCTGTGGAGGATGGCGGCCATGACGATACCGATGTGGATGCTGCTGGGATTTGCGACCTGGACGTTGCTGCTGTTGATGGCCACCGTCGGCGTGTATCGCTGGGGCGCCATCCTGTTCTCGAATGTGCCGATCGCCTCTTTCCGCAGCGATCAACTCGAAGGCGAGGACTGGTATCGGCGCGGAACCAGGGCACACGCCAACTGCGTGGAAAACCTGCCGGTCTTTGCCGTCATCGTCTGGATGATTTCAGCCCTCGACATCAACGGGCCTGCGGTGAACTACTTGAGCCTGTGCGTGCTGATCGCTCGCGTGTGCCAATCGCTGGTGCACGTCTGCCATGTGCAAACCGATGCCTTCGTGGCCGTTCGGTTTACTTTCTTTAGCGTTCAGTTGCTCTGCTTTCTTGCGCTCATTGTCATCGCCGCCGTTCATGGCGGCGAAATGGCGCTCGACTTGACCCATTATTTGCATTCGTCCTGACCACCGTTTGCATCGGAATTGACCCGCACGCTTTGTAGTGGCGATGAACACTGAACGAATTTTATCCGAGGCGTAGCGCCAGCCAAAAAGCAGCGTGGCGCCGCTGTTTTTGAATCAAGGTTGCTTGCGGAAGAACAAGGTGATCTGGCCTACCTCCACCCCGAACTTGGTCATGAACGAGCGATTGATCAGGGTGTTCTTGTCCATAAGGTACATCCAGTCGTCTAACTGAACCTCATACTCCTTGCCATCCACCGGTAGCCTCAGCACGTAATTCCAGCGCAGTGTATTGCCTGCCACCTCACCAAGCGCCTCGCCCACCACGTCGCCAGCGGTTCCGCGCCACTGACTGGAGCCAACCGGGGTTAACGTCCACACTCGTTTTTGCTTCGTACCGTCGCTGTACGTAAATGATTCGTCGAGTATCAGCCTGCTACCTTCGGAGTGGCCAATGATCTCCACGTGGAAGCGCTTGGCGACCATGCCAGAACGCTTTTGAAACATGCCCCAGGCTTCAACCCGCCCCTCGAAGAATTCTCTCAACTCAAGCTTGGGCGTCTCCTGGCTGTAGGTTTGCACATCCACCCGGCTGCAACTGGCAAGGCCAATACACAGCAGCAGTATCCCTATCTTCAACATGCGCATTTCCTCAACGGTCTCAGGGTTTAGCTGCACCCAGCAATTGGGCGCGCAGCTCCGGGTTACGTGTTCGGGGGTCAAGCCATATCGAAAAAAAAGCTTTGGCGAACGCGACATCTCTCACCACATGCCGAAGGTGCTCACCGACGTAAAAACGTGCGCCTTCTCCAGGCATATAAACGCCGGTGATGCGGTCACCGGCACGCACATCGACAAACGCTTGAAACATCTCCGACTCCCAGCGGGCCATGAGCTTTGAATTCACAGTGTTGGGCGACAGGCGACGGATTTCCTTGATGCTGGCCTCCACCAGATCATCGCGACTAATGGCGCGACTGTAGGTCAGCTCCAGCGCAAAAGGCGCATCCGCATCCAGCGTTTCACCGGCAATGAGGCGTGAGCTCCAGAACTGCGCGCTGTAAATGGAAAACCCGAATACGCGCATCTCGCCGTAACCCAGCCGACGAGCATTGGGAACAGCCTCGCGCCAATCAGCAAAGAGTTCTGCGCTTTGGAGCATCAGAACAAAACAGATAGCGTGGTGGATTAAGCGGCCCGTCTGCCTGGTCATGCAAAGCCCTCGAAATGACTCAATAGGCGCCCTTAAAAGTTATACCAAATAATTATTTTGTACAGCTATCGTCTCAAACTCGACGGCACCCACAAGAACGGCCACCACCGCCCTCGGCCAAATGACTTGATTGACACGCATTCGAACGCGATCTGCGCCTAAAAAAGAGGCGAGCGACAGGCACAATGTCACGAAAATAGTCCACCCATGAGGGGTGCCAGGGGTTGGCTTTGGCACGCATTAATGATGCCGGCAGCGTCTTCTGGCGATCTGGAGGTCAGCAACAGGTGCTGAAGCGGCCATTGTCAGTTGGCTTTTTAGGCCTGCCTTGCACAAAACATCTACAAACTTATCCAGTACGTACAATAAAAAGCAGAGGGGAGTTTCCAATGAAGGATTGCGCGTCCTTCACGCTTTCCAGCCACTCATGAAGATCGACAGCCATAGGCAACCTGGCATCAATGTAATGGCGTTTGAATGCGCAAAGGGAGGATAAGTCCTTAATCGCAAGCGAACTCAACCGCGCACCAAATAAGCCCCTGAAGGAACCCGATCCCGCAGTTTCTTGCATTTGCCGGGTGGGGGCTGATGCCCCGGCGGGCGACCAGGAAACCAGATTCGGCATTTACCCGGTGGCGGCATGTGGCCGCGTGGAATCTCAAGTTCATCGTAGGCGGGCTCTGGCTCGACGGAAGTCATTTGCCCCGCTCCTACGGGCTGAAATCTGCCTGCCGTCGGTGAATCCGATGCCACATCTGCCTGTGCGCGGGCGAAGTTGCCCGCGTCACGCCCAGTGTCTGCAACCGATTGCTCAACCGCCGCCCTCTGCGCTTCGCGGCGCCGTTGGGTCTCCGCTTCCAGCGCTTGCCGCACTGCGACCTGATCGTCTTTGGCAGTGGGTGGAATACCCGAAGATTGAGCCTGTTGCGCCGCCTGAATCAGTTGGAAGTTGCGGTTGCGCAACTCGACGTTGCGCCCGACCCGCAGGTTCGAGCGCGCCGCCAAAGTTTCAGCCTGCTGGTATTGCCCCTGCTGAAGACGCAACACACCGAGGTAATGCAGCGTCGCGGGATTGTTCGGCTGGATATGCAGGGCACGCTCCAGCGTGGCGGCGGCTTGGTCCAGTTGGCCATTTCCATACTGCTGCGAGGCTGTTTCGATCAGGGCGGTGGATGCGCTGTTGCTTTGCGCGGTCGCACTTCGCTCGGCAGCAACCGAACAAAACGACGCGACAGCGCAGAACACCAGGATGAGGCCGGGCAGAAAACACGTGGTTGGCATCAGGGGCGGACTCGGCAGAACTCGGAAGGCACTGCCGTTAAACAGGCCACAGCGCTGCTCGGCGTTTGCGATACAGGGCGGCTATTGACCGGGCCAACACCCTGAAGTTCCTGCTGCGACGGGGGCTATTTAAACCACGGCCCTTTAGAACTTTTCCCTATTTATCGGTCTATCTGGATAGGCTCATTCGCTCGGTCAGCCCTGCCCCCGCAGGCTTGCCTCGGCCAATTGGCCACATGCCCAATGTTCAATCAGAGGTTGTCTTCGCTCATGAAATTCAATGTCCCACGGATGGTGCTTTTCGGCCTGTTCGCGTTTGCGGCAGTGAGCTCGGCATCAGCCACACCGATGAAAACCTCAACCCCTGTTTTCGCCACTGAAGTCACCGCCGTTCAGGTGCCTGCCCAGTCTGCGGAGAACCCTTGGCCGAGCCTGGCCAGCATGGCCGGCCGGCAGACGGGACCGTTACTTGCCCATGACGACCGATATTGGCGTGACGGCCGTTGGCACGATCGTAGAGACGACTGGCGCCGAGACGATTGGCGCCGGGACGACTGGCGCAGAGATAATTGGCGCAGAGAGCAAGCCCGCCGAGAAGCGGACCGTCGTGATTGGGAGCGCCGCCAGGATCGCGCCATGCAGCATCGTTACGAGGATGAGCACCGTTACTATCGTCGCTAAACAAAGCGTAGCGGTCGCTGAAATACAGGGCTGGGGATAGTCATCCCCTTCAATCCCCAGCCTGCGACAACGGCCTGGCCACCTGTTCCAACGCCTGGCGCTCCGCCGCCCCCCCCAAACCGCTTGCACCCCCGCCGCCACACCCATCAGCGCAGCACCAATCAGATACCCGATCAACAAACTGCTGCGCTGCTGGGTCTGGATCAACTGGCCAAACAACGTCGGCCCGATGATGCCGCCTAGCCCGGTGCCAAACGCATAAAACAAGCGCCCCAACAGCAGCGCCCCGACCGGGTTTTGATGCGTATTATCACGCCCCCAACTGATACGTTTATTTTCAGTAATGTTGCATATGGAATTTTATTGTGTCATTTATACCTTCGCCGATCACAGGATTGATCCACCGCGCCAACCCGGATGGCGGGCACCCGATCCCTCAAATGCCCTCCAAGGAGTCAACAAAATGAACAAGACAGAACTTCTAGGTGCCCTGGCGCTATGTGCTTTCAGCTTCCTGGCACATGCCGATGACGACAGCCTGCGAATCGGTATCGAAGCCGCCTACCCACCCTTCTCCTTCAAGACACCGGAGGGCAACATCAGCGGGTTCGACTACGACATCGGCAACGCCTTGTGCGAAGAAATGAAGGTCAAGTGCGAGTGGGTCATTCAGGAGTTCGACGGCATGATCCCGTCGCTCAAAGTGCGCAAGATCGATGCCGTGCTGTCGTCGATGTCAATCACCGAAGACCGGATGAAGTCTGTGGACTTCAGCAAAAAGTACTACCACACACCGGGCAAGTTCGCGATGAAGGCCGGCAATGTGATCAATGACCCGCTGGTGGACTTGAAGGGCAAGAAAGTCGGCGTGCAACGCTCCTCGACTTACGATCGTTTTGCCACCGAGCAACTGGAAAAAGCCGGCGTCGTCGTGGTGCGTTACGGCTCACAGAATGAGGCTTTCCTCGACCTGGCCTCGGGCCGCCTGGACGCCACCCTCGCCGACATCGTCGCCACCGACGAGAGCTTTATCAAGACACCGGCAGGCCAGGGCTTCGCGCTGGTCGGGCCGGACATCAACGACCCGAAATACTTCGGCCGGGGCGCCGGGATCGCCGTGCGCAAGGGCGACACTGCCAACGTTGCGCGCCTGAGTGCCGCGATTGACGCCATTCGCACCAATGGCAAGTACCAGCAAGTGATGGCCAAGTACTTCGCGTTCGATATCTACGGCGAGTAAGCCCTACCCCAGCCCCGGGGATGGCCCGTTGCGGGCGTCTTCCGGGGCTTGTCTTGCGCGCCTCGCGGCGCTCGCTTGAGGAACTTCATCATGCTCCACGGCTACGGATCGAGCATTCTCGATGGCGCCTGGCTGACCATCAACCTGGCCCTGACCTCCATGTCCCTGGCGATTGCCCTGGGCCTGATTGGCGCGGCATTGCGGCTGTCACCGCTCAAATGGCTGGCCCTGCTCGGGGAAAGCTACACCACCCTGATTCGCGGCATTCCAGACCTGGTGCTGATCCTGCTGATCTTCTATGGCGGCCAGGATCTGGTGAACCGCATGGCCCTGGCGCTCGGTTACACCCGCTATATCGACATCAACCCCTTTGTCGCGGGCGTCTGCACCATGGGCTTCATTTTTGGCGCCTACCTCTCGGAAACCTTTCGCGGCGCTTTCATGGCAATACCCAAAGGTCAAGCCGAGGCTGGTGTGGCTTATGGAATGGGCGGTGCGCAGGTGTTCTGGCGAATTCTGGTGCCGCAGATGATTCGTTTCGCCATTCCCGGGTTCACCAACAATTGGTTGGTACTGACCAAATCCACCGCGCTGATTTCGGTGATCGGCTTGCAGGACATGATGTTCAAAGCCAAAAACGCTGCGGATGCCACACACGAGCCGTTCACGTTTTTCCTCGCAGTGGCGGCGCTGTACTTGATGCTCACCAGCCTGTCCTTGCTGGTGCTGCGCTATCTGGAAAAACACTACTCGGTCGGCATCAAAGCCGCCGAATTGTGAGGGGGAACCGCCCATGATTCTCGACTACAACCTGATCTGGGAAAACCTGCCGCTGTACTTCAATGGCGCCTTGTTAACCCTCAAAGTCTTGCTCATTTCCCTGGCCCTGGGTTTGGTATTGGCGATACCCCTGGCACTGATGCGGGTTTCACGATCGCCACTGATCAACTTGCCGGCCTGGCTCTACACCTACGTGATTCGCGGCACACCAATGCTGGTGCAATTGTTCCTGATCTATTACGGCCTGGCGCAGTTCGAAACCGTTCGCCAAAGCGTGCTCTGGCCTTACCTCTCCAGCGCCACCTTTTGCGCGTGTCTGGCCTTCGCGATCAACACCAGTGCCTATAGCGCGGAACTGCTGGCCGGCAGTTTGAAATCCACGCCCCCCGGCGAGATCGAGGCCGCCAGAGCCGTGGGCATGTCCCGCCAGACCCTGTACCGCCGCATTCTCCTGCCATCGGCCTTGCGCCGGGCATTGCCGCAGTACAGCAACGAAGTGCTGATGATGCTGCAAACCACCAGCCTCGCGTCCATCGTCACCCTCGTCGACATCACCGGAGCCGCGCGGACTGTCAGCTCACGGTTCTATTTACCGTTCGAGGCGTTTATCACCGCCGGCCTCATCTACCTCGTCCTGACTTTCATTCTGGTGCGTCTGTTCAAGTTGGCCGAGCGCCGCTGGCTGGCGTATCTGGCACCGCGCAAGCACTAAGGAGCTGCTATGGAGCACATTCAATACCGCTTGCCGTGGAGTGCATCGGGCACCGAACGCACGCTGACGCTGTTTCGTTTTGGCAGTGGCACACGCAAAGCGTACATCCAGGCTTCATTGCATGCCGATGAACTGCCGGGGATGCGCGTCGCTGTCGAGCTCAAGCGCCGTCTTCTGGAACTGGAAGCACAAGGCCGTCTGAGCGGGGTGATCGAGTTGGTGCCCCTGGCCAATCCGATCGGTATCGCCCAGATGTTCCAGGCCACCCATCAGGGGCGCTTCGAGTTCTCCAGCGGCAAAAACTTCAATCGCGACTTCCCGGAGTTGGTTGATGTTGTTGCACCGCGGCTGGAGGGCCAATTGGGAGACGACGCCGCCGCCAACATCGCCCTCATCCGCCGTGCCATGGTAGATGCCCTCGGCGCCATGCCGGCAGCGAGCTCGGAACTCGACGGCCTGCGTCGCCTGTTGCTGCAGCAGGCCTGCGACGCCGATGTGGTGCTGGACCTGCACTGCGATTTCGAATCGATCATGTTGTTGTATGCGATGCCGCAACACTGGCCACGCCTGCAATCACTGGCCGCACGCCTCGGTGCCGGGGTCACGCTGCTGGCCGAAGGTGCGGGCGGCAGCGCGTTCGACGAAGCCTGCGCCATTGCCTGGTTACGCCTGGCTGAGCGCTTTCCTGAAGCCAATATTCCGCTGGCGTGCGCGGCGACCACCATCGAATTGCGTGGCATGGCAGACACCGAACGCGAACAATGTGTCGACAGCGCACACGCCATTCTCGGGTACCTCGCCGATCAAGGCCTGATCAGCGGTGACTGGCCTGCGGCACCGCCGAGCCATTGCCAGGCCGTGCCCTTCGCTGGCGCGCAGTACGCCTGTGCGCCGCATCCCGGCGTGGTGAGTTTTCTGCAACCGCTGGGTGCGCAGGTCAAGGTCGGCGATCCGCTGTTCGAAGTCATCGACCCGCTGACCGACCGCCATAGCGTGGTGCGCGCCAGCACCGACGGCGTTCTTTATGCCCGCGAACGGCTGCGCTTTGCCCAGCCTGGATTGTGGCTGGCCAAGGTTGCCGGCTCTACCCCCATTCGCCAGGGTCGCTTGCTTAGCGACTGACTCCAGAGAGTTCAAACCATGTACAAACTTGAAGTTCAGGACCTGCATAAAAGTTACGGTGCGCATCAGGTGCTCAAGGGCGTGTCCTTGCAAGCTCAGGCCGGTGACGTGATCAGCATCATCGGTTCCAGCGGCTCTGGCAAAAGTACGTTCCTGCGCTGCATCAACCTGCTGGAGCAACCCAATGCGGGCAACATCGTGCTCAATGGCGAACCGCTCAAACTGGTGACCAACACACTCGGCGGGCTCAAAGCGGCCGAACCCAAGCAGTTGCAACGCATGCGTTCGCAGCTGTCGATGGTGTTCCAACACTTCAACCTTTGGTCCCACATGAGCGCCCTGGAAAACGTCATGGAAGCCCCGGTGCATGTGCAGGGTCTGGGCAAGAAAGAGGCACGGGAGAAGGCCGAGCACTACTTGGCCAAAGTCGGTGTGGCACACCGCATGAACGCCTGGCCGGCGCATATGTCCGGTGGCGAGCAACAGCGCGTGGCCATTGCCCGCGCACTGGCGATGGAACCGCAAGTGATGCTGTTTGATGAGCCGACGTCGGCGCTCGACCCCGAGCTGGTCGGCGAAGTGCTTAAAGTCATGCAGGATCTGGCGCAGGAAGGCCGGACCATGGTGGTGGTGACTCACGAAATGGGCTTTGCCCGCGAGGTCTCAAACCAACTGGTGTTCCTGCACAAAGGCGTTGTCGAAGAGCGCGGCGACCCGCGTGAGGTGCTGGTCAATCCGCAATCCGAACGCCTTCAGCAGTTTCTGGCCGGGAGTTTGAAGTAACACCGCTACGGCTCGGCGGTGCCCTGACAGGGTTGGCTTCGGATACACTCCAGCCAACCTTGTCAGGGCATCAGGCACAGCCCTTCTCATACCTTCAGGAATAGTTGAGCCGGATATGCCCACCCCTTCGAAAGACACCACAGTCTACGCCGCGCCGGTCATGCAAAAACTGACGGAAATCGTTGCCGAACTGCCTCCATCACTGCGCAAGGTGGCGGACTTCATCCTGCGTCACCCGCTCAAAGCCGCGACCCTGACCATCGAGGAAATGGCTCACGAAACATTGACCTCACCCGCCGCCGTCAACCGTCTGGCTAAAGCGCTGGACCTCGGTGGTTACAGCGGCATGAAGGCCGAACTGGTCGCAACGTTGCAGCAGATGGTGTCGCCGGTCGACAAATTGCGCAACGAACTGGCCCATCGCCCGGGCGGCGCATTTGGGCTGCATGAACAACTCCAGAGTGCCAGCAGCAACCTGGCCACGGCGGTGACCAACAACCACGCCGACACCTTTGAAGCGTTCGTCACCCGCCTGACCACGGCACGCAAAATCTACATTCTGGGGTTCGGTAACAGTGTTTACTTCGCCGGCCTCGCCGCCTCGACCCTGGTGCCCTTTTGTACCGACGCCACGGCCATCAGCATGGAGGGCGGCAACGAAAATGCCGCGTACCGACTGGCCGCGATCACCGACCAGGACGTTTTGCTGGCGATCTCCCTGCCGCGCTACTCCCTCGACACCCTGCAACTGGCCCGCTTCGCCAATGAACGTGGCGCATCGGTGCTGGCCATTACCGACTCACCCGCCTCCCCCCTCACCGGCATCGCCGAGCACACGCTATTTGCGCCGTGCGACCACCCTGTACTGACCAGTTCCAACATCGCCGTGCTGGCCTTGATCGAAGGCTTGGTCGCCGGCGTGATGGCGCGCAATAAAGAGGCGGTGAAGCTGGCGACAGAATTGACTGAAAGCGTGATGTCGTACCTGCATTTCCCTAACAGCGGAAAGCCTGCGAAAAAGTGATTTCGTTCGTTTTTGCCTGATCGATCGGCGCAGGAACTCTGTTCGACATTTGATGCGTTTAAACAGGCTTCCGGTCGTACGTTTAAAGACACTCGGTGTAACGTCCTAACGGCTACAACGCCTTGCGCCATCGCCTACGGGTAAGACAGAATCCGCCGGCTTGTGCGGCTACGGGG
>NZ_JAWRXJ010000720.1:0-248 GCF_046535095.1 Pseudomonas sp. SIMBA_041
TATCAGGATAATCAACTTTGTCATACTTACATGGGATTATGATTTCTCCTTCGATGTTTGAGATTCCCCAAAGTCCATTTTGATTTATTCTTACCCTATCTTCCAAACTGTTGATATGGTCAATAAAATCATAAATATATTCTGTAAGAAATAAAATTTCATTGTGTTCTATTCTTACAAGAGATTGTAATTTATTTTTTGTGAATATAAAATATCCATATTCTCTATATCCCTTTGTCAAATAAAAG
>NZ_JAWRXJ010000721.1:0-248 GCF_046535095.1 Pseudomonas sp. SIMBA_041
GGCGCCCGCGGCATGGGCATGGTCCGCTTCGTCGAGCCCCTGAATCTGCACAAAGATGCGGCCGTACTCGTCGGTGTGAACCTGCTCACCGTCAGGCACAACCACGACGCCGGTAATCGGATAGACGCGGGGAAGGTCGACGCGTGGATCGTAGACAGGCGTAAGGGGCGTACCACGCGGCACACCGGTGAACGTGTTTTCGTACCGGCTGGATTCGGAGTCGTCGCCCTGGGCGCCTCGCATGCGAG
>NZ_JAWRXJ010000722.1:0-248 GCF_046535095.1 Pseudomonas sp. SIMBA_041
GCTTCATCAGTGGCGTGGTCACCGCCTCGGGAATGATCAGCAGCAGCTCGGCGGCGGCGCTGGCCATGGCGTACCAGCCCAGGGCCGCGGGGTCGAGCAGGGCACCGATGAACAGGTAGTCCGAACGCAGCATCAATTGTTGCGACAGCACCCCGGGGTGGCTCTGGGCGCTGTAGCGCAGCAGCTTGCCCTGTTCCCCGGCCTGCCAGCGCAGGCCCAGGTCGTGGAAGCGTCGCAACCAGCACCAG
>NZ_JAWRXJ010000723.1:0-248 GCF_046535095.1 Pseudomonas sp. SIMBA_041
AGATCATATCGGTGATAGCCTGGCATGCGCCCGGAGCATCACTAACATCGCTAAAAAATGCCTGATATTGCCGGGACATGATCTCAGTAAAACTGCTGAACGCCTCCAGTAACAACTCATCAATTCCTGAAAAATAGTAGGTCATCGATCCCAACGGTACCCCGGCAAGGGTAGCAATTTTGCGGTGCGTAACAGCATGTATTCCGTAAAGTTTCACCGCCTCCAGCGTGGCCTGGATAATTTTTTCT
>NZ_JAWRXJ010000724.1:0-248 GCF_046535095.1 Pseudomonas sp. SIMBA_041
GGCTCCTTGTATAGCCTTTTTTCGCCAAATGCAGATGCCGATCTAGAGGACGACATCTCGCGATCCGCGTATATACAGTTTTGCCAAGAAAAGATAAACCTAGTCTTACTTTCGCTTCGCACGCAACTTCAACAGAAATGGAAGCCACGACACAAAGGAGAGGTAGGCATCCTGTCACCCACGTCGATAGGCGGATTCCTACTTATGCTGAGGGACATCATCAACGGTTACGATTCGCCATTCGGCTT
>NZ_JAWRXJ010000725.1:0-248 GCF_046535095.1 Pseudomonas sp. SIMBA_041
CGGAGATGGTTGCGGCATTTAATGCCTATCCCTTTCTCAAGGACAAAGCCACCTTCGTCTCCGAGGCGACGGCGGAAATAAAACTCAAGCCGGCTTCATTGGTTGACTTGGTGAAGTCATATTCCGCGGACGGAGCCAGAACCTACAAGGCCCTGGAGCCGGAAATGAAGACCCGGCTTCATGAGATCGACAGGCGCTCATCAGTACAGACGAGGTTTATCTGCTCCTTTGCCGTCCTGGAATGCCTG
>NZ_JAWRXJ010000726.1:0-248 GCF_046535095.1 Pseudomonas sp. SIMBA_041
CGAGCTTGATGTCGATGGTGTACAAGGCTTTGCCGGTGGATTTGTCATAGGCGTCGACCCGGCGTACCGGCTTGCCGATCCAGCGAAACTGGCTGGGGTCGCGCAGCTGTACGCTGGCCGGGTCTGGCACGGGCAGGTCGAGGGCGCGCTCGGCCAGTTCACCGTAGGGCAGTGAGCGGCCAGATGCGGCGTGCACCACCTTGCCAGGCTCGGTGGACAGTTCGCCGAGCGGTACCCCCAGTTGTTCG
>NZ_JAWRXJ010000727.1:0-248 GCF_046535095.1 Pseudomonas sp. SIMBA_041
GTATCTTCATATACCATGACTTTATTACTTTCATAAGTATAGCTTTTTGAAGTCACCAACTCATTATCTATATACAATTCTGACTTTTTGGGCTTACCATTTTCCATTGTATAAACTAGAGTTGTGTAAGAATTATCTGAATATTTTAATTCTACCTTATTATTATTGTACGACAAAGTACGATAGGCATCTGGTGAAAAAAAACCATTTTGTTCCATTTTACCATTCATTTTTATCAATCTGTCATT
>NZ_JAWRXJ010000728.1:0-248 GCF_046535095.1 Pseudomonas sp. SIMBA_041
CATAAAGATAACGCCTGATCTGATCGAGAACGGGACGAGCGGGCAGATTCTCGAGAAGTGTTCGAGCTGGGATAAGCCGGGGGCGTCGTCAATGCGCCTGCCTTCACCGATTGCGAGCGTGCCGAAGGGGTGTGCCTGGAAGACGGCTTCGGCGGCCGCAGATAGCGCTTCGAGCGTTGTGCTGGAGTAGTGAATATGGAAAACTCAGACGCGCTCGGTATGGACGACTCGCCGGAGGTCATCGCGAT
>NZ_JAWRXJ010000729.1:0-248 GCF_046535095.1 Pseudomonas sp. SIMBA_041
CTGCCCGGCATGGGCGGGCTGGACCTGATCCGCCAGTTGCGCAACCGTGGCAAGACGTTCCCGATCCTCATCCTCACGGCCCGTGGCAACTGGCAGGACAAGGTCGAGGGCCTGGCGGCCGGTGCGGACGACTATGTGGTCAAGCCATTCCAGTTCGAAGAGCTGGATGCGCGCCTGAATGCGCTGCTGCGGCGCTCCAGTGGCTTTACCCAGTCCACCATCATTGCCGGGCCGCTGCTGCTGGACCT
>NZ_JAWRXJ010000730.1:0-248 GCF_046535095.1 Pseudomonas sp. SIMBA_041
CTTTGTTTTCTTGCTTTGAGAAACCCATCGTCCAGCTACGAATACCTTGTAGTATCTGGCGATAGTCTTGCTGTGTAGATAAATATTGAATAGCCGCTTTTGGATCTTCTAGAGAAGGCATTAGCTCATGCAGCTGTACAGTGTACGACTTATAGAACCGCTGTTTTTGCTTACCATTTAGCATTGGTGGGCATATCTCTGATAGCACCTGCATTACCGCAATTTCGTGCTTAGTAATGTTGATGCCA
>NZ_JAWRXJ010000731.1:0-248 GCF_046535095.1 Pseudomonas sp. SIMBA_041
GTTAGTCACTCAACCAACGGTAGAGTATGAAATTGAGTATAAGATGCAAGAGCAAATGGCTACCATACTGACGCCGAGCTGGCAGGTCGATGGCGAGACAGTGTGGGGACTAACAGGACGGGTAATTGCTAACCTATTAGAAACAGGGTTTGATCGACAGCTCGAATGGTATTACCGCGTAGAAAACAAACGCTGATAAATGTCATCTATTTATAATATAGTCGATGCAATTTAAAAGTAGTACAAGG
>NZ_JAWRXJ010000073.1:0-378 GCF_046535095.1 Pseudomonas sp. SIMBA_041
CGCCAGCCGTGTATCCGCACGTTGATGTCCAGGGCAAGCTCAATACCGGGGATTCGCCGCAGGCGCAACGCAGGCGCGAGCACATTCGGGGATGCAGCGAATGCCAGAGGCGGGCGAGGCGTCAGATTGCGAACCCGCTGCGGCTGGCTGCGTGGATCGAGGGGGCGAAGGTGTACGACGGAGCACGTTGCCCGAAGTGCGACGGGACGCGGCGGCGTGTGCGAGACGGATCGTGCTATGCCTGCCACCTTCGGGACTCACCGCTCGATCCAGCGTGTCGGACACGGGTGCCGCGATACTCAATGGACGGCTACCTAGATCGGCTGGAGCGACAGCGGCGCGAGCGGGCTGGTGAGGTGTGGGCGTTCGAGGTTGGGG
>NZ_JAWRXJ010000732.1:0-247 GCF_046535095.1 Pseudomonas sp. SIMBA_041
GGTCCACTTGCTCATAGCCGGCGCCGATCACGCAGATGATCTGCAATCGGGGCAGGGCGGCGATTTCCGCCGCGCTCAGCCCCAGGGGGCCACGGGTCAGCACCGCATCGATCTGCCCGGCGTGGTCCCGGATCGCCTGGGCCCGGGTCTGTGGGGTGGGTGCCAGGATCAGCCTGAAACCCAGGTCTTCGAGGTGCGGCAGGTAGGCGTTGACGTTTTCAACCAGGACCAGAACGGTGGCGCGCAT
>NZ_JAWRXJ010000733.1:0-247 GCF_046535095.1 Pseudomonas sp. SIMBA_041
GCTTAAGCTGTTGCCAAAAATCATTAAGATCAAAGGCTCAGTACCAATGTTAGCACCCATATCAATTATTCAGGCGGGCGTGCCTTATGCTCAGCAATCACCCAAGCAATGGCTAAACATATTGCCCAATTCTGCCAGTCCTAGGCATTTGCTCAAGTTTTGGTTGTCACATTTGTATTGGCAAGTGGCCAGACGTACCACTGCCGAGCAAGTAGTATTAAATGATGGCGTGAGTATTTGGCGCTTT
>NZ_JAWRXJ010000734.1:0-247 GCF_046535095.1 Pseudomonas sp. SIMBA_041
GCTGGATCCGCACCTGCACACGCCGACCGGTATGCAAACCATGTCCCGACAGTGCCAGCGGCCGCGCAAGCGTGCCCTCGCTCGCCTGCCAGCCCGGAGGTAGCTTGATTCGGGGAATCTCCGCGTCGACTGGCACGCCTTCGCTTCCTGGCTCGTTCAATTCGACCCCCGCTCGAGCTCGGCCCGCGCTTCATCACCCAGCGCATGCCGCGCGACCAGCGCTTGCGCCAGTTCGTCCGCCGCCGTG
>NZ_JAWRXJ010000735.1:0-247 GCF_046535095.1 Pseudomonas sp. SIMBA_041
CATGGGATCGGCGTCTGACGTCCGGCGGGAGCAGCGGTGGATCAGCCGTAGCGGTTGCGCTCGGCATGGGACCGTTGTCACTGGCCACCGACGGCGGCGGTTCGATCCGCGTTCCAGCTTGCTGGAGCGGGGTGGTCGGAATGAAACCGTCGTTCAACCGAGTGCCTGCCGGCGCGGCGGTGAGTTGGACCCACCTGTCGACGCTTGGTCCGATCGCTCGCTGCGTTAGCGACGCGGCGCTGATGCT
>NZ_JAWRXJ010000736.1:0-247 GCF_046535095.1 Pseudomonas sp. SIMBA_041
GGTGATCCACATTTTATTGCCCGTCAACTCGTAACCGCCATCGACTGCGCGCGCACGCGTTGACATCGATGAAGGGTCAGATCCTGAATCTGGCTCAGTCAGACCGAAGCAGCCGACATACTCACCTGTGGCAAGCTTTGGCAAATACTTTTCTCTTTGCTCTTCTGTGCCGTACGCCCAAATAGGATGCATAACCAAGCTTGACTGTACGCTCATCGCTGAACGGTAACCCGAATCAACGGCTTCC
>NZ_JAWRXJ010000737.1:0-247 GCF_046535095.1 Pseudomonas sp. SIMBA_041
TTACTGCGTTGATGCACTCGGGCGATGCCGTCACCGATCCCAAGCTCGCTCGCTTACCCGGACCGATTCGCTATCGGGTCACAGGCGCGCTCGCCGCGTGGGACGCGCTAAGGGCCGCAACAGACCGTGTGGCGTCGCCGACGCTAACCGAAATGCTGCGCTCGCATGGCATCCTGCGTCTGACTCGCTATTTCGATCGCTTCACGCGGGACCTCCTGCCGCACGGCGCGGACGGCCGCTCGACCGA
>NZ_JAWRXJ010000074.1:0-378 GCF_046535095.1 Pseudomonas sp. SIMBA_041
TTTTTCCGAATATGTAAATGATCTTAGGATAAATTACTTGCTAAAAGAATTGCAGGAAAATCAAACACTTCGTAAGTATACTATTCAAACTATATCTGAAGAGTTTGGATATAAAAGTCCTACAACGTTCATTAAAGCATTTAAAGACAGGACTCAAATGACACCATCTGACTATATTAAAGAACTAAATAATAGTGCAGTAAAATAACGGCAGGAGACAACATTTTGTAGGAATCGATTCATAACAATGATGATTGTATTGCTTTGAAATAACTCTTATATTTTAATTTTAGGTGAACATATAATCGATAAATATCTATGTGTTTGTCGATATATTTCGATCTATATTCTAAAGTATTTTATATCGAAATATCGGTA